>NZ_JBFAWF010000005.1:0-395865 GCF_040680195.1 Streptomyces sp. NPDC052109 | reverse complement strand
CGGGCGGGTAGCCAGACCTGGCTCGACATGCAGTCTTGCAGTCACTTCGAAACGCCGCCGGCGGACCACAACGATCGAGACGACGGACACCATCTACGGGCGGCGGACCAGATCAATCGAGACAGGACACAAGCGCAACGGCGCCATCGGCTACGGCATCATGCGGTCGCGCATCGCTTGCAGAGCCCAGATGACGCCGACCCGGCTAACGCGTACCCGCTCCCGGACTTCAAGGCAGCGGCGTCTCAGTCGGCTTCGCCGAAAGCTTCGGGATCCGAAGACTGCGATGCTCGGGCAAAGGGCGGCAACGCGCCCGCGTCTCGGGACAGCAGTACCCCCCTGAATCGCGCTGGGCGTGGGCACTGTCGTACTTCTCGGAGCAGGGATCGCGGTTGCCGTCGTCGTCCGGAAGCCGCGGAAAACCGCGATTCCGCCCCCAACGACCGCGCCCCCTCCGGGGCTAGCGCACTAGTCGCCCGTGGGTTCACGCCCTCGTCGTACGCGCCGCCGGTCTCGCCGGACACCCCCCGTCCCATGGAGGACCTGGGGCTGTCTGAGTATGCATACCCAGACGGGCTGGTGACTGATACGGATGGGGTAATCGACGCAGCGTTACTAATGTGCTCCTTGGCCACCGCAGCGTCGCGGTCGCACGTTCACCACAACTCGGCGGCATACAAGGAGATAAGGGGGCCACGCATGGCGTGGGACGAGTGGGAGCAGCTCAAGGCGGGTGCGGCCCAGCGGATGCAGATCGACCAGCTGGCCGATCCGGGAGGCGGTGGGTCGAGCAGTACCCCCGGCGGGTCGGCTCCTGATCTGAAGGCGTCGAAGGGTCCGTGGACCAAGGCTTCCGGCGTGGCTCAGGATCTGCGGACGGTCACGAACACAGGGCTGACGGAGCTCAAAACGGCCCACGATGGCGTCAAGGGAGGGACCGCCGGCTTCACGAGCACCGCCGCGCTGAACGAAATCCTGCCCACCTGGGAGAAGCGGCTGACCTCGGTGCGCAACGAGTGCGATCGGTTGCACGGCGCGCTCGCCAAGGCCGGCCGGGACTTCGGCGAGATCGATCCCGCCGTCGCCGGCGAGGTCAACGGCGTGAACGTCGGTGGCAACAAGCCCGATTGGGCGCGGTGAGGCGAGCATGCCCACATGGCAGCAGCTGCGCGACGCGAAGTTATCCGAGTACGAGGACGCGGCCGACGGCTGGAGCATGGTCAGCAACCGGGCCGACGCCGCACGCATCCGGGCCGACCACGAAATGGCCGGCCCGCTCCGTGCCACGCAGAAGGGTCAGGCGCAGACCTCGGCCGAGCGGGATCTGACCCAGCTGGGCCGGAACTACCAGTACATCCACAGCGAATGCGGTCTCGTCCGTACGGCTCTGAACGCTCTCGCCTCCGAACTGTCCGGTGCCCAGAAGAAGCTGAAGCAGGCCCTCGACGACGCGGCCGATCTCAAGTTCACGGTGAATGAGGACGGCTCGGTCGAGTACCCGAGGAGCACCGAGCTCCCCATGGCCCCCGGCACCTCCTCCGGTACCGGAACCGCCAAGCCAGGCGCCCCCGTCCCGTACCTGCCCGGCGCAAGCGAGGCGAATGGCGACCCCAACGAGGGCAGGGCCGAGGACATTGCCGAGCGCATCTCGCAGGCGGTGAACAGCGCCATCGAGATCGACAACCGGTACGCAAAGATCCTGCGCGAGCTGAAGGCTCCGGACGGCTTGGCCGTGACCGACGACATGCTCCTGGACGAGGCCCACGACATGGGCGATGTCCAGAAGACGGTGGGCACCTACCTCAGTAAGGACAGCATTCCGCAAGGCAAGTCCCCGGCTGACAACAAGAAGTGGTGGGACGGCCTCACGCAAGGGGAGCGCGAGGAGTACCAGACGCTGTATCCGGCAGAGATCGGCGCCCTCGACGGCCTACCGAGCGTGGTCCGCGACTCGTCCAACCGGATCGTGCTGGACGAGTCGCGTGTCCAGGTCAAGAGCGAACTTGACGCACTGGGCCCGGAGCCGTCCAAGACGGTCGTCACCGCAGGCGGGCTGATTCGCAATCCGGAGTGGACCGCTTGGGAGGCCATGGGCGGTGGTCGGCTCAAGGGGCAGCTCGACGGTATGAACGCCATCCAGTCCCGTTTCGACCAGACTGGCATCGACGGCTTGCCGCCGGCCTACCTTCTGGGCTTCGACGTCAAGGGCAATGGTCACGCCATCGTGGCGAACGGCAACCCGGACACGGCGGACAACACAGCGGTCTATGTGCCAGGGACGAAGTCGAAGTTGGCGGGGGCCGGAGGGGACATCGGGCGCATGACGCGGGTGTGGAAGGAAGCCCGCAGCATGTCAGTCAGCCAGTCAACCTCGACGATCACGTGGATCGGATACGACGCCCCGCAGGGCATCGCCCCCGAGGCCATGGAGAAGCACTGGGCCTACGACGGCGCACCCAAGCTCAACAATTTCCTGGACGGTCTGCAGACGGTCCAGGGCGGCCCGGACGCCAGCCACACCACCGTCATCGGCCACAGTTACGGATCCACCACCGTGGGCGCCGCGTCCAAGGCCCCCGGGCACATTGCTGCGGATGACATCGTCGTGGCGGGCAGCCCCGGCATGCTGGTCGGCGACGCGAGTGATCTGGACGTCGGCAAGAACCACGTCTGGTCCGAGGCCGCAGGCGACGACGCGGTCCCACTGGGCGGCAAGATCGCCCACCTCGGTGGCTACAAATGGGGCGTCCAGACCTTCCACGGGCTGCCCTACGATGCCGGTTACGTTCAGACGGTCCCGTCGGACGAGGCATTCGGTGCCCACAGGATGCACGTCGACACCAGCGGTCATAGCGGTTACTGGGACGAAAGATCGGACAGCCTCAAGAACCAGGCAGCGGTAGTCGTCGGCCGCTATGACAAGGTCCAGGAGGACAATTGATCCCCCCGTCCCGTCGCCGCTTCCGGGGCAATCGGCTTGGTATCGCGGTCACTATCACCGCCCTCTCCCTCACCGGAACAGGTTGCTCGAACACCATGGATCACAAAGCAGACGCTGCGGCAACGCACGAGACGACCAGCTCGAAGCCCACCGTCCTCGACGTGGACAAAGCTCGTGAGAAGGCGAAGGCCGTATCCAGTCAGATCTACGACTTGATCAACCTCCCCTCCGGCAAAGTCACCGAACCGGGTCCGAGCATCTCCACCTGTGACCAGGACCCCGAGCACCTCTACCAGACCGTTCACCCATGGTCGGTCTACGACATGTCCGAGGACGAGTTGAAGGCAGGCTTCCAGCGGCTGCGGGAGGGCCTTCCCGGGAAGGGGTGGAAGATCGTCCACTACGGCCCGAACAAGAGCAAGGACAAGACCCTGGAACTCACGGCGGACTCCAAGACCGAGCCCTTCTCCGTGAACGCCGAACTCTGGGTATCGAGCCCGACGGCCAGCCACGAGAAGGAACCGAAGATCCTGATCAACATCGTCTCCGGCTGCTGGCGGGCTCCCAAGGGCACGGATCTCAACACCCAGTACTGACCACAGAGCCAACGACCGAGCTGACCAGGTGGTGGCTGCCGTGCCGGGTGGAGACGGCGCGCGTACTGGAAGGACGAAGGGCCCGACGGGGCCCCTCACCGAGCAGGTACCGGCATGGTTGGTCACATCGAGGGGCTCGGCGATACTGCGATCACCGTCGATGCCTCCGGCCACGTGGACAACGCCGACGGCGCCGATCGCCTCGGTCCACCTGGCCGCGTGCGAAAGGACTCTTCTCGGTCATCCCCGCACCGTCCTCGACTCGGGTGGCACGCCCCGCCTGGTCGGGCCACTCCGTCAGGCCGAGCGGCCCGTGCTCGGCGAGTCCACGACAGCCGCCGTGCCACACGTGCAGGCGCGGACTGCTGGTCGAGGGGACGAGGGCAGTGGTCGTCCACCCTACGAGCGCTCCCGCGTGGGGGCCCGGCGTCGTACGAGGGCGAGTGCCGGGCCCAGGGCCAGCAGGATGGCGAGGGCCGCGTAGCCGTGGGTGAGGGTGGTGAGCGAGGCGACCACCGCGACCAGCAACGGTCCGCCCGCGTCGCCCAGTTCGCGGCCGAGTTCGGCGGCGCCCATGGTCTGGCCGAGCCGCTCGGCCGGGGTGGCGGCGGCCAGGGCCGCGAAACCGAGCGGGGTGATCAGACCCGTCCCGACACCGATCAGGGCGGCGCCGGGCAGGACCCCGGTCAGACCCGGCAGCGTCGCGCAGCCCAGCCCGGCGGCGGTCACCAGCAGGCCCGCCGCGATGCCGGACCGGGTGGTCAGGCGCCCGGCGTCCCGCGCCCGCCCGGCCCGGGGCTGGACCACGGCCGCACAGGCGGCGAGCACGGATACGGCGGCACCGGTGGCCACCGTGCCCAATCCGGCCGCCCGGCCCGAGACCGGCAGGAAGCCCACGCCGACCGACAGGGCGGCGGTCGCCGCGGCCAGCGCGGACGTCGGGACCAAGAAGGCCGGGTCGGCCAGCCGCCGGGCCAGATCCAGCACCGTCTGCCGGGCCTTCGGCAGCGGGGGTACGACGGGGACGGCGAGCGCGGCCCAGCCGGCGACCGCCGTGCCGAGCACCGCGAGCACGGCGAACAGCAGCCGCAGCCCGCCGGCCCACACCAGGACACCGCCGAGCAGCGGGCCCAGCGTGTAGCCGACGGACTTGTGGAAGCCATAGCTTCCGAAGGCGCGGCCGTGCTTGGCGGCCGGGTTGAGGCGGGCGACGAGCGTGGCGGCGGACGGGGAGAAGGCGGAGGCCGCGGCGCCCTGCCCGAGGCGGGCGGCCCAGAGCCAGCCGGGGCTGTCCGCGAGGGCGTACAGCGCGGAGGCCGCGGCGAAGGCGACGAGTCCGCCGATCAGCACGGGGCGCGCGCCGACGCGGTCGGCGAGGGTGCCGAAGACCGGCTTGAGGACAGCCTCCGCGCCGTCGTAGAGCGCGAGAAGGCCCCCCAGGACCAGCAGCGAGGTGACCGCGCCCGCGGCGTGACCGCCGAGGTTGGCGGCGATGCCGTGTGCGCCGAAGGCCGTGGTGAACCCGGCCGCGTACAGCGGCCACATCTGCCGGGCCGGCCACATCCGCCGGGGCGACCGCATGCGCCGAGCCGGCCACCTCCGCCCGGCCGGCCACCTCCGCCCAGCCGGCGGCGTCCGCCCGGCCGGCGGCGGCGGGACGCTCACCGCTGCCCCGGCGGGGGGCTCGGTCCCGGCTGCTTCCGGTTCCGTGTTCGGCACAGCGTGAAGGTAACAGGGGTCGCCTCCCCGCGTGCCGGCCGCGCACCACGTCAAAGCCGGCGGCCTGACCGGCGGACAGGAATGCTTGTGTGGGCTCGGGTGAGCGCCGTACAACTACGGGGCCGCAGCGGGTTGTTGTTCCTCACGCCCTGCTCGCTCACCGGTCGGTGGTCCGGAGGCCCGTCGGGTCACCCGGTCGGCCGCGCTTGCCCGCGTCCCCGTTCGTGCCTCCCCTTAAGGTGGAGCCGTGATCCTCGCGCAGCCCGCCGCCGGCACGGCCGGGGCCCGTCACCGCTCGGCGGTGCGGCCCTCGGTCCTGGTCGCGGTGCTGCTCGGGCTGTTCCTCATGCACGGCGGCCCGGCCGCGGCCGCGGGCGGCTGCCACGGGGCCACGCCGGACACCGCCGTCACGCACTCGACGGCCATCCCGACGGCCGAGCACCCTGCCCACCACCCCGGGATGACGGCCGAGCACCCGGAGAGGGCGGCCGGTCATCCCCAGACGGCGGCGGGGACGGGCGTGGTCGTGGGGGGCAAGGCTGCCCTCCGGGTGGACGAGGCCATGCGTGGTGCGCTCTGTCAGGCCACCACGCCCCGCTCGGAGATCCCGGCGCCCCCGGGCGCGGCGGTCGCGCTCCTGCTTCCGGCCGCCGGCCTGCTGCCGTGGGTCCGGCCCGGTTCCGGCGGCACCCGCCGCCGAGGTCCGCCGGGCGGCGGACGTCCTCTCCTGCTCCAGGTGTGCGTCGCGCGGACGTGACGGGACCCCGGGCCGCGGCTCGTCGCCGCGATCCCGCGCAGGTCTCACGCCGCCCGCGCCGTCTCACGGCGCCCACCTGGAAAGACACACGCATGTCCCAGCGCTTCCGCACGCCCCGCCGCGCCCTCGCGGCGGCCGCCGCCACCGCGGCCCTCGCCCTGCCCCTCGCCGCCTGCGGCACGGGCTCCGACGGCGACCCCGACCACGGCTCCGCCATGGGCGGCATGCACCACGGCGCCACACCGTCCGCCTCGGTCTCGGCCTCGGACGACGGCATGGCGTCGATGCCCGGCATGGACACCGCGTCCACCGCCAACGGCCTGGCCGCCGCCGAGGACGGCTACGCGATGACCTCCCCGGCCTCGGCCCTCCCCGCGGGCAGGGCGGCCGCGTACCGCTTCGCCATCACCGGGCCGGACGGCAGGCCGGTCACCGACTTCGCCGTCGACCAGACCAAGCGGATGCACTTCTACGCCGTCCGCTCCGACCTCACCGGCTTCCAGCACCTGCACCCGGCCATGGCCGGAAACGGCACCTGGACCGCGCCGCTGGCCACGCTGCGGCCGGGCACCTGGCGGCTGTACGCCTCCTTCACCCCCGGCAGCGGCGCGGGCAAGGGCAAGGGGTTCGTCCTCAGCCGCACCGTGAAGGTGTCCGGCATGGTGATGACCTCACCCCTGCCCCAGGCGTCCGGCACCGTCACCGTCGACGGCTACACCGTGGCGGTGAAGGGCGATCCGATGGCGGGCATGGCGCACCAGCTGACCGCCACCGTCTCCCGGGACGGAAAGCCGGTCACCGATCTCCAGCCCTACCTCGCCACCTACGCCCACCTGACCGCCTTCCACCAGGGCGACCTCGCCTTCGCCCACCTCCACCCGGAGACGAAGGCCGACGGCGGCCACGGCGGACCGACGCTGACCTTCCACGCCGAGTTCGCCCGGTCCGGGAACTGGCGGCTGTTCCTCCAGTTCCGTACCGGCGGCAAGCTCCACACCGCGGCCCTCACCCTGCGCGTCGGCTGACGCCGAGGAGGCCTCGGCGTCCACGCGCCGAGGCCTCGCCGGTCCGACGTGCCGTGCCGATCAACCGCTCGGGGACCACACTCCCGCCCGGTACGGCGGCGTGCACACCACCGGACCGGTCGCCGTTCGCGACGTGCCGGGCCGAACACCGTCGGGATCTCGCCACGGCCGGCCGGGCAGTCGGCCCCGGCATGCGGTGCGGGGCGGTGGGGTGCTCCAAGAGGCCCGGGCGGGTCGGCCGGCGTGAGAGGGAAGACCGGCCCGCCCGGGAGTCGTACCGGCTACAGGCCCACGTCGCGGGCGCGGATGTCCGCCAGGGACTCGCGGCGGACCAGGAGGCGGGCGAGGCCGTCGCGTACGGCCACCACGGGTGGGCGGCCGACCAGGTTGTAGCCGGAGGCCATGGACAGGTGGTAGGCGCCGGCCACCGGTACGGCGAGCAGGTCTCCGGGGCGGGTGTCGGCGGGGAGTTCCGCGTCGGCGGCCAGGACGTCGCCCGCCTCGCAGTGCCGGCCGACCACGGCGACCCGGGCGGGCTCCGCCGTGCTGTGCCGGCCGATCAGGCGCGGCGCGTACCGTACGCCGTACAGGGCGGGGCGCGGGTTGTCGCTCATGCCGCCGTCCACGGCCACGAACACGTGCTCGCCCGTGTGCTTCACGGACAGGACGCGGTACACGGCGATCCCGGCGGGGCCCGCGATCGCCCGGCCCGGCTCGATGAGCAGGCGCGGGACCGGCAGGCCGGCCGTCGCGCAGGCGTCGGCGAGCTCCGCGCGGACCCTGCGGGCCAGTGCCGTCAGGTCCAGTGCCGCCTCACCGGGGCGGTAGGCGATGCCGTGGCCGCCGCCGAGGTCGAGTTCGGGCAGGACCAGTCCGTGCTGCTCGTACAGCCGCGCCATCAGGCCGACCATCCGCCGCACGGCGACGAGATACGGCTTGACGCTGCTGATCTGCGAACCCAGGTGGCAGTGCAGGCCCGTGAGTTCGAGCTGGGGCTGGTCGAGTATGCGGGCGATGGCGTGCTGGGCGTAGCCGTCGGAGATGGACAGGCCGAACTTCTGGTTCTCGGTGCCGGTGCGGATCTTGTCGTGTGCGCCGGCGCTGATGCCGGGGACGACCCGCACCATCACCTTCTGGTGACCGTCCGGCCCGACGGCGGCGGCGAGCCGCGCGATCTCGGCGGGACTGTCGATGACGATGCGGCCGACGCCGAGGCGCAGCGCGGTGTCCAGGTCGCGCGGGGACTTGGCGTTGCCGTGCAGCACGATCCGCTCCGGCGGGAAGCCGGTGGTGACGGCGAGTTCGAGCTCACCGGCGGAGCACACGTCCAGGCCCAGGCCCTCCTCGTCCATCCAGTGGGCCATGGCCCGGCACAGGAACGCCTTGGCCGCGTAGAGGACTTCGGCGTCCGGGAAGGCGTCCCGGTAGGTACGGCAGCGGTCGCGCACCTCGGCCTCGTCCAGGACGTAGACGGGGGTGCCGAAGCGGTCGGCGACCTCGGCGAGCGGTACGCCGCCCACGGCGAGGTCGCCGTGGGCCGACTCGGTGGTGGAGGCGGGCCACACCAACAGGCGGCCCGTGGTGCCGGGTTCGTGAACCGTGGTCATCGTCGTCCTCCCCGCTCAGGCGATCCGTGCGACGCGCAGCACGGGGATCTCGTGGGTGACCGGCGTGGGCGCCGGGGCGGTGAACTGCGGGTCCACCGTGAGGTGGGTGACTCCGAGCGGCGTGGTCAGGGCGCGCAGCGCGGGCTCGGCGAGGCGGATCCACGCCTGCCCGGCGCCCAGGGTGGCGGCCAGCCGGCGCTCGGAGGTGAAGCCGACGGCCGTGCGGTCGCCGAGCGGGGTGCGGAAGAGCCGGGCCGCGCACCCGGAGGGCCCCGGCCGGACCGGGACGTACAGCGGTCCGGCCGGGAACGGATCGGAGGGCTCGGGGTCTTCGCCGTAGCGGGGTTCTGTCATGGGGTGCCTCCCGAAAGGCAGGGAGCGGGGGATCTGGGAGCCCCGGACACGGGGAGGCGGACCGGGGCGCGGTGTCGACGGTATGCCCGGCGCCCCGGGGTCCCGGGCGGCCCCTGACGTGACGCTGACGGCGATCCGCACGACCTTGACGGGACGCTGACGCCGCTGGTGAGAGGGCCGGGAGGGGTCGTCAGAAGGGTGTCAGGAACGGGCGTGCGAACTGTTCGGGGGCGCCGGGGCGGGGTGTGATGGAAGGGATTTCGAGGAGGGGCCATGTCCGACCACCGCCCGCCTGCGGCCGCCCGGGTCGTGGTGGGAGTCAGCGGCTCACTGGGCGGTGCGACCGCCCTGGGCCGAGCCGCGTACGAGGCCGGGTGCCGGGGCGCGGAGCTCTGGCCGGTGCTGTGCTGGCAGCCGCCGGAGGGCGATCTCGCCGCCCGCAGGTTCCCGTCCGCGGCCGTCATGGCCGAGGAGTGGGAGCGGGTGGCGCGGGACCGGCTGATCAGGGCCCTGCGTGAGGTGTTCGGCGGCACGGACACCGGGTTGCCGGGGCAGGCGCTCGTCGTGCGGGGCTCGCCCGGGCCGGCGCTGGTGCGGATGGCCGACCGGGACGACGACGTCCTCGTGGTCGGCGCCGGACAGCGCGGGCGGGTGCGCCGGGCGCTGTGGCCGTCGGTCGGCCGCTACTGCCTGGCCCGCGCCACGTGTCCCGTCCTCGCGGTGCCGCCGTCGCCGCTGCAGGGCGAGTTGGCCGCGGTGCACCGGCGGAACGTGTGGCGGCTGGGGTTGCACACGGGGCATCTGGAGCGGGAGCTGGACACGGCGCCGCCCGAGTCCTGACCCGGTTGCTCCGCTCGCCGGCGCCGGCGGAGTGCCGCGGCGCTGCGGAGCCGACGGCACCGCAGCTCCCTCCGGGGCGCGGGGAACCGCCCGACCGGCCATCCGCTCACCCGCGCTCACGGCGTGGGCAGCCCCCCGCGCCGGCTCTCACCGGCCGGCGCGGTCGGCACCGCGAGGACCATGGTGAGCCCGCCCCCCGGCGTGTCCTCGGCGAGCAACGTGCCGGAGACCGCCTCGGCGAACCCGCGCGCGACCGCGAGCCCGAGGCCGACGCCGACCCCGCGCGGAGCGTCCCCGTACCGCTGGAAGGGCTCGAAGATGCGCCCCTTGGCCTCGTCCGGCACGCCCGGCCCGCGGTCCACCACCCGTACCTCGACCCGGTCGGCGAGGGCGCTCGCGGAGACGAGGACCTTCCCCCCGGGCGGGCTGTACTTGACGGCGTTCTCCACGACGTTGGCCACGGCCCGCTCCAGCAGACCGCGGTCGACGTACACCATGGGCAGCGTCTCGGGGATGTCCAGCTCCACGCTGTCCTCGGGCACCCCGCCGAGCGCCATCGGCACGACCTCGTCCAGGTCGGTCTCGCGGATGATCGGGGTCACCGTGCCGGTCTGCAGGCGGGACATGTCCAGCAGGTTGCCGACGAGGTGGTCGAGCCGGTCGGCGCCCTCCTCGATGGCCTGCAGCAACTCCGCCTGGTCCCGCGCGGACCACTCGACGTCGTCGGAACGCAGCGACGTCACCGCGGCCTTGATGCCGGCGAGCGGGGTGCGCAGGTCGTGGCTGACGGCGGCGAGCAGCGCGGTCCTGATGCGGTTGCCCTCGGCGAGTTCCTTGGCCCGGTCGGCCTGGCTCTGCAGGCGCTGGCGGTCCAGGACGACGGCGGCCTGGGCGGCGAACGCGGCCAGCACCCGGCGGTCGGCGGCGGGCAGCACCCGGCCGCACAGGGAGAGGGCCATGTGGTCGCCGACGGGGACGTCGACGTCGGCGTCCTCCGGGATCCGCGCGGCTCCGGGCCCCACACTGCCGGCGCAGGTCCAGGGATCCGTCTCGCCGGTGCGCTCCAGCAGGGCGACCGACTCCATGCCGAAGGTCTCCCGGACCCGCTCCAGCAGCTCCTGCAGCGAGGTCTCGCCCCGCAGCACGTTTCCGGCGAGGAAGGAGAGGATCTCGGACTCGGCGCGCAGCCGGGCGGCCTGGTGGGTGCGGCGGGCGGCGAGGTCCACCACCGAGGCCACGGACACGGCGACGCCGACGAAGATCGCGATGGCGACGATGTTCTTGGGGTCGGCGATGGTCAGGGTGTGGACCGGCGGGGTGAAGTACCAGTTCAGCAGCAGCGAGCCCACGACCGCTGAGGCCAGCGCCGGGAAGAGGCCGCCCAGCAGGGCCGCCGCCACCGTCAGCGTCAGGAACAGCAGCATGTCGTTGGCGAGGCCGACGGGCGGGGCGGCGCCGGTGAGCAGCCAGGTCAGCGGGACCGGGCCGAGCACGCCGACGAGCCAGCCCCGGATGACCCGGGAGCGGCCGAGGCGGGCACCGCGCGCCACCGGCAGTCCGCGGCCCTTGCCCGCCTCGTCGTGCGTGATGAGGTGGACGTCGAGGTCGGGGCCGGACTCGCGGGCGACCGTGGAGCCGACGCCCGGCCCGAAGACGTACTGCCAGCTGCGGCGGCGGGAGACGCCCAGCACGATCTGGGTGGCGTTCACGCCGCGGGCGAAGTCCAGCAGGGCGGCCGGTATGTCGTCGCCGACGACGTGGTGGAAGGTGCCGCCGAGGTCCTCCACCAGGGTGCGCTGAACGGCCAGTTCCTTCGGGGAGGCCGAGGTCAGGCCGTCGCTGCGGGAGATGTAGACGGCGAGCACCTCACCGCCGGCGCCCTTCTCGGCCAGGCGGGCCGCACGCCGGATCAGGGTGCGGCCCTCGGGGCCGCCGGTCAGCCCGACCACGATCCGCTCCCGGGATCCCCAGATCGTCGACACCCGGTGCTCGCGGCGGTACTCGTTCAGGTACTCGTCGACCCGGTCCGCCACCCACAGCAGCGCCAACTCCCGCAGCGCCGTGAGGTTTCCGGGCCGGAAGTAGTTGGACAGGGCCGCGTCGACCTTGTCCGGCTTGTAGATGTTGCCGTGCGCCATGCGGCGGCGCAGCGCCTGCGGGGACATGTCGACCAGTTCGATCTGGTCGGCCCGCCGTACCACCTCGTCCGGGACCGTCTCGCGCTGCCGCACTCCGGTGATCGACTCGACCAGGTCCCCCAGGGATTCGAGGTGCTGGATGTTGACGGTCGAGATCACGTCGATGCCGGCGGCGAGCAGCTCCTCGACGTCCTGCCAGCGCTTGGCGTTGCGCGAGCCGGGGACGTTGGTGTGGGCGAGCTCGTCGACGAGGACGACGGTGGGGGCGCGCCGCAGGACGGCATCCACGTCCATCTCGGTGAAGACGCCGCCCCTGTAAGGGAGTTCCCTGCGCGGCACCTGTTCCAGGCCGTGCAGCATCACCTCGGTACGGGGCCGGTGGTGGTGTTCGACGAAGGCGACGACGCAGTCGGTGCCGCGCTCGATACGGCGGTGCGCCTCGGACAGCATCGCGTACGTCTTGCCGACGCCGGGTGCCGCGCCGAGGTAGATCCGGAGCCTGCCGCGTGCCATGTCATCCCTCGAAGCGGTAGCCCATGCCGGGCTCGGTGATCAGATGGACGGGCCGGGACGGGTCCGCCTCCAGCTTGCGGCGGAGCTGGGCCATGTAGACCCGCAGATAGTTGGTCTTGTTGCTCTGCGAGACCCCCCAGACCTCCTGGAGCAGCTGTTTCTGCGTGATCAGCCGGCCGGGGCTGGTCACCAGGATCTCCAGCAGGTGCCACTCGGTGGGAGTCAGCCGTACGTCCCGCCCGTCCCGCACGGCCTTCTTGGCGAGCAGGTCGAGGGTGAAGTGCTCCGTCTCGACCAGCGTCGCCGAGGGGACCAGCGGGATGTCCTCGGTACGGCGGACGGCGGCCCGCAGCCGGGCCAGGAGTTCGTCCATGCTGAACGGTTTGGTGATGTAGTCGTCGGCGCCGGCGTCCAGCGCGGCCACCTTCTCGTCGGAGGCCTGCCGTGCGGACAGGACCAGGACCGGCACGCGGCTCCAGCCGCGCAGGCCCTTGATGACCTCGACGCCGTCCATGTCGGGCAGGCCGAGGTCCAGCAGCACCGCGTCGGGCTGGCGCGAGGCGGCGAGCCGGAGGGCCGTGGCGCCGTCGGGCGCGGCGTCCACGCCGTAGTGCCGTGCCTGCAAGTTGATGACGAGGGCCCGTACGAGCTGCGGGTCGTCCTCCACCACGAGCACCCGGGTCATGGGTGTGTGTGCCTCTCCTGTCATGCCTGCGGGAGTCGGCACACCGAGATGCCGACTCCCGTCGCGGGATCGCGTAAGGCGGTCACTTCTGCGCCACGAGGTCCTTGAGCCCGACGTTGAGTTCGAGGACGTTCACGCGGGGCTCCCCCATGAAGCCGAGCGTCCGGCCGGTGGTGTGGTCCTTGACCAGCTTCTCGACCGCGGCCACGGACAGGCCGTTCTTCTCCGCGACGCGGTGGACCTGGAGGTCGGCGTAGGCCGGGGAGATGTCCGGGTCCAGTCCGGAGCCGGAGGAGGTGACGGCGTCGGCGGGTACGTCGGACGGCTTCACGGTGTAGCCGGGGACGGAGTTGTCCTTGACCACCTTGGCCTTGGCGTCCTCGACCTGCTTGAGGAGCACTTTGCTGTCCGCGGACAGATTGGTGGCACCCGACAGGATCAGCTTGTACCGCGGGTTGACGCTGTTGGTGCCGAGGCCGTTCGCCGGGCGGGGCTGGAAGTACCTGAGGCTGTAGCCCTGTTGCCCGATGAGGGACGAGCCGACGACCCTGCCGTCCGCCTTGATCTGCGAGCCGTTCGCCTTGGTGGAGAACGCCGCCTGGGCGATGCCGGTGACCACCAGCGGGTAGACGACCCCGGTCACCAGGGTCAGCACGAGCAGGGCCCGCAGACCCGCGCCCAGCAACCGGGCCGTGTTCACGAAGGAGTTGTTCATGACGATCAGCCGATTCCGGGGATGAGGGAGATGAGCATGTCGATGATCTTGATGCCGATGAAGGGCGCGATCAGGCCGCCGATGCCGTAGATCCCGAGGTTCCGTCGGAGCATCCTGTCGGCGCTGACCGGCCGGTACTGCACGCCCTTCAGGGACAGCGGCACCAGCGCGATGATGATCAGCGCGTTGAAGATCACCGCGGACAGGATCGCGGAGTTCGGCGAGGACAGGTGCATGATGTTCAGCTTGTCCAGGCCCGGGTAGACCGCCGCGAACAGCGCCGGGATGATCGCGAAGTACTTCGCGACGTCGTTGGCGATGGAGAACGTGGTCAGCGCGCCGCGCGTGATCAGCAGCTGCTTGCCGATCTCCACGATCTCGATCAGCTTGGTCGGGTTGGAGTCGAGGTCGACCATGTTGCCGGCCTCCTTGGCGGCCGACGTACCGGTGTTCATCGCCACGCCGACGTCCGCCTGCGCGAGCGCCGGGGCGTCGTTCGTGCCGTCACCGGTCATCGCGACCAGCTTGCCGCCGGCCTGCTCCCGCTTGATGAGGGCCATCTTGTCCTCGGGAGTGGCCTCCGCGAGGAAGTCGTCGACGCCCGCCTCCTCGGCGATCGCCTTCGCGGTCAGCGGGTTGTCACCCGTGATCATGACCGTCTTGATGCCCATGCGGCGCAGCTCCTCGAACCGCTCCCGCATGCCCTCCTTGACGACGTCCTTGAGGTGGATGACACCCAGGACGCGGGCGCCCCTGTCGTCGTGGACGGCGACCAGCAGCGGGGTGCCGCCCGCCCCGGAGATGCGGTTGGCCATGCCGTCCGCGTCCTCGGCGACCGTGCCGCCCTGCTGCTCGACCCAGGCGATGACCGAGGCGGTGGCGCCCTTGCGGATCCTGCGGCCGTCGACGTCCACACCCGACATCCGGGTCTGGGCGGTGAACTCGATCCACTCGGCGCCGGCCAGCTCGCCCTGGTGGCGTTCGCGCAGCCCGTACCTCTCCTTCGCCAGGACCACGATCGAGCGGCCCTCGGGCGTCTCGTCGGCCAGCGAGGACAGCTGGGCCGCGTCGGCCACCTCCGCCTCGGTGGTGCCCTTCACCGGCACGAACTCGGCGGCCTGGCGGTTGCCGAGGGTGATGGTGCCGGTCTTGTCCAGCAGCAGGGTGGAGACGTCACCCGCGGCCTCGACCGCACGCCCGGACATGGCGAGCACGTTGCGCTGCACCAGCCGGTCCATGCCCGCGATGCCGATGGCCGACAGCAGCGCGCCGATGGTGGTCGGGATCAGACAGACCAGCAGGGCCACCAGCACGACCATGGTCAGGTGCGTGCCCGCGTAGTCCGCGAACGGCGGCAGAGTGGCGCAGGCCAGCAGGAAGACGATGGTCAGCGAGGCGAGCAGGATGTTCAGCGCGATCTCGTTGGGGGTCTTCTGCCGGGCCGCGCCCTCCACCAGGCTGATCATCCGGTCGATGAAGGTCTCGCCGGGCTTCGTCGTGATCTTGATGACGATCCGGTCGGAGAGGACCTTCGTACCGCCCGTGACGGCCGACCGGTCGCCACCGGACTCCCGGATGACCGGGGCCGACTCGCCGGTGATCGCCGACTCGTCGACCGAGGCGACGCCCTCGACGACGTCACCGTCACCGGGGATGACGTCGCCGGCCTCGCAGACCACCAGATCGCCGATGGTCAGCGCGGTGCCGGGGACCTGCTCCTCGGAACCGTCCGCGAGGAGCCGGCGGGCGACGGTGTCGGTCTTGGCCTTGCGCAGGGTGTCGGCCTGCGCCTTGCCGCGTCCCTCGGCGACCGCCTCCGCCAGGTTGGCGAAGATCACCGTCAGCCACAGCCAGGCGCTGATCGCCCAGCCGAACCAGTCGCCCGGGTCCTTGAAGGAGAAGACGGTGGTCAGCACGGACCCGATCCACACCACGAACATCACGGGCGACTTGACCATCACCCGCGGGTCGAGCTTGCGGAGCGCCTCCGGCAGGGACTTCAGGAGCTGCTTGGGATCGAAGAGGCCCGCTCCTACACGGCCCTCGGCGGGCTTGTGCCCGGTCGGTGCGTCCTGGTGGGGCGCAAGGGTGGGAGTGGACATGGAGTCCTCGTGCTTCTCGATGTCGGTCGTCATCACGCCAGCCCTTCCGCGAGCGGGCCCAGCGCGAGGGCCGGGAAGTACGTGAGACCGGTGATGATCAGGATCGCGCCGACCAGCAGGCCGGTGAACAACGGCTTCTCGGTGCGCAGGGTGCCCGCGGTGACCGGGACCGGCTTCTGCTCGGCGAGCGAGCCGGCCAGGGCCAGGACGAAGATCATGGGCAGGAAGCGGCCGAGCAGCATCGCGAGCCCGGTCATGGTGTTGAACCAGTCGGTGTTCGCGTTCAGGCCGGCGAAGGCCGAGCCGTTGTTGTTGGCCGCCGAGGTGAAGGCGTACAGGACTTCGGAGAATCCGTGCGCGCCGGAGTTGAGCATCGAGTGCGGCGGGGTCGGCAGGGCCATGGAGGCCGCGGTGAAGACCAGCACCAGGGCGGGGGTGATGAGGATGTAGCAGGCGGCGAGCTTCATCTCGCGGCCGCCGATCTTCTTGCCCAGGTACTCGGGTGTACGGCCCACCATCAGGCCGGCGATGAACACCGCGATCACGGCCATGATCAGGATGCCGTACAGGCCGGAGCCGGTACCGCCGGGCGCGATCTCGCCCAGCATCATGCTCAGCATGGTGATGCCGCCGCCGAGGCCGGTGAAGGAGGAGTGGAAGGAGTTCACCGCGCCGGTCGACGTCAGGGTCGTGGCGACGGCGAAGATCGAGGAGCCGCCGACGCCGAAGCGGACCTCCTTGCCCTCCATCGCGCCGCCCGCGGCCTGGAGCGCCGGGCCGTGGTGGGCGAACTCGGTCCACATCATCAGGGCGGTGAAGCCGAGCCAGATGGTGAACATCGTGGCGAGGATGGCGTACCCCTGCTTCACGCTGCCGACCATCACGCCGAAGGTGCGGGTCAGCGAGAACGGGATCACCAGGAGCAGGAAGATCTCGAAGAGGTTCGTGAACGGGGTCGGATTCTCGAAGGGGTGGGCGGAGTTGGCGTTGAAGTAGCCGCCGCCGTTCGTGCCCAGTTCCTTGATGGCCTCCTGAGAGGCGACCGCGCCGCCGTTCCACTGCTGCGAGCCGCCCATGAACTGCCCGACCTCGTGGATGCCGGAGAAGTTCTGGATGGCGCCGCAGGCGACCAGGATCACGGCAGCGATCGCGGCACCGGGCACCAGGATGCGCAGCGTGCCGCGCACCAGGTCGGACCAGAAGTTGCCGAGCTCACCGGTGCGGGAGCGGGCGAAGCCGCGCACCAGGGCCACGGCGACGGCGATGCCGACGGCCGCGGAGACGAAGTTCTGCACGGCCAGACCGGCGGTCTGCACGACGTGACCCATGGTCTGCTCGCCGTAGTACGACTGCCAGTTGGTGTTGGTCACGAAGGACACGGCCGTGTTGAACGACTGCGCCGGGTTGACCGAGGAGAAGTGCAGCGAGCCGGGCAGGACGCCCTGCAGCCGCTGGAGGAGGTAGAGGAAGAGGACGCTGACGGCCGAGAAGGCCAGGACGCCGCGCAGGTACGCGGGCCAGGTCATCTCGGCGTCGGGGTTGGCGCCGATGGCCTTGTAGATCCACTTCTCGACGCGCAGGTGCCGCTTCGAGGAGTAGACCTTGGCCATGTAAGTGCCGACGGGGACGTAGGCGAGCGCCAGTGCGCCTATGAGGGCGAGCAGCTGGAGCACGCCTGCAAGTACGGGGCCCATGGGGTGTCTCAGAACCTCTCCGGGAAGATCAGGGCGAGGACGAGATAGCCCAGCAGGGCGACGGCCACGACCAGGCCGACGACGTTTTCGACGGTCACAGCTTCGTCACCCCCTTGGCGACGAGAGCCACCAGCGCGAAACCCGCGAGCACGGTGACGACGAAGGCCAGATCGGCCATCGCGAACTCCTGGAGTGAGGTTCGGTTGAAACGGACGATTCGAGGAAAGCGCCTGTCCGGCCGGATCCGGCCACCCGTTGACGCCTCTCATACGGCCGCGCTCACGCCCTTGACGGGTCTCTTACGAGCCCTGGTCCCACACCGTCGAGCAGCCCCCCGTCACACACAGTGACCCGGCTCACAGTCGCCGTGAGACGTGGGCCGGGTCCTGGATCGCAGCGGCGTCAGCCGCCCCCGGTCACAGCCGGAACCGCAGCCGGCAGATCGCCGCGTCCGTCTCCCGCCGCACCGCGTGTGCCACGACGGCGCCCCGCTGGTTCTGCAGCAGGCGCTGCCACAGCCGCTCGGGCTCGGCCTCCGGGATCAGCACGGTGACCCGGGTGCCGGGCTCGCGGGCGGCCACCTCACGGACGTAGGCGGCGATGGGGCGCCCGAGGGTGCGCCGCTCGCAGGTCAGCCGGACCAGCGGCACTCCCGGGTCCCATTCCGCCCAGGACCGCTCCAGCGCGTGCAGCTGGGCCCGGTCCTCGGGGTCCGGGTAGCAGACCGTCACGGCGCGGACCTCGTCGCCGAGGGAGCCGGCCGCGGTGAGGGCCTCCGAGGTCAGCCGGGACAGGGTGGACACCGGGACGACCACGAGCGAGCGCTGGCGGTGGGGGGCCTGCGGAATGCGGCCGAGTCCGAGCCGCTCGCCGATCCGGCCGTAGGCACGGTGCACCGCGACGAAGGCGACCACCAGCAGCGGCAGGGCGATGACGATCAGCCACGCCCCCTCGGTGAACTTGCTCGCCGTGACGACGACGGTGGCGACCCCGGTGAGCACCGCGCCGAAGCCGTTCAGCAGCGCCTTTCCACGCCAACCGGGGCCCCTTTCGAGCCGCCAGTGGCGGACCATGCCCACCTGGGCGACGGTGAAGCCGACGAAGACGCCGATGGCGAACATCGGCACCAGGGTGTTGGTGTCACCGCCGGAGAAGACCAGCAGCGCGGCCGAGACGACGGCGAGCGCGAGGACGCCGTGCCGGTGGACCTGGTGGTCGGCCTTGAGCGCGAAGACGTGCGGGGCGTAGTTGTCGCGGGCGAGCAGCTTCAGCAGCACCGGCAGCCCGCCGAAGGAGGTGTTCGCGGACAGCGCCAGCAGGAGCGTCGTCGCGAACTGGATGACGTAGAACGCCCCGTTGTGGCCGAGGGAGGCGTCCGCGAGCTGGGCGAGGACCGTGACGCCCGCGACCGGCTGGAGGTGGAAGCGGCCGATCAGCACCGACAGCCCGATCAGCATCAGACCGAGTACGGCGCCGAGGGCGACCTCCGCCCGCTGGGCACGCCTGACGCGCGGGACGCGGAAGGTGGGGACTGCGTTGGCGATCGCCTCGACGCCGGTCAGCGCGGCACAGCCGGAAGCGAAAGCCTTGAGCAGAAGGAGCACACCCACGCTGGTGGCGTTGCCCGCGACCACCGAGGCGTGCCCGGCCGCGGTCGCCGTGCTCACCGGATGGGAGCGGAACAGGCCGACGACGATCAGCACGAAGATCGCGCCGACGAACACGGCCGTCGGCACGATGAACGCCTTCGCCGACTCCACGATCCCGCGCAGGTTGACGCCCGTGATCAGCGCGAGCACCGCCAGGCACAGCCACAGCCGGTCGTCGTAGAGGGCGGGGAAGGCGGAGGTCAGGGCCGCCACGCCGGCCGTCACCGCGACCGCCACGTTGAGCACGTAGTCCAGCACCAGCGAGGCGGCGGCCACCAGGCTCGTGCGCGCCCCCAGGTGCGCCTTCGCCACCGCGTAGGAGCCGCCGCCGTCCGGGAAGGCCGCGATCACCTGCCGGTAGGAGGCGACCAGCACCGCGAGCAGCGCGGCGATGGCCAGGGTCACCGGCAGGGTGAAGCCCAGTCCGTGCGCGCCCGCGGCGGCGAGGACGAGGACGATCGCCTCGGGGCCGTAGGCCACCGACGCCATCGCGTCCAGCGACAGGGCGGCGAGTCCCGTGACGGCGGTCAGCCGGTGGCGTTCGCCGGTATCAGGCGGCTCCTCGCCGGCGGGAACGGCATCCGGCTGCTCGGTGGTCAGGACGGACATGGGCGCGTGCTCCTTCTTCCTTCGGCCGCGCGCGAGGGCTGAACGGCGCGCGGGTGCACCCAGGTTCTGTCCGTCCTGGGCCGTGTCCGCCCGTTCCTTGCGGCATTTTCGCGCTCGCCCGGCCGTCCTTGACGGGATCTTGACGGTGGAGGAACGGGGCCCCGGGCCGCGGGTGGGCAGGAAGCGGCCGCCCCTGTTCCCGGCGTGGCGGGGGCCGCCGTCAGGGCGAGCCGGTCCCGCCCGGCCCAGGTCGGGTGCGCGCGGGTCTCCGTACGGAGCGGCCTCCGGGTACCGGTCACGCCGCTCGTCACGGGCCTCCTGCGATCTGCTCGGTCGGTTCGGCATCCACGATCGGGGCCGCGAGCGGCAGCGACACCACCATCGTGAGGCCGCCGCCGGGGGTGTCCTCGGGGCCGAGGGTGCCGTTCATGGCCTCGGTCAGGCCCCGTGCGAGGGCGAGGCCGAGCCCGAGACCGGTGGCGTTGTCGGTGTCGCCGAGGCGCTGGAAGGGCTCGAAGAGCCGGTCGCGGCCGTCGGCGGGGAGTCCGGGCCCCCGGTCCACCACCCGCAGCTCCACCCGGCCGGCCAGGGCACTGGCCGTGACCAGTACCGTCCTGCCGGGCGGGGTGTGCCGGGCGGCGTTGCCGACCAGGTTGGCGATCACCCGCTCCAGCAGCGGCGGGTCGGCCAGCACCGCCGGGATGTCCTCCACGTCCGCCACCCGCACCCCGGACACGTCGGCCAGCGCCGGCGGCAGCACCTCCTCCAGGGAGGTCGGGCGCAGGTCGAGGGTGAGCGCGCCGGCCTCCAGCCGGCTGAGGTCGAGGAGGTTGTCCACCAGCCGGCTGAGCTTGGCCATGGACTCGTCGGCGGTGGCGAGGAGTTCGTCGCGGTCCTCCTCGGTGAAGGCGACGTCACGGCTGCGCAGCGAGGTGACGGCGGCCCAGCCGGCGGCCAGCGGGGTGCGCAGGTCGTGGCCGACGGCCCGCAGCAGGGCGGTGCGCAGCCGGTCGGCGGCCTTCACCGGCTCCACCTCGGCCGCCGCCTCGGCCAGCCGGGCCCGCTCCACCGCGGAGCCCACGTGCGCGGCGAACGCGGCCAGGACGCGCCGCTCGGACGAGGACAGCGTGCGCCCCCGCAGCGCGAGGAAGGCGCCGGGACCCGCGGGGACGGCGGTCACCCCGGGCGCGTCCGGCGGCTCGTCCACCAGGTCCGCCGACTCCATGCCGAAGGTCTCCCGGGTGCGCTCCAGCAGGGCCGGGATGGTGGCCTCGCCGCGCACGATGCTGCCGGCCAGCGACGACATGGTCTCCGCCTCGGCCGTGGCCCGGGCGGAGCGGCGCGACAGGCGCAGCGAGCGGTCCACGACCGCGGCGACGGTGGCCGCGACGACCGCGAACACCGTCAGGGCCACCAGGGCGTTGGGGTCGTCCAGCGTGAAGGCGCCGATGGGCGGGATGAACCAGTAGTTGAGCAGCAGGGACGCCGTCACGGACGCGATCACCGCGGACGCGACCCCGCCTATGCAGGCCACGCCGACCACGGCGAGCAGGAACAGCAGGGCCTCGCTGGTCAGGTTGAGCGTGCCGCGCAGCTGGGCGAGGAGAGCGGTGAGGAGGACGGGCAGCACCAGTCCGGCCACCGGTCCGGCGATCAGCCGGGCGGTCGACAGGGTGCGGCGCCGGGACGGCAGCAGGGTGCCGCGGCCGGCCCGCTCATGGGTGACCCGGTGGACGTCGATGTCGCCGGACAGCTCGGTCACCGTCTCCCCGGTACCGGGCCCGGTCAGGAACCGCGCGAGCCGCCCCCGCCTGCTGGTGCCGAGGACCAGCTGGGTGGCGTTCTCGGCGCGCGCGAACTCCACCAGGGCGGTGGGCACGTCGTCGCCGACGACCGAGTGGTAGCTGCCGCCGAGGTCCTCCACGAGCCGGCGCTGCCGGGCGAGCGAGGCGTGCGAGACCCCGGCGGCGAGGCCGTCGCTGCGGGCCACGTGCACGGCGAGCAGATCGCCGCCGGCGGACCGGTCTGCGATGCGGGCGGCCCGCCGTACCAGCGTGTCGCCCTCCGGGCCGCCGGTCAGGGCGACCACGACCCGCTCCCGGGTCTCCCACACCCGCCCGATGCCGTGCTGCGAGCGGTACTCCTGCAGGGCCTCGTCGACCCGGTCGGCCGTCCACAGCAGCGCCAGCTGGCGCAGGGCGGTGAGGTTGCCGGGCCGGAAGTAGTTGGCGAGCGCGGCGTCGATCTTCTCGGGGGCGTAGATGTTCCCGTGCGCCATGCGCCGGCGCAGCCCCTCGGGGGGCATGTCCACCAGCTCGATCTGCCAGGCCCGCCGTACCACCTCGTCGGGCACGGTCTCGTGCTGCGGCACCCCGGTGATCTTCTCGACCACGTCGTTGAGGGATTCCAGGTGCTGGATGTTCAGGGCGGTGACCACGTCGATGCCGGCGTCGAGCAGGGTCTCGATGTCCTGCCAGCGCTTGGGGTTGCGGCCGTCGCCGGGGACGTTGCTGTGGGCGAACTCGTCGACGATCGCCACCTGGGGATGCCGGTCCAGGACCGCGCCCAGGTCCATCTCCTCGAACGCCCCGCCCCGGTACGAGCAGGACACACGGCCGACGGTCTCCAGGCCGTCGAGCATCGCCTCCGTGCACGGGCGTCCGTGGCACTCCGCGAACCCGATCACCACGTCCGCCCCGCGGGCGGCACGGCGGCGCCCCTCGTCGAGCATCCGGTAGGTCTTGCCGACCCCCGGGGCCGCGCCGAGGTAGACCTTCAGTCGTCCGGGCCGTACGTCACTCATCGCCGCCGACGCGCTCCGCTCACCGATCCTCCCCTCCGCGGGAGGGTTCCTCCTCCCAAGGAAGCCGCCTCGCGGGCCGGCCGTTGCCGCTGTTGGCGATTCCTTGGCGCAGGTCCCGGCGACCTTGACGCTGTTTTGATGTGACGTGGCCCGATAGGGTGAGGCCAGGTGTGCCGGGAAGTCTGGTCGGCCGGGAGCCGGAGCGGCTTCCGCAATCCCCTTCCGCATCCCCGGGGGACGGCATGCGCAGCGTCGGTACGGTTCTCGCCCTCGTGATCCTCGCCACGGTGGTCGCCACCTTCGCGCGCCGCCGGCGCATCCCCGCCCCGTCGCTGCTGGTGGTCGCCGGACTCGCGGTGGCCCTGCTCCCGGGCACCCCGCAGATCCAGATCAGCCCCGAGATCATCGGCCTGGTGGTGCTGCCGCCGCTGCTGTACGCGAGCGCCGAGGACATGCCCTGGCGGGAGCTGCACGCGGTGTGGAAACCGGTCGGGATCCTCGCCATAGGGCTGGTGCTCGCCTCGGCGGCGGCCGTGGCCGCGGTGGCCGCCTGGCTCACCCCGCTGTCCTGGCAGATGGCGTTCGTGCTGGGCGCGGTCCTGGCCAGCACCGACCCGGTGGCGGTGACCGCGCTCGGCCGCCGGCTCGCCCTGCCCCCGCGCGTCCAGGTCCTGGTCCAGGCGGAGAGCCTGTTCAACGACGCGACCTCCCTGGTGCTGGTCCGGGTGGCGGCGGGCATCGCCATCGCCTCGGCCGCCGCGGACTGGGGGGCGGCCGGCGGTGAGTTCCTGCTGCTCGCCGGCGGTGGCACGGTGATCGGGGCCGCGGTGGCCGGCGTGATCGCCCTGATCCGGCGGCGCACCGAGGACCCCGTCCTGGAGACGGTGATCGCCCTGGTCACCCCGTATGCCGCCTATCTGCTCGCGGAGGCCGCCCACACCTCCGGGGTCACGTCCTGCGTGGTCGCCGGGGTGGTGCTGGGCGGACGCGGCGACCGGCTCACCAACGCCCGCATCCGGCTCCAGCTGCACGCCGTCTACGGCACGGTCGTCTTCCTCCTGGAGAGCGTGGTCTTCAGCCTCATCGGGCTGGCCCTCCCCTCCCAGGTGCGGGCCCTGGCGGACGGCGACCGTACCTGGCCCCTGTACGCCCTCGCCGTGGCCGCCACGCTCGTCGCCGTACGGATGCTGTGGCTGGCGCCGCTGTCGGCGCTGGTACAGCGCAAGGGCGGGATCGGCAGGCCGAACTGGCGGGTGCCGATGGTGCTGACCTGGGCGGGCACGCGCGGGGTGATGCCGCTGGCCGCCGCGCTGTCGATCCCGGAGGTCGCGCGGAACGGCGCGCCGCTCGCCGACCGCCCGCTGGTGCTGGTCCTGACGACCTCCGTCGTGGTCGTCACCCTCGTCGTCCAGGGCTTCACCCTCGCCCCGGTCGTCCGCGCCTCCGGCATCGCCCTGGAGCCCGCGCACACCGCCCGCGAGGAGGCCGAGGCCCGCGCCCGCCTCGCCCACGCCGGCCTGGCCCGCCTGGAGGAGCTGGCGGAACTGGAGGTCGCGCCCGAGGTCGTCATGGACCGTCTCCGCCGGGGCCTGAACGCCCGCCTCGACGACGCCCGCGACCGCCTCGCCGGCGAGGGCACCACCGGTCCGGGCACCGAGTCCGCCGACCGGGTCTACCGCCAGCTCCGGCGCGACCTGATCACCGTCGAGACAGTCGAACTGCAACGGCTCTACGACGCCCACGCCATAAGCGACACGACGCGACGCCGCTTGCAGCGCTCGCTGGACCTGGAGGAGGCCCGGCTGTCCGACGGGTGACGCCGCGCCGGGGGCGGGTGGGGTCGCCGCGGCGGACGGAGCGGCCGCTCCCTGCCCGGGTCCGGGGAAACGCCCTAGTCTTCACGGCGTGACCACCGAGTTGACCCTGCTGTCCCGAGTCGCCTGCCGTGGCCGGGAGATCACCGCGCCCCGGTTGCGCGGACTGTTGGCGTTGCTCGCGGAGGACCTGCGGGCCGGGTGCAGCACGGGGCGGCTCGTGGCGGGGCTGTGGGTCGACGAGCAGCCCGAGCGGCCGGGCAAGGCCGTTCAGGTCCTGGTGTCGCGGCTGCGGGCGCAGGTCGGTGCGGAGCTGGTGGTGAGCACACCGACCGGCTACCGGCTGGCGCTGGAGGAGACGCAGGTCGACAGTTCCGCGCTGCTGCTGCACGAGACGGCGAGCGCCGAACGGGCACGGGCGGGCGACCACGGCGGTGCGCTGGCCGAGGCCGAGGCCGGGCTGGCGCTGTGGGACGGGAACGTGGGCGCGGACACGGGAGAGGACCTGCACGATCCGCTCGTCGCGCTGCGGGCCGGCCGGGTCCGGGCCCACCGTTCACTGGTCCGTTCCCGCGCGCTCGCGCTCGCCCGGCTGGGCCGCCGGGAGGAGGCCGCGGCGCCCCTGGCCGAGCTGGCAGGGGAACTGCCGCGGGACGAGGAGGTGCTGGCGGAGCTGCTGCGCTGCGAGGCCGCCGGCGCGCGGCGGGCCGCGGCGCTGACCCGGTACGACGCCTATCGGCGCCGGCTGCGTGACGAGCTGGGAACCGATCCCGGGCCCGGACTCCGCGCCGTGTACCAGGAGTTGCTCAGCGCCGACGTGGCGCCGGTCCGCCATGGTGTGCCGCACGAGCCGAATGCGCTGCTGGGGCGGGACGCCGACATCGCCGCCGTGGCCGGACTGCTGCGCGGGGCCCGGGTCGTCACCGTCGTCGGTCCCGGCGGGCTGGGCAAAACCCGGCTCTCGCACGCGGTGAGCCGGGCGGCCGAGCAGCCCGTGGTGCACTTCGTCCCGCTGGCCGGTGTCACCGACGACGACGACGTGGCCGGTGAGGTGGCCTCGGCCGTCGGTGCCGGGGAGGGCCGGCAGTTCACCGGCGGCACGGACGTGGTGAGCGGCATCGTCGCAGCGCTGGGCGCCGGGCCGGTGCTGCTGGTGCTGGACAACTGCGAGCAGGTCGTCGCCGGTGCGGCCGCCCTCGTCCAGGCGCTGGTGTCGCGGTCGAGCAAGCTGCGGGTCCTGGCCACCAGCCGGGCCCCGCTGGGCCTGAGTTCGGAGTCGGTGTACGCCCTGCCGGAGCTGTCCCAGGCGACCTCGGAGGAACTCTTCACCCAGCGGGCCCGCGCCGCCCGGCCCGGCGTGGAACTTCCCGCGGACGCGGTGACCGAGATCTGCCGGCACCTGGACGGGCTGCCGCTCGCCGTGGAGCTCGCCGCGGCCCGGGTTCGGGTGCTCTCCGTGGCCGACATCTCCAGCCGCCTGAGGGACCGGTTCGCGCTGTTGCGCGGCGGCGCCCGCGACGCACCCGAACGGCACCGCACCCTGCGGGCCGTGGTCGACTGGAGCTGGAACCTCCTGGAACCCGACGGCCAGGCCGCCCTGCGCGCCCTGTCCGTGTTCCCCGGCGGCTTCACCGAGGACGCGGCGGAGTACGTCCTCGGCGAGACCGCGGACGCGCTGGCCCTGCTGGAACAGCTGGCCGGGCAGTCCCTGGTCAAGGTGGACGACAGCCCCTCCGGAGTGCGCTTCCGCATGCTGGAGACACTGCGGGAGTTCGGCTCCGCCAAGCGCGCCGAGGCCGGCGAGGAGGAGGCGGTGAGCGGCCGGTTCCTGGCCTGGGCGCGGGACTTCGGCCGGGCCCACCACGACGTGCTGTACAGCGGCGACCCCGTACCCGCCTGGATACGCATCCGCGCCGAGCAGGACAACCTCGTCCTGGCCCTGCGGCACGCCCTGGCCCGCGCCGACGGTCCCACCACCGCGGCCGTCACCGCCGTCCTGTCCTCCCTGTGGGCCACCGGCTCCAGCTACGCCCGGCTGGCCTCGCTGGCCGCCGACACCGCCGGCCCGCTGTCCCACTTCCGGCCCGACGACCCCGAGGACGTGGAACCGGCCCGCAGCGCGGCGGCGGTCTGCGCGGCGAGCCTCTTCATGGGCCACGGCCCGCGCGCCGTACGCCAGTTGGTGACCCTGCGCCGGCTGCCGCCCGCCCCGCCGGACACCCTCGTGCGGGCCCTGGCCGTCGTGCTGTGCGCCGTGCCGGAGATGCGGCCGCCGGAGTTCGCCCGGCTGCGGCAGCTGTGCGAGGCCGACGCGCCGATGCTGGCGGGTGTCGCCTCGGGCGTCGCCAGCTACGTGTGGGAGGCCGGTCACGACACGGAGCGGGCCCTGGACAGTGCCCGCCGGATGGTCGACGCGCTCACCCCGCTGAACAACCCGGCCATGCACCTGCTCAGCCACGGCCGGGTCAGCGAGCTGTGCCTGCAGTCCGAGCGGGGCGCGGAGGCGTACGACCATCTGCGCGCCGCACTGAGCGCGCTGGACGCGTTCGGCGACCCGTCGGACCTGCTCGGCGTCCGCTGGGGGCTGGTGCTGGCCTGTCTGCACAAGGGCGACATCGAGGAGGCCGAGTACTGGCTGGGCCGCGCCACCCTGGACCAGCCGCCGGAGTCGGACCGGATGTTCGTCCCCGAGCTGCCGGCCAGGGCGGAGATCGCGCTGGCCCGGGGACTGACCGAGGTCGGGCTCGGGCTGTGGCGCCGGGCGGCGGAGGGAGTACGGACGGCCTCTGCACTGTACGCCGACGATCCCTTCGTGGACCCGTGGGCACTGCAGCTGCAGTCGGCCGCCGTGGCCGCGCACGCGCTGCACGGCCGGCCGGACCCGGTCGCCGGGCTCACCGAGGAGTTGCGGGTGCGGCTGCTCGGTCTGCTGTCCGGTGCCCCGGCCGACGGCTCGCCCGCCGACGGGTCCCCGGTGGAACTGCCGGTGTACGGCACGTTGTTGCTGGCGGTCGGACACGCCCGGCTGGCCCAGGGCGACCCGGCGGCCGTACGGCTGGTGGCGCTGGCCGAACGGATGCCGGTGGTACGGGAGTTCCCCACCCTGTCCCTGACCCGCTCCCGGCAGGCGGCCGAGAACGCCGACGGGGCGGCGTACACCGACGCGAGGTCGAGGTACGCCGCCCTGGGGCGGGAGGAGTTGCGGGCGGAGGCACTGCGGGAGCTGACGGACGCCGGGGGCCGGTAGCGCCCGACCGAATTCACCTCTTCGGCTCGCGACTGAACTGCGCCTTGGACCACAGGTAACCCAGCAGGCTCAGCCCCACGCACCACGCCACGGCCAGCACCGCGTTCTTCGTGCCGATCCCGCTGCCCAGCAGCAGCCCCCGCAGCGTCTCGATGGCGGGCGAGAACGGCTGGTACTCGGCGAACCAGCGGAACCAGCCCGGCATGGCGTCCACCGGCACGAACGCGCTGGACAGCAGCGGCAGCATCGTCAGCGGCAGTCCCATGTTGCTGGCACCCTCCGCGTTGGGGCTGGCCAGGCCCATACCGACCGCGATCCAGGTCAGCGCGAGGCTGACGAGCACCATCAGCCCGGCCGCCGCGATCCACTCCACCGGCGTCGCGTTCGGCCGGAAGCCGATGGCGAGTCCGATACCGAGAATCGCCACCAGAGCCAGCAACGTCTGGATCACGTTGCCGAGCACATGGCCGATCAGCACAGAGGCGCGGGAGATCGCCATGGTGCGGAACCGGGCCATGATGCCCTCGGTCATGTCGGTGGCCACGGAGACCGCCGTGCCGAGTGCGGTCATGCCCACGGTCATGAGAAGGATGCCGGGGACGATGTAGGCGACGTAGTCGGCCCGGTGCGCGTGACCGCCGTTGATGCCGGCGCTCATCACGTTGCCGAAGACGTAGACGAACAGCAGCAGCAACATCACCGGGGTGAGCATGATGTTCAGGGTGAGGGAGGGGTAGCGGCGCGCGTGCAGGAGGTTGCGCCGCAGCATCGTGAGGTTGTCGCGGAACGCGTAGCCGGCGGCGCTCATCGGACGGTCTCCTTGTCGGTGGTCTGCGCGGGTACGGAACTGCCGGTCAGGGCGAAGAACACGTCGTCCAGGTCCGGGGTGTGCACGGAGAGTTCGTCGGCCTCGACGGCGGCGGCGTCCAGCCAGTCGAGGATGGCGCGCAGCTCGCGCTGGCTGCCGTCGCTGGGGATCTGCAGGGTGAGCGCCTCGTCGTCGCGGGTGGTCTCGCGCAGCGCGGTCGCCGCCCGCTCGTACGCCTCCGGGTGGGAGAACCGCAGCCGCACGTGACCGCCGGGCACGAGCCGCTTGAGTTCCGCGGCGCTGCCCTCGGCGACGATCCGGCCGCCGTTGAGCACGGCGATGCGGTCGGCGAGCTCGTCGGCCTCGTCCAGGTACTGCGTGGTGAGGAAGACGGTGACGCCGCCGGCGACGAGCTCGCGGATGATCTGCCACATGGTGTTCCGGGAACGCGGGTCGAGACCGGTGGTGGGCTCGTCGAGGAAGATGATCCGCGGGTTGCCGACCAGGGTCATGGCGATGTCGAGGCGGCGCTTCATGCCGCCGGAGTAGGTGGAGGCGGGCTTCTTCGCGGCCTCGACCAGGTCGAAGCGCGCCAGCAGCTCGGCGGTGACCCGCCGCCCCTCCCGGCGGGGGAGGTGGTGCAGGTCGGCCATCAGCAGCATGTTCTCCTCGCCGGTGATCAGCCCGTCCACGGCGGAGAACTGGCCGGTGACCCCGATGGCCGCCCGGACCGCCTGGGCCTCGGCGGTGATGCCGTGCCCGGCGATCCGCGCCTCGCCCCCGTCGGCGGGGATCAGCGTGGACAGGATGTTGACCACCGTGGTCTTGCCCGCGCCGTTCGGCCCGAGGAGGGAGAAGACCGTGCCGGCGGGCACCTGGATGTCGATGCCGTCGAGGACGTGCCTGTCCCCGTAGGTCTTGCGCAGCCCGGTGGCCGCGATCGCGAGTTCGTGGTCCGTCGTCGTCATGCCATAGAGCGTGCGGCCGGGGCGGTTCAGATCGGTCTCAACCGGGTTTCAGCCGGGCCGGGAGGGCTTCGGGGCGCTGAAACCCGCAGTGGGCTGCGGCTGAAACCCGCAGGTGGGCGGTGGGGGACACGGTCCGGCAGCCCGGCCTTCTAGGCTTCTTCCTGTAAGGACACCGCTTCGGAAAGAGGTCCCGTTGAGCTTCTGGTCGATCTACCAGCACGGCTTCGCGCGCGTCGCCGCGTGCACGGGCCACACCGTCATCGCCGACCCGCCCGCCAACGCAGAGGCGGTCCTGCGCCACGCGCGCCGGTGCGCCGAGGAGGGCGTCGCCGTCGCCGTGTTCCCGGAGCTGTGCCTGTCCGGGTACGCGATCGACGACCTCCTGCTGCAGGACGCCCTGCTCGACGACGTCGAGAGGGCGCTCGGCACGATCGTGGCCGAGTCGGCCGACCTGCTGCCGGTGCTGGTCGTGGGCGCCCCGCTGCGCCACCGCGACCGGATCTTCAACTGCGCGGTGCTCGTGCACCGCGGCCGGATCCTGGGCGTCGTACCGAAGTCGTACCCGCCGAACTACCGGGAGTTCTACGAGCGCCGGCAGATCGCGGGCGGCGACGACGAGCGCGGCGCAACGATCCGGGTCGGCGGCGCGGATGTGCCGTTCGGCGTGGACCTGCTGTTCGCCGCGGCGGACGTGCCCGGGCTCGTCCTGCACGCGGAGGTGTGCGAGGACATGTGGGTGCCGGTGCCGCCGAGCGCGGAGGCGGCGCTGGCCGGGGCGACCGTCCTCGTCAACCTCTCGGGCAGCCCGATCACGGTCGGCCGTGCCGAGGACCGCAAGCTGCTGTGCCGCTCCGCGTCCTCCCGCTGCCTCGCCGCCTACGTCTACGCGGCGGCCGGCCTCGGCGAGTCGACCACCGACCTGTCCTGGGACGGCCAGACCCTCATCTACGAGAACGGGGTGCTGCTGGCCGAGAGCGAGCGCTTCCCGCTCGGCGAGCAGTACGCGGTCGCCGACGTCGACCTGGACCTGCTGCGGCAGGAGCGGCAGCGGATGGGCACGTTCGGCGAGAACCGCCGCACCCACGCCGCGCGCACCGGCGACTTCCGCACGGTGTCCTTCGCGCTCGTCCCGCCGGCCACGGCCGATCTGGGCCTGCGCCGCCGCGTCGAACGCTTCCCTTTCGTCCCCGCCGACGCCGAACGTCTCGCCCTCGACTGCTACGAGGCGTACAACATCCAGGTCGCGGGGTTGCAGCAGCGCCTGGCGTCGATCGGCGGCCCGAAGGTCGTCATCGGCGTCTCCGGCGGCCTGGACTCCACGCACGCGCTGATCGTCGCCGCCCGGGCGATGGACCGCGCGGGCCGCCCGCGGAGCGACATCCTGGCCTTCACCCTGCCCGGCTTCGCCACCAGCGACCACACCAAGGACAACGCGCACCGGCTGATGCGGGCCCTCGGTGTCACCGCGGCCGAGCTGGACATCACGCCGACCGCGCGGCTGATGCTGAAGGAGATCGGCCACCCCTTCGCCGCCGGCGAGCCGGTGTACGACGTCACCTTCGAGAACGTCCAGGCGGGCCTGCGCACCGACTACCTGTTCCGCCTCGCCAACCAGCGCGGCGGCATCGTCCTCGGCACCGGCGACCTCTCCGAGCTGGCGCTCGGCTGGTCCACGTACGGCGTCGGCGACCAGATGAGCCACTACAACGTCAACTCCGGCGTGCCCAAGACGCTGATCCAGCACCTCATCCGCTGGGTCATCAGCAGCGGGCAGTTCGACGAGGAGACCGGCAAGGTCCTCGCCGCGATCCTGGACACCGAGATCAGCCCCGAGCTGGTCCCGGGCGAGCAGATGCAGTCGACGGAATCCAAGATCGGCCCGTACGCGCTGCACGACTTCACCCTCTTCCACGTGCTGCGTCACGGGTTCCGGCCCTCCAAGATCGCCTTCCTCGCCTGGCACGCCTGGCACGACCGCGAGGCCGGCGCCTGGCCGCCCGGCTTCCCGGAGGCCGAGCGCGGCTCCTACGACCTGGCGCAGATCCGGCACTGGCTGGAGGTCTTCATCCGCCGCTTCTTCGCGTTCTCCCAGTTCAAGCGCTCGGCCATGCCCAACGGCCCGAAGGTGTCGGCGGGCGGTTCGCTCTCTCCGCGAGGCGACTGGCGGGCTCCGTCGGACGGCACGGCTCATGCTTGGCTGCGGGACTTGGAGCGCTTCGACTCGAAGGGAACCAAGGCGTAGGCGCCCCGAGCCGCTGGGCAGGCGCCCGCCGCCGTCGAGCACTGCCGTGATCCGACGTCAGGTGTTCCAGGTCTCGTCGTACGGGTCGTGCGGCACCGGCACCGGTTTCGTCGACGTCACCTTCAGGTACGGGATGGGGCCGTTGTTGACCGGGTCGTGGGTGAGGCGCGGGGTGTAGGTGCCGGTCACCTCCAGCCAGGCGTCCGGGCGCAGGACCGGGGGCAGGTCGCCGGTCAGCGCGATCTTGACCGGCTGGGCGTCCGCGGCACAGCAGTTGAGGGCCATGCGGACCAGGTACGGCGCGCCCGAGCGGTCCAGGGCGAGGAAACCGGTGACCCGGACCGGGCGGCCGTGCAGGGAGCGGCCGTGGTCGTAGGCGGCGCGGGAGGCGTAGTCGACGACGGAGAGCGGTACCGGGTCGCCGCCGGGCAGCGGTCCGAGGGCGTAGGGCTTCTGCAGGGCCGTACCGGAGCGCAGGGCGCTGTAGGAGCCGAGGGCGGGCGGGGCGATGAGGATGAGCGCGAGCAGAGGGAGCAGCAGGAGCCAGGAGATCCTCGGCTCGGGGTGGGCGTGATCGGGGTGGGCGTGCTCGGCGTGGGCGTGCTCGGCGTGGGCGGCCCTGGCTCGTCGGCGCTCGTACCAGACCGTCGCCAGCGCCGCCGCGACGAGGACCGCGCCGGAGGCCAGCAGCAGCGGGCGCAGGCCCGCTTTGACGTAGCGCAGATACAGGTCGGTGCTGCCCGCGTGGAGGAGGGCGGCGCCGAGCAGGAACAGGACGGCGGCCTGGGACTGGCGGTTCACAGCAGCACCGCCGAGGTCAGTACGGCGCCCGCGACGGCCAGCGCGAAGGTGGCCGGGGCGAAGCGGAGGGCGAAGCCGCGGCCGAAGGTTCCGGCCTGCATCGCGAACAGCTTGAGGTCGATCATCGGGCCCACCACCAGGAACACCAGCTTGGCCGTCAGGGAGAACTGGGTGAGGGAGGCCGCGACGAACGCGTCGGCCTCCGAACAGATGGAGAGCAGGACGGCCAGGACGGCGAGGGCGAGCACGGAGAAGACGGGGTTTCCGGCCGCCGTGCGCAGCCAGTCCGCCGGGGTCGCCGCCTTCAGCGTGGCCGCGGCCATCGCGCCGAGCACCAGGAAGCCGCCCGCGTGCATGGTGTCGTGCCGCACCGAGTGCCAGAAAGCCTCCCCCTTCGTCGCGCCCTCGTGCGCTCCGTGGGCCGGCGGGCGCAGCCAGTCGGTGCGGCCCAGCCGCTGCCACAGCCAGCCCATCGCGCACGCCACCAGCAGGCTCGCCAGGAACCGGCCGAGCACCATCTGCGGGTCGCGCGGGAAGGCGACGGCGGTGGCGGTCAGCACGATCGGGTTGATCGCCGGGGCGGAGAGGAGGAAGGCCAGGGCTGCGGCAGGGGTCACGCCGCGGCGCACCAGAGCGCCCGCCACCGGCACCGAGGCGCACTCGCAGCCGGGCAGGATCGCGCCGGCGATCCCGGCGACCGGGACGGCCAGGGCAGGGCGGCGCGGCAGGGCGCGCGCGAAGAAGGACGGCGGCACGAACACCGCGATCGCGGCCGACAGCAGGACGCCGAGCACCAGGAACGGCAGGGCCTGCACGGTCACCGCGACGAACACCGTCATCCAGCTCTGCATCAGCGGAGTGCCGAGGAGCCCGCGGATCGGGGACTGGGCGAGCACCGCGAGGAGCAGGGTCAGCGTCAGCACCAGCGGGGAGCTGAGCCTGCGGCCCTCCGGGGCGGGCGACCCGTCGGCGGGGCCGGCCTCCGCGCCGGGTGGGGCGTCTTCGGTGATGGCCACGTGCGGTTCCCTCCGGCTGTCCTGGCTCCCTCCCCCTGCGTACGCGAGTCGTCCCGCGGGTGTTCACCCCGTTGCTGGAACCACTCCTCTCCTTGGGGCAGTCTTTTCCCTCGTGGCGAGCGTTCCGTATCAAGGTGGGCCCCGTGCCCCGCACATGGTGGTCTGCGGAGACGACGGGCTCGCGCACCGGCTGGCCGCCGAGTTGCGCGGAGTCTACGGCGAGCAGGTCACCCTGGTGGTACCGCCGAACGAGCGCACCGCCAGACCCCCGGTGGTCGGACGGTCCAGGTCCGCCTCGGCGGCGCTGTTCGACCGTGTGGTCAGCGCCGCGGTCGGCCGCACCGGCACCGGGTCCGGGTCCGGGTCGGCCGCGACGGCCACCGGGACCGGCAGCGGCGGCAACGGCGCCGACGCCGCACGGGTCTTGGAGGCCGCAGAGATCACCGAGGCCGTGCTCGCCGAGGCCGGGGTGGAGCGGGCCGCCGCGCTCGCCCTCGTCTTCGAGGACGACGAGACCAACATCCGCGCCGCGCTGACCGCCCGCCGGCTCAACCCCAGGCTGCGGCTCGTCCTCCGGCTCTACAACCGGCGGTTGGGCCAGCACATCGAGGAACTCCTCGACCAGGCGGCCGCGTTGGCCTTCGGCGACGACGGGGGCGGCCCGGAAGCGTCCACCACCGTGCTGTCCGACGCCGACACCGCCGCGCCCGCGCTGGCCGCCACCGCCGTCGCCGGCACCAGCAAGGTCGTGCAGACCGAAGGGCTGCTGCTGCGGGCCGTCGAACGGCAGGCGGGCAGCGGACTGTGCACGCTCGCTCTGCTCTCCCCGGGCGCGGATCCCGAGGGCGGCGGGGAGCAGGAGCCCCGGCTGCTGCCGGACGACGACGAGGTACAGCAGGCCGGTGGGCGGGCGGCCATGGTGCTGGAGCAGGTGTCGTCGGCGGGCGGCGGGGAGTCGGCCGCGCCCGGCCGGGGCGGGGTGCCGCCGCTCGCCTCGCTGTTCTCCCGGCGGCTGCGGTGGTCCCTGGCGGGCATGGTGGCATGCGTGGTCGCGCTCGCCGTCGCGCTGTGGGTGGTCACCCCCGGCATCCATCCGCTGCGCGCCTTCTACTACACGCTCCTGGACCTGTTCGCGATCGACAACCCGGCCATCGGGGCTCCGCTGGGCCGGCAGATCCTCCAACTCCTCTCCGGACTCGTCGGGTTGCTGCTGCTTCCGGTGCTGCTGGCGGCCGTGCTGGAGGCGCTCGGCACCTTCCGCACCGCCTCCGCCCTGCGCAAACCGCCGCGCGGTCTCGGCGGGCACGTGGTGCTGCTCGGCCTGGGCAAGATCGGCACCCGGGTGCTGACCCGGCTGCGCGAGCTGAACATCCCGGTCGTGTGCGTCGAGTCCGACCCGGACGCGCGCGGACTGGCCACCGCGCGCCGGCTGCGGGTGCCGGTGGTGCTCGGGGACGTCACCCAGGAAGGGGTGCTGGAGTCCGCCAAGATCCACCGGGCGTACGCGCTGCTCGCGGTGACCAGCGCGGACACCACGAACCTGGAGGCCGTGCTGTACGCGCGGAACGTGCGGCCCGATCTGCGGGTGGTGCTGCGGCTGTACGACGACGACTTCGCCACCGCCGTGTACCGCACCCTGCGCGCCGCGTACCCGCACGCCCTCACCCGGAGCCGGAGCGTCACGCATCTGGCCGCGCCCGCGTTCGCCGGGGCGATGCTGGGGCGGCAGGTACTGGGCGCCATCGCGGTGGAGCGCAGGGTGCTGCTGTTCGCCGCGGTCGACGTGGCCGGGCATCCCCAGCTGGAGGGGCGGACCGTACGGGACGCCTTCCGGGCCGGGTCCTGGAGGGTACTGGCCCTGGAGGGCCGCACGGACACGGCACCGGGCCATGTGCTGGACGAGGGGGACCGGGTGGTGGTCGCCGCAACCCGAAGAGGTCTCGCGGAGCTGCGCTGACCACTGCGGCGGTCCCACCCGGCCGCCCCACCCGGCCGCCCCGGCCGTCGGCCTAGAGCGCGCCCAGGTGCCGCGCCGCGAAGTCCATCTCCAGTCTCACCTGCTTGATCCGTTCGTCCACGACCAGGGAGCCGTGACCGGCGTCGTACCGGTACACGTCGTGGGTGGCGCCTCTCGTCTCCAGGCGCTTGACGTAGTTGTCGATCTGGCGGATCGGGCAGCGGGGGTCGTTGACCCCGGCCGAGATGTAGACGGGGGCCTTGACCTGGTCGACGTAGGTCAGCGGGGACGACGCCTCGAAGCGCTCGGGGACCTCCTCCGGGGTGCCTCCGAGCAGGGTGCGGTCCATGGCCTTCAGGGCCTCCATCTCGTCGTGGTACGCGGTGACGTAGTCGGCGACGGGCACGACCGCGATGCCCACCGTCCACGCCGCGGGCTGGGTGCCGAGGCCGAGCAGCGTCAGGTAGCCGCCCCAGGAGGCGCCGGTGAGGACCAGCCGGGCGGGGTCGGCGAGGCCCGAGGAGACCGCCCAGTCGCGGACCGCTGCCACGTCCTCCAGCTCGATCAGGCCGACGCGGTGTTTCAGGGCGTCGGTCCAGGCGCGGCCGTAGCCCGTGGAGCCGCGGTAGTTGATGCGGATCACCGCATAGCCCTGGTCGACCCAGGCGGCCGGGCCCGCGGCGAAGGAGTCGCTGTCGTGCCAGGTCGGGCCGCCGTGCAGGTCGAAGACGGTGGGGAGCGGGCCGGTCGCGCCCGCGGGCTTCTGGACCAGGGCGTGGATGCGGCCGCCGGGGCCCTCCACCCAAGCGTCCTCCACCGGCACCGACGGCGGGCAGGCCATGCCCGGCGGGTCCAGGACCACCCCGCCGGAGGTGGAGCGCACCGCCGGGGGCTCGGCGGCCGACGACCACAGGTACTCGACGCTCCCGTCGGGGCGGGCCGTGGCGCCGGAGACGGTGCCGGGCGGGGTGGGGATGCGGGTCAGCTCGCGGGTCGCCAGATCGAGGCGGAACAGCTCGCTGCGGGCCTCGAACCCGTGGGCGACGAGGAGGGCGGAGCCGTCCGGATACCACTCGGCGCTGACGTCGCCCGGCAGGTCCAGGGCGAGGTCGGTCTCCTCGCCCGTGGCCACGTCCCACACCAGCGGCTCCCAGCGGCCCCGGCGCTGGTGGCCGATGAGCAGGCGGGTGTCGCCGTCGACCGGCGCGAAGCCGAGCACCTCCAGGCCCAGCTCCTCGGTTCCGCCCCTGGTGTCGTCCAGCTCGGCGACCGGTGTGCCGTCCGGGCGCAGCACGCGCAGCGCCGCGTGCATGGCGTCGCCGTGCTCGGTGTGCTCGACGGCGATCAGGGAGCCGTCGTGCGAGAGGTCGCCGACGCCCGCCGACTCCCGGTGGCGGTAGATCTCGACCGGGTCCTCGCCCTGGCGCGCGAGGTGGATCGTCGTACCGTCCTCGTCCGTGGAGCGGCCGACGACCGCCGTGCGGCCGTCGCGGGCCAGGGCCAGGCCGGCCGGGTAGGAGGGGTCGAGGCCGGGGACGGCCGCCTCGGCCTCCCCGCCCGCGAAGGGCTGGCGGCGCCAGATGCCGAACTCGTCACCGTCCTTGTCGTCGAACCACCAGATCCAGGCGCCGTCCGGGGAGAGCACGCCGTCCGTCGTGCCGTTCGGCCGGTCCGTCGCCTGGCGCTGCTCGCCCGTCGCCCGGTCCCAGGCGTACAGCTCGTACGTCCCCGTCGCGTTCGACACGAACAGGGAGCGGTGCGGCGCGTCCTCCGCCCAGTCGGGCAGCGACACCCGCGGCGCCCGGAAGCGCCTCTCCCAGTCCGGCATGCCGGACGCGTCCCGCGCGCCCGGCCCGTTGCTCTCACTCATCGCCCCAGTCATGCCGCCCATACTGCCTGGCCGCGCCGACAATTGGGTGGCGGGTGTGCGCAGCCTGTGGATAACTTCCCGGCCATGAGCACCCAGATCGACCATCAGTCCGCTCCCGACCGCTGGCGCGAGGACAACCGGGCCATGTGGGACGAGCGGGTCCCCGTGCACGTCGCCGGCGAGTACTACGACCTGGACGGCTTCCGGGCCCGCCCGGACGTCCTGCGGGACTTCGAGACGGACGAGGTCGGCGACGTCACCGGCAGGACGCTCCTGCACCTGCAGTGCCACATCGGGACCGACACGCTCTCCTGGGTCCACCGGGGCGCCGCCCGCGTCGTCGGCGTGGACTTCTCCGCCCCGGCCGTGGCGGCCGCCCGCTCCCTCGCGGCCGACCTCGGCCACGGCCCCGAGCGCGCCGCCTTCGTCACCAGCGACGTGTACGACGCGGCCGGCGCCGTGCCCGAGGCGTCGTACGACATCGTCTACACCGGGCTCGGCGCGCTGTGCTGGCTGCCCGACATCCGCCGCTGGGCCGAGGTGGCCGCCTCGCTCGTGGCGCCCGGAGGGTTCCTCTATCTCGCCGAGTTCCACCCGATCACCGAGACCCTGGACGACGCGACCGGCTCGCGGATCGTGCGCGACTACTTCTCCCGTGACGCCCGGGTGTACGAAGAGCCCGGCACCTACGCCGACCTCGCCGCCGCCACCGTCCACAACCGCAGCGTGGAGTGGCAGCACACCCTCGGCGACGTCGTCTCCGCCCTCGCCGCGACCGGGCTGCGGATCGAGTTCCTGCACGAGCACGACGTGTCGCTGTTCCCGCGCTTCGAGAACTTCGAGGTCCGCGACGGCTACCACCGCTTCCCGGCGGACCGCCCGCGCATCCCGCTGATCTACTCGCTCAAGGCCACGAGGAGCCGATAGCCGACCCGCGGGCAGGTGCCCGGCGGCGGCGCCGTACCTTGGAAGGCGTGTACCGGTTTCTGCTGACACCCCGCTGGTGGGGCATCAACGTCTTCGTGCTGCTCGCCATCCCGTTCTGCATCTTCATGGGGTCCTGGCAGCTGAGCCGGTTCGAGGGCCGGGTGCACGACAGTCGCGCCGCGACGAAGCAGGCCGCGTCCGACCAGCACGAGACCGCGCGTCCGCTGGCCTCGATGCTGCCCGTCGACACGGCCACCTCGGGCCGCCGGGTCACCGCGCGCGGGCACTACGGCACGCAGCTGCTGGTGCCCGGCCGGCAGCTCGACGGCAGGAACGGCTTCTACGTCCTCACCCTGCTGCGCACCGACTCGGGCAAGGCCCTGCCCGTGGTCCGGGGCTGGCTGCCGGGCAAGGCCGACGCGGCGAAGGCGCCCGCGCCGCCGGCCGGTGAGGTCACCGTCACCGGGGCCCTGCAGGCGTCCGAGACGCCCGGGGACGACGGGGTCAGCGCGCAGGGCGGGCTGCCGGCGGGGCAGACGGCGGCGATCAGCTCGGCGTCGCTGGTCAACCTGGTGCCGGACAAGCTGTACGACGCCTGGGTGACCCTCGACAAGGCCGACTCCGGGATGAAGGCCGTGCCCGCGACGGCGCCGGAGGGCACCGGGCTGGACCTGAAGGCGTTCCAGAACCTCGGCTACACCGGCGAGTGGTTCGTCTTCGCCGGCTTCGTGGTGTTCATGTGGTTCCGGCTGGTACGGCGCGAGGCCGAGGCCGCGCGGGACGCCGCGCTGGGCCTGGTGCCGGAGGAGCCGGCCCAGGAGCCGGTGGTCAGCGGCTGACCGGTACCGCTGCGGACCGCCCTTCGACCGCGGGTCCGCCGCGGCTGGTCGCGCGGCTCCCCGTACGCCCGGGGAACCGCGGTGCCGCCGGCTGCGCAGTGCGCCGCCGCTGGGCGACGGCGGAGGCACCCGCACGCGCGGCCCGGCGCCCCCGGCCGCAGCACTACGGCGCTTCTACGCCCCCGCCAGCACCCCGGTGTAGACGACGGTCCCCGCGCACTCCCCCGCCACGGTCGCCGTGGCCGAGGGCGAGCCCCCCTGCGCGATGTGGGTGATCTGCACGCTGCCGTCCGCCGTGCCGTCCGCGGTCATCAGCTGGGTCGTGGTGCCCGCCGACGTGCTCCCGCCGTCCGCCGGACCGCCGGTGGCACTCGCGCCCTGGGTGGGCGTCGGATCCGGTGACGCGCCGCCGGTGTCGGTGCCGCCGGTGGTGCTGTCGCCGCCGGTGGTGGGGCAGGTCTCCGAGGGTACGAAGGCGAACTTCTCCTCGTAGGCCGCGCCGGGCTGCAGGACCAGCCCGGTGACCTCCAGCGAGGGGTCGGGCAGGCCGGTCGCCGCGTCCCCGGCCACGTGCCGGGCGGTGCTGATCTTGGCCTGGTCGGCCGCGCCCACCGCGGTCGGGGTGATGGTGCCCGCGCCGTCGACGGTGCAGGCGGTGGTGGAGACGTTGACCACGCGGAAGGTGCCGTAGACCACGCCCGCGGTGTCGGGGGCGTCGGCGGTGCCGGTGGCGGAGCCCAGCTGGGCCGTCGTGCACGACGGGACGCTGCCGGCGGAGAGGCTGGCGGACGGGTTGGCGCCGCCGGTGGAGCCGGGGGAGCCGCCGGTCCTGCCCTTCTGCCCGGGCTTGCCGGTCTCCTTGCCGGGCTTGACGCTCGTGCTGCCGTCGCTCTTCCGGCCGCCCGGGTCGCCGCCCTTGTCCTTGCCCTGCCCGGTGCCGCCCTGGGCCTGCGAGGACTGGCCCGCCATGGCGGTGTTGGGGTCGGAGCCGCCCGAGTCGGAGACGTGCACGAGGGCGGGGATGGCGGTGCCGATGAACAGGGCCGCGGCGGCCATGCCGACGGCGGCCTGCCGCTTGCGGGCCCGCCGCGCGGGGACGGCCCGGCGCAGGTGATCCAGGGTGCCGGTGCGCGGCTCCATGTCGTCGACCGCGGAGTGCAGCAGGCGGCGCAGGACCAGTTCGTCGGCGCCCAGCCCGTCGGCATCGGCACCGGGCCCGTCGGGGCCCTGGTCGAGCCTCTCGGGGCCCTTCTCGTCGGGGCCGTGGTTCACAGTTCCGTTCCCAGCGTGCGATTGCGTGTGATCTTGCTCGTCCCGCTTCGTCGGTTCGTGCCAGGCGAAGGGCTCGTGACGTTCGTGGGAATGGCGTTCATCGGCATCGCCCCCTCCGGCGCGCGCGCTCATGCCGGTGTCCCCATGGCCACCCGCAGCGCGGCGATGCCCCGCGACCCGTACGCCTTCACCGAACCCAGCGAGATCCCGAGGGTCTCGGCGACCTGGGCCTCGGTCATGTCCGCGAAGTAGCGCAGGACCAGGACCTCGCGCTGGCGGCGCTGCAGCCCCTTCATCGCCTTGATGAGGTCACGGCGCTCCAGCTGGTCGTAGGCGCCCTCCTCGGCACTCGCCATGTCCGGCATCGGCTTGGAGAGGAGCTTCAGGCCGAGTATGCGGCGGCGCAGCGTGGACCGGGAGAGGTTGACGACCGTCTGCCGCAGGTAGGCGAGGGTCTTCTCGGGGTCGCGGACGCGCTTGCGGGCCGAGTGCACCCGGATGAAGGCCTCCTGGACGACGTCCTCGCAGGAGGCGGTGTCGTCCAGGAGCAGCGCGGCGAGGCCGAGCAGGGAGCGGTAGTGCGCCCGGTAGGTCTCGGTGAGGTGGTCGACGGTCGTACCGGCGGCCTCGGTCACCGCGGTGGCCGCGGCCTCCTCGCCGCCGTCACGCTGACTGGGTATGCGGGCGGGCCGCGCTGCGGGCATGGGCGCGATCACCGGCATGCCGCCGGGCATGCGGGGCCGGAGCGCCGCACGGGGCGGCCTGAGGGCCGCTGTGCCGCGGGCCGCGCTGAGTTCGAGTACCTCTGCCACGCCAGTTGGACACGTCTACCCCCGCGAGGGTTGTACGTGCCGGGCGTCACATGTGCGACGACCGGCGGTGCCTCGAGTGCCGTCATGCGTCCCGCTCTTCCCCTATGTCCGATATGGGCGGGCGTCCCCACACCCGGCCCGCTGGCGCCCCACGTCCGAAGAGTGACCGCAAAGACGCTCCCCGCCCTCCGCACGGTTGCGGGGGGCGGGGAGAGAAATCCTCTGTTGCCCTGGGCAATGGTTTCAAGTGGTTCGGACCATGCTCCCGGCCACACTTCTTACGCAGATCCTATAAAGCTCTTGTCGGACCCCGACTTACCGGTCGGTCCGCTCCGCCACCACCAGCTCGGCGATCTGCACGGTGTTCAGCGCGGCACCCTTGCGGAGGTTGTCGCCGCACACGAAGAGTTCGAGCGCGGTCGGATCGTCCAGCGCCCGCCGCAGCCGGCCCACCCAGGTCGGGTCGGTGCCCACGACGTCCGCAGGCGTGGGGAACTCCCCGGCGGCCGGATCGTCGCACAGCACCACACCGGGCGCGGTCGCGAGGATCTCCTGGGCACGGTCGACCGTCACCTCGCCCTGGAAGCGGGCGTGCACGGTCAGCGAGTGAGTGGTGACCACCGGGACGCGTACACAGGTCACGGCGACCGGCAGCCGCGGCAGCCCGAGGATCTTGCGGGACTCGTCGCGGACCTTCATCTCCTCCGACGACCAGCCGTCCTCCCTCAGCGACCCGGCCCACGGGACGACGTTCAGCACGACCGGCTCCGGGAACGGCCCGGTGTCCTCCCCGACGGCCCGCCGTACGTCGCCGGGCTTGGTGCCCAGCTCGGTCCCGGCCACCAGGGACAGCTGGGCCCGCAGCGTCTCCACGCCGGCCCGCCCGGCCCCGCTCACCGCCTGGTACGACGACACCACCAGCTCGCGCAGCCCGAACTCGGCGTGCAGCGCGCCCAGGGCGACGATCATCGTCAGGGTCGTGCAGTTGGGGTTGGCGACGATCCCGCGCGGGCGGACCCGCACGGCGTGCGGGTTGACCTCGGGCACCACGAGCGGCACCTCGGGGTCCAGCCGGAAGGCGGCGGAGTTGTCGACGACGACCGCGCCGCTCGCGGCGGCGATCGGCGCCCACTGCGCGGCGACCTCGTCCGGCACGTCGAACACGGCGATGTCGACCCCGTCGAAGGCCCCCTCGCTCAGGGCCACCACCTCGACCTCCTCGCCGCGCACGGCCAGCTTGCGGCCGGCCGAGCGCGGGGAGGCGATCAGGCGGATCTCGCCCCAGACGTCCGCGCGCTGGGACAGGATCTGGAGCATGACCGCGCCGACGGCTCCGGTCGCTCCCACGACCGCGAGCGTCGGCTTGCCGGTCATCGTCGTACGCCTCCGTACGTGGCGACGGTCATCGGCCGGTGCCGCCGTAGACGACGGCCTCGTCCGTGTCGGAGTCGAGCCCGAAGGCGGTGTGCACGGCACGGACGGCCTCCGGCACGTCGTCCTTGCGGGTGACGACCGAGATGCGGATCTCGGAGGTCGAGATCAGCTCGATGTTCACGCCCGCGTCGGACAGCGCCTCGAAGAAGGAGGCGGTGACGCCCGGGTTGGTCTTCATACCGGCACCGACCAGCGAGATCTTCCCGATCTGGTCGTCGTACCGAAGCGAGTCGAAGCCGATGCCCGGCCGGTTCTTCTCCAGCGCGTCGATGGCCTTGCGGCCCTCGGTCTTCGGCAGCGTGAAGGAGATGTCCGTCAGGCCCGTGGAGGCGGCGGACACGTTCTGCACGACCATGTCGATGTTGATCTCGGCATCGGCGATGGTCCGGAAGATCGCGGCGGCCTCACCCGGCTTGTCCGGCACGCCGACGACCGTGATCTTGGCCTCGGAGGTGTCGTGCGCGACACCGGAGATGATGGCCTGCTCCACCTTCTGGTCCCCAATCGGCTCACTGCTGACCCACGTCCCCTGCAGTCCGCTGAAGCTGGACCGGACGTGGATCGGGATGTTGTAGCGGCGGGCGTACTCCACACAGCGGTGGAGCAGCACCTTGGAGCCGGAGGCCGCGAGCTCCAGCATGTCCTCGAAGGAGATCCAGTCGATCTTCTTCGCCTTCTTCACCACGCGCGGGTCGGCGGTGAACACGCCGTCGACGTCGGTGTAGATCTCGCAGACCTCGGCGTCGAGCGCGGCGGCCAGCGCCACGGCCGTGGTGTCGGACCCGCCGCGGCCGAGCGTGGTGATGTCCTTCTTGTCGGCGCTGACGCCCTGGAAACCGGCGACGATCGCGATGTTGCCCTTGTCCAGCGAGTCCCGGATCCGGCCCGGCGTGACATCGATGATCCGGGCTTTGTTGTGGACCGAGTCGGTGATGACGCCTGCCTGGCTGCCGGTGAAGGACTGGGCCTCGTGGCCCAGGTTTTTGATCGCCATGGCCAGCAGGGCCATGGAGATCCGCTCTCCGGCGGTCAGCAGCATGTCGAACTCACGTCCGGCAGGCATCGGAGAAACCTGCTCGGCGAGATCGATCAGCTCGTCCGTCGTGTCGCCCATCGCGGAAACGACGACGACAACCTGGTTGCCGTTCTTCTTCGCTTCCACGATCCGCTTGGCGACGCGCTTGATGCCCTCGGCATCGGCTACGGAGGAGCCTCCGTACTTCTGCACGACAAGGCCCACGTGCGCTCCTCGCTCGGTTCGTTTGTGTCGGCTCAGTCTAACGAGCGCCCGAATTCCACCACCCTGCTCCCGCATGGTGAGACGTCGGCCGGTCGCTCCGGAAGGGCTCTTGCCCATCGCACGGGGGACCACGCGGAAAGTGCCCCGGGTCACAGTGAGCACCGCTAGCGTTCGGCGATGAGGGGAGCATGACATGACGGAAGGACTGCTCGCCGGGATCGTCCTGCTCGGCGGATGCGTGCAGTGGCTGACCGGCATGGGCTTCGCCCTGGTCGCCGTACCGGCGCTGGTGCTGCTGCTCGGCCCCGCCGACGGGGTGGTGCTGGCCAACTGCGCCGCCGGGGCCATCAGCGTCGTCGGCCTCGCGGGCGGCTGGCGCCGGGTCCGCGCGGCGGCGATGGTCCCGCTGTGCGCCGCGGCGGCCTGCACGGTGCCGCTGGGCGCCTGGACGACCCGCCAGCTTCCCCGCCCCGTCCTGCTGTTGGTGATGGGCGCCCTGGTCACCGCGGCCGTCCTGCTCGTGATGCGCGGCGCCCGTGTCACCGCCCTGCGGGGCGGCAAGGGCGCGGTGACCGCGGGAGCGTTGGGCGGCTTCATGAACGCGGCGGCGGGCGTGGGCGGCCCCCCGGTGTCCCTGTACGCCCTCAACGCGGGCTGGACGATACGGGAGTTCGTGCCCAACGCCCAGTTCTACGGCGTCGCCGTCAACGCGTTCTCCGTCGCCGCGAACGGCACGCCCCGGCTGACCGGGGTCCAGTGGGTGGCCGTCTGCGCCGCGATGACGACCGGCGCGGTGATCGGCCACGCCATCGCCGGCCGCATTCCGGAGCACCGGGCCCGCCACCTCGTCCTGCTGCTGGCCCTGGCGGGCGGCGCGACGGCGATGACGAAGGGGCTGTGGGGGATGTGGCTCAGTCGCTGAACTCCTTGAGCGGCTCGGTGTCCAGGGTGATGTTCACCGGGGCGGGGAGCTGGACGGAGGCGCCGAAGGGCAGCTTCTACTGAGGAGGTAGACGGGGATTCCGGCGGCGGCGTAGCCGTCGGGCTTCTCGACACGGTCGCGCTGGTGTGTGTCGGAGTCGTGCGACGTGACTTCCACCGCCATGAGCGCACCCGGCGCATCGGACCAGTCCCCGTGCCCCACCGGAAACCCGAAGGGCGCCGGAAGTCCGTCCGGACGGGCCCGGCCCTTCCGATAGCGCTCGACCTTCAAGCCACGGTCGCCATAGAGCCACAGCTCGGGGCGATGCTGCATGCACAGCCGCTCTGCACGCTCATACGCCCTCCCACAGCGCCTTGCCCCCGGGTGAGCGCAGCCCGCCCGCCGCCCGCACCTGGGCCGCCCAGCGGTGCACCTCCTCGGCGCTGGGGGCCGGCCCGGAGCCGGTGTTGGCGCACCGACCGGGGACGATCTATTGCCGCGAAACCAGAGCGGCTTTACGCTCCGGCGCAAGCTGATCACGCAACGTCACCCGTTCGAAGCAGGCGACTTCAACTCAGGTTCAGGCTTGGTTGCTTGGGGGGATTTCACACAACCCAGAACCCAGGGGGAAGGGCTCGAAGCCCGAGGCTCAAGCCCCGGGCCGAAGTGCGGAGACGAACGCCGACCAGGCGGGGGTGGGGAGGTGGATCTCCGGGCCGGCCGGGTCCTTGGAGTCGCGGATGCGGACGCGGGTCGCGAAAGCGACTTCGAGGCAGTTGCCGCCCTCATTGTCGCTGTAGCTCGACTTGAACCACGTGAGCTGGTCAGTCATGGCGATCCACCATCCGCTCGATGAAACAGGACGACTCAACGGGGCTGAGAGCCTGTGCGCGGATCATGCTAAGCCGCCCGGTCACCCGGCTGACAACCTCCGGATCGGCCGTAAGTTCGCTGGCGAACGGGCCTTCCGTGAAGGCGAATCGGTCGTGGTCTCGAACCTCCAGCAGAACCATGGGCCCCAAGTGCGCGTCACTCAGGGACCGTTCGAACGGCATCACCTGCACGTCGACATTCCGCAGGCGGGACGCCTCCAGCAAGTGGCGAAGTTGATCGGCGTCCACGAACGGACCGCGCAGGGCTGCTTCGTGGAGGACGAAGCTGAGGGCCACCGGCGGTTTCCTCTGGGTGAGGATCGTCTGCCGCTCGATCCGCGCCAGGATCCGCTTCTCGACCGTCTCCTCATCCAGAGGGGGGTAGCGGTTCTCGATGAGAGCGCGTACGTACGCCTCGGTCTGCAACAGCCCGGGGACCAGCATCGTCTCGTACGACCAGAGACCGATCGCCTCCCTCTCCCGCTCCATGAACTCCTGAGCCCGGGGCGGGAACTTCTCCCTGCTCAAGTAGTCCTTGGCCGCGCTCAGCATCCCCTCCGCCCGGCACAACTCATCGGCCACGTCGAGGATTCGGGGGGTCGGCATGCGTACCCCTTGTTCCATCGCCTTGACGGTGTCCGGGGAGTAGTTGGACGCGGCGGCCAGTTGCTCGCGGCTGATGTTGGCCTTCGTGCGCCAGCGTTTCATCTGGTTCCCGCTGAAGCGCCACATGGGCGGCGACTGGGACACCGCATGCACCTCCGACCGGTACACCCCGCCGTGTATCACCTGGGTCACTACCGAGGGTAGCCGCACCGGCGGCAGCGTGTGACCATGACGAACGGAATTCACCGGCCCGCCTGGGTCCCCCTCCGCGGGCACCGGCTCCGCGTGGCCGGCGTGCACTTCGACGCCGTGCGGATCGAGGGGAGATGGGGAGAGGCCGTCGCCGACTGGCTGGTCGAGCGCGGGGACGGGGACGCGGGGCCGATCGTGTGCGAGGGCGGCGGCGGGAAGCGGTGGGTGTACTTCCTGCTGCGCCCGGGGGTCGTGCACCGCTACGACTGGCCGCTCGGCGTGCAGTACTTCGGCCGGCGCAGCGACCGGACCGTCACGTACGTCGGCGTTCCCGCGCTGGACGGCGACACCTGGCCGCTGCGCTGGTACAGCGAGCCGACGCCGTCCGCCCCGTACGTCGATGCGGCGGCACTGCTCGCGGTCACTTACCCTGCCGGACCCCCAGCTGTCCGCCGATCTCCTGCGCCATGACCCGGCCCGCCTCGAACTCCAGGGTCTCGTCGCCCATCGTGGTCTGGTCCGTGTCCAGGCCGTCGAGCTCCTCCAGGGGCTGGTCGAGGCGGACGTGGATGAGGACCGACTGCAGGGCGCGCAGCGTCGCGGAGGCCGTGGGACCCCAGTTGGAGAAGTAGGAGAACTGCCACCACCACAGGGCCTCCGTGGTGCGGCCCGCGCGGTAGTGGGCCATGCCGTGGCGCAGGTCGGTGATCACGTCGGCGAGGTCGTCGGAGATGCGGGCCGGCACCGGGGCCTTGCGGGGCTCGTACGGGTCGAAGACCTCGGAGTAGACGTCGACCGGGTCGAGGAGCCGGGCCAGGTTCTCGCGCAGCTCGTCCACGTCCGGCTCGGGGCCCAGGTCGGGCTCGTAGCGCTCCTCGGGGACGATGTCCTCGTGGGCGCCCAGACGGCCGCCGGCCAGCAGGAGCTGGGAGACCTCCAGGAGGAGGAAGGGGACGGTCGAGCCGGGCTCGTCGCCCCTGGCCACCTCCGTGACGGCCACCAGGAAGCTCTCGATCTGGTCCGCGATCTGGACCGCGAAGTCGTCGGGGTCCCGACCGGTCGCGTGCAGCGTGGCGTCAGACATCTAGGAGTCGTCTCCCCTCGAAGGCGCGGCCGAGGGTGACCTCGTCCGCGTATTCCAGGTCGCCACCCACCGGGAGGCCGCTGGCCAGGCGGGTGACCTTCAGGCCCATGGGTTTGATCATGCGGGCGAGGTAGGTGGCCGTGGCCTCGCCCTCCAGATTGGGGTCCGTCGCCAGGATCAGCTCCGTGACCGTCCCGTCGGCCAACCGCGCGAGAAGTTCTCGTATACGCAGGTCGTCGGGACCCACGCCCTCGATCGGGCTGATGGCGCCGCCCAGGACGTGGTAGCGGCCCCTGAACTCACGGGTGCGCTCGATGGCCACGACGTCCTTCGGTTCCTCCACGACACAGATCACCGAGGGGTCGCGGCGCGGATCGCGGCAGATGTTGCACAGCTCCTCCTGCGCTACGTTCCCGCACGTCGCGCAGAAGCGGACCTTCGCCTTGACCTCCAGCAGGGCCTGGGCGAGGCGCTTCACGTCCGTCGGCTCGGCCTGCAGGATGTGGAAGGCGATCCGCTGCGCGCTCTTGGGACCGACGCCGGGCAACCGCCCCAGCTCGTCGATGAGGTCCTGGACCACGCCTTCGTACACCGGACTGCCCTTCCTGGAGACCTTTCGGTACGTACCGTAGTTGGCCCGGGCTCAGAACGGCAGACCGGGGATGCCCGTGCCGCCGCCGAGGCCCTGGGCCAGCGGGCCGAGCTTCTGCTGCTGGAGCGTCTGCGCGTTCTCGTTGGCCGCCTGCACGGCCGCCACGATCAGGTCGGCGAGGGTCTCGGTGTCCTCGGGGTCGACCGCCTTCGGGTCGATCTTCAGCGCGCGCAGCTCGCCGGCGCCGGTCACGGTGGCCTTCACCAGACCGCCGCCCGCCTGCCCGTCGACCTCCGTGTTCGCCAGTTCCTCCTGCGCCTGCTGGAGATCCTGCTGCATCTTCTGGGCCTGCTGGAGCAACTGCTGCATGTTGGGCTGGCCACCACCGGGGATCACGATCAGCTCCTCTACGTTCTTCTCCTTGGCACGAGCCTACGTGGTCCACCGCGCCGTCGCCCCGCCACTCTTTCGAGTGAGAACAAGGGCAGCCCTATACCTGATCAAGGCCCTCTTCCGAGCGGAAAAGCCGGGAAAGCTCCCTCTTCGCCACCCATTGGGCGGTAGGAAGGGTGCCGCGCGTCGTCATGGAATCGACATGGACTGTCACCCACCGTGACAGCGTCGTGATCGGTGATCAAGGATCAGTAGGGAGTGCCGGGTGGCTCAGCCGGAGATGCAGCCCGAGGGTCCGCCACAGGACGGGCGGGGCGAGGGCGCGGCCGGGCTGCGGCCGGGCGATCTGACGGGGCGGGCCTTTCCGCTCGGGGACTGGGGGGAGCCCGCCGAGCGGCTCGATGAGCTGTACCGGTGGGTGGAGCGCGGGGCGCTGCAGACGGCGTCCTGGTATCTCCGGGACCGGGTGTGGAAGCGGCGCGGCGCCCAGGCGCTGCGCTCGGGCGCCGCGGCGGGCGCGGTGGCCGGTGCCGCTCTGCCGTTGCTGGACCTGACGGGAGCGGCCCGCGGGGTGGCGTCCTGGGGCTGTCTGGCGCTGTTGCTCGCGGTGTCCTGCGTCGGCGTCGACCGGTACTTCGGCGTGACGTCGGGCTGGATGAGGGACGTGGCCACCGCGCAGGCGGTGCAACGGCGGCTTCAGGCGTTGCAGTTCGACTGGGCCTCCGAGAGCATCCGGGAGGTGCTGGGCCCCGCGGAGGGCACGGCGAGCGAGGCGGCCGAGCGGTGCCTGGGGGTCCTGCGGCGCTTCACGGAGGACATGACGGAACTGGTGCGCACCGAGACGACCGACTGGATGGTGGAGTTCCGGACCGGATCGGCGCCGCTGGGCCTCCAGGCGGCCGTGACGTACGTGCCGCGGCAGGAGGCGGCGGGCCCGGGCGGCCGCCTCCCGCTGCCGCCGGCCAACGGCACCCGCCCGAACATGCCCCGTCAGCGGCCGCCGGAGCCCCGGTAGCCACGCCCGGATACGCGCCGGGCCGCCGGTCCCACCGGTCACCGCTCGGCGTACGTCAGACCGTCCTCACTGCTTGGTGTACGTCAGGCTCTCCCCGCCGCTCGCCTTCGCCCGCTTCAGCCTGCCGTCCGACAGCAGGGTGACCTCGGTGGCCTCACCCGGGGAGCAGGAGGAGGCGGGGTCGCCGCTGGTGACGGTGGACGCCCCGATCTCCAACGGGCCGCCCGCGCCGGGCTGTTGGGTGAGCCTGGCCTCGAAGACACAGTGGTACGTCCCACCGCCGGTCGTCGGCCCGTCCGCGACCAGGGTCAGCACGCTGTCGCCCACCTTGCCCTGCCGGATGGTCAGTTGGCGGGTGTTGGTCCCGTCGGCGTTGTCGATCGTCGTCTCCCAGGTGCCCAGATAGGCCTCCGGGACCACCCCGTCCGAAGAGGTGGAGGCGGAGGCGGAGGGCGTGGGACCGGCCGGGCCGGACGCCCCCGAGGTCCCGTCGGCCGCCGCGCCGGAGCTCGTGGTGGGCGCGGGGCCGACGGTCCCGCCGCCCTTCGCGTCGGTCCCGCTGCCGTTCCTCATCAGCGCGTACACCGTCCCGCCCGCACCGAGCGCCACCACCAGCGCGATCACGACGAGCAGCGCGGTGGACCGCCCGCGGCTGCGCTCCGGATCCTGGGCGGCGCCCACGGGCGGCGGTCCGTACGGCGGTGTGGCTCCGGGCCCGCCGCCGTAGGGGGTGTACGACGACTGCGGGTGGCCGTAGGCGGGTCCGGACGGGGGGTAGGTCCGGGGATACGTCGGGGGGTACGTCTGAGGATGCTGCTGCGCGTACCCGTACGCCCCGGGCGCCGCCCCGAACCCGGGCGCCGCCGGTGGCGCCGCAGGCGGCGGGGTCCGGTCCGACGCGACGGTGGGCAGATGATTCCCGGCACCGCCGGCTCCGGGGCCGGCCGCCGCCCCCGGCGCGTTCCCGTCGTCGGAAGCGGCAGCATGCTCGGGCGACGCCCCGGCAGCCGCCGCCGACGCCTGTGTACCGGCAGGGACACCAGCGGGGGCACCCGCAGCAGCACCCGGAGCCGCCCCGCCGTCCCCCTCCGGATCCTCGGCCTCCAGCAACTGCACGGCGTGTCGGCCCAGTTGGGCGACCAGCGCGCCCGGCAGCCAGGGATCCCTGGACCGTCCCCCGGACACGGTGTCCTCCGCCCCCGTCCGCTCCAGCAGGGCGTCCAGCGAAGGCCGGCCCGCCGGATCCTTGCGCAGGCAGTCCCGCACCAGGTCGGCGATGCCCTCCGGCACCCCCTCCAGGTCGGGCTCCTCCTGGGCGATCCGGAACATCAGCGCGTGCGCCCCGCTGGTGGCGCTCCCGAAGGGCAGCGAACCGGTCGCCGCGTACGCCAGCACGGAGCCGAGGCAGAAGACGTCGCAGGCCGGCGTGATCCGGTCGCCCCGCACCTGCTCGGGCGCCATGAATCCCGGCGACCCGACCAGCGACCCGGTCCCGGTCAGCCCCTCCCCGCCCAGCGAGGTCGTCTCCAGGGCCCGGGCGATCCCGAAGTCGATGACGCGCGGCCCGTCGATCGTCACGAGCACGTTCGACGGCTTCAGGTCCCGGTGCACGATCCCGGCCGCGTGGATGTCCTTCAGGGCGTGCGCGAGGCCCGCCGCGAGGATCCGTACCGACCGCTCTGGGAGCGCCCCGTGGTCATGGCCGACGACCTGCTGCAGGCTCGGCCCGGCGACGTACCCCGTGGCCACCCACGGCACCGCCGCCTCGGTGTCCGCGTCCAGCACGGGCGCGGTCCAGTACCCGCCGACCCGCTGTGCGGCCCGCACCTCCTGCCGGAAGCGCGCCCGGAACTCCTCCTGCGCGGCGAGCTCCTCGCGGACCAGTTTCACCGCGACGGTACGACCCCGGTCCGACCGGGCCAGATACACCTGCCCCATGCCGCCCGCGCCCAGCCGCGTCAGCAGCCGGTACCCCCCGATGTGGTGCGGATCCCCCGCCCCCAGCTTCTCCATGGCCGCCCCGCCTTTCCCCCCTGGACGCACATCGCATACGTGTGCAACGGACCGAGAATAGTCCGGCCCCAGAAGGAGTCGCGCGGGCCGCCGTCCACGGTTCCGGGCCGCTCGGCGCTCGTCCCCTTCGACAACCTGTCGCGGAAAGCCCCCGTCCACGGAACAAGACGCCGATAGGACTTCCGCATCGCGGACATTTACGCTCGCGGGCATGACCCCTCAGCCCAATCCCGACGCCGGCGCCGCAGTCAAGGCCGCGGACCGCGCGCACGTCTTCCACTCCTGGTCCGCCCAGGACCTCATCGACCCGCTCGCCGTCGCCGGCGCCGAGGGGTCGCACTTCTGGGACTACGACGGCAAGCGGTACCTGGACTTCACCAGCGGGCTGGTCTACACGAACATCGGCTACCAGCACCCGAAGGTCGTCGCGGCCATCCAGGAGCAGGCGGCGAGGATGACGACCTTCGCGCCCGCCTTCGCGATCGAGGCGCGCTCGGAGGCGGCCCGGCTGATCGCCGAGCGGACCCCCGGCGACCTGGACAAGATCTTCTTCACCAACGGCGGCGCCGACGCCGTCGAGCACGCGGTGCGCATGGCCCGGCTGCACACGGGCCGCCCCAAGGTGCTCTCGGCGTACCGCTCGTACCACGGCGGCACCCAGCAGGCGATCAACATCACCGGCGACCCGCGCCGCTGGGCGAACGACAGCGCCGCGCAGGGCGTCGTCCACTTCTGGGCGCCGTTCCTCTACCGCTCCCGCTTCTACGCCGAGAACGAGGAGCAGGAGACCGCGCGCGCCCTGGAGCACCTGGAGACGACGATCGCCTTCGAGGGCCCGGGCACGGTCGCCGCGATCATCCTGGAGACCGTCCCGGGCACGGCCGGCATCATGGTCCCGCCGCCCGGCTATCTGGCCGGCGTCCGGGAGCTCTGCGACAAGTACGGGATCGTCTTCGTCCTGGACGAGGTCATGGCCGGCTTCGGACGCACGGGTGAGTGGTTCGCCGCCGACCTCTTCGGTGTCGTGCCCGACCTGATGGTCTTCGCCAAGGGTGTGAACTCGGGTTACGTGCCCCTCGGCGGTGTCGCCATCTCGGGCGCGATCGCCGAGACCTTCGGCAAGCGGCCCTACCCCGGCGGTCTGACCTACTCCGGTCACCCACTGGCCTGCGCCGCCGCCGTCGCCACGATCAACGTGATGGCCGAGGAGGGCGTCGTCGAGAACGCCAAGCGGCTCGGCGAGAGCGTCGTCGGCCCGGCCCTGGCCGAGCTCGCCGAGCGGCACCCGAGCGTCGGCGAGGTGCGCGGCGTCGGCATGTTCTGGGCACTGGACCTCGTGAAGAACCGCGAGACCCGCGAACCGCTGGTGCCGTACAACGCCACCGGCGAGGCGAACGCCCCCATGGCCGCGTTCGCCGCGGCCGCCAAGAAGCAGGGGGTCTGGCCGTTCGTGAACATGAACCGGACGCACGTGGTCCCGCCGTGCAATGTCAGCGAGGCCGAACTGAAGGAGGGCCTGGCCGCCCTGGACGCCGCGCTGAGCGTGGCCGACGAGTACACGGAGTAGTACGGCCCGAGGCCCGAACGCGTAAGGTGACGTGCTCGTAAGAGAAAGGCGAGTACGTCACCCACGCGTGAGGAGAGGCCCCGACGATGCCCGGCACCGGCGCCGTGACGCGCAGCACCCTGCGCCGGCAGCTCGCGGACGCGCTCCGTGACGAGGTGCTGGCGGGGCGGCTGCGGCCGGGCCGGGCGTTCACGGTCAAGGAGATCGCGGAGCAGTACGGCGTCTCCGCCACCCCCGTCCGCGAGGCGCTGGTCGAGCTGTCCGCGCAGGGCATCCTGGAGTCCGACGAGCACCGCGGCTTCCGTGTGCCCGAGTACTCCCTCACCGACTACCGGAACATGATCGAGGCGCGCAGCCTGGTCACCGACGGCATGTTCCAGGCCCTCACCACCGGCCATCCCGCCTTCCGCACCCCGGCGGAGGACCCGCGCACGGCCGCGACCCTGGTCACCGTGCGGCGGCGCGGCGAGGAGGCCCAGCGGGCGGCGGCGGCCGGCGACCTGACGGTCCTCATCGGCTACGACCTCCGCTTCTGGCGCGAGCTCAGCGCCCTCTTCGGCAATCCCTACCTCGGCGACTTCCTCAACCGTCTGCGCGTGCAGTCCTGGGTCTGCGCGGTGCAGCACCTGCTCCGCCTGCCCGACCTGCGCGGCCGCCTGTGGGCCGGGCACACCGAGCTGGTCGACGCGCTGGCCCGCCGCGAGGCCGAGACCGCGCGCGGAATCGTCGCCGCCTCCAACGCCCACTCGCTCGCGCTGCTGGAACACCTGACCAACGGGTAAGCGACCGGTACCCTTCCCAGACCACCTTCTGTGTGCGAGGAGCTCTCTTTGGCCTGTGACCTGTGGCTGGTGCCGCTCGTGGACGTGTTGTGCCACACCCCGGACAACCCGTTCGCCGAGGAACTCGCGCAGTACAACAAGGCGCTGGCCGAGGCCGGGTTGCCACCGGTGCCGGTGTACCAGTACATGCCGGGACTGTCCGGCGAGGTCGCCCCGGTGGCCGGCTTCGACTACGACGCCCTGCACTTCCTGCGCCGCGCGTACCTGCTCCAGGTGTGCGGGCTGCCGGTGACCCCGGTGGGCGAACTCGGCGGCGACTACGAGCAGTTGCTGGAGATGTTCGAGTCCACCGCCCAGCAGTCCCACCTGGTCTGGCACTACGACCACGCGGGCGCGTACGTCCCGGTCGACTTCCCGGAGCCGCTGTCGAACGAGGAACTCCTCGCGGGCGGCGGCCCCTTGGGCAGCTCCCAGTCGCTGCTGCGCGAGCTGGAGTACGTCGCCGCGTCGATCGGCATCGACCCGGCCAACCCACCCGCCGCCCCGGCCCCGCCCACGGCCCCCACGGAACTGGAGGAACCGGCCGTCCCGGCGCCGTACGACCCCAGCCCCTTCGCCCGCGAACGGCACGTGTGGCTGGGTCTGCACGCGGCGGCGACCCGGTCCCTGGCGCAGGGTTCGATGATCGTGTTCAGCTGAGTGCCGGGCGGTCGGTCCGGTGTGATTTCACCCACCTGTTCTTGCCGTGGGGCAAATGCCTGCCTACGTTCGGTGGCATGTCCCCCCACGACCCCACCTTCGACTTCAGCGTCGACCTGAGCGCGCACGAGATGCTCCGGCGTACCCACGTCATGGCCGCCCTCGGCCCCGACTGGGACCCCGCGGCGGCGCTGCGCGGCGAAGAGGAGGCGCGTGCGCTGCTCTACTCCGGCCTGGACGCCGAGCAGCAGCGCATCTACGACGAGCTGGTGGCGGCCGGCGTACTCCCGGCGGGACCCGGCGATGCTGCCGCTTGATCCGCAGGCGGACATAGGACGGCGCGCCTGGGTGGCGTGCCCGAACTGTGACGACCGCAGCGGATGCGAGACCTGCCGGCAGGGACGCCCCTGCAGGGCGCACTGGCGCTACCTGCTCTCCAACACCGGAAGCCTGCTGCACCTGCAGTGCCCCTCGTGCACCCACGTCTGGACCCACGAGACCCACTTCGGCGCCACCCGCTCGACCGACTGACGAACCTCCCTGCCGGGCGCCTGATGCGACCGCGGATCGCCGTACCGGCGCCGAGCCGGCCCACCTGGGACACCTCTTCCGGTGCTGCGTCGGCACTGCGTCGAGGCCCGGTGCGGGTCGTCTGCGGACTGACCGGCACGGACCGGCGCCGGACGTACCGCGCCGGCCGGGAAGCGGGCGCCTCGTGCCCCGCTTCCCGGCCGGCGGCCGGTTCGGTGCCGTGGGTCAGCCGGCCACCGGCAGGGGCCAGCCGAGCTGGGCGAACAGGCCGAGGCGGTCGCTCACCGCGCGGATCTCCGCGATCCTGCCGTCCCGCAGCGTGAAGATCCAGATCGCCTCGATCTCGAAGGACCGGCCGGTCGGCTCGGGCATGCGCGGGTGGGCCGCGCTGTGCACGCCCCGCTGGGTCACCCGGGCCACCACCCGGTCGCCCTCGCCGAGCAGCTCGTCCACCCGGACCGTGAGCGGAGCCAGCGCCTCCGCCTGCTGGCGCAGGCCCTCGAAGGCCGCTCCCGGCTCGTCCGCCTCACCATGGATGATCTTGTTGTGGTCCACCACGTCCGCCGCCATGTACTGCGGCAGGTCCTCGAGCCGGCCTTCGCTCACCGCCTCGAAGAAGCCCTGGACCACCTTCTTGCCGTCGTCGGCGCCACCGCCCACAACTCCCCCTGCTCTCAAGGACGTCCCGATCAGAAGACGGGCGTACCGGCCTGCGTCAGCTTCCAGTTGGTGACGGCGAAGTCGGCCGGGTCGAGGCTCTTCTTCGCGGTCACGTAGTCGATCATCAGCTGGCGGATCTCGTTCGTCGAGCTGTACGCGATCGGCGCCGAGGCGATGTGCGGGTAGCCCGAACCGCCGTTCGCGCGGTAGTTGTTCACCGCCACGACGAAGGCCTGGTCGTCGGCGACCGGCGCACCGTTGTAGGTGAGGTTCTTGATCCGCGAACCCTCCGGCTGCGCGATGTCGATCTCGTAGTCGACGCCCGCCGCCGTGTCGTACATGTAGTCCCAGAAGCTGTTGGCGTTGGTGAGGGTCGCCGTGTCGACCTTCGTGCCGGCCGGCACCTGGTGGTAGTACTTCGCCGCGTACTCCAGGTAGTCCTTCAGCTGGGCGCCCGTCAGCTTCTTGCCGTACAGGGTGTTGTCGTAGATGTAGAGGCCGGCGATGTCCTTGATGGTGACGTTGCCCTGGGGGATGTCCGCCGTGCGGCTGAAGGGCGCCGCGACCGAGATCAGCGGGAGCGCCGCGTCGGCCGTCGACAGGCCCGCCTTCACCGTGTCCATCTGGACCTTGTGGATGAAGTCCATGATCGGGACGTCCTTCCAGCAGGAGTCCGCCGCCGAGAGGTCCTGCGTGCAGGTGCCGACCGCCGTGTTGACGTACTTGACCACGAGCTCGTGGTCGGCCTCCAGGAGCTTCTTGATCTCCGGGTCCTCGTCCACGGTGTTGGGGTTGAGGGTCTGCGCCTTCTTGCTCGTCACCTTCCACTGCCCGTGGTGGAGTTCGAGCTCGAAGTCGAAGACGCTCAGGCGGTAGCCCCAGCAGTACGGCTCCGAGAGGAGGACCTCCTCGCCGGTCTCCGCGTTCTTCACCGTGTAGGACGGCACCTCGACGTGCGTGTGGCCGACGAGGATCGCGTCGATACCGGGCACCTGCTCGGCCACCAGGTTCGAGGCGTTCTCCACGTACGGGAGTTCGTCGCCGTAGGAGGACGAGCCGTCGAGGCCCGAGTGGTCCGTCAGGAAGACGACGTCACAGCCCAGCGCGCGCAGCCTCGGAACGTACTTCTTCGCCTGCTCGACCAGCCCGGGGAAGACCATCTTCCCGCTGACGTTGTCCTTGTCCCACAGGGCGATACCGGGGTTGGTGAGGCCGAGGATGCCGACCTTGATGTCCGGGGCGCCGGGGACGCGGATCCGCTTCACGGTGTACGGGTGGAAGGCGGGGCGCAGGGTCTTCGCGTCCAGCGCGTTCGCGCCGAGCAGCGGGAAGTGGCACTGGCTCTCGAACTTGCGCAGTACGTCGATGCCGTAGTTGAACTCGTGGTTGCCGAGGGCGGCGGCGTCGTAGCGCATGTGGTTCATCGCCACGGCCATCGGGTGCTCGGGACCCTTCTTGCCGTCGGTGCCGGTGATCGGCTCGACGCGCGCGAAGTAGTAGGCCAGGGAGGTCCCCTGGATGATGTCGCCGGCGTCGACGAGGAGGACGTGGTCCTCGCCCTTCGCCTCGCGCTGCTGCTTGATGAGGGTGGCCACGCGGGCGACACCGACCGAGTTGCCGGCCTTGTCGCTGTAGGCGGCGTCCTTGTAGTAGTCCCAGTCGAAGACGTGGCTGTGCAGGTCGGTCGTGCCCAGGATGGAGAACGACCAGGTGCGGGGGTGGCAGTCCCGCTTCTGCTCGGCCGCCTGCGCGGGGGCCGCCGCGACGGTTCCCGCGGCGGCGACGGCCGCACCGGTGACCGCCGACTTCTTCACGAACTCCCGGCGGTTCATGGGACTGAGGGGCATACGAGGCTCCTGGAAGGGCTGGAGTGAGGAGGTTGTGTGCGCGTGCCGTGCGGGGACTACCCGCGTAGATGCTTGCCTCACTCCGGTTCGCTGGGAACCAGGAACAACCCAAGGGAAGGTCAAGGAAGTTCATGTCCATGACCACAAGTGAACGAGGGGGTGAACGCGGCGGCCGGTCACCCCGCGAGGCCGTCGACGCGGCCGACGAGCCTGATCTCCGGCGGCCAGAGCACCCTGCTCGCCATCAGCAGGGCCGGGCCCAGGTGCACGGGACACACATACAGCGGGGGCAGGCCGTGCCGGGCGATCTCGAAGACGGCCGGGTCGGAGCAGTCCGTGCCGCCGGCCTCGCGGCCTTCACCGCCGTACGGTCCCCGGCACCGTGCGTTCCGGTGGACGCTCATACGTCCATTGTCCACCCGGGCATGTCACCCATGGACGCGACGAAGGGCCGTCCGCCGGTCCCGCCCGAAGAGGGCGGACCGGCGGACGGCCCCCGGCGCGTGGGGAGCCTCTACAGGAAGGAGTTGATCTCGATCGTCTCGTCCCGGCCCGGGCCCACGCCGATCGCGGAGATCGGGGCGCCGGACATCTCCTCCAGCGCCTTGACGTAGTTCTGCGCGTTCTTGGGGAGGTCGGCGAAGGACTTGGCCTTCGTGATGTCCTCGTTCCAGCCCGGCAGGGTCTCGTAGACCGGCTTCGCGTGGTGGAAGTCGGTCTGGGAGTACGGAAGTTCCTCGACGCGCTTGCCGTCGATCTCGTACGCGACACAGACCGGGATCTGCTCCCAGCCGGTCAGCACGTCCAGCTTGGTGAGGAAGAAGTCGGTCAGGCCGTTGACGCGGGTCGCGTAGCGGGCGATCACGGCGTCGAACCAGCCGCATCGGCGGTCACGGCCCGTCGTCACACCCCGCTCGCCGCCGATCCGGCGCAGCGCCTCGCCGTCCTCGTCGAACAGCTCGGTCGGGAAGGGGCCGGCGCCCACGCGGGTCGTGTAGGCCTTGAGGATGCCGATGACCCGGCTGATCTTCGTCGGGCCCACGCCGGCGCCGGTGCAGGCACCGCCGGCGGTCGGGTTCGAGGAGGTCACGAAGGGATACGTGCCGTGGTCGATGTCCAGCAGCGTGCCCTGGCCGCCCTCGAAGAGCACGACCTTGTCCTGTTCCAGCGCCTGGTTGAGGACCAGCACCGTGTCGGCGACGTACGGCTTGATCTGCTCGGCATAGCCCAGCAGCTCCTCGACGACCTGGTCCACGGCGATCGCGCGCCGGTTGTACAGCTTGGTGAGGATCTGGTTCTTGACGTCGAGGGCCGCCTCGACCTTCTGGGTCAGGATCGACTCGTCGTACAGGTCCTGGACCCGGATGCCCACGCGGTTGATCTTGTCCGCGTAGGTCGGCCCGATACCGCGCCCGGTCGTGCCGATCTTCCGCTTTCCGAGGAAGCGTTCCGTCACCTTGTCGACGGTGACGTTGTACGGCGTGATGATGTGCGCGTTACCGCTGATCAGGAGCTTGGACGTGTCGACGCCACGCTCGTTCAGACCGCTCAGCTCGGAGAGCAGGACCGACGGGTCGACGACGACTCCGTTGCCGATGACCGGAACACAAGTAGGCGAGAGGATTCCGGAAGGGAGGAGGTGGAGCGCGTACTTCTGGTCGCCGACGACGACCGTGTGGCCGGCGTTGTTGCCGCCCTGGTACCGCACTACATAGTCCACCGAGCCACCGAGCAGGTCGGTCGCCTTTCCCTTGCCTTCGTCACCCCACTGAGCACCGAGCAGCACAAGTGCGGGCACGCGCGTACACCCCTTCCGGGCGGGGCATGTCCAAGGTCGGGGGCGTGGGCGTAAGGTTCACCGCCGCGTACCACAGCGACCGTCGTTGGTCGCCAACCGTCGGACCGGATGCCCCGGAATAGACGAAGCCCCTGGCGCAATAGCGCAAGGGGCTCTTGCACAAAGATGCTACCCGAGGAAGCGAGGCAGGACCGAGGTGGCGACTTTCGCGACGTCCGAACAGCTGCTGGTGATCATCGATCCGGTGGCACGGCAGACGGACGGGGAGTCCGTACGGATCGCGAAAGACGTGCTCAGCGCGGGTGCGGCCGCCAAGGTGTGTCTGCCCGACGGGCCGGAGGAATTCGCCCGCGCGCTGGGCCGACGGGGTTCGAGGCGGCCGGTCGTGGTGGGGGACGGACGCGCTCTGATGCGGACCGTGACCCTGCTGCACCGGGCGCGCGAACTGGCCGGATGCGCGCTGTCGGTGGTCCCCGTGGGGGACACCGGCCTCGCCGAGTCGCTGGGCGTGCCGGGCGGGGCGGTGGCGGCGGCGCGGGCCGTGCTGGACGGGGCCGAGCGGCGCCTGGACCTGCTGGTCGACGACAGCGACGGGGTCGTGCTGAGCGGTCTGGGGATTCCGCCGCAGCCGGTGCGGGTGGCCGCCGCCGAGCCGGTGCCGGTCGCCGCCGGGCGGGCCTGGTACCGCTCCCTGGTCCGCACCCTCGCCCCGCGCCCGCCCCGGCTCTCCGCGGTGCCCTCTCCCGGTCCCTCGCGGCTGCGGGTGGAGGTCGACGGGGAGACGGTGGTGGACCTGGGCCAGCCCGTGGAGGCCGTGTCGGTCACACCGGGCACGGGAGGGTTCGCGGAGGTGGAGGTACGGCCCCTGTCGGTGGGTGCGGAGGCCACGCCGCTGCGGACTTCCGGGCGCACGGTGACGGTGACCGGCGCGGACTTCCGCTACCGGGCGGACACGGGGGTGACGGGACCGGTGCGAAGGCGGACCTGGCGGGTGGCGGAGGGGGCCTGGGGGCTGGTGCTGCCGTCAGCGTGAGCCGGGGGCTTGGAAGCCGGAGGTGTCGAGGGTCGGGACCGTACGCACGCTCGTCGCCCGGGAAGACGTACAGGAACGGCCCCGTTTCGATGGGCTCGCCGCCGCTTGTCGTCGGTCGCTCTGGCATCAGCGTCATGATGCGCCCGTTCCACGAACGCCGACCAGGCGCCACTCGGCGTAGCCGAGCGAACACGCAGGCGGGTCGAGATCGTGGAACCAACCCCCCCCCCAATGGTCTGGTGACAAATATTTAACCCCGTCGACCCCTTCCCGCGCCCCTCCCCCGTGCACCATCCTGCTCCATCAGGACCCACCAGGACTCATGGACCGGACACGGAGGGGGCCACCCGATGGCAGTGGACGAGGGCGTCGCCCCGGCGGCGGGAACAGCGGACGAAGAAACGGTTCACCGGCTGAAACCCAACGCTGTGGGGTTGCTGGGCGTGGTCTTCATGGCCGTCGCCACCGCCGCGCCGATCACCGCGATGACCGGCAACGTGCCCTTCATGGTGTCGGCCGGCAACGGGATCGGGGCGCCCGCCAGCTATCTCGTCGCAATGGTCGTCCTGGCAATCTTTTCCGTGGGTTTCACGTCGATGGCGAAACACATCACGTCGACCGGCGCCTTCTACGGGTTCATTTCCTACGGCCTCGGACGGACCGCCGGCCTCGCCTCCGGACTGCTCGCGACCTTCGCCTACGTCGTCTTCGAGCCGGCGCTCATCGGCATCTTCTCGACCTTCGCGACGACGACCCTGAGGGACCAGACCGGCGTCCACCTGCCCTGGTGGGCGTTCGCGATCCTGATGCTCGCCATCAACGCGACCGGCACCTGGTTCGGGGTCAGCGTGGCCGAGAAACTGCTGGTGGTGCTGCTGGGCACCGAGGTGACGGTGCTGGCGGCCATGGCCGTGTCCGTGGCCTTCCACGGGGGTGGCCCGCACGGGTTCAGCCTCGCTCCGGTCGACCCCGTCAACGCCTTCAAGGGCACGTCCGCCGGGCTCGGCCTCTTCTTCGCCTTCTGGTCCTGGGTCGGCTTCGAGTCGACCGCGATGTACGGCGAGGAGTCCCGCGACCCGAAGAAGATCATCCCCAAGGCGACCATGATCAGCGTGCTGGGCGTGGGGGTCTTCTACGTCTTCGTCTCCTGGATGGCCATCATCGGCAACGGCGAGGCCGAGGCCGTGAAGGCCGCCTCCTCCGCCAACCCGCTCGCGCTGTTCTTCCACCCCACCGAGCGGTACGTCGGCCACTGGGCGGTCGACGTCATGCAGTGGCTGATGATCACCGGTTCGCTGGCCTGCGGCATGGCCTTCCACAACTGCGCCGCCCGCTATCTGTACGCCCTCGGCCGGGAGGGCGTCCTGCCCTCGCTGAAGAACACCGTCGGCCGCACCCACGCCCGGCACGGCTCCCCGCACATCGCGGGCCTGGTGCAGACGGTGGTGAGCGCCGTACTGATCGCCGCCTTCTGGATCGCGGGCAAGGACCCGTACAACGCCCTCTACGTGCTGCTGGCCATCCTCGGCACCATGGCGATCCTGATCGTGCAGGCCGTGTGCTCCTTCGCGGTACTCGTCTACTTCCGCAGGCACCACCCCGAGAGCCGCCACTGGTTCAGGACCTTCGCCGCCCCGCTCGTCGGCGGCGTCGCGATGCTCGGCGTGGTCGTGCTGCTGGTGTCCAACATGGGGGCCGCGGCGGGTGCGGAGTCCGGCTCGGCGCTGCTGAAGGCGACGCCGTGGCTGGTGGCGCTGGTCGCGGCGACGGGGGTGGGCTGTGCCCAGTACCTGAAGCGGCGGGCGCCCGAGCGGTACGCGCTGCTGGGGCGGACGGTGCTGGAGGAGACGAAGGAACGCTGAGCGGGCTCAGTCCGTGTACTTCCGCTCGCGGTAGGCCCGCCAGCGCTCCATCATCTCGGCCACGTCCCGCTCGATGAACTCGAAGAAGTCCAGCGTCTCGGCGAGCCGGCGCCCCGCGGGGGTGTCGGCGCCGAGGCCGGCCACCCCTTCCCGCAGGGCGTCCTCCCAGCGCTTGATGATCGCCTCGCGGTTGGTGAGCGCCTCGTACCACTGGTCGCTGTGCACCCGGTAGCGCTCACGGCGCGAGCCGGGCTCCCGCTCCCTGGACACCATGTGGACCTGGGCGAGATAGCGCACGGCGCCGGAGACGGCCGCGGGGCTGATCCGCAGCTGCTCGCCCAGCTCGGCCGAGGTCAGGGCGCCGTCGTCGGAGGCGAGCAGCGCGGCGAACACCCGGGACGGCATGCGCGGCATGCCCGCCTCGACGAGCTGTGCCGCGAAGTGCTCGACGAACCGCGACACCGACTCCGGGTCCCGCTCCGGCGCTCCCGACCTCGACTCCGTCATGCCCTCACCCTAACCGAGATTCATGTGTTTCCTTAACTTCACAAATTTCTGAAAGAAGCGTACGTTCGGGGCCATGACGAAGGCAATCACGGTCGCCGGACTCCACAAGTCCTTCGGCCGTACCCACGCGCTGGACGGCCTCGACCTGGACGTCGAGGCCGGGGAGGTGCACGGCTTCCTCGGCCCCAACGGAGCCGGCAAGTCGACCACGATCCGGGTGCTCCTCGGGCTGCTGCGCGCCGACTCGGGCGCCGCGCAGGTGCTGGGGCGCGACCCGTGGCGGGACGCGGTGGAGGCGCACCGCCGGATCGCCTATGTGCCCGGGGACGTGACCCTGTGGCGCAACCTCTCCGGCGGCGAGGTCATCGACCTCTACGGCCGGCTGCGCGGAGGGCTCGACAACCGGCGCCGTGCCGAACTGATCGACCGCTTCGAGCTGGACCCGGCCAAGAAGGGCCGCACGTACTCCAAGGGAAACCGGCAGAAGGTCGCCCTGGTCGCCGCCTTCGCCTCGGACGTGGACCTGCTGATCCTGGACGAGCCGACCTCGGGCCTGGACCCGCTGATGGAGGAGGTCTTCCAGGCCTGCGTCGAGGAGGAACGGGAGCGCGGCCGTACGGTCCTGCTGTCCTCGCACATCCTGAGCGAGGTCGAGGAACTCTGCGACCGGGTCAGCATCATCCGCAAGGGACGGACCGTGGAGAGCGGCTCCCTGGCCGACCTGCGGCATCTGACCCGCACCAGTGTGAGCGCCGAACTCGCGGGCCCGCCGGACGGACTGGCCCTCCTGCCGGGCGTGCACGACCTGGACGTCCAGGGGCACCGGGTCCGGCTCCAGGTGGACACCGACCAACTCGACACCGTACTGCGCTCGTTGACCGCCTCCGGAGTGCGCTCGCTGGCCGCGACACCGCCGACACTGGAGGAGCTGTTCCTGCGGCACTACCGGGACGAGGTGCCGGCATGACCCGCCCACTGGCCGGGACCGGCGCCCTGCTGAGGTTCGCCCTGCGCCGCGACCGGGTCCTGATCCCGGTCTGGGTCGCGGTGAACGCGCTGATGGTCCTCTCCATGCCGAAGACGCTGAAGAGCCTGTACGGCACGCCCGCCCAACGCGCCGACCTCATGCACCGGATGGCCGCCGACGGCTCCCTGCGCGCCATGGTCGGCCCGGTCTTCGGCGACTCCCTGGGCGCGCTGACGGCCTGGCGGGTCGGGGTCTACGCGGGCGCGCTCGCCGCCGTGACCAGCCTGCTCGTCGTCGTACGGCACACCCGGGACGAGGAGGAGAGCGGACGGCAGGAGCTGGTGTCCTCCGGAATGGTGGGGCGCCGGGCCCCGCTCACGGCGGCCCTGCTGGCGGCGGCGGTCGCGAACGCGGCCCTGTGCGTGCTGGTCGTGGCGGGCCTCGCCGGGCAGGGCGGGTCGGGTGCGCTGGCCTTCGGGCTCGGGGTGGCCGGTGTCGGCATGGCCTTCGCCACCACCGCGGCGATCGCCGCCCAGCTGACGGAGAGCGCCCGGTCGGCCCGGGGGCTGACGGCGGCCGTGCTGGGCGCGGCGTTCGTACTGCGCGCGGCCGGCGACTCGGCGACGGACGCGGGTTGGTCGGTGCTGACCTGGCTGTCCCCGCTGGGCTGGCTGGAGCATGTCCGGCCCTACGCCGCCGAACGCTGGTGGGTGCTGCTGCTGTTCGCGGCGGCCGTCGCCCTCCAGGCCCTCCTGGCCTACGCGTTGGCGGGGCGCCGGGACGTCGGCATGAGCTTCCTGCCGACCCGGCCGGGACCGGCGGTCGGCCGCCTCGGCACGGCGGGCGCGCTGGCCTGGCGGCTGCAGCGCGGCAGCGTGCTCGGCTGGTCGACCGGCTTCTTCCTCGCCGGGGTCGTCTACGGCGGGCTGACGGACGGCGCCGCGGGGCTCGTCGGCGACAACGCCAAGGCGCGGGAGATCTTCCAGCGGATGGGCGGCCAGTCGGGCCTGACGGACGCCTTCCTCGCCGCGATGGTCGGCCTGCTCGGCCTGATCGCCGCGCTGTACGTCGTCTCCTCCGTGCTGAGGCTGAGCGGCGAGGAGACCTCCGGCCGGGCCGAGCCGGTCCTGGCCGCCGCAGTGGGGCGACTGCGCTGGGCGGCCGGCCACCTGCTGATCGCCTTCGGCGGTTCGGCCCTGATCATGCTGCTGGCCGGGCTCGGCTTCGCCGTCGGCTACGGCAGGCAGGTCGGGCCGGTGCTGGGCGCGTGCCTGCTCCAGGTCGCCGCGGTGTGGGTGATCGGCGGCATCACCGTCCTGCTCCACGGGGTCCTGCCGCGCGGCGCGGTGGCGGCGTGGGGGGTGGCCGGCGCGGTGCTGCTGATCGGCTGGATCGGGCCGGCGCTCGACGCGCCCCGTGCGGTGCTGGACCTCTCCCCGTTCGGGCATCTGCCGAAGCTGCCGGGCGGACACCTCGACTGGACCCCGGTGGGCATCCTGGTCGCCGTCGCGGCGCTGCTGGTGGCGGTGGGGCTTGCCGGAGTGCGGCGTAGGGATCTGACCGGCTGAGCCTCAGCCGCCCACCTCGACGGTCAGCCCCTCCAGCCCCCTGATGACGAAGTTCGGCTTGCGCCGCGGCTCCGCCGCCAGGGTCAGCGCAGGGGCCTGCTGGAGGAGGGCCGTCATCGAGGCGGCCAGCTCGATACGGGCCAGGGGCGCGCCGATGCAGTAGTGGATGCCCGCGCTGAAGGAGATGTGCGGGTTGTCGGTGCGGGCGAGGTCCAGTCGCTCGGGCCGCTCGAAGACGTCGGGGTCGTGATTGGCGGAGCCGAAGAGCATGGCGATCTCCGAGCCCCTCGGGATCGTCGTGCCGTCGATCTCGATGTCGTCCAGCACCCAGCGTTCGAAGAGCTGGAGCGGGGTGTCGTAGCGCATCAGCTCCTCGATCGCGGAGGGGACGAGCGAGTGGTCGGCCCGCAGGGCGGCCAGCTGGCCGGGGTTGCGGAACAGCGCCCACCAGCCGTTCACCGTGGCGTTGACCGTGGCCTCGTGGCCGGCGTTGAGCAGCAGGACCGCCGTGGAGATCATCTCCTGCTCGGTCAGCCGGTCGTCGTCCTCGTCGTGCGCGGCGATCAGACCGGAGACGAGGTCCTCGCCCGGCTCCTTGCGGCGGGCCGCGATCAGCTCCCGCAGACACTCCGAGAACTCGAGGGAGGCGCGGACCGCCTGCGCCGCGGTCTCCTCGGACGGGTTCAGCTCGTACATCCCGCAGATGGCCGCCGACCAGGGGCGGAGCTGGGCGCGGTCCGTCTCGGGGATGCCGAGCATCTCGGCGATCACCGCGACCGGCAGCGGCTCGGCCACGTCCCGCAGCAGATCACCGCCGCCGTCGCGGACGAGCGCGGCCACCAGGTCGCCCGCCAGGCCGTGGACGTAGGGCTTCAGGCGCTCCACCGTGCGCGGCGTGAACGCCTTCGACACCAGGCGCCGGATCCGGGTGTGGTCCGGCGGCTCCAGGTCGAGCATGCCGTGGTCGTTGAGCGTGTGGAAGGGCTCGTGCTCCGGCGGGGGCGGGGTCCGCCCGAAGTCCTCGTGCGAGAACCGGTGCTGGTACGTCCGCCCCAGGCGGCGGTCCCGGAGCAGCGCCGAGACGTCCGCGTGGTGCGGGACCAGCCACTGGTCCGTCGGTTCGTACCGGATCACCCGGCCGCGTGCGCGAAGCTCGGCGTAGGCCGGGTACGGGTCGGCGACGAACGCCGGGTCCCAGGGGTCAAAACCGAGGTCGTGAGAGCCTGCCATGCGGGGAAGCTAACCCGCCGGGCCGAGGTCTGACCAGGGGGCGGTCCGCCCGTGACCTGCTCAGCCGCGGGCCTCGCGGCGGAAGTCGTAGTAGTCCTTCCCACCGACGAGTAAGGACGTGACGCGCACCGGCAGCCCCTCGGTGTCCCCGGGGCTCCTGCGAGGTCTGCCGGGTGAAGCCCAGGGACGCTCCTGGGATCACCGGGTACTCGGGCCGGGACGTGTCGACCGTCCAGCCCCGCTCGGCGGCGCGCCGGAGGATGTCCTCCGCGGGGGTGCGGAACACGTCGTCGCCGTCGAGCGGGACCCGCGTCCCGGACGTCCGGCCCTCGCCGGGCCACCACACCTCGACCGCCGTGACCGTGGGGCTGTTCTCCAGGAGGGCCTGCACGCCGACCCCGTCCAGGGACCAGGAGGCGCGCGCCGAACTCCGGATCCTGAGCACTCTCGGGTCGCCCCAGCCGGGCACCGCCGCGATCGCCTCGTCGAGCGTCGTCCCCAGCCGCAGTGGTGCGACTCCGTGCGGTGGGTCGAGTACCAGCTCCATGGAACCCCCAGCTCCGGCGCCTCCCCATCAGCCCGGTGTCACCAGTCGCGCCTCGTATGCGAAAACCGCTGCCTGGGTGCGGTCCCTGAGGCCCAGTTTGACCAGGATACGGCTCACATGGGTCTTGATCGTCGACTCGGCCACCACCAGCCGCTCGGCGATCTCCGCGTTGGACAGGCCCTGGGCGATCAGGATCAGGACCTCGGTCTCGCGCTCCGTGAGCTCGCCGTAGGCCGCCTGGGCCGACGGGACCAGGCGCGGGGGGTCCGAGAGGCGGGAGAACTCCGTGATCAGGCGTCTGGTGACCGAGGGCGCCAGCAGGGCCTCCCCCGCCGCCACCACCCGGACGCCGTCCGCGAGTTGGCGCGCCGAGGCGTCCTTCAGCAGGAATCCGGAGGCTCCCGCGCGCAGGGCCTGGTACACGTACTCGTCCAGGTCGAAGGTCGTCAGGACCAGCACCTTCGCCGCCGCGTCCGCCGCCACGATCTCCCGGGTCGCCTCGATGCCGTTCAGCTCCGGCATGCGGATGTCCATCAGGACGACGTCCGGCGCGAGTTCACGGGTCCGCTCCACCGCCTCCCTCCCGTTCACGGCCTCGCCGACGACCTCGATGCCCGGCATCGCGTTCAGCAGGACGGAGAAGCCCTCGCGGACCATCATCTGGTCGTCCGCGATCAGTACGCGGATGCTCATGCGTCCCCTTCGGCCGAGGCGGCCGCCGGCACCGGCAGGAACACCGTCACCTCATAGCCCCCGTCCGGCGAGGGGCACACCGCCATCTCGCCGTTGAGCATCGACACGCGCTCCCGCATGCCCGTGATGCCGTGCCCCGCACCCGGGGAGGGTTTGACGAGGTGGGGAGCGGGCGGCGGGGTGTTGACTATGCGCAGGCCCAGCCCGCCGAGAACATAGCCGATCTCCACCCGGGCGCTCGCTCCCGGCGCGTGCCGCAGGGTGTTGCTGAGGGCCTCCTGCACGATCCGGTACGCCGACAGCTCCACGCCCTGCGGGAGTTCACGCACGGCGCCGGTCACCGCCTTGTCCACCGTCAGGCCCGCCTCCCGCACGTTGGCGAGCAGCCCGTCGAGGTCGGCCAGGGTGGGCTGGGGGGCGTCCGGTGCCTCGTAGTCCTCCGCGCGCACGACACCGAGGACACGACGCAGCTCGGTCAGGGCCGCCACCGCGTTCTCCCTGATGGTGGCGAACGCCTTCTCCAGCTCCTCCGGCGGGTTCTCCACCCGGTAGGGCGCGGCCTCCGCCTGGATGGCGACCACCGACATGTGATGGGCGACCACGTCGTGCAGCTCGCGGGCGATCGTCGTGCGCTCCTCCAGCAGGGTGCGGCGGTGGCGTTCGTGCTCGGTGACCGTCTGCTGGGCGGTCACCTCCCGCTGGGCCTGGCGGCGGATGTGCCGAACCGCGACGACCAGCAGGAGCAGGGCCGACACGAGCAGCATCGGAGCCACGTTGGTGTCGTAGCGGTGCCAGCCGAAGACGTCTCCGACGACGAAGCCGTAGACCGCGGTCGTCACCCACATCGAGGCCGCGGTGCGCGGGCGGGTGCGCAGCGCGACGACCGTGAGCACCACGAGGTGCGACAGGAAGCTGCCCGGCAGCCAGGGCCAGTCGCTCCACCCGCCCCGGCCGATCACGGCGGCGACCGTGCTCGCGCCCAGCGAGACCCAGAACGCCCCCACCGGACGCGCCAGCGTCAGCAGGACCGGTGCCAGCGCCAGCAGCCCGCACAGCAGGACGGCGGGCCCGGACTCGAAGGAGCCCGCCACCGCGAGGGACATCGCCATCACGCCCAGGGCGGCCACCACCGTGTGCGGCAGCCAGCCCGCGCCGGACAGACGGCGGGTGAGCGGGCCGTCGGCGCTCAGGCGGGGCAGCGGGTCATAGGCGAAGGCGTCCTGGAACAGGTCCTGCCGCAGCCCTCGCAGGGCGTCCGCGGCCAGCCGGAACTCCGGGCTGCGCGGCCGACCGGCCTGGCCCGGTGTCGTCTGCGTGTGCGTCGTCTGGGTCACGTACGCAACGGTAGGCGCGGGCCGGGGCGCGGTCGTCACCTTGGAGAGGGGTTCTCGGACGTCCCTCTCAGGTACTACGGGTCGCCCTTTGAGGGGTTCGGCCCCGTACGGCGCACGTACGGCCGAACCTCCTCGTCTGCTCAGCGGCCGCCCGGGCGGACCACGCCGGACTCGTAGGCGAAGACCGCCGCCTGGGTGCGGTCGCGCAGGCCCAGCTTCACCAGGATCCGGCCCACGTGGGTCTTCACGGTCTGCTCGGCCACGACCAGCCGCTCGGCGATCTCCGCGTTCGACAGGCCCTGCGCGATCAGCGCCAGCACCTCCGTCTCCCGTTCGGTGAGGTCGCCGACGCGCTTCTTCAGCGGGGCGCGGCGGCTGCCGTCCAGGCGGGAGAACTCGGCGATCAGCCGGCGGGTGATGCCGGGCGCGAGGAGGGCGTCGCCCGCGGCCACGATCCGTACCGCCTCGGCCAGCTTGTCCGCGGAGGCGTCCTTGAGCAGAAAGCCGGAGGCGCCGGCCCGCAGCGCCTCGTACACGTACTCGTCCAGGTCGAACGTGGTCAGCACCAGCACCTTGATGGCCGGATGCTCGGCGGTGATCCGGCGGGTCGCCTCGATGCCGCCGAGTTCCGGCATCCGGATGTCCATCAGCACCACGTCCGGAGCCAGTTCGGCGGTCTGCGCGATCGCGTCGAGTCCGTCGACCGCCTGCCCGATCACCTCGATGCCGGGCTGGATGCCGAGCAGCACGCTGAAACCCTGCCGCACCATCTGCTGGTCGTCGGCGATGAGTACGCGGATGGGGCCGGCGCCGCTCGTCATGGGGTCTGCTCTCCTGTCGCGGGGTCGGGGTGGCCGGGCGGTACGGGGGCGCCGCCGCTGGGGAGGAACGCCGTCACCATGAAGCCGCCGTGCGGATGGGGAGCGGCGGTCAGGCTCCCGCCCAGCATCGCCGCGCGCTCCCGCATGCCGAGCAGACCGTGCCCGCTGCCGGGGGACGGCTGAACCGGTTGTCTCGGACGGCCGTTGGCGATGCCCAGGGCTATGCCGTCGGGCAGGTGCACCACGTCCACGCGGACGGTGGCGCCGGGTGCGTGGCGCAGCACATTGCTCAGGGCCTCCTGCACGATCCGGTAGGCGGACAGCTCCACCCCGGGCGGGTAGCCCCGGGGTTCGCCTTCGATGAGCTTCCTGACCTCAAGGCCGGCCGCCCTGGTGTTCTCGATCAGGGTGTCCAGACGGGCGAGGTTCGGCTGCGGGGCGTCCGGGGCCGGGCCCGCGCCGGGGGCGGACAGCCCGTAGGGATCGCCTGCCTCGTCGGGGTCGTCCGCGTTCTCCGACCGCAGCACCCCGAGGACGCGGCGCAGCTCGGTCAGGGCCTCCAGGGCGTTGTTGCGGATGCCGGCGAGGTTCTCCCTGAGCTCCTGCGAGGGGTTGTCCACCAGATGCGGGGCCACCTGGGCCTGGATCGAGATCACGGACATGTGGTGGGCGACCACGTCGTGCAGCTCGCGGGCGATACGGCTGCGCTCCTCCAGCAGGGCACGCCGGGCCCGTTCCTCCGCGGTGATCGTCGTCTGCTGGACCAGTTCCGCGCGGGCCTCGCTCCGGTCGCGCAGGGCGGCTCCGATGACGGCGGCGACGGCGAACAGGCCGACGGCGGTGTATCCCGTCGGGGAGTACGCCTGCGCCCCTATGCCGCCCTCGACGACGAGGGTCACCACGGCCGTCACACCGAGCGCGGCGACCGTGCCCCGGACGCGGACGCGCAGGGCGAGGAGCAGGAGCACGGTCATGTGGGCCAGCAGAACGGGCGTGGACCAGGGCCAGTTGGGACCGATGTGGTGCACGGCGGCCGCCGGCCCGCGCTGCGGCTGCTGGACGAGCCGGAGCTGCGCCAGCTGCTGGCGGGCGAGCAGCGCGGTGGCGACGGCCGTGGTCAGGGACAGGGCCCAGGCGGGCACGGGACGCCGGAGGGCCACGACGACCGCGACGGCCTGGAGGAAGGTGCTCAGGAACGCCACGGCCGGGGCGAAGCCGTAGCTGTCGGACAGCTCCTCGGCGCCGGCGAGCGTGATTCCGAGAGCCAGATAGCCGACGAGAAGGTAGGTGAGCAGGCGCAGCCAGCGGTACTTCGAGAAGGGCGGCGACTGCGACGAGGGCGACTCACCCAGCCAGGCACCGAGGCGGCGGATGCGGCCGGGCTCGGCTCCGGGGGTGGTGGGCGCGGGGGTGGGGGTGGCGCCGGCGGAGGCGTGGGACTGGTCCAGGTCGTGGGGGTCCGCGGGCTTCACGACGTCAACATTAGGCACTGCGCTGGTTCTTTGCGCGGGGCACATGGCGGCTAACCACGTGCGACGTGCGGTGACGGGGGCGGCGGGGGCCCTGTTCGAGGTGGCGGAAGGCCGCCCAGCACACGACCAGGACCAGGGCGAAGACGGGGAGCCAGGCGAGGCGGTACGCCACCCAGCCCAGGGAGTCGGGTGAGGTGTGCAGGCCGGGCAGCCGGCCGGCCGGCAGACCCGTGACCGTCGTCGCCATCATCGCCGTCTGGTGCCAGAGGTAGATCGTCATCGCGGACAGGTTGACGAGGGCCACCGCCGCCCAGAGCAGCGGGCGGGCCATCGCGCGGCGCAGCCGGTCGCGCAGGAGGAGGGCGAGGCCGCACTGGGCCAGGCCGAAGGTGACGGCCGCCAGGGTCGGGGGGTCGAGGTTGGAGATCCGCGCGCCGGGCACGCCGACCATGGACGCCGGGTATCCGGCGCAGGCTATGAGCAGGGCCGTGGCCGCCGTACCGCCGAGGAGGAGGACCCGGGCCGCGCGGCGGCTGTCGAGTTCGCCACGGGTCCAGGCGGCGCCCAGGGTGTACGGGACCAGCCAGCCGGCCGGGAGGTTCAGCCAGCCGAGCCAGGACGGGCCCAGATGCAGGCCGAACCGGAGGAGGTCGACGTGCAGGACGACCGCCAGGGGCCAGAGGGGGCTGAGGCGGGCCAGGAGTGGGGTGGCGGCCGTCAGGGCGACGAGGACCAGGAGGAACCACAGGGGTGACAGGGCCAGTTTGACCAGGGTCTCGACCGTGGCGAGGGGGGTGCCGGTGAGGAGGAGGGCCGTGGCGGTCACCGCCCACAGGCACAGGAGTGCGGCCACCGGGCGGAGGAGGCGGGTCAGGCGGGCGCGCAGCCAGGAGCGGTAGGGGTCGCCTCGGTCGCGGGCGGTGGCCAGGCTTCGAGTCGCCACATGGCCGCCGACCAGGAAGAACACGGCCAGGGTCTGGAACAGCCAGGAGACCGGGGCCAGTTGGGGCATGTGCTGGAGCGGGCTGGCGGTGTGCAGTTGGCCGTCCCGCGCCACCAGCGCGGTCACCAGCCAGTGGCCCAGGACGACACCGGAGATGGCGAACGCCCGCAGGGCGTCCACGGCTCGGTCCCGGGAGGCGGGGGTCGCGGTGTCGATGCGGTGGGCGGCGTGGCGCAGGGTGTGGAGGGCGGTGGCGGGGGTGAGGGGCCTGCGGGTCGCCTTCGGCTTGGTGGGGCGGCGGCTCTCGTGGGGCGCGCTCGCCTTCGGCTGGTGCGGCTGCGGCTGCGATCGAGCAGAGGATGCCGGGGTCGCGTGGGGCGTGGTGCGGTGGGTGGTGGACGAGTTGGCGGCGGGCTCAGGCACGGGTCACCTCCGAGGTCTCGCCGAGGGTGATCCGGGCCAGGTTGGCGAGGGAGACCGAGCCCGGGGTGAAGTAGCCGCTGTGGTCGGCGCCGGCCGCGTCGAAGACCCGGGCGCCGAAGGCGCGGGAGACCGGGTCGGTGCCGAAGCCGACGGTCGTGCCGAAGAGGTCGGCACTGACGTGCGGCACGTCGGCGATCCAGTCCTCGCTGCCGCGGGCCGCCCAGACCCTCGCGCGGGTGTGCAGGGCCGGGACGGAGTCCGCGCCGGTGCCGGGGCTGCCGACGAGGGCGATGTCGTCGGTGTCCAGGCCGGAGGCGGCCCGGCCGCAGACGACCGTGCCGTACGAGTGGCACAGCAGTGAGAGGTGCGCTCGTGCCGGAGCCGCGGCGCGCAGCCGGCGGACGAAGGCGCGCAGGTGAGGGGCGGCTTCGTCGGCACGGCCGGTCGTGGTCACCGCGGGGCTGACGGTGGCGGGCGTGGCGTAGCCGAGCCAGGCGACGACCGCGGTGCGGGTGCCTCGGGCGGCGCGGTGGGCGAGGTCCCCGTACAGGGACGCGGCTGCCCTGTGGAAGCGGTCGTAGGTGTCCAGGGAGGTGTCCGAACCGGGGACCAGGACCGCTATGTGATCCGCGTGGGCGAGGTCGCCGAGCACCTCCGTGGCCTGGCCGGCGCCTCGGCCGTCGAAGGCGAGGAGGTGGCGGGTGGGCGAGGCGAGGGTGCGGTCGGCGGAGGCACGGTGGGCGTCGCCGTGCGCGGCGGCCATCCGGGCGGCGCGGGTGGCGTTGGCGCGGTTGGCGGCGTAGGCCGTCTGCAGGGTCGCCGCCGTGATCGGGGGCAGGGTGGCGGGGGCCGGGGCGGGGATCCGGGGCCGGGCGGCGCCGGAGAGGGGAACGGCTATGGCCGCGGTGAGGACGGTGGCGAGGAGAGCGCGACGCCACGCGCGGGCGCGGGTCGCCTTCGGCGGGACAGGACCTCCCGCCGACATCACCCGTGAGGATTTCGTCGTCGGGTGCGGTAGGCGCTCGTGGGGCGACACAGCCGTCGGCGGCTGCGGGTCCGTGAGCAGGGGATCGTGCTGGGTGCGCCCCATGGTCGGGCTTCCTTTCGGATGCCCGGCCATCGGGCGTGTCCGAGAAGGAAGTTATGGGTCGGCGCCTGTCGTCGGCGTCCCGCCAGGGAGCTGTCTTGCGGGGTAGCTCTCAAGTACTACGGGTATCACCGGGCCGACCCGCAGAGGCGGCCCACGGCCCTCGCCCGGTGGCGGACTCCGGTCCTCACCAGGCGAGTTGGGCGATCTCCTCCGCCACCACGGCGCACGCGTCCGCCGCGGGGTCGATCAGCGGGAAGTGGCCCACGTCCTCCAGCAGCGTCAGGCCCACCACCTCCCCCGCCTTGGCCGCCGCGTCCGCGTACGACTCGGCCACCGCCTGCGGCACCACCAGGTCCGTGCGCCCCTGGACGAGGGTCGTCGCGATCCCCGTCGGGAGGAGCAGGACGGGGTCGGCGTAGGGGCGGCGCTCGGCGAAGCTGTCGTGGCCGCCGAGGAGTTGCAGGCTCGCGTTGCCGCAGACGTCCAGCTTCTCCGCCACGTCGAGGTCCGCGATCGGGGCCAGGGCGACGACGCCACGCAGCGGGGTGGGCTGGTCGGTGCGCCAGGGGGCGTCCGGGGGCAGGACGTGGCGGGCCGCCGCCCACAGGGCCAGATGGCCGCCGGCCGAGTGACCGGTGAGGACGGTGCGGCGCGGGTCGGCCTGCGGGAGCGCCTCACGGACGAGGCCGGGCAAGGCGTCCAGGGCGGCGGCGACGTCCTCGAAGGTGTCGGGCCAGCGGCCGGCCGGCGGGTCGGCGTCGCCGGCACCCCTGTTCTGCCCGGGGATCAGGAGGTCCCCGCCGCGGCGGTACTCGACGTTGGCCACCGCGAAACCCCGGCGGGCCAGGAAGTCCGCGAAGGGGGTGAGGTGACGGCGGTCGTAGCGGGCGCGCCAGGCGCCGCCGTGCAGGACCACCACCAGAGGGGCGGGGGACTCCGCGGCGGTCCGGGGGGCGTAGAAGTCGATCACCTGGTCGGGGTGGGTGCCGTACACGGAGGTGACGTCCGGGTCGACCGGCGGGTGCGAGAAGGCCGACTCCTCTTCAGCGGCGGCGCGGGCCGCCGCGGCGTCGTCCGGCATGCTCCAACCTCTCAGCGATGGAACCTGTTTGGCGTTCCGGCGGACCAGGTGGGGGAATTCGCGTTCGCCGTTGGCGGGACGGTATCAGGCCGGTGACGTGCGGGGACACGGGGATGTGACGGAGGGTGAGGGCAGACGGCTCCGCAGGAGAAGCTGCGGGAAAAGCCATGGGAACGGGCCTGGTGAAAAGGTTGCCCTCCACCGGACCGCGCCCATGGCCCCGGCTCCTCCGCCCGGATCCGGGCCCCTCCGTCACGCCAGTTGCTCCGCCCGGATCCGGACCCCTCCGTTACGCCAGTTCCTCCCCCAGGATCCGGGCCGCCCGCTCGGTCTCGCCGAACGTGACGTACAGCGGGGTGAAGCCGAAGCGGAGGACGTCGGGGTGCCGGAAGTCGCCCACGACACCCCTGGCGATCAGGCGTTCCATCACCTCGCCGGCGTCCGGGCAGCGCAGGGCGACCTGGCTGCCGCGTTCCTCGTGGCGTTCCGGCGTCACGGACTCCACACGCCCCGGTTCGGTGTACTCCCGCACGCAGCGCAGGAAGAAGTCCGTCAACGCCAGGGACTTGGCACGGACGGCGGAGACGGAGACGTCGTCCCAGACGTCCAGGGCCGCCTCCAGGGCCAGCATGGACAGGATGTCCGGGGTGCCCACGCGGCCGCGCGGCGCGCCCGATGCCGGTGCGTAGGACGGGCTCATGCCGAAGGGGTCGGTGTGGGAGTTCCAGCCCGGGAGCGGGGAGTCGAAGCGGGGTTGCAGGTCCCTGCGGACGTAGAGGTAGGCCGGTGAACCCGGCCCGCCGTTCAGGTACTTGTAGGTGCAGCCGACCGCCAGGTCGACCCCGTGCTCGTCGAGACCGACCGGCAGGGCACCCGCGCTGTGGCACAGGTCCCAGACCGCGAGGGCGCCGGCGTCGTGGATCGCCGACGTGAGGGACGGCAGGTCGTGCAGGCGGCCGGTGCGGTAGTCGACGTGGTTCAGCAGCACCGCCGCCGTACGGTCGGTCAGCGCCGCCGGGATCTCGGACGGGGCCGGCGCGCGCAGGGTGCGGCCGGTCAGGCGGGCCGCCGACTCGGCGATGTAGCCGTCCGTGGGGAAGGTGGTCGCGTCCACCAGGATCTCGGTACGGTCCTCGCCCGCCATCCGTACCGCCGCCACCAGCGCCTTGAAGACGTTGACACTGGTGGAGTCGCCCACGACGATCTGCCCGGCCGCCGCGCCGACGAGCGGGGCGATGCGGTCGCCGATCCGCTCGGGCGCGGTCCACCAGCCGCTCTCGTCCCAGGAGCGGATGCGCAGTTCGCCCCACTCGCGGCGGACGACGTCCGCCACCCGGTCGGGGACGTTCGCGGGCAGCGCGCCCAGGGAGTTTCCGTCGAGGTAGACCACCTCGTCGAGGACAAAGCGGGATCTGAGCGGTGCGAGCTCGTCCTGGGCGTCCCGCTTCTCCGCCTCCAGCGCCAGTTCAGACATGGGACCTCGCCGTCCACAGTTCCGGGAACACGTTCTTGCGGGCGCGCTTCTCCAGCCAGGCCACGCCGGCCGAGCCGCCCGTGCCGGGCTTGGCGCCCATCGCGCGGCGGGTGGCGACCAGGTGGTCGTTGCGCCAGCGCCAGACGAGTTCGGCCACGTCGGTCAGCGCTTCGCCGAGGCGGGCGAGTTCCGCGTCCTGGTCGCCGGAGTAGACCGCCGTCCAGGCCTGTTCCACCTGGTCGGAGGGCTCGTAGCGCTGGGACACGTCCCGGTGCAGGACGGACGCCGGGATCGCGTGGCCGCGGCGGGCCAGCAGCCTCAGCACCTCGTCGTACAGGCTGGGCTCCTGCAGCGCCTTCTCCAGTTCCGCGTGGGCGCGCGGGGCACCGCGGTGCGGTACGAGCATGGACGCGGACTTCTCGCCGAGCAGGAACTCCATGCGCCGGTACATCGCCGACTGGAAGCCGGAGCCCTCGCCGAGGGCACTGCGGTAGGAGTTGAACTGTGCGGGGGTCAGCTGGCCGAGCGGCTTCCAGGAGGCGTTGAGGGCCTCCAGCTCCCGTACGGAGCGCTTCAGCGCGGCGATCGCGGTGGGCACGTCGTCCGAGCGCAGGGCGTGCGCCGCCGTCTCCCACTCGTGCACGAGAACCGTGAACCACAGCTCCATGACCTGGGTCGTCACCAGGAAGACCATCTCTCCGGGGTCGTCGGAGAGGGTGTGCTGGAGGTGGGTGAGCACGTCCGCCCTGACGTAGTCCTCGTACGGCGTCGTGCCGGCGAAGTCGAGATGCGGAGTCTCGGGCTCCTGAGTCTCCAAGGACTGCCGAGCCGGTTGGGACATCGCTGTCTCCTGTTTGTTGCTCCGGGTAGCGGTCCGCCCCTGCCGATGCCGGCACGGGGGCCCCGGTCCCCACGGCATCCTGCGCAATCAACCCCGGCGTCCGCAAGGCGGCGGCCCTTCAGGCGAGTGAGACGTGTGCGACGCAACGTGCGAGGTCGGTCGCGATGTCCGCGACCAGTTCATGCCGGTTCGTCCGGTCCGCCAGGTAGAAGTGGCCGCCCGGATAGCGGCGTACGACGAGACCGCCTCGGGTGTGCGCCGACCAGGCGGCCAGCCGGTCCGGCGGTGCCGTGCGGTCCTGCGCGCCGCCGAACGCGGTGACCGGGGTCGAGAGCGGGACCGGCAGCGGGCCGGGCCGCCACTCCTCGACGAGCCGCAGGTCCTCGCGCAGCCGGCGGCCGAAGAGGCGCCACAGGCCCGCGTGTTCCAGGACGGCGCCCGGCGTGCCCCCGGCGGCGCCGGCCCAGCCGCGCAGGTCGGCGTCGGACATCAGGTGCCGCTCGCGCGGGGCGCCGTCCCGCGCTCCGGGCGGCAGCGCGGCCGACACGCCCAGCCAGTGCGGGGCGGCCCCGTCGGCGCCGAGCCGGCAGGCGGTCGCGTACGCGGCCAGGGCACCCATGCTGTGGCCGAAGAAGGCGTACGGCACGCCGTCGAGGCGGGGCCGGATCGCGGCGCGGAAGAGCTCGGCCAGGTCGTCCAGGCCACGCGGCCGGGGCACGGTGACGGCGGCGCCGCGGCCCGGCGCGTCCAGCAGGCAGAGTTCCCAGTCGGCGGGGAAGTGCCGGTCCCAGCCGCCGTAGAAGGCCGCGGAGCCACCCGCGTGGTGGAACAGGAACAGCCGCAGCGCCGGGCCGCCGGGCACCGGGCGCGGCACGGTGATCACCGGATGCTCCGGTGGAGCGCCGGCCGCCGCCATGCCGGCGCCTCGACCAGGCCGGGCACGACGAACAGGGACAGCACGCTGCCCTGCGGGAACGCCCAGGCGTGAGGCGGGGTACCGGGGCCGGCGGGCGGCGTCCCGCGGCCGGCGGGGGCCGAGGCAGACGAGGGGGCGGTCGAGCCCAGGGACCGTACGGCGTGGCGCATGGGGCGGATGGTCAGGAGGGGCGTGCCCGGCTCGGCGGTCGGTCCAGCGGTCGTACCGGCCGTCGCCTCACCCGTCGCCTCACTCGTCGTCTCGGTCGTCGCGATGTCGTGCACGTCGGAACCTGCTTTCTCTCGGGGCGCCGGACACAGCGGGGCCCGTGGCCGGTCGGGGCGGACCGGCCACGGGCCCGGGGAGCGCACGTACCGGTTCAGGAACCGCTGCTCGTGCTCTGCCTGCCGAGGGCGGCGGCGACCAGCGCGGCCGCCGCGAGGGCCGCGGCGATCCAGGTGACGCTGCCGAGGCCGATGTGGTCGACGGTCAGGCCGCCGAACAGCGAGCCGAGCGCGATCGACGCGTTGAAGGAGGTGATGTACATCGAGGAGGCCGCGTCGGTGGCGTCCCCGGCGGACTGCATGACCCAGGTCTGCAGGCACAGGGGCAGCGCGGCGTATGCCAGGCCCCAGACGATCAGCACGGGGTAGGCGACGAACTCAGAGTCCTTCAGCAGGGAGAAGACGACCAGGGCGAGCGTCATCGCGCCGATCGCCGTGAGCAGCGACTTGCGCAGCGAGCGGGCCACGGTCGCGCCGGCGACGAAGTTGCCGATGACGCCGGCGACTCCGAAGACCAGCAGCAGGACGCTGATCAGGTCGGAGTTCAGGCCGGTCTCCTGCTCCAGGTAGGGCGCGATGTAGGTGAAGGCGAGGTAGTGGCCGATCATCGTCAGGGAGGTGACCAGCAGCGCGGTCATGAACGGCGCGTGGCGCAGCAGCCCGCGCAGCGCGGCCAGGTCGGCGCGGCCCTGCGGGGGGAGGGACGGCAGCAGGGTCAGGGCGCCCAGCAGCACCAGCGCGCCGAGGCCGGCCATCGCGAAGAAGGCCACCTGCCAGTGCGTCTGCTGCCCGAGGAACGTGCCGAGCGGCACACCCAGCACGGAGGCGATGGAGATGCCGGACAGCACGACCGCGGTGGCCTTCACGCCGTCCTTCTCCGGGACGAGACGCACGGTGGTGCCGGGCACGGTGGACCAGAACACGCCGTGCCCGAAGCCCATCAGGATGCGGGCGGCGATCAGCACGGGGTAGTTCGGGGCGAGGGCGGTGACGATGTTGCCGGCGACCAGCACGGCCATCAGCACGGTGATCAGCCAGCGGCGGTCGATCCGGCTGAACAGCGCGGTCAGCGGTACGGCGGTCAGGGCGGCGACCGCACCGTAGAGGGTGACGGTCAGGCCGGCGACACCGTTCGAGACGCCGACGTCCTTGGCGATGGGCGGCAGCAGACCGACCGGCAGCAGCTCCGAGGTCACGATGGCGAACACGCCGAGACCGAGGGTGAGCACGGACAGCCAGCGCACCAGCGGGCTGCGGCCGGCGGGGTCGTGGGCGGCCGCGCGGTGGGCGGCGGGCGCGGGACGGGCCGGGGCCTCGTCGTAGGCGTCCCGGAATTCCGTGGGCGAGGTGGTCACGAGATCTCCAAGTCGGGTCCTGGTGGGGGGATCGGGGGTGATCAAGAGATCGGGGGGTGGCGGGCGGGGCGGGTCACTGCTCCGCCGGGGGCAGCACGCGCTTGGCCACGGCCAGGGCGTTCATGACGCGCGGGACCCCGGCGTAGGCGGTGACGTGGGTGAGCAGGGCGACGATCTCGGACCGGGTGGCTCCGGCCCGCAGGGTGGCCCGCAGATGGGTCTCCAGCTGGGCCTCGCAGCCGCCGAGCGCGGTCAGCACGGCGAGGGTCGCCAACTGCCGGGTCCGCAGGTCGAGTCCGGGCCGGCCGACGATGTCGCCGAAGATGTACTCGACGATGGTGTGCCCGAACCGCTCGTCGAGCGGGGCGACTCCGGCGATCACGGCGTCCGGGTCGATCCCGAGACTGCGCATGACCTCGGCACCGTGCGCCTCTCGCTCGCTGACGGTGACGGGGGCCTCGGTGGACATGACGGTTCCCTTCTGCGGGGCTTGGATACGGGTGACGGGTGACGGTCGGCGATGACGGCGACCGGCGAGGGTGGGGGCGTGGGCCCGGGGCGGGGGGCGGAACGGGCCCACGCGGTCCGGGGACCGGATCCGGGAGTCCGGGTGGGACCGGGGAACCGGTGAACGGCGCTCTAGCGGGTGACCGGCATGATCGCTGCGGGGTACCGCTCGCCGACCACGTTCTCCGCCCGGAACGCCCGGTCCAGGGCGTCCAGTTCGTCCTGCTTGAGCTCGACGGCGGCGGCGCCGAGGTTCTGCGCCAGGTACTCCATGCGCTTGGTGCCGGGGATCGGCACGATGTCGTCCCCCTGGGCGAGCACCCAGGCCAGGGCGATCTGGCCCGGCGTCGCGCCGTGCGCCTCGGCGACCGCGGAGACGGTGTCGAGCAGCGGCAGGTTGGCCTCCAGGCTGCCGTCGGCGAAGCGCGGGTTGCCGCGCCGGAAGTCGCCCTCGGGCAGGCTGTCCACGCTGCGCAGGGTGCCGGTGAGGAAGCCGCGGCCCAGCGGCGAGTACGGGACCAGGGCGATGCCCAGCTCACGGCAGGCGCCGAGGACGCCGTCGTCGACGATGTTGCGTGTCCACAGCGAGAACTCGCTCTGCACGGCCGCGATCGGGTGCACGGCGTGCGCCCGGCGCAGGTGAGCCGCGCTGACCTCGCTCAGGCCGATGTGGCGGACCTTGCCCTCGCGGACGAACTCGGCGAGCGTGCCGATGGTGTCCTCGACCGGCGTCTCGCCGTCGAACCGGTGGACGTAGTAGAGGTCGATGGTGTCGACGCCGAGCCGGCGCAGCGAGGCCTCGACGGCCTGGCGGGCGTAGGCCGGGGTGTTGTCGTTCCAGCGCTTGCCGTCCGCGAGCCGGATGCCGAACTTGGTGGCCAGGACGACCTCGTCGCGGCGGCCGCGGACGGCCCTGCCGACGAGTTCCTCGTTGTGACCGCGGCCGTACATGTCCGCCGTGTCGATGAGGGTGGCGCCGGCGTCGAGGGCGGCGTTGATGACCCGGATCGAGCGTTCGTCGTCGGCGGGGCCGTAGTACTCGCCGCTCATGCCCATGCAACCGAGGCCGATGGCGCCGACGAGCGGACCCCCGGCGCCGATGCGGCGCTGCGGGCCGGTGAGGCGGGGGACCTCCACCACGTTCTCTTCCATGGTCTTCTGCTTCCTCACTGGGTGGGGGACTGGTGGCGCGGAGGTCAGCGTCGCCTGCTGAGTTCAGGGAAATCGGGGTCGGAACCGAGCGCGCCGGCCTCGCCCCAGCGGTTCGCCGGGACTTCGCTCAGATAGACGGTGATCTTGTCGAGCGGAAGTCCGAGTACCTTGTGCGTGGTCGCGGTGATTTCCTCGATGAGTTCCTTGGCGGTCTCATCGCTCTGCTCCCACAGAGTGACCTGAATGACAGGCATGGCAGTACCTCCAACTGGTGGAAGAATTTAGTGAGTTGACTCGCGGCCCACAACGCCGCTTTCCGCTACCCCGACGGGTCACCCCGAAGAGGTACGGCGAACGGGCAGGCCAGGTAGGGTGCCCGGACGGGGTGGCCGGACGGGTATGCCCGATCGGCCATCCCCTTCTCCGCCTTTTTTCACCCCGCTGTGGTGGTGAATTCCTGGAAGCTCGGACCCTGAAGTTTCAGCTGCGCGTGAATATCCCCGCCGAGTCCGAAATGGCCGATGGCGCCACCGTAATTCATGCCGTAACTCATCCACAGCAGCACGACGTTCACGATGCGCTTGGGGCCGGGTGCGCCCGGCGCCGGAAAGGGGTTCGGCAGCGTGGCCCGGTAACGGCCCTTTCCGTCCTCGTCGGCCATGAACACGTTCGGCGCACCGAGCGGGCCCGGGCGGGACGGGCCGACGGGGGCCGGCGCCAGGTCGTTCTCCCGCAGCGACATCACGGTGTACATGCTGTCGGGGACCAGACCGGAGAACTCGAAGGAGAACCGCGCGCCGCGGCCGCCGTCCACCAGGGAGACCTCCAGCCACCCCTGCGCCCGCACCCACTGCCCGAGCGTGACGGGCCGGTCCACCCGGCGCCCGTCCTCCGGACGGAAGTCGGGGATGGGCACCTCGTGGAAGGGGTGGCTGGGCCGCACCAGGGAGTTGGCCCCCGGGTTCTGCTCAGGGGCGAACAGCATGGGGTAGTTGTTGACCGGCAGCGGCAGCGGCAGCGTGTACAGCACCATGTCGCGGTCCGCGTCGGTGAGTTGCTCGGGCAGCTCGCGCACGATGGTGTACGGCAGCTGCTCGCCGTGCGGCGGCAGCGGGCTGTCGGCCGAGACGATCGCGCGCCCCCACTCGGAGGTCACCGTGCCGTCCGGGCCGGGCCGGTTGACCCGGCCGATGACGACGAAGTCGCCGTCGGCGTTCATGACCTCGCTGGGCGGATAGGTGGGGCCCTGGGTGGTCAGGCTCAGCTCGTAGACCTTCGACCGCATCCGGCTCAGTCCCCGATCCGCGCGTAGGTCTTGGTGAACAGGCCGCCCTCGCCGCCGACCGGCACGATGTACTTCTCGCGGACCTCCTCGAGGATCGCCTCGTAGGCCGGGGTCTTGTAGATGCCGTTGTGCCGCTCCGGCTCGCAGCTGAACCCGGCGACGAACAGCACGCCGGCGTCGGTGCTGAGCAGCGAGTGGTAGGCCAGCCACACCTCGGACTCGTCGGCGCCGCGGACCGTCTCGAAGATGGTGCGGTCGCGCCAGGCGCGGTACTCGTCCAGCACCGGCGGCTTGACCTCTACCCGGCGCAGCTGGACGTACGGCGTGGCGGGCAACGGGGTGTCGATGTCCTTGGGCGCCTCGACGAACTCCTGCACCTGGCGACGGAAGTCACCGGCCAGGTGCGGGGCGACGGCGTCCCACTGCTCGCGCCACTCCTCGCGCAGCGCGGGGAGCTGGTTCAGGTCGTCGAGCGGGCGCAGCTCCAGCAGCGCGTCGGCGCCCTCGACGGAGCGGTACAGCTGGGCGCCGGAGGGGCGGCGGGCGTGCAGACCGAGCCATTCCTTCGCGGCCTGCTCGGCGGCCTCGGGGCGGACGGGGGCCTCGGTGACGATCAGGAGGGGAGCGGACATGTCTCAACCGCCTTTCGATAGGGGTCTGTTGTCTTTCGGCTGGAGCGTGGGGGTAGGGGCGGGGGGCTGGAGGCGTGGGGCTGGTCGCCTCCACGCGGCGAAGCCGCATGGCGATGCGGCCCCGCGCCCCTTGCGCCGGGTCGGTCACGCCTGTCGAGCGGTCGCCCTCGGCTCCGGGACGCGGACCGGCGAGCGGTCCGACAGGCGGAGGGCGGTGATACGGACGTCCTGCCAGACGCCGCCCGTGTGGAACGGGTCCTCCTCCGCCCAGCGCCGGACCGTCGCGCGGTCCTCGGCACTCAGGACGAACAGGCTGCCCACGGCCGTCTCCCCGTCGTCCGCGACGAGGGGGCCGTACAACAGTGGCCGCGGGGACGCCTCCCCCAGGCGGGCGGAGTGCGCGGCGCGCAGCTCGCGCCGGCGCTCCGCAGCGCCGGGGCCGTCGGTGCAGTGGACGGTCCAGAGCATCCGGCTCACCGCCCGCCCGCGCCGGCGAGGGCGGGCTCGCGTTCGGCGGCCAGCTCCTGCCGCACGGCCAGGCGCGCGGCCATGACCTCCTGCTTCTCGGCGAACCTCAGCGGGATGACGCGGATCTCCGCCTCGAAGACGGCAGCGGTCTCGCCGCCCTGGAGGATGGTCACGGTGAAGGCGAGGGACTCGCCGACCGGAGTCGCCTCCCGCCCGCGCAGCCGGTACTCCACGGTGGCCGGCAGCGGGAAGACGAAGCGGTGGAAGGCGGAGGAGACCGAGCTGATCACGAACCGGGTGGCCGGGCCGGGGTCGAGCAGGAACTGCTCGGTGACCACCGTCCAGGTCTGCCGGGCCGCCTCCAGCAGGGTGACCGCCGGGATGTGCAGCCCCGTGAGGTGGTCGGCGAGCACCTCGACCCGCTCGTCGAGCAGGAGCGGCGCCCGGTACGTGCCCTCGGCCGTCCGCTCGACCGGGCCGATCAGGACGTTGCGCGCGTCGTGCTTGTGGGTGAGGCCCTGCTCGACGTGCGCGGGCACCTCACCCTGACGTATCAGGACGGTGCCGGCGTGCATGGCGGCGAGGACGGACAGTTCGCTGAGCTGGTCGGCGGTCAGGCCCTGTCCGACCGACACCGTGAGCCGCTCCGGCAGGTCCCCGTGGCGCAGCCGGGCGAGCAGCTCCGTCGCGGCGACCGTGCCGCGCTGCGCGAGGAACTCCTCGAACCGGTCGCCGACGACGACCACGCTCTCGTGGGTGGACATCACAACTCCGTTCTGGTCACAGCGGGTTGGGCGGGGGTCAGACGGCGATCGCGGCACTGAGCGCCCGGTCGTAGGCGTCGACGAGGTCGTCGACGGTCCGCAGGTCGGAGACGACCAGGTCCTCCTCGGCGAACGGGTCGACGTCGAGGTCGGTCTCCAGCTGGATGATCAGCCGGGCCAGCAGCAGCGAGGACAGGCCGACGCCGTTCAGCGGCTCGGCGCCGGTGATCTCGCCGTGCTCGACCCCGGCCTCCTCCAGGAGTTCGGTGATGTGCTCGATGACGATGCCCTTGACCGCACCGGGCTTCAGCATGTGATTCCTCCGTCGACGATGATGGTTTGTCCGGTGATGAACGACGACTGCGGAGAGACGAGGAAAAGGACGGCGTCGGCGATTTCCTCGACATCGGCGAGCCGGCCGAGCGGAGTCCGGCGGGCGATGCGCTCGCGGTTCTGCTCGGTGACCTCCGTGGTCATCTCGCTGTCGAAGAATCCGGGCACCAGGGAGTTCACCCGGATATTGAGCGGGCCGAGTTCCCGGGCCAGGCTGCGGCTGAATCCGTCGAGCCCGGCCTTGGTCGCCGAATAGACGGCGACACCCCGGTATCCGCGTACGGCGTTGATGGACGAGATGTTGACGATCTGGCCGCCGCCCCGGTTGCTCATGACCCGGGCGCAGGCCTGGGCGAGGGCGATCGGGGCCGCCAGGTTGCTGGCGAGGAGCAGATCGACCTGCCGGGGCGAGGCGGTCAGGAAGAGCTCCTGTTTGTTCAGCACGGCCGCGTTGTTGATCAGCAGGTCGATGCCGCCGAAGGCGCGGGCCGCGCCGCCCACGAAGGAGCGCAGCGCCTTGCGGTCGACGAGGTCCACGGGCTCCCACAGGAACCGCTCCGGCTGTTCGGCCAGCGTGTCCTTGACGAACTCGTTCGCCGAGCGGCTGAAGGTGGCGACCTTCCAGCCATCGGCCAGCAGCCGCTCGACCAGCAGCCTGCCCAGTCCCTTGCTTCCCCCGCTGACGACGGCGACCTTGCCGGCGCCCGGGCCGCCGGCGCCCGTGTGCGGGGTGTCCTGGACGGCGGTCACACCAGCGACCTGGTCTTCTTGAAGCGGTCGGAGTGGTGCCGCTGGTCCGAGACCTGGACGATCGCCGGGACCTTGAAGGCCTCCAGCTTGCCGGCGCAGTGCGCGCGCACCCGGCGCGCCACGGACCGCTGGTCCTCCTCGACACCCTCGGCCAGCTGCACGGTCGCCTTGACGACCATGCCGGTGACGGGGCTCGGGATGCCGCCGACGGTCACCTCGGCGATCCCGTCGACCTCCAGGACGACGCTCTCGACCTCGCTGGGGTAGACCTTCTCGCCGCCCACGTTGATGATCTCCGAGCGGCGGCCGAGGATCCTGATCCACTCGCCGTCGGTCAGCACCACGTCCTGGGTGTTGAAGAAGCCCTCGTCGTCGAAGGGCGCGGGCGCGTTGAGATAGCCGAGCATCGCCATGTCGGAGCGGATCCACAGCACGTCGTCGACGATCTTGTGCTCGAAGCCGGCGTTGCCCAGCTTGACCCACAGGGTGTCGTCGCCGCGCGACTTGGTGGGCAGGATGCCCAGCTCGGACAGTCCGTACGTCTGCTTCAGGCGCACCTCGGGCAGCGCCTGGGCGAGGCGGCGCAGGGTGCGTTCGGGCATCGGCTCGGTGCCGTAGGTGACCAGCCGCAGCGCGGAGGTGTCGTAACGCTCCAGGACGCCGGAGATCAGCACCATGTTCAGGAAGGTCGGCGTGGTCGGCAGGACCTCCGCGCCGTGCCGCTCGATCGCGGCGAACACCGAGTCGGGCGTGCGCTCGGCCACGGTGATCACGGTGCCGCCCTGGGTGAGGGTGGCCAGCAGGGTGTTGACGCCACCGATGTGGTCCAGGCTGAGGAAGGACAGGATGCGCCGTGCCCTGCCGCCCTCGCCGTAGCGCGCGAGCACCTTGGCGAAGTCCAGCACGGAGGCCTTGCTGCGGCCGGTGGTACCGGAGCTGAACAGCACCAGGCCCGGGCGGTGCGCGGCCCGCAGCCTGCCGTACAGCTCGTGTCCGGCGGTGCGGCCGGTGCGCCGTACGGTGTGCTCGCCGGCGTCGTCGACGGCGATGGTCACCTCGACCTCGGCGACGTCGAGGAACTCGGCGCGCTTCGCCTCCGGGAGCGTGGTCAGCGGGACCACGACGACCTCGCGCTCGATCAGCGCGATCAGGCCCGCGCAGGACCGCGGGGAGTACGCCCCCTCCAGGGTCACCACCTCACCGGGGCGCACCCCGTGGGTGTCGAGCAGCCGGCGCCAGTCGTCGACCATGGCGAGCAGCTGCCGGTAGGTGTACGTGCCGCCGTGGAACACGACGGCTTCGGCGTCCCCGAAGGACGCCATTCGGTTCACCAGAGATATCGTCACACTTCTCTCCTGTGAATTGTTTTCTTTTCACCGCTTGATTCGCCACCGAGCCTAGAGGGCCTATTTGCGGTCCACAACGAGCCTTTGGAGCGCCGATAACGGCAGCTCCTTTCAGGCAGTCGGACAATGGCGTGACCGTGCGGACATTCCTTTTCGGTGTCGCCGAACGGGTATACCGGCACGGGTATACCGGCACAGGCATGCCTGCACAGGTATGCCGGTGCGGTTATGCCGGGGCGGGCATGGCCGTTCGGGCACATGAAAAAGACGGCCGTCCGCGGGAAGCGGACGGCCGTCGGTGGTATTGCCGCGGCCGGGGTTACGCCGGCGCCCCGGCCGGCGCGGGGCCGGTGGCCGCGCTCAGCACGGTCCAGCCGGCCCGCCGCGCGTGCTCGGTGAGCACGGGGTCGGCGCCGACGACACGCGGGGCGCCGACCAGGCTCAGCATCTCCAGGTCGCTGGAGTGGTCGCCGTAGGCGAAACAGTCCTCGGGGCGCAGTCCCAGCCCGGCGATCACCTCCCGTACGCCGAGCGCCTTGTTGGGGCCGATCATCGGGCGCGGTACGGCACCCGTGAGCACCCCGTGCTCGTCGACGGCCGGTTCGCTGCACAGCACCAGGTGCGCGCCCAGCTCCTCGGCGAGCGGGTCGAGGACGCCCCGGAAGGAGCCGGACACGAGCACCACGGCGTGTCCGTCGGCGCGGTGCCGCGCGGCCGCCCGCACGGTGGCGGAGACGAAGGCGTCGGCGCCCCGCCGGTACTCCTCGTACCAGGCACGCCCCGCGGCGAACAGCTCGGCGCGCGGCACCCCGGCGAACCTCCGGTAGTAGGCGCGGTTGATCTCGATACGGTCCACCCCGGCGTCGGCTCTGGCCTTGGTCTCGGCCCACTCGGCGGCGAAGGAGCCGCCGTCGTCGTCGCCGTGTGCGGCCAGCCAGTGACGGCGGAACGCGAACATGCTCTTGACGGTGATCAGCGTCTCGTCGACGTCGAAGAACGCGGCGTGCGTGAACGAGCTGGATTCCATGGGCCTTTCGGTCCTTTCTGACGGTCCGCCAAAGTCCGGATCAGGGAAACGGGTTCAGCCGGGGAGTTCGGCGCGCTCGCCGCCGTAGAGGCCCTCACGCAGGGCGCGTGCCACGGCCGTGGTGCGGTTGGGGCAGTCGAGCTTGGCGAGGATGTTCGCCACCAGGCGCTTGGCGCCGTGCTCGGAGATCTCCAGCCTGCGGCCGATCTGCTTGTTGCTCAGGCCGTCCACCATGAGGTCGAGGGTCTGGCGCTCGCGCGGGGTCAGCCGGGGCAGCGGGCGGGCCGCGGGCGCGCGCCGGGCGGGCTCCAACAGCCGACGGGCGAGCCCGGCCGGCAGCGGCACCTCGCCGCGGGCGACCCGGACCAGCGCGTCGTGCAGCGCGTCGGCGGTCAGCCCGCGCACCGCCAGCACACCGGCGCTGCGCACCGCGGTGACCCGGTCGAGGTCCACCGTCTCCTCGTCGTCGACGAGCAGCAGCACCTTGAGGCCGTCGGGGCCGAGCGCCGCGAGCCGTTCGGCCGTCGACGGGTCGACCTCGTCCGCCGACAGGACCAGCAGCCCGGCGCCCGCGTCCCGGGCCGCCTCCACGGCGCCCGCGGAGTCCGTGTGCGAGCGCAGGCCGCGGACGGCGGCGGCGGACTGCAGCATCCGTTCCACGCCGTAGCGCTGCAGATCGTTCCTGAGGCCCAGGACCACGTCGAAGGCCGGGGCTGCTTCCAGCTGGCTTGTCTCTTGACTCCGCACTGCGGCGATCCCCCTAGGTCACACGCTCCCGGTCGGCGGACTGCCGGCCGTACTCCACCATGCCACAAACAAAATACCTTCGGGAAGGTATCTTATAGCTTGACTCGCGCTCCCCACCGGCGGAAACTCACTCTTAACAAAAGATACCTTTGAGTAGGTATCTTTTCGAGCCATGCCGACGAGGAGGTGGGATGGCCACACAGGACCGTGCACGCCGGACGTACGAGGTCATACTGGACGCCGCTGCGGAGGAGTTCGTCAGTCTCGGATACACCCGCGCGACACTGAACGGGGTGATCGCCCACACCGGCCTCACCAAGGGCGCCCTGTACGGGCACTTCTCCTCCAAGGAGGACCTCGCCCGCACCCTCATCCGGTACGGCGGCACCGTCTGGACCCGTCTCCTCGCCGAGACCCGGGCGTCCCGGCTGGCACCGCTCGCCGCGCTGCGGTCCGTCACCGTGGCGCTGACCTGTGCGATCTGGGCGGACGTGCGGGTGCGCGCGGCGTTCCGGCTGGCGTCGGAGATCCCGGAGGTGCAGGACGGGATGCTGCTGGCGGACACCTGGGCGTTCCTGGTGCACCACGCCGAGCGTGCGCGGGTGGCCGGCCAGATCCGCGCGGCCCACACCCCCGAGTCCGTCGCGCAGCTCCTGCTGTCGATGGTCTTCGGCTTCCAGCACCTCCCCACCGCCCAGCGCGAACAGCCGGTCAGAGAGCGCGTCGAGTCCCTGTGGCGCATCGTGTCACCGGCCCTGCGCCCGGCCGGCGACCGGGCCGAGCCGAGCGCCGCCCACCACCGCTGAGCACCCGGCGGCCACGGAGCGGTGGGCGAGGCCCGGCCCGGCGTCGGCACCCGCCCTGCGGCCCCTACGGCCTCGCGCACCGCCCCGCACCGGGGTGCGGGCGCGTCCCCCGACTACGCCCCCCACACCGCCCGGGCGTACGACCGCGCCGACGGGCCGAAGCGCAGCATCGCGTGCGAGGCGCCCGCCTCGATGTCCCGCCGACGGCGCTGCACCGGGTCGTCCGCCGCCTGGACGCGAGTGCCGCCCGTCTTGAACAGGCGGTCGGCCGCCGCGCCGCACAGCTCCACCGCGGCCACCACGTCCCGCACGTTCTCGGCCACCGCCAGCGGCTCCACACCCCCGCTGTCCGCCCGCTCCGCCGCGGCCCGCACCAGCAGCTCCGCCGCGCGCAGTTCGCCCGAGGACCGGGCCAGCACGTCCTCCGTGCGGTCGCAGGTCGGCGCCGAGCCGATCCAGTCCGCGAGCGCACCCCGTGCCGCGCCCACCAGCGGTGCCGCGAACATCAGCGCCGCCACCAGCGGATACGGCACGCTGTGGCAGCGCGCCGCGTCCGCCGCGCGCGGCCGCAGCAGCGCCTCGCGGGCGACCGTGCGGTGCGCGGGCACCCGGACGCCGTCCAGACGCACGGTGTTGCTGCCGGTGCCGCGCATGCCGAGGGGGTGCCAGGTGTCGAGGACGGTGCAGTCGTCGGCGGGGACCAGGAAGAGGCGGGACACCGCCCCGCCGGGCTCCTCGGCGAGGGCGGCGAGCAGCACCCAGTCCGCGAAGTCGGCCCCGCTGACACTGGGCCACTCCCCGGCCAGCGCCCAGCCGCCGGGCACCGCACGGGCCCGGACCACCGGCGGGGCGACACCCGCGGCGATGCGCACGTCGGGCGAGGCGTGCCACAGCTCGTGCCGGGCCGGCTCGGGCAGATAGGCGGCGATCCGACCGTGCGCGGCGAAGAGCGTGGCCACCCAGGCCGCCGAGGTGCACCGCTCGCCCACCCGGGCCGCCGCCGCCGTCAGGGACGTGAACGAGCCCGCCGTACCCCCGTGTTCGATGGGGACGAAGTGCCGGTTGAAGCCCGCCCGGCCCATCTCCGCGACGACGTCGGCATCGAGCCGCCGCCGCACATCGGCCCGCTGGGCCCGCGCCCCGGCGAGCCGCGCGAGTCGCGCGATCCGGGCCCCGGCATCCGAGTCCTGGAGCGTTCCGGCCTCTGACCCCACCCCCACCTCGGCGGCGGTCGCGGATCCGGCCTGGCCGACGGCCGCACCTCCGCTCTCGACGGCGGCCGCAGGTCCGACCTCGGCGGCAGTCGTGCCTCCGGCCTCGGCGGCGGTCGTACCTCCCTCCTCGGCGGCGGCCGCAGGTCCGACCTGGACCACGGCCGCACCCCCGCCCTCGGCGGAGCCCGCAGGTCCGACCTGGACCACGGCCGCACCTCCGCTCTCGGCAGCGGCCGCAGGTCGGGCCTGGGCGGGAGTCGCCGATCCCGCCTGGACGACAGCCACACCTCCGCTCTCGGCGAAGGCCGTGCTGCCGGCCGGGACCACGGTCGTGCCTGCGGCCGGGGCGGTCGTGCGTTCGCGCTGGACAACAGCTGTGCGTCCAGCCGGGGCAGCGGTCGTGCGGCCGGGCCGGGCCGCCGTACGTCCCGACCGGGCCACGGTCGTGCGTTCGCGCTGGACGAGCGTCGTACGTCCGGCCGGAGCAACGGTCGTGCGCGCGGTCGGAGCAACGGTCGTGCGGCCGGTCATGCCGCGGCCTCCGCGCGATCGGCGAGAAACGTTTTTCCTGGGCCGTCGGCGCCCAGTGCCGCCGAAAGCCCGGGAGCCATCCGCGCGGTCGGCCACTCGGCCCACCGCGCCTGGCCGGTGGCCACCACCGTGTCCCCCTGTACCGCCTGGAGGACCAGCCCCGGGCCGCCGGCCGCGTCGGCGGAGGGGCGCACCTCGATCCGTACCGGCACGTTCAGCTCGCAGAACGCGGCGAACGTCACGCTCCCGCCGGACAGCACCCGCCCCTGCGGTGCCCCGGCCGCCCGCGCGGCCTGCCGGAAGGCCTCCAGCAGCAGCATCCCTGGCACGTGGTCGCTGGGGTGGTCGAAGTACGAGGGGTGCCGCTGGTCCACCCGCAGCGCCCAGACTCCGCCAGGCTCGTCCTCCCCGCCACCGAGCCGGGCCACCACCACGTCCGGCTCCCGCTCGCGGCCGACCCGTTCGGGCGCCTCCACGACCGCGCCGGCCGGCAGCGGCGCCGACGGCACCTCGCCCGCCCGCGGCACGGGGGCCCCGCCGAGTCCGCGCCGGCGCACCGCGGCGTACCGGGTGGCGTGCACGGCCTGCCAGGACACGCTGCCCGCGGCACGGACGCCGCCGTCGGCCAGCAGCCGGGCGTCGAGGCTCATGGCGGTGCCGCGCGGGCCGCGGCGCCCGGTCTCGCGGCACTCGACCTCCAGGAACACCGCCTCTTCGGGCTCGGCGGGGCCGAGGCCGCCCGAGGCGAGGTCGAAGTCCAGGTCGCAGAAGATGAAGGGGTGCTCCAGGGGCACCCCGTAGAAGCGGTGCGAGAGGTAGATGGCGGTCTGCCGCAGCATCTCCACGAACAGCGTAGGATCCACCGCCGGCCCGGCCGGACCCGGACGGAACGGCGCGTGCCCGGCGGGCCCGCGGACCGCGAGGTGGAAGTGTCCGTGGCCGACGCGCACCGCGTCGGTCAGGAGCACCTCGTCCTCGGACGTCTTGTGCACGAGCCGGCGCGGAACGCTCCGCTCCAGCCCGGGCCCGCCCGCCTCGTCCCGCCGCGCACCCCCGTGCACGTTTACCGTCCATACGTCGACACTCATGACTCTCCCCCAGTGAGTTGGATGAAGCAGACGCAGAGCACACGTGTCGGCGAGCCCCTCGCGGAGCCCGCCCGGGAAAGAAATATACCTTCGGGAAGGTATATTTCAACGGGAATCCTTGAGACCCTTGAACGACCAGAGTCCGTCAGAAAGGCTGCACAGGATGACCACCACGGGGCACCGCACGCTGAAGCAGGAGCGCGCCGTGCGCACGCGCAAGCAGGTGCTCGACACCGCGGCCGAGCTGTTCGCCGAGCGCGGCTACGCCGGAACGTCGGTCGTCGACATCGCGGAGCGCGTCGGCATGACCAAGGGCGCGGTGTACTTCCACTTCAAGAACAAGGAAGCCATGGCCGTGGCGGTGGTCGAGGGCAACTACCAGCTGTGGCTGGACATCCTCAAGGAGGTGCGTGCGGAGGGGCTCGACCCGCGCGAGACCATCCTGCAGCTGCTGGACCGCACCACCGAGGCGTTCATCGGCGAGCCCATGGTGCAGGCGGCCACCCGGCTGCAGTCCGAGCGGTCGCTGATCGGCGCCCCGCTGCCCGAGCCGTACGTCGGCTGGCTGAAAATGCTCACCGACCTGTTCGAAGAGGCCGGCGAGGCGGGCCAGTTGAAGGAGGGCGTGAGCCCGCGTGCCGCCGCGCACGTCGTGGTCGCGTCCTTCTACGGCGTCCAGCACGTCTCCGACGTGCTGCACCGCCGCGCGGATCTGATCGACCGCTGGCAGGAGCTGCGGGCCATCACCCTGGAGACCGTCCTGCCCCGGGCCTGAGCCGGGGCCGGCCGTCCGGCGGGCCCCGGTCGCATGCGGTACGGCGGTCAGCCCAGGGTCTGGGACGCCGTCGGCGAGGAGTCCTTCAGGAACTGCGCGCAGCGCTCGTACTCCTCCTGCTCGCCGATCGCCTGCGCGGCGCGGGCGAGGGCGTGCAGGGCCCGCAGGAAGCCGCGGTTGGGCTCGTGCTCCCAGGGCACCGGGCCGTGACCCTTCCAGCCGTTGCGGCGCAGCGCGTCCAGTCCGCGGTGGTAGCCGGTGCGGGCGTAGGCGTACGACTCCACCACCGCGCCGCGCTCGAACGCGTCGTCGGCCAGCTGGGCCCAGGCGAGCGAGGAGGTCGGGTACTTGGCGGCGACGTCCGCGGGGGCGGTGCCGTTCGCGAGGAGTTCGCGGGGCTCCGGGTCGTCGGGCAGGTGGGTCGGGGGCGGGCCGCCCAGGAGGTTCTCATGAATCGTCATGAGGTCCAGTTTCGCGCACCGCACGGCCTCCTGCGCCATGCCGGTGTCATGTGCGGGCACGGTTCCTAGCCGCCCCGCCGCTCCCCCTCCAGCGGCGGAGTCGTCACGTTGCCGTGGGTGCGGCATTCCGGGTGGCGGCACTCGGGGGCCGGGCTGCGGACCAGGGCGAAGGCGAGGGCCGCAGCCAGCACCAGCACCCCCGCGCAGATCGGCATCGCACGACGGAACGCCGCGTCGAAGGCCGACGGAACCCGGTACGCCTCGGGCCCCATGCCCGTCAGCAGCGGCAGCGCCGCGACCGCGATCAGGCCCGCCGCTCTCGCCGCCGCGTTGTTGATGCCGCTGGCCAGGCCTGCCCGGGCGGCGTCCACGGAGGCGAGGACCGTCGCGGTCAGGGGCGCCACCAGGGTCACCATGCCGGCGCCCATGACCAGGAGGGCCGGAAGCACGTCGGTGGGATAGTCGGCGCCCTTGCCCACCCGCAGCATCAGCAGCATTGCCGCCGCGCACAGGAGGGGGCCGACCGTCAGCGGCAGGCGCGGCCCCGTACGGTCCGCAAGGGCCCCGGAGCGGGCGGAGAACAGCAGCATCAGGACCGTCGTCGGCAGCAGGGCCGTACCGGCCGCCAGGGGCGAGTAGCCGGCCACCACCTGGAGCTGGAGCGCGGTGAGGAAGAAGAAGCCGCCGAACGCCGCGTACACACACAGGGTGACGAGGTTGACCGCCGTGAACTGGCGCGAGGCGAAGATGCCCGGCGGGAGCATCGGGTCCGGACGGTGCCGCTCGACCAGGACGAAGGCCACCGCCGCCGCGAGGCCCGCTACCCCGCTCAGCGTCACCGCCACGGTGCCCGCCCTCGCCTCGATCAGCGCGTACGTCAGCAGGGCCAGGGCCAGGGCGCCCAGCGCCGCGCCGAGGACGTCGAAGCGGGCGTGCTTCCCGCCCTCCCGCGACTCCGGGACGTGCCGCAGGGCCACCGGCACGCACAGCAGCGCCAGCGGGACGTTCAGCAGGAACACCCAGCGCCAGCCGGGGCCGGCCACCAGCCATCCGCCCAGGAACGGGCCGACCGCCGCGCCGATCCCGCCGAAGCCGGACCACAGGCCGACGGCTCGGCTGCGGTCGTCGGGGTGGAAGGACGACTGGATGATCGCCAGCGAGCCGGGGGTCAGCAGCGCGCCGCCGACGCCCTGCAGGGCCCGCGCGGCGATCAGCATGGCCGGGTTCAGCGAGAGGCCGCACAGCAGCGACGCCGTCGCGAACCACACCACGCCGACCACGAAGACCTTCCGGCGGCCGTAGCGGTCCCCCAGCGAGCCGCCCAGCAGGATCAGCCCGGCCAGCGTGACCATGTACGCGTTGACCGTCCACTGCAGAGCGGACAGGCTGGCGCCCAGATCGCGGCCGATGCGCGGCAGCGCCACGTTGACGACGGTCGAGTCCAGCAGCGCCATGCTGGATCCGAGGATGGTGGTGAGCAGGATCCACTTGCCCTGGGGTGAGGCCAGCCGGACGTCGGGCATGTCCCCAGGTATACCGCCGGGGAGAAGGAAATGCGGCGGGCCCGGCGCAGGAAACAGCCGCCGGGCCCCCGGAGGAGGAACGGACGTACCGCTTACTTGATCTTGTTGCCCGCCGAGCGCAGGTTCTGCGTGGCCTCGACGACGCGCGCGGCCATGCTCGCCTCGGCCAGCTTGCCCCAGGTGCGCGGGTCATAGGCCTTCTTGTTGCCGACCTCGCCGTCGACCTTCAGGACGCCGTCGTAGTTCTGGAACATGTGGGCGGCGACCGGGCGGGTGAAGGCGTACTGGGTGTCCGTGTCGAGGTTCATCTTCACGACGCCGTTGTCCAGCGCGGTCAGGATCTCCTGCTCGGTGGAGCCGGAGCCACCGTGGAAGACGAAGTCGAACGGGGAGGCCTTGCCGAACTTGGCGGCGACGCCGTCGCTCAGCTCCTTCAGCAGGTCGGGACGGAGCACGACGTTGCCCGGCTTGTACACGCCGTGCACGTTGCCGAAGGAGGCGGCCAGCAGGTAGCGGCCCTTCTCGCCCAGGCCCAGGGCCTCGGCCGTGCGGATCGCGTCCTCGACCGTGGTGTACAGGGAGTCGTTGATCTCGTGGGAGACGCCGTCCTCCTCGCCGCCGGTGGGGGTGATCTCGACCTCGAGGATGATCTTCGCGGCGCGGGCCTGCTCCAGCAGTTCCTGCGCGATCTGCAGGTTGTCGGCGAGGGTCTCGGCGGAGCCGTCCCACATGTGGGACTGGAACAGCGGGTTGAGACCGGCCTCGACACGCTTCTTCGAGAGCGCGAGCAGCGGACGCACGTACCCGTCGAGCTTGTCCTTCGGGCAGTGGTCGGTGTGCAGCGCGATGTTCACCGGGTACTTCTCGGCGAGGATGTGCGCGTACTCGGCGAGGGCGACCGCGCCGGTGACCATGTCCTTGCTGTACTGGCCGCCGAGGAACTCGGCACCACCGGTCGAGATCTGGACGATGCCGTCGCTCTCCGCCTCCGCGAAGCCGCGCAGCGCCGCGTTCAGGGTCTGGCTCGAGGTGACGTTGATGGCCGGGTAGGCGAACTTGCCTGCCTTCGCCCGGTCGAGCATCTCGTTGTAGACCTCGGGGGTTGCGATGGGCATCTGTCCGCTCCTTGTGTTGCGGGTTGGCTTCCGTGCGTTACGGCCCTGACCTAGACCTTGGGGGTGACGTCGTCGTCGGCCCCATCTTTCCAGACACGGGGCGCTGGTCGGCGCCCCGCCAAGTCCAGGACACCGGGGCGTGTCAGTCCAGACCCAGTTCATCCTTCGAGAAGGCGAAGCGGTACGGAACACCCGCGCCGGCCTCGATCTTCTCCGCGGCACCGGTGGCCCGGTCCACGATGGTCGCCACGGCGACGACCTCGGCGCCGGCCTCGCGCACGGCCTCCACGGCGGTCAGCGGGGAGCCCCCGGTGGTGGAGGTGTCCTCCACGACGAGCACCCGGCGGCCCGTGATGTCCGGGCCCTCCACGCGCCGCTGCAGGCCGTGCGCCTTCGCGGCCTTGCGGACGACGAACGCGTCCAGCCGCTTTCCCCGCGCGGCGGCGGCGTGCAGCATGGCCGCGGCGACCGGGTCGGCGCCCATGGTGAGGCCGCCCACCGCGTCGAACTCCAGGTCCGCGGTCAGATCCAGCAGGACCTGGCCGACCAGCGGGGCGGCCTCGCCGTCGAGGGTGATGCGGCGCAGGTCGACGTAGTAGTCGGCCTCCAGACCCGAGGAGAGGGTCACCTTGCCGTGCACCACGGCCTTGTCCTTGATCTGCTGCAGCAGCTCGCCGCGTACATCCGTCATGGCAGCCAGCTTAAGGGCGCCGCCAGCTCCAGGTGGTCGACGCCTCCAGCGGCTGAAGCGGGGTGACCAGGCGCGGGAGGGTGTTCAGGCCGTTGGGCGGCCCGGTCTGCGGCTCCACGCACACGGCCTCGGCCTGCTCGTCGTAGACCACCACCCACTCCTCGCGGCTGCTCACCTTGAGCTCCAGCTGCCCCGGCCAGGTGAGGGTGACGTCGACGCCGCCGGGCATGCCGAAGCAGTCGTCCCAGGGGCCGGGCTTCGGGTCGATCCGGTTTCCGGTCGGCAGGTGGTCCGCCCCGCGCTCCTCCTGCCAGGTGGGCTTGAAGTCGACGGTGACGTCCTCGCCGCCGAGGTTCCGGTTGAACCAGGGGTGCCAGCCGATCTGTGCCGGGAACGAGTCGTCCCGCGCCTCCACCGACATGGTCAGCGTCAGGCCGTCCTCGGCGAGCGTGACGACCTGGGTGACGCGGCCGGGGTGCGGCCAGGGGTCGACCAGGTCGTACGTGATCACCGCCTCGTTCTCCGCGACGCGCGCGGTGCGCCAGGCGCCGTCGCGGGCGGTGCCGTGGATGGCGTGGGGCGGGGAGTTGAGCGGCATCTGGCGGACGGAGCCGCCGTCCAGGAAGCGGCCTTCGCGGATACGGCCGCACCAGGGAACCATCGGGAAGCAGCCGTAGCGGTGCCCTTGCCTCAGCAGTTCCAGGGAATCGACCTCGAGGCCGCTGATACGGCCGCCGTTGGCGGGGCTGACGTGTACCTCGGCGTTGCCCGCGGTCAGCGTGATGTCTTCGTTACTCACGGGAAGAGGCTACTGGGGAGACGAGTTCGGTGGTGGACGGCCGCGGGCCGGTGGGGCTGGTTGCGCCACGCGGCGGAGCCGCACATCGGACGCGGCCCGCTCTCCCCTCGGGGACTTCCGCTCAGCGGCGTTTGCGCAGTGCCCTGGTGACGACGATCGCCGACGCCAGCGCCAGGGCCGCCGCCGGGGCCGCCCAGCGCAGCGCCGACGCCGCCGTGACGGGCTGCGGCATCGGAACCGGTGCGTAACGCCCGCGCGGTGGGGCGTGGTCTACCTCCTCGGCGCTGCGGCCGATCATCGTCCGGCGCGCGTGCGCGGCCTCGGCCGGGGGTTCGCCGGTGTCGGCGAAGTCCTCCGCGAGGCGGTCGGCGGCCGGGTCCAGCGAGGGCGGAGGCACCTCGGCGTCGAAGACGGAGGCCCGCTCACCTTCCGGCTCCGGCGCTTCCGGCTCCCGCGCTTCCAGCCCCGCCTCTTCCGACCCCCGCTCCTTCGGCTCCCCCGCTTCCGGCCCCGGCGCCTCCGGCTCCCGCTCCCGATCCTGCTCGGGCTCCTGCGGGACCGTCGTCAGGTTCTCCACGAAACGGCTCAGCAGGCGGGTCGCCGCCGCGGTCACCGCGTCCGGGGAGAGTTCGGCGATGCGGCCGGCCGCGTCCGCCGTGCCCTCGACCGTGACCGTCGTACCGCCCCCGCTGGCCGCGAGGCGCAGGGTGAGGGCGAGCTTGACGGCGCCGGTGCCGCGGGCCTCGGTGGCGTCGGCCTCGACGGCGAACGTGCCGTCGTCGCGGGCGGCCACCCGTGCCGTCCCCCGGTAGGTGACGGAGTGGCCGCCGACGCGCAGCTTCAGGCGTCCGGCGACGGGTTCGGCACCGGCGTCCTGGTGCAGGCCGGGGACCGCGCGGGCGACGCGCGCGGGGTCGGCGAGGGCGTCTCTGAGCGGCTCGACCGGGACCGGGACGAAGACCTGGTGCTCCATGTCCGCTGAGCCTACCCAGCTGCGACCGGAAATCACCCGCACCTGACCGGCTCGTCAGTACCGCGGATGCACCAGCGTGGACGCGGGCAGCCCGCCGATCCGCGTCCGTGCCGCCGCCCGGGCGTCCGCGGTCAGCTCCGCCTGCGTCAGCGTGCGCAGCCGTACGGCGCCCAGCCGCAGCGGTGGCGGGGTCCGCCCGGGCACCGCCAGCAGGAACCCCCAGTCGTACGGGGTCCCGGACGCGCCCGCCGAGCGGTCGGGGCCGGCCGGGAAGCCGGGGTCATGGCCGAGGACCCGGTAGGGGGCGTCGGCGAAGCCGGCGGCGCGCAGGGTCGCGGAGACCGTCCAGAAGGCGCGGGAGCGGGTGGTGACGGACCCGGCGTGCACGACGAGGCGCCCGCCGGGGGCGAGGACGCGGCGGGTCAGACCGTAGAACTCCTGGGAGTACAGCTTGGTGCTGGCGGTGATGCCGGGGTCGGGAAGGTCGGCGATCACCACGTCGTACGCGGCGGGGCGTGCTCCACGCAGCCAGCCGAGCGCGTCGGCGGTGGTGACGTGGACGCGGGGGTCGTCGTAGGCGTGGCCGTTGGCGGCGGCGAGACCCGGGTCGCGACGGGCCAGGCGGACCAGGCCGGGGTCGAGTTCGACGATGTCGAGGCGGCGCACCCCGGGCCGGCGCAGCACCTCGCGGGCGGCCAGGCCGTCGCCGCCGCCGAGGATCAGCACGCGCGCGTGCGGCCCGCCGGACAGCGCGGGGTGGACGAGTGCCTCGTGGTAGCGGCGTTCGTCGCGGCCACCGACGCGGAGCCGGCCGTCCAGGAAGAGGTCGAGGGGCTTGCCGTCGGTGCCGCCGGCGAGGACGACCTCCTGGACGTCGGTCTGTTCGGCGACCCGGACGTCCTTGCCGTAGACGGCGTGCCGCGCGGCGCGTTCGAAGTCGCCGGCGAGCGCGGCGGCGGAGGCGAGGACACCGAGGACGGCGAGGCCGACGAGGAACAGGGTCCAGCGGGCCCGGCGGGTCAGGTCGCGGCGGAAGAGGCCGAGGACCAGGGCGCCGCCGGCGACGACGTTGACCGTGCCGGTGAGCAGGGCGCCCGTCAACTGGCCCAGGAAAGGCAGGAGAAGGAAGGGGAAGGCCAGGCCGCCGACCAGCGCGCCCACGTAGTCCGCCGCGAACAGGTCGGCCACCGCGCCGCCCGCGTCCTGGTGCCGGATGCGCTGGATCAGCTCCATCAGCAGCGGGACTTCGGCGCCGATGAGCAGGCCGATGCCGAGGGAGAAGGCGACCAGGAGGCAGCGCGGGCCCTCGGCCCACGCCCCGCCCCAGCCGCCGGTCCAGGCGAAGACGGCGTACAGCGCCATCGCACTGCACCCGCCGATCAGCGCGAGGGCGGTCTCGATCGCGCCGAAGCCGGCGGCCGCGTGCCAGCGCAGCCGCTTGGCGCCGAGGGAGCCGATACCCATCGCGAACACCATCACGGACAGCACGACGGAGGCCTGGGTGACCGAGTCGCCCATCAAGTACGAGGCGAACGCGACGAGTTCGAGCTCGTACACGAGTCCACAGGCCGCGCAGACGAAGACGCACACGAGGACCAGGAACCGCCCGGTGCCGGGCCGGACGGGCAGCCGGACGGGGCCTGTCCAGGAGGGCGGGGCGCCCGGGGGCGCGGGGGCGTGCGGTTCGATCACGCTGCGACGTTACGTCACGCGCTCGGTACGCTTCGTCACCCACACGTGTGGAAGTGGACAGCGATTTGCGCCCGGTGGGTTTATGTTCGCGCGGTGCGCTCAACGCGGCTGTGCCACCACCACCCGCTCCCCCACCCGGGTCCGGGTGGCCACCAACTGCCCGTCCTGCGGGTAGGCGTGCCAGGTGCGCCAGTGCACCTGCCCCCCGTGGCGCTGGGCCAGCATCGCGGTGAAGGCGTGCGGGCTGCCCGGGAAGACGCCGGCGAGGCCGTGCGGATGGTCGGAGACGAGGGCCAGCAACTCCTGGGCGCGGCCCTCGAAGGAGCCGGGCGTGAGCACCTCGACGCGCGCGGCGAACTCGTACTCCCAGTCGCCGACCCGCTTGGCCACGCCGAGCGGGAGCGGGGTGCTGGAGCCGGGGATGCACGCGACCGTCTCCGAACAGATGCCGTGCTCCTGCTCCAGCAGCACCTGGTGGGACGCGCCGAGCAGTCTCAACTGGAGCCTTTTTCCGGCGAGTTCCAGATCGAGGGTGGCCAGGGCCGGCAGCGGCTCGCGTCCCAGGGCCCAGGCTAGGTCGGCAGCGCGCGTATCGGTGTAGGAGGTGTTCAGGGTCGTGAGCATGGATCGGCTCCGCTAACACGCGATGAGAGGGAGATCGGCCATGTCAGCCCAGTCGGCTCGGCCGGGGTGGGGAGTCTCGGGGACGTCCGAGGGGCTGCGTTGGCGATTTAGAGGGAATCATGAACAGAGGCGCCACCACAGCGTTTTTACCCAACTTCGCCGGGTTTCCATCCCTCAGAGGGCCCCACAGTTCAACTGTTCAACCATGGCGTACGCGGGGCGCGGGAAACGAACGGCGAGCGCCCGCCGGCTGCCCTGCCCGGCGGGCGCTCCCGTGCGGCCCGGACAGGGCTCCCCCGACGAGCTCGGCTGCCCCGTGTCAGCTGCCTCCCCCGCATCCGCCGCCGCACGACGAACCGCCGCCGCAGGAGGAACCGCCACAGGAGGAGTGGCCCCCGCAGGAATGTCCGCCGCCGCAGGAGTGACCGCCGTGGTGGCTCCCGTGATGGCCGCCCGACGAGCCCGAGTCCACGCCGCCCGCCCACCAGCTGCCGCTGCCGTCGTACGACGAGGACGACGAGCGGTACGACCCGGACCGGCGGCGGCCGCTCTTGCCGAGCGACACCGTGCGCCGCCGGTTGCGGTGCCGACCGCCGGCCAGCGCCGTCATGGTCACGAACGCGACCACGACCAGGATGAAGATGATGCCGACGACCATGGCGCCACCGTCCTTCCGTTCCCCCGAAGCGGCCCCCCGTGGACCGCGGTGACCGGGGGATGCCCGACCGTCTCCGGGCTCAAAGCAGAGTTGAGGAACTTCAGAGCCTGGGCGCAGGATGGCGGGCATGACCTCCAGCGCACGCCCTCACCTCAACCGCCGGCTCGCCGAGTTCGGGACGACGATCTTCGCGGAGATGTCCGCGCTCGCCGTGTCCACCGGGTCGATCAACCTCGGCCAGGGCTTCCCCGACACCGACGGGCCCGAGGAGATCCGGGAGGCGGCGGTACGGGCGCTGCGCGAGGGCCGCGGCAACCAGTACCCGCCGGGCCCTGGCATCCCCGAGCTGCGCACCGCCGTCGCCGCGCACCAGCAGCGCCGCTACGGGCTGCCGTACGACCCGGACACCGAGGTGCTGGTCACCGCGGGCGCGACGGAGGCGATCGCGGCCTCGCTGCTGGCCCTGCTGGAGCCGGGTGACGAGGTCGTGGCCCTGGAGCCGTACTACGACTCCTACGCGGCCAGTATCGCCATGGCGGGCGGCACCCGGGTGCCGGTGACCCTCAGGCCGCACGAGGGCAGCTTCCGCCTCGATCTGGACGAGCTGCGCGCGGCCGTCACCGACCGCACCCGGCTGTTGCTGATCAACACCCCGCACAATCCGACCGGCACGGTCCTCACCCGCGCGGAGCTGGCCGCGATCGCCGAGCTGGCCGTCGAGCGGGACCTGCTGGTGGTCACGGACGAGGTCTACGAGCACCTGGTCTTCGGGGACGCCGAGCATCTGCCGCTCGCCTCCTTCCCCGGCATGCGCGAGCGCACCGTGACGATCGGCTCGGCCGGCAAGACCTTCTCCTTCACCGGCTGGAAGGTCGGCTGGGTGACGGCCGCGCCGGAGCTTGTGAGCGCGGTCCGTTCGGTGAAGCAGTTCCTGACGTACGTGTCCTCGGGGCCCTTCCAGTACGCGGTCGCGGAGGCGCTCGCCCTGCCCGACTCCTACTTCGAGGGGTTCCGCCGGTCCATGCAGACCCGCCGCGACATCCTCGCGCGGGGGCTGGCGGAGGCGGGCTTCGAGGTCTTCCGGCCGGCCGGCACGTACTTCATCACCACCGACATCCGCCCCCTCGGCGAGAAGGACGGCTTCGCCTTCTGCCGCGCCCTGCCAGAGCGGGCGGGCGTCGTCGCGATCCCCAATGCCGTGTTCTACGACGACCGGGAGGCGGGGGCGCCGTTCGTGCGGTTCGCGTTCTGCAAACGCGAGGAGGTCCTGGGGGAGGCGGCGGAGCGGCTGCGGGCGATGTAGGGCACCGAGGCCGGCGGCGGCCTCGGACACGCGGCTGCCGCCGGGTGAGCGCGACCAGCCACGACACCCCCGGCCGGGAGACGGCCGACGGCTCGACGGCGGGCAGCCGAATCGGTGAACCCGCGCCGCACTCGGCGGCCGCCTGCTCGCTTCGGCGCGCAAGCCCTTGCAGGGTGCTCAGATGTGACCCACGCCAGCACCACCCTCGCCCCGCCCGTAGCCGCGTCCCAGCCGGCGCAGCGAGACCGCGCCCGGCCCTCGTTCCTCCGCACGAGCGGGGTCGCCGTAGGCCTCTTCCTCGGCGTCCGGCTCACCGGTGTGGCCGTGCTCGCCCTCGTCGCCCGTGGCGCCGGCCGGCACCCGCTGACGTTGCTCACCCGGTCCTGGGACTCGGTCTGGTACCTGGGCATCGCGGCGCACGGTTACGGTCACGACCTGCCCTCCCGCGACCCTGACCCGCACAGCGACCTCGCGTTCTTCCCGCTGTACCCGGCGCTGTTGCGGGCGGCGACGGCGCTGACCCCGTTCAGCGGCGGCATCGCCGGGCTGCTGATCTCGTGGACCGCGGCCGCCGTGGCCGCCGCCGGGATCCACGCGGTCGGCTCCCTGCTGCACGGGCGGGCCACCGGCGTCGCGCTGGTGCTGCTGTGGGGGCTGCTGCCGCACTCGGTGGTGCTGTCGATGGCGTACACCGAGCCCGTGCTGGCCGCGTTCGCCGCCTGGTCGCTGTACGCGGCGCTGGCCGGGAAGTGGCTGTGGGCGGGTGCGCTCGCGGCACTGGCGGGGCTGGCCCGGCCGAACGGGTTCGCGGTCGCCGCGGCGGTGCTGGCCGCGGCGGGAGCGGAGGCGTGGCGACGACGAGGAAAGGTTTCCCGGGTTTCCCACAGGCTGTGGACGGGTGCGGCGCTCGCCCCGCTGGGCTGGACGGCGTACGTGCTGTGGGTGGGCCGGCGCAAGGACGATCTGCTGGGCGGCTACTTCGAGGTGCAGCGGCTGTGGGGGTCGACGTTCGACTTCGGGTGGGGTTCGGTGCAGTTCCTGCGCGCGATGCTGCTGCACGGCAGCCGGTTCGTGTTCCCGATGGCGCTGGTGCTGGTCGCGGCGGGGACGGTGCTGTACGCGCTGCTGCTCCTGGACCGCGCTCCGCTGCCGCTGCTCGTCTTCAGTGGGGTGCTGCTGCTGATCGCGCTCGGCGGGTCGGGCTTCTTCGAGTCCAAGCCGCGGTTCCTGCTGCCGGCGTTCCCGCTGCTGCTGCCGCTCGCCCGGGGGCTGGTCCGGACGGCGAGAGCCCGGCCCTGGCACGCGACCGTGCTGGTCGCGGCCCTGGCCGGGCTCAGCTATCTCTACGGCGCGTACCTGCTGGTGTACGCGCAGGAACCGCTGTAGGTCCCGCGGGGCCTATTCGCCGTCGGCCTCGGGGTTCTCGGGCTTGTCCGCCTCGTTGACCTCCTGCTCCAGGCCGAGCTGCTCGACGAGCCACTTGTCGAACTCGATCGCGGCCCGCACCCAGCTGACGGTCGAGGAGACGAAGTGGTTGATGTCGACACCCGTGCCGATCAGCATCTGCGCCTCGCCGATCAGGCGGACGGTGCCGTCGTCGTGGGTGTGGGTGTAGACCTTGGGCCACAGGGTGCGGCGGTTCCAGTCGTCGACGGACTCCAGCAGCTGCGCCTTGTCGTCGATCTTGTGGGGGCGGTCGTAGAAGGTCCGCACCGAGAAGACGGCCTGCTCTTCCTCCCCGCGGAACATGAAGTAGGTGCGGAACTGCTCCCACGGAGCCGCGAGGTCTCCTTCCTCGTCGACGACGTACTTCAGCTCCATCTGGTCGAGGAGCTGCTTCACGAGGTCCTGATCCGGGAGGACGGGGCCGGCCGGTCCCTGGGGCTGCGGTTCGGGCTGGCCCCCGAAGTTCGGAATCGAGGACGGGTCGATGCTCACCGTGTTTTTCCCTTCATGGTGGATTCCGCCATCCTCCCCCACGGGGGGAGGGGGGAAGCAAGCCCCGACGCCGCCTGTCAGCCGTGGGCTGACATGATCCGGCTGGCCGGGCGGACGGCCGGTGAACGAGGGGGGGTCGGTATGGTGAGGCGGGCCCTGAAGAGGCTGGGGAAGTGGACCCTGGTCCTGGGGGTCGTCGCGCTGCTCGGCATGGGGACGATGCGGCTGGCCTCCACAGTCGTCGGGTTCGCGGCCTCCTACCTGCTGGACGGCGCCACGGAGCCGCAGAAGGCGCCCTGCGCCGAGGCCCTGGCCTTCGGCGGGGCGAAGCTGCCGCGGGGGGCGCACGACGCGCACTGCACGGTGCAGGCCTGGCTGGACACCTCCTACGACGCCACCTTCCGGATGCCGCGGAACGGCGTGCGCGCCTGGCTGAAGGCCACCTATCCGCACGCGCCGGGACCGGAGACGGAGTACTGCGCGGACGGAGCGGCCTACTGCCTGAACCTGAACGGCGGGGGCGACGACGCTCCCCCCGCCCGCGCCGAGGCGGACGCGGTCGAAGTGGACGTGGCGTACGAGGGCCGCGACCAGGCCCTCGTACGTTTCTCCGCGTTCACCGTGTGAGTGTCACCGGCGAGTGGGCGTCACAGCGTCTTCCCGGTCGCCGGACCCACCAGCAGGCCCTCGCCGAAGCGGTCGACGCGGACCGTGTCGCCGTCCTTGACCTCGCCGGCGAGGATCTCCTTGGCGAGCCGGTCGCCGATGGAGGTCTGCACGAGGCGGCGCAGCGGGCGGGCGCCGTACGCCGGGTCCATGCCCTCCTCCGCCAGCCAGGCCAGCGCCTGCGGGGTGACGTCCAGGGTGAGCCGGCGCTCGGCGAGCCGCTTGGCCAGCCGGTCGATCTGCAGCCCGGCGATCCGCTCCAGTTCGGGCTTGGTCAGCGCCGAGAAGACCACCAGGTCGTCCAGCCGGTTGAGGAACTCCGGCTTGAAGGAGGCGCGGACCGCCTCCAGGACCTGCTCCTTCTTCTCCGCCTCGCTGGTGATCGGGTCGACCAGGAACTGGCTGCCCAGGTTGGAGGTGAGCACCAGGATGGTGTTGCGGAAGTCGACCGTGCGGCCCTGGCCGTCCGTCAGGCGGCCGTCGTCCAGGACCTGCAGGAGGATGTCGAAGACCTCGGGGTGGGCCTTCTCCACCTCGTCCAGCAGCACGACGGAGTACGGGCGGCGGCGCACCGCCTCCGTGAGCTGGCCGCCCTCCTCGTAGCCGACGTACCCGGGAGGCGCGCCGACCAGCCGGGCCACGCTGTGCTTCTCGCCGTACTCCGACATGTCGATGCGGACCATGGCCCGCTCGTCGTCGAAGAGGAAGTCCGCGAGCGCCTTGGCGAGTTCGGTCTTGCCGACGCCGGTCGGGCCGAGGAAGAGGAAGGAACCGGTGGGCCGGTCGGGGTCGGCGATGCCGGCGCGGGAGCGCCGCACGGCGTCGGAGACCGCCCGTACGGCCTCGGTCTGGCCGATGAGCCGCTTGCCCAGCTCGTCCTCCATGCGCAGCAGCTTCTGCGTCTCGCCCTCCATCAGGCGGCCCGCCGGGATGCCGGTCCAGGCGGCGACGACGTCGGCGATGTCGTCGGAGCCGACCTCCTCCTTCACCATCGTGTCCTTGGCGGCCTCCTCCTCGGCCTCGGAGGCGGCCTCCAGCTCCTTCTCCAGCTGCGGGATCTCGCCGTAGAGCAGCTTGGCGGCGGTGTCGAAGTCGCCGTCGCGCTGGGCGCGTTCGGCCTGGCCGCGCAGGTCGTCCAGGCGCTCCTTCAGCTCACCGACCCGGTTGAGGGACTGCTTCTCCTTCTCCCAGCGGGCGGTGAGGCCGCGCAGCTCCTCCTCCTTGTCGGCGAGGTCACGGCGCAGCTTCTCCAGGCGGGCGACGGAGGCGGGGTCGGTCTCCTTGGCGATCGCCAGCTCCTCCATCTTCAACCGGTCGACCGCGCGCTGGAGTTCGTCGATCTCGACCGGGGAGGAGTCGATCTCCATGCGCAGCCGTGAGGCGGCCTCGTCGACCAGGTCGATGGCCTTGTCGGGCAGGAAGCGCGAGGTGATGTAGCGGTCGGAGAGGCTGGCGGCGGCCACCAGCGCGCTGTCGGCGATCTGCACCTTGTGGTGGGCCTCGTACCGGCCCTTCAGTCCGCGCAGGATCGCGATGGTGTCCTCGACGGTCGGCTCGGCGACCATCACCTGCTGGAAGCGCCGCTCCAGCGCCGGGTCCTTCTCGATCCGCTCCCGGTACTCGTCCAGGGTGGTGGCGCCGACCATGCGCAGCTCGCCGCGGGCCAGCATCGGCTTGAGCATGTTGCCCGCGTCCATGGCCGAGTCGCCGCCGGCACCGGCGCCGACGACGGTGTGCAGCTCGTCGATGAAGGTGATGATCTGCCCGTCGGAGTCCTTGATCTCGGCGAGGACCGACTTCAGGCGCTCCTCGAACTCGCCGCGGTACTTGGCGCCCGCGACCATCGCGCCGAGGTCGAGCGCGACCAGCCGCTTGTCCTTCAGCGACGAGGGCACGTCGCCCTTGACGATCCGCTGGGCGAGCCCCTCGACCACGGCGGTCTTGCCGACGCCCGGCTCACCGATGAGCACGGGGTTGTTCTTCGTGCGGCGGGACAGCACCTGCACGACCCGCCGGATCTCCTGGTCCCGCCCGATGACCGGGTCGAGCCGGCCCTCGCGGGCGGCGGCGGTGAAGTCGGTGCCGAACTTCTCCAGGGCCTTGTACTGGCCCTCCGGGTCGGCGGTGGTCACGCGGCGTCCTCCCCTGGCCTTCTGGAAGGCCTGCTGCAACTTCTTCGCGTCGGCGCCCTGGCCCTTGAGCAGCTCGCCGGCCGCGCCGCCCTTCGCGGCGATGCCGATGAGCAGGTGCTCGGTCGACAGGTACTCGTCGCCGAGTTCCTGCGCGCGCTCGGAGGCGTCGGCGATCACGGCGAGCAGTTCACGGTTGGGCTGCGGGGGCGCAACCGTGGAGCCGGTCACGCTGGGCAGCGCGGCCAGCAGCTTCTCCGCACCGGCGCGCACGACGGCCTGGTCGGCCTCGACGGCCGCGAGCAGATCGGTGATGTTCTCGTTCTCCTGCCCCTGGAGCAGAGCCAGCAGCAGGTGAGCAGGGGTGAGGTCCGGGTGCCCCTCGGACACGGCCCGGTTGCCGGCCGTGTTGATCGCGTCCCGGCTCCTGTTGGTCAGCTCGGCGTCCACGTTGTCCGTTCTCCTCCTCGGCCACACTCTCCACTGCTGACTTCACCAGCGTACACAAAGTTGAGTCTATTCCGCTCAAGGTTCCGAGGGTGGGCCTGCGGGGCTAGGTTGCGGGACATGGCGAAGCACTCTGAGCAGTACCTGGAGTTCTGGCGGGAACGCCACCTGTGCACCCTGACGACGCTCCGGCCCGACGGCAGCCCGCACGTGGTGCCGGTGGGGGTGACGTACGACGCGCAGGCCGGGCTGGCCCGCGTGATCACCAGCGGCACCAGCGCGAAAGCGGGGCATGTGCGCGCGGCGGGGGCCGAGGGCGCCCGGGTGGCGGTGTGCCAGGTGGACGGCCGGCGCTGGGCCACACTGGAAGGGCGCGCACGGGTACGGACGGAACCGGAACGGGTCGCGGACGCGGTGCGGCGCTATGCCGAGCGCTACCGGCGGACACCGAGGCCGAATCCGGCGCGCGTGGTGATCGAGATCGAGGTGGAGCGCGCCCTGGGGAACGGCTGAGATGACCGAAAACTTTCGGCCACCCTGGAAGTGTCCCCATCTCCCTCCATATCCCCGCAAACTGCAGCGGCGTCACCGTGTTCAGGTCACGGTGACGCCGCTGCGGGGGGAAGCGCCTGAGCGATCTTTTACGACGGGGGAATCGCGTCAGGCACTGCGGGGGGTGGCTGAGATGGTCCTCAGGTCATGGTCCGCCGGCTCCGCGAGCCGGTGGTCACGCTGGTCGAGATTCACAAAGATCATTCCGTACCGGACGGCACACCGGACCGGCTGTGGCGCGCCACGCGGCTTGCGCAGGCACCGGTACGCCCGCACGTCCTCGTCCTCGTCCCGCGTCACGACGACCGGCTCACCGAACACGGTCACCATCAGCGAGTCACCGCTGTGGGGGATGGCGGTGACCAGGTCGATGAAGTGCCAGCCGGAGCGGTAGGCCGTGGCCATTTCGCGTCGGAAGGAGCGGTCGTCGGGCGGCGTGCTCATGCCGGTACACCCGCCCGCACGATGTCCCAGCCGAGATCCTGCGCGGACTTCGCCTGGTTCACCGATTTGGTGCTGTCCCAGCCGAGATCCAGCGTACTCACCATGCCGAAGACCAGTCCTGCGGAGAAGGCAACGGCAAGTACTGAGCGAAGCATTCTCTTGCACATGATGGGCTTCGTCCTCACTTCCCCAGTGTCTCTCCCCCGCCCTCATGACGATGGCTCATCAAGCCACGTCAAAGCCACAGAACCGGTGCATCATGTTCCTGCACGTTCAGGACCCTGGGGGGTGGAGATTTGCCACATAACGAGAAAATGGGGACACATCCGCATGGGATGACGGACCTCTGCGCCGAAGGCAAGCGACTCTATGCGGACGCGCTCCGGCTCGGCCGGGTGTCGCGCTCGGAAGTGGTCCCCGCCCCCTGCCTGCTGGAATTCGCGCTGCTCCACCCGGATCCCGACGACCCGAACTGGCTGCGACCGGTCCTGCCCGCGGCCGCCCTCGCCCAGCGCCTGCATCCCATCGAACGCGAGATCCAGGAGCGCAGACATCTCGCGATCGAACTCACCGACTCCTTCGAGCCATTCCTGGCCATCAGCGCCCAGGGCCCGAGGGAGACCCACGCCGTCACGGTGCACGAGGGCATCGACCGCATCAACGCGGCCATCGAGCGGGCCACGGCCGAGTGCCAGACCGAGGTACTCACCGTGCAGCCCGGCGGCGGACGCAGCGAGCACGTCCTCAGCACGGCCCTGAAACGGGGTCAGGACATCATCGACCGCGGCATCTCCATGCGCACGCTGTACCAGCACACGGTGCGGCACAGCCAGGGGACACTCGCCTACGCCGAGATCATGGCCAAGGGAAAGGTCGAGATCCGTACGCTCGAGGAACTCATCGAGCGGCTGATGATCTTCGATCGCTCGGTGGCGTTCATACCCGCGCGCGACGACCGCCAGGTCGCACTGGAGCTGCGCCATCCCGGCCTGGTCGACTACCTCGTGAAGGTCTTCGAGCAACTGTGGCGGCGCGCGGTCCCCCTCCTCGAAGAACCGGCCTACGCCCCTCCCGTCGACGGCATCACCGGCGTCCAGCGCTCGATAGCCAAGCTCCTGGTCGAGGGACACGTGGACGAGGCCATAGCCCGGCGCCTCGGCATGAACGTGCGCACCTGCCGGGCCCACATCGCCAAACTGGCCACGGCCCTCGGCAGCGGCAGCCGCGCACAGCTCGGCTATCTCATCGCACAGTCCGGACTGCTGGACAAGGACACCTCGCTGGGCGGTGAGCAGTGACCGGCGGGCACCGAGGAGCGGCACGGTGACAGCGGGGCCGCACGCCGCACACGGCGCCGACGAACTGTGCGCTCAGGGAGCGGAGTTGTACGCGCGTGCCCTGCGCGAAGGCCACATCAGCGGCGCGGAGGCGGAGCAGGCCCCCTGTCTGCCGGCCTTCGGGCTGCTCCAGCCGGCCGTGGCGGACCTGGACCGGCTGGAGCCGGTGCCCGCGGCCGTCGCCCTGCAGGAACTCCTGCACGCCTCCGCGGAACGCATCGCCGGCGAACGCCGGCGCGAGACCCGTCTCGCCCTGGCCTTCGAGCCGTTGCTGCGGGCGAGCGCCGACCTCACCGGCGCCACCGGCGAGACGCCGGCGATCCGCGTCCACAGCGGATTCGACCGGATCAACCACGCGATCGGCGAAGCGCTGACCCGTGCCGCCACCGAGGTGCTCACCGTCCAGCCGGGCGGCAAACGCCCCGTGGACCAGCTGGCCGTGGCGCTGCCCCGGGAGCAGGCGATCCTGGCGCGCGGCTGCCGTATGCGCACGTTGTACCAGCACACGAGCCGCCACGACCCCGCCGTCCTCGCGCACTACGAACTCCTGGGCGGTGACGTCGAGGTGCGCACCCTCGACGAGACGCCCGAGCGGCTGGTCGTCATCGACCGCACGGTCGCCTTCGTGCCCGCCAGCGCCGACCGCACGCTCGCGGTCGAGATACGCCATCCGCCGCTGGTGACGTACCTGTCCACGGTGTTCGACCGCCTGTGGCGCCTGGCCACCCCGATGTACCCCCAGGCGGTCCAGCACCCCACCGTGAACGGCGTCACCCCCCGCCAGCGCGCCATCGCCGCCCTCCTCGTCGAGGGCCACACCGACGGCGCCATCGCCGACCGCCTCGGCATGAACATCCGCACCGCCCGCCTGCACATCGCCAAGCTCGCCGCCACCCTCGGCAGCGAGAGCCGCGCCCAACTCGGATACCTCATAGGGCAGTCCGGCATGCTGGAGCAGCAGGGGGAGGTGGGCCCGTGACGCACCGCGAGCACGGCGTCGAGGAACTGTGCGCCGCCGGGCAGGCGGTGTACGAACGCGCCCTGCGGGAAGGGCGCGTGCCCGCCGTCGAGGCCGCCGACGTGCCCTGTCTCACCGACTTCGGCCTGCTCCACCCCGCCCTCGACGACCTCGGCCTGCTCGAACCGGTCCCGCCCGCCGCGGCACTGCACCGGCTGCTGCGCGCCTCCGCGGCCCGTGTCGCCGAGGAACGGCGGCGCGAGGACCGGCTGGTGGAGCGGTTCGAGCCGCTGATGCGGGTCGACGTACCGCAGCCACCGGGCACCGGAACCGGCACCACCATGCTGCGGCTGCTCAGCGGCACCGAGCAGATCAACCGGGCCATCACCGACGCGATGGTCGACGCCACCGAGGAGTCGCTCACCATCCAGCCGCACTCCGGCCTGACCGGCACGCGCGGCCAGGCGGCCCGCGACACCGCCTTCCCCCGCGACCAGGCCCTGCTGGACCGCGGCGGCCGCATCCGCGTCCTCTACCAGCACACCCTGCGCCATGTGCCGCTCGTGTACGGGCCGCTGGAGCACTTCCGGCGGGGCGACACCGAGGCCCGCAGCCTCGACGAGGTGCCGGACCGGCTCATCGTCATCGACCGCAAGATCGCCTTCCTGCCGGCCGACGACGACGGCACCCTCGCCCTGGAGGTCCGCCACCCGGCCCTGATCAAGTACTTCGTCACGACCTTCGACCGGCTCTGGCGGCTGGCCACGCCGATGTTCCCGGAGGCGGTGCAGCCGCCGTCCGTGAACGGCGTCACCCCCCGCCAGCGCGCCATCGCCGCCCTCCTCGTCGAAGGGCACACCGACGCCGTCATCGCCGACCGCCTCGGCATGAACGTCCGCACCGCCCGGCTGCACATCGCCAAGCTCGCCGCCACCCTCGGCAGCGAGAGCCGCGCCCAGCTCGGCTACCTCATCGCACGCTCGGGGATTCTTGATCAGGGGCCGTGAGCGCGCCGGCCGGCAGGCCCGGGCCGCGGTGGCCGTCCAGGCCGACCTGGGCTATCCGCACGCCCAACTGAGTACGGCTGGCCGCGCCGAGGGTCTCCGACAGACGGGCGATGTGGGCGCGGCAGGTGCGCACGCTGATGCCGAGCCGCTCGGCGATCACCGCGTCCTGGTGGCCCTCGGCGAGCAGCGCGGCGATGGACTGTTCGCGGTGCGAGATGCCCTCGATGCCGGTGTCGGGCAGCGGGGCCGTCAGGGGGATGGCGAGGCGCCACAGCCGCTCGAAGACCGTCACCAGGTAGCCGACCAGGGCCGGGTGGCGCAGTTCCAGGGCCATGGTGCGGTCGGCGTTGGCCGGGATGAAGGCCACCGTGCGGTCGAACAGGATGAGCCGGTCGATGACCTCGTCGAGGGTGCGGGCCTCGACCGTGTCGCCCATCAGCTCCAGGTAGTTGAGCAGCCCCTGGCCGTGCCGGGCCACATGCGTGTACAGGTCGCGCATGCGCACGCCCCGGCCGCGCAGGGCCAGCGCCCGGTGCAGCCCCTCGGTCAGCTCGGCCTCCCGGCGGATGCCGCCCGGCTGCACGGTGAGCACCTCGGTCGTGCACGCCTCGGTGGCCTCGTCCATCGCGGCCTGGATCCGGGAGAGCCCGTCCAGCACCCGGATCGCGCTGCCCTCGGCCGGCGCGGCCAGGGCGCCCAGCTGACGGCCGAGCCCGGCGTACCACTCGAAGGCGGCCACCGCCGAGCCCACCCGTCGCTGACTCTCGCTGACCTCGTCGTAGACCCCGCGCAGCAGCCTGCTCATGACCTCCTGCGGGGAGGTCGGCACCAGCCAGTCCATGTCGTCGGGATCCGGGTGCAGCAGGGCCAGCTCCAGCAGACAGGGCACGGGCTCGGCATCAGTGCGCGCCACCCGACCCCGGCGTACGGCCCGGGAATACACGCGATCCCCGGCCGCGCACAGTCGGTCGGCGCCATGTGGATGCTGCTCCGCCCCGCGCCCGGCCATCGCCCATTTCACCCCCGGTGTGCTGTCACTTCCGCAGCGCAACTATGCGCGGCGTCGACCGGGTCCGCAACACGGCTCTCCCCAACGGGACCTCCGCAAAGCGCCGTTATGTCCGGGTATCGGCCAGGCTCCGCCCCTCGCATTGCAACAAGCTGATGGTGGTGGGGCCGAGTGCGTCACGGCATCGTTGGTCCCGCTTCCCCCGGGTGTCACCGGATCACCGGACACCCGGAGCGGCCCCGGCCCGGCTCCCCCCGCCCTGCCGGGGCCGTGCCCCGCGCCCACGGGGGTGGCGCGAGGCGCTCCGCGCGACCAGCCGCGCTGTGGCCGCCGTTCGTCTGCGGCGCCGTGGTGGCTGGTCGCGCGGTTCCCCGCACCCCTGGGGGCGCCCCTGAGGGCCGCCCATGGGGCGCGTGGGGAACGGTCCCTACTTCAGCCGGAGCGCGGCGCAGGCCGCCTTGTACGGGGCCGTGCAGATGTCAGCCACCGTGTAGATGCCGTCCGCGATGACCGTGGACTTGATGTCGCTCTTGGTCAGCGCGGTCGGCTGGATCAGCTTGGACGGAATGCTCTTGGTGGTGGGGCTGTCGACCTTGTCCTGGGTGAGCGCGTCGAACTGGATGTCCTTGCCCTGGACCTTGGCGACGGCCATCTGCGCGGCGGCCTCGGCCTCGTCCGGGTAGGCCTTGTAGACGCTCATGTACTGCTCGCCCGCCACGATCCGCTGCACTGCGTCGAGTTCGGCGTCCTGGCCGGTGACCGGGGGCAGGCTGGTGACGCCGGCGGCCTTCAGGGCCTTGATGACGCCGCCCGCCATGCCGTCGTTGGCCGCGTAGACGCCGGCGATGTTGCTCTTGCCGATCGCGGTGATGGCCTTGGCCATCTCGGACTCGGCGAGCTCCGGCTTCCAGTCCGTGGTGTCGTACGTCGCCGCGATCGTCACCTTGCCGTTCAGCTCGGAGAGCGCGCCCTCCTTGAACTGCTTGGCGTTCGGGTCGGTCGGCGAGCCGTTGACCATGACGATCTTGGCGGAGCTGTCCGCGCTCGACCCGAGGGCCTCCAGCAGGGTGCGGCCCTGCACCTCGCCGACCAGCTCGTTGTCGAAGGAGACGTACGCGTCGATCGGGCCCTCGGCGAGGCGGTCGTAGGCGATGACCGGGATGCCCGCGTCCTTGGCCTTCTTCACCTCGCCGGCGATGGCGTGCGAGTCGACCGCGTCGACCAGGATGACGTCGACCTTGTCGTCGATCATCTGCTGCATCTGCGTGGCCTGCCGGGAGGCGCTCGCGTCCGCGTTGGCGTAGTCGACCTTGCCCTGCTTCCTGGTGAGCGCGGCGACCTGGGTCTTGATGATGGGGTAGTCGAACTTGTCGTACCGGGTGTTCGCCTTCTCCGGCAAAAGGAGGCCCACCGTGATGTCATTGCCCTTGCTGGGGCTCGCGTTCGCACCGTCCCCCGTCGCGTTCAGGACGCCACAGCCGGCGAGCGAGAGGGTCATCGTGGATGCAGCCACGGATATGGCGATACGACGCATTCGAGGGCTCACTTCAGGTGCGTTCCGGACGTAGGGCTGGTATACGACCCAGGTGTCTGAAAAGACAACGCGGAGGCCACACCCGGCGTCAAGCGGAACTACTTAACGAGTCCGCAACGCCACGCTCAGCTGACCCTGTGAAGGAAGAACGGAATCACCTTCAAACGCCCTTTACGGACCCTCCATCCAACGGGAGTTCATGAGATGGCAAAGAAAGGGGCCCGGAATCCGGGCCCCTTCGGCACCGCTTCGGGTACTCAGTCCTGCTGCCGCTTCGGCCGCCACACCACCAGCGCGCTGGTCTGCTGGACCTCCTGGTACGGCACCAGGTCGCGGCGGTAGGAGGCGTGGACGGCGGCCTCGCGCTGCTGCATCGCGGCCGCCGCGCCGTCCAGGGCCGCCTCCAGTTCCACGACGCGGGACTGCAGGGCGGCGACCTGGTTCTCCAGTTCGATGATGCGCTTGATTCCGGCCAGGTTGATGCCCTCGTCCTGCGACAACTGCTGCACCTGGCGGAGCAGTTCGATGTCGCGGGCCGAGTAGCGCCGGCCCCGGCCCGCGGTGCGGTCCGGGGACACCAGGCCCAGGCGGTCGTACTGGCGCAGCGTCTGCGGGTGGAGTCCGGAGAGCTGGGCCGCCACCGAGATGACGTAGACCGGGGTCTCCTCGGTCAGTTCATACGGGTTTCGTCGACGGCCGTCCATCTCTCTCTCAGTCTCCCTTCGCGGCCTCGAACAGCTCCGCCCGCGGGTCCTCGCCCGCGGTCGCCTCGCGGTACGCCTCGAGCGCGTCACGAGCCTTCCCCGACAGGTCCTTGGGAACACGCACCTCGACGGTGACCAACAGGTCGCCGCGGGTACCGTCCTTGCGGACCGCGCCCTTGCCCCGGGCGCGCATGGTGCGGCCGTTGGGCGTGCCGGGCGGCAGTTTCAGGGTGACGGAGGGGCCGCCGAGGGTGGGCACCCGGACCTCGCCGCCGAGGGCCGCCTCGGTGAAGGTCACCGGCACGGTGACGGTCAGGTTGTCGCCCTTGCGCCCGAACACCGGGTGCTCGCCGACGTGCACGACCACGTACAGGTCGCCCGCCGGACCGCCCCGCTCACCGGGCGCGCCCTTGCCGCGCAGCCGGATGCGCTGGCCGTCGGTCACCCCGGCCGGGATGCGGACCTGCATGGTCCTCGACGACTTGGCGCGGCCGCTGCCCTTGCACTCCAGGCAGGGGTGCTCGGCGATCAGGCCGCGGCCCTTGCAGTCGGGGCAGGGGTCGGTGAGCGAGAAGCCGCCGCCCGAGCCCCGGGCGACCTGCCCGGTGCCGACACAGGTCGGGCACACGCGCGGGGTGCCGTTCTTGTCGCCGGTGCCCGAGCAGGCCTTGCAGGGCGCCTGGGAGGACATCCTGAGGGGCACCGTGGCGCCCTCGATGGCCTCCGTGAAGCTCAGCGTGACCTCGGACTCGATGTCCTGGCCGCGCCTGGGCTGGGTACGCGTGCCGGCGGTGCCGCCGCGGTTGAACAGGCCCCCGAAGACGTCACCGAGTCCACCGCCGAAGCCTCCGCCCTGGGTGTTCCCGGCACCTCCGAAGAGGTCGCCCAGGTCGAAGTTGAAGGAGCCGCCGGCGCCCGGTCCGGGGCGGAAGCCGCCGTTGCCGAACAGGGTGCGTGCCTCGTCGTACTCCTTGCGCTTCTTGGGGTCGCCGAGCACGTCGTTCGCCTCGGAGATCTCCTTGAAGCGCTCCTCGGCCTTGGCGTTGCCCTTGTTGGCGTCCGGGTGGAACTCGCGGGCGAGCTTCCGGTACGCCTTCTTGATCTCGGCCTCGGTGGCGTCCTTGGGGACGCCGAGGACCTTGTAGTAGTCCTTCTCGATGAAGTCCTTGGTGCTCATCCCCGACGTCCCTCCTTCCCCTCAGTGGTCTTCACGTCAGCCCTCGTCCGGGCCACCGTTCTCCTTGTCGTCGGCCTGCTTCGCCTCGGTGTTCTCCTCGGCGCCCTCGGCCTTGACGGTCTGCGCGCCGGGCTGCGGCTCGGCGACGGCCACCCGCGCGGGGCGGATGGTGCGCTCGCCGATGCGGTACCCGGGCTGCAGGATCGCCACGCAGGTCGTCTCGGTGACGTCCGGCGCGTAGGAGTGCATCAGGGCCTCGTGGATGGTCGGGTCGAAGGGCTCGCCCTCCTTGCCGAACTGCTGCAGGCCCATCTTGGCCGCGACGGTCTCCAGCGACTCGGCCACCGACTTGAAGCCGCCGACCAGTTCGCCGTGTTCCCGCGCGCGGCCGATGTCGTCGAGCACGGGCAGGAGCTCGGTCAGGAGGTTCGCGATGGCGATCTCCTTGACCGCGATCCGGTCACGCTCGACCCGGCGGCGGTAGTTCTGGTACTCGGCCTGGAGCCGCTGGAGGTCCACGGTGCGCTCGTTCAGCGCGGTGCGCACCTGGTCCAGCTGGGCCACCAGACCCACATTCTCGTTTCCGTCCCCGGCCGGGGCCGCCCCCTTCTCGGGGGCGGCCTTCGACTCGGCGTCGTCGGGGGTGGCGCCGGAGGGGACGTCGGGCTTCTCCTCGAAGCCCGGGGTCTCCTCCGTCACGCGGCACCGTCCTTGCGCTCGTCGTCCACGATCTCGGCGTCGACGACGTCGTCGTCAGCGGCCTTGGCACCACCGGCGGCGGCACCCTCCGGGCCGGCCTGCGCGGCCTGGGCGTCGGCGTACATGGCCTGGCCCAGCTTCTGCGAGACGGCCGCGACCTTCTCGGTGGCGGTGCGGATCTCGGCGGTGTCCTCGCCCTTGAGCTTCTCCTTCAGCTCGGCGACGGCCTCCTCGACCTCGGTCTTGATCTCGCCCGGGACCTTGTCCTCGTTGTCCTTGAGGAACTTCTCGGTCTGGTAGACGAGCTGCTCGCCCTGGTTGCGGGTCTCGGCGGCCTCGCGGCGGCGGTGGTCCTCCTCCGCGTACTGCTCGGCCTCCTGGCGCATGCGGTCGACCTCGTCCTTCGGCAGCGAGGAGCCGCCGGTGACGGTCATCTTCTGCTCCTTGCCCGTGCCCAGGTCCTTGGCGGTCACGTGCATGATGCCGTTGGCGTCGATGTCGAAGGAGACCTCGATCTGGGGGACGCCGCGCGGCGCCGGCGGCAGACCGGTCAGCTCGAACATGCCGAGCTTCTTGTTGTACGCCGCGATCTCGCGCTCGCCCTGGTAGACCTGGATCTGCACCGACGGCTGGTTGTCCTCGGCCGTGGTGAAGATCTCGGAGCGCTTGGTCGGGATCGTGGTGTTGCGCTCGATCAGCTTGGTCATGATGCCGCCCTTGGTCTCGATGCCGAGGGACAGCGGGGTGACGTCGAGCAGCAGGACGTCCTTGACCTCGCCCTTGAGGACACCGGCCTGGAGCGAGGCGCCGATGGCGACGACCTCGTCCGGGTTCACACCCTTGTTGGCCTCCTTGCCGCCGGTCAGCTCCTTGACGAGCTCGGCGACGGCGGGCATACGGGTGGAGCCACCGACGAGGACGACGTGGTCGATCTCGTTGATGGAGATGCCGGCGTCCTTGATGACGTTGTGGAACGGCGTCTTGCAGCGCTCCAGAAGGTCGGCCGTCAGCTGCTGGAACTGGGCCCGGGTGAGCTTCTCGTCCAGGTGCAGCGGGCCCTCGGCGGACGCGGTGATGTAGGGCAGGTTGATCGAGGTCTCGGTGGACGAGGACAGCTCGATCTTGGCCTTCTCGGCGGCCTCACGGAGGCGCTGCAGCGCCATCTTGTCCTTGCCGAGGTCCACGCCGTGACCGGCCGCGAACTGCTTGACCAGGTAGTCGACGACGCGCTGGTCCCAGTCGTCACCACCGAGGTGGTTGTCACCGTTGGTGGCCTTCACCTCGACGACGCCGTCGCCGATCTCCAGCAGCGAGACGTCGAAGGTGCCGCCACCGAGGTCGAAGACGAGGATCGTCTGGTCGTCCTTGTCGAGGCCGTAGGCCAGCGCGGCGGCGGTCGGCTCGTTGACGATGCGCAGGACGTTCAGACCGGCGATCTCACCGGCCTCCTTCGTCGCCTGACGCTCGGAGTCGTTGAAGTAGGCCGGGACGGTGATGACCGCGTCGGTCACCTTCTCGCCCAGGTAGGCCTCGGCGTCCCGCTTCAGCTTCTGCAGGATGAACGCGGAGATCTGCTGCGGGTTGAAGTCCTTGCCGTCGAGCTGGATCTTCCAGTCGGTGCCCATGTGGCGCTTCACCGAGCGGATGGTCCGGTCCACGTTCGTGACCGCCTGACGCTTGGCGACCTCGCCGACGAGCACCTCACCGTTCTTCGCGAAGGCGACGACGGACGGCGTGGTCCTGGCACCCTCGGCGTTGGTGATGACGGTGGGCTCGCCGCCCTCCAGAACGCTGACGACGGAGTTAGTCGTGCCCAGGTCGATGCCGACCGCACGTGCCATGGTTGATTCCTCCAGCTGACTTGAGTGGAACGGACTCAAGTGTGCATGACTCGCCTCGCTGGGTCAACAGACCTGAGTCGACGGGGCTCAAGTCTTATCCGTTCCTTACACGCAATGGCCCGCTGACCTGCGTCGATGGCATCCTGCGAGGGTGCTGGACAGGGATACGAAGGAGGACGAGCACCAGGAGCAGCGCCCCTCCGGCCACCCACAGCACGGCACCCTCGCCGGTCCATCCGGTGTGCACGAGCACGCCCACGAGCACCGTGGAGAAGGATCCGGCACTCAGCAGAACGACCGAGCCCGGCGGGGTGAGCCCGAGCCCCCGCAGCCGGTGCGCGAGGTGGTCGGGGCCGCGCCGCAGCAGCGGGCGCCGGGCCAGCAGCCGGGCCAGGACCACCAGGAGGGCGTCGGCGAGGGCCACCGCGCCGAGGCAGAACATCACCGCCGCGCTCGGCGCCAGCCCGTACCCCGCACGCGTGAAGACCAGGGCGGACGAGAGCAGGAACCCGGTGAACAGCGAGCCGCAGGCGCCGAGACCGATCCGCGCGGGATGCCAGTTGTGCATCAGGAACCCGGTGAGGGCGGCCGCGAACACGCTCAGCAGGACGGCCAGCCCGTCCATCACCTCGGCGGCGGCGCAGGCCCCCGCCCCGAAGGCCGTGACGACCCCGACGGTGCCGGCGAGCCCGTCCGCGTGATCGAGCCCCTTGAAGGCGAGCGAGGCGACGACGATCCAGCCCACGGCGAGGATGCCGCCCAGTACGCCCGTCTCGTCGTACGGCACCACGCAGGCCGCCGCCACGACCGTACCGGCGACGAGCACGCGCGGGCGGAGCCGCCAGACGTCGGCGACCAGGCCCAGCGCGGCGACCGAGGTGGCGGCGACCAGCAGATCCCCGACCCCCTGCCCGAGCGGCGCGATCGCGGTCCACTGGCCCACCCAGGCGACGAGGCAGGTGACGGTCACCACCGCGAGCCCGCCGAGCAGCGGCAGTCGCCGCTGCCGGCGCCGGTCGACGATGCCCGCCCGCAGCGCGGGCACCCTGAGCAGGGCAGCGAGGACAGCGGCGAGGAGAAGGGCGGCGGTGGCGGCGGCGATCCCGTAGAGCACGGCTCTAAGGTAGGGGCGAAAGTATCAATTCGGTACGAATAACACGATCCGATGACCCGTGGGATGATGCGCATCACCCCGAGCCCTGCTGCATCCCGCAGGAAGATGGGGGTAGTCTCAGACGGACTACATAAGTTACCGCTTAGTAATTTCGCTTCCCCTGAACCACCTCGCAGGCCCGAGGAGCCCCCATGCAACTCGCCGCGATCATTGTGTCGCTGGTCCTGACCGTGGTCGGCGTTGCGCTCATCGCCCGAGCCGTCGCGCAGATCTATCGGTTCATCAAGCTCGGCCAGCCCGTCCCGGCGGGCGCCCGCACCGACGACTGGAAGGCCCGCACGCTCACGCTGGCCAGGGAGTTCGTCGGGCACACGCGGATGAACCGGTGGGGCGTCATCGGCGTCGCGCACTGGTTCGTCGCAGTCGGCTTCCTCACCCTGGGCCTGACGATCGTCAACGCCTACGGCCAGCTGTTCAAGGCCGACTGGACGCTGCCGGTCATCGGCGACTGGCTGCCGTACGAGTTGTACACCGAGTTCATCGGCACCATGACGACCCTCGGCATCATCGTGCTGATCGTCGTCCGCCAGCTGAGCCTGCCCTCGCGGCCCGGCCGCAAGTCCCGGTTCGCGGGCTCCAAGATGGGTCAGGCGTACTTCGTCGAGTACGTCATCCTCGTCATCGGCCTCGCCATCATGACCCTGCGCGGCCTGGAGGGCGCCCTGCACGGCGTGGACCACTACGAGGCCGGGTACTTCGCGTCGTACCCGCTCGTCGCCGCCTTCAAGGGGCTGAGCGTCTCCACCCTGCAGAACCTCACCTACCTCGTGGCCATGATCAAGCTCGGGGTCACCATGACCTGGGCGATCACCGTGGGCCTGAACACCAACATGGGTGTGGCCTGGCACCGCTTCCTGGCCTTCCCCAACATCTGGTTCAAGCGCAACGCCACCGGTGAGACCTCCCTCGGTGCCCTGCTGCCGATGACCTCCGGCGGCAAGCCGATCAACTTCGAGGACCCCGGCGAGGACGACGTCTTCGGCGTCTCCCAGGTCGAGCAGTTCTCCTGGAAGGGCCTGCTGGACTTCTCCACCTGCACCGAGTGCGGCCGCTGCCAGTCGCAGTGCCCGGCCTGGAACACCGGCAAGCCGCTCTCCCCGAAGCTGCTGATCATGTCCCTGCGGGACCACGCCCACGCCAAGGCGCCGTACCTGCTGGCCGGCGGCGGCAAGTCCATGGAGGGCGAGGAGAGGGCGTCCGAGGAGCAGCTGGCCGGGGTGCCCGCCGCGGCTCTCGCGGAGGCCGAGCGCCCGCTCATCGGCACCGCCGAGGAGAACGGCGTCATCGACCCCGACGTCCTGTGGTCCTGCACCACCTGCGGCGCCTGTGTCGAGCAGTGCCCGGTGGACATCGAGCACATCGACCACATCGTCGACATGCGCCGCTACCAGGTGATGATCGAGAGCGCGTTCCCCTCCGAGGCGGGCACGATGCTCAAGAACCTGGAGAAGAAGGGCAACCCCTGGGGCCTGGCGAAGAAGCAGCGCCTGGAGTGGACCAAGGAGGTCGACTTCGAGGTCCCGGTCGTCGGCAAGGACATCGAGGACCTCACCGAGGTCGAGTACCTGTACTGGGTCGGCTGCGCCGGCGCCCTGGAGGACCGCGCCAAGAAGACCACCAAGGCCTTCGCCGAGCTGCTGCACATCGCGGGCGTGAAGTTCGCGATCATGGGCGGCGACGAGAAGTGCACCGGTGACTCCGCCCGCCGCCTGGGCAACGAGCCCCTGTTCCAGGAGCTCGGCATGGAGAACGTCATGGCCCTGAACACGGCGTTCGGCGAGGAGCTGGACGACGACGGCAAGGTCACGGCGGAGTCGAGGAAGCCGAAGTCCGCGAAGAAGATCGTCGCCACCTGCCCGCACTGCCTCAACACGATCGGCAACGAGTACCCGCAGCTCGGCGGCGACTACGAGGTCATCCACCACACTCAGCTGCTGCAGCACCTCGTCGACGAGGGCAAGCTGGTCCCGGTGACCCCGGTCGAGGGCATCATCACCTACCACGACCCGTGCTACCTGGGCCGCCACAACAAGATCTACACGCCCCCGCGCGAGATCATCGGCAAGGTCCCGGGCCTCAGGAACGAGGAGATGCACCGCCACAAGGAGCGCGGCTTCTGCTGCGGCGCCGGCGGCGCTCGGATGTGGATGGAGGAGCGGATCGGCAAGCGTATCAACAACGAGCGCGTCGACGAGGCCCTCTCCCTCAACCCGGACATCGTCTCCACCGCCTGCCCGTTCTGCCTCGTCATGCTGACCGACTCGGTCAACGGCAAGAAGAACGACGGTACGGCGAAGGAGTCCATCCAGGTCGTGGACGTCGCCCAGCTGCTCCTCGACTCCGTCAAGACGCCCGTCGACCCGGCCGGCGCGGCGGAGACCGAGAGCGAGCCGGAGCCCGAGCCGGTCAAGTAACCGCGGCTCCACCGACGTACGGCGCCCCCTGCTGCGCACAGGCAGGGGGCGCCGTCGTTCGCCTACGCCTCCTTCGGCCCCGCCTGCTGCACCACCTCGAAGGACCACAGGGTGGAACCGGAGGCCGCGGGCTTCGGCCGCTCGGCGCCCTCGGCGCCGCCCTGGTGCGCGGCCTTCATCGGCCCCTCCAGCCACGCCTGGAACGACGCCTCGTCCCGCCAGCGGGTGTAGACGAGGTAGGTGTCGGTGCCCTCGACGGGCCGCAGCAGCTCGAACCACTCGAAGCCGTCGGAGTTCTCCACCGCGTGGACCCGCGAGGCGAACCGCTTCTCCAGCACCTCCCGCTGCTCGGCGGGCACGGTCAGCACATTGATCTTCACTACGCTCATGGCACCATCCTGGCCCACCACGACCGCGCCCCGGCGCTGCCCCGGGGTGTCGCGGTGAGTCGAACGCGTGCACCGTCGCCGGGCGTTGCCGGCGGGGTGGACCGGGACTCGTACGGCGGCCGCCCTCGGCTGTGTGCTCCGGCTCGGCGCCTGTGGCCCGGCGGCGAGGAGTCCGCCGCACCGGGCGAACCCCCGCACGCCGCCACCCGGCTCCCGTACCGCACGGCACGGGCAGCGCGGTCCCGGACCTCAACCACAGCAGCCACAGGAATTTACCGTTCTCACGTACAACCCTTACGTATCCCTGCGTGTCTCCTGACCACCGGCCGCCCGGTGAACCGTGGGACAACGCACGGCGAACGGGGGCGGTCCGCACCCCATCGACTGCGGATGCCCGCCGGGCATCCCCGCATGCCGCAGGAGAAACCCGCATGCACAGACCCCTGCGACTCGCCCTCGCGACGGCCACCGCGGCCGCGCTGACGGGCGGTCTGCTCACCTTCTCGGCCGCGACCGCCACGGCCGCGGACTCCACCACCGTCCCGCAGGCCGACTTCAACGGCGACGGAATCGGCGACGTGGCCTTCTCGGCCGACAGCGCCTACGTGAACGGCAGGGACGCCGCCGGCCAGCTGGTCGTCCTCTACGGCACCAAGAGCGGCGTCTCCTCCGCCAAGCGCTCCACCATCAGCCAGAACACCGCGGGCTCGCCCGGCACCGCCGAGGCCGGCGACCACTTCGGCGCGGAGACCGCGTACGCCGACTTCAACGGCGACGGCTACGACGACATCGCGGTCGGGTCCCCCGGCGAGGACGTCGGCAGCGACAAGGACGGCGGCGGCCTCGCGATCCTGTGGGGCTCGGCCTCGGGCATCACCGGCAAGGGTGTCACCGTCTCCGACCCGGCCCCCTCCAGCCACGACTACTGGGGCAAGAACCTCGCCGCAGGCGACTTCGACGGCGACGGCAAGGCCGACCTGGCCGTCGGCAGCTCCGCCGCCACCATCTACGTCCTCGAGGGCGGCATCAACGCCTCCGGCGTGCCCGGCGGCAAGTACACGATCAAGCCCAGGATCATGGGCGCGGACGCGAGCGGCCCGCTCAACCTGACCGCCGGCAACATCAACGGCGGCCGGGAGACCGACCTGGTCGTCGACGGCTACGAGACCGACACCAAGTACGGCTGGAACCGCAACTACTACATCCCCGGCACCTCGAGCGGCCTGGACATGTCCCAGTCCATGACGCTCAAGCCGGGCGTGATCACCGCGATCGGCGACATCGACGGCGACGGCTACGGCGACGTCGTCAGCGGCGCCTACTGGAACCCCACCACCGACGACGGGACCTCCGTGCCCGACTCCGGCAAGGGCGGCAAGGTCTGGGTGACGTACGGCTCCGACGGCGGGCCCCTCACCCCGAGCGCCACCGGCATCACCCAGGACACCGGGAACGTACCCGGCACGGCCGAGGGCAACGACTGGTTCGGCTACGAGCTCGACCTCGGCGACATCAACGGGGACGGGTACCTCGATCTGGCGATCGGCGTGGCCGGCGAGAACATCGGCAGCGCGACGAACGCCGGCTCCGTCACCGTCCTCTACGGCACGCCGACCGGCCTGAACACCACCGGTCGCGCCCAGGGCTTCGCGCAGTCCACCCCGGGCGTGCCCGGCGACGACGAGAAGAACGACTACTTCGGCACGGACGTCAAGCTCGACGACGTCACCGGCGACGGCAGGGCCGACCTGCTCGTCGGCTCCCAGGAGAACGCCGGCAACGGCGCGGTGACGTACCTGCCCTCCGACGGCACGAAGATCACCACGAGTGGCTCGCGCACGATCTCCCCGAGCACCTCGGGCGTCTCGACGACGGGGACGCCGTACTTCGGCGCGAACTTCGCCGACTGACGGTCGGTTCGGCGCCCCTTGGGCAGCTGCGGTTCGCCGGCGGAAATCGGGGGAAATCCCTGAAGATCCCCTGGTCCAGGCGCTGACGGTCCCTTAGGGGATGTCACAGGTCAGCCGCAAAGCCCGGCCGGTGCGCCCGGGCCGGGCATGTCACTCTCCGGGACCAGGTACGTTCGATGACGTGGCTGGATTCAGGATCGGACGCGGGGGCCGGGACAACCGCACCCCCCAAGGACAGCAGGCGCCGCAGGGACCGTCGTACGGCCGCCCCGGACCGCAGCACGGGGGTCCGGGGCCGTCGTACGGGCAGCCCGCGGGGCCCTCGTACGGCTACCCGCAGGCGCCGCAGCGGCCGTCCCCGCCCCAGGGACAGCAGCCGTCGTACCCCCAGCAGGGGCAGCCGTACGGCCGGCCCGGGCAGTCGTACGGCTACCCCGGCCCGGCCGACGACGGACCGGAGTACTTCGGCGACGACGGCGGCTACCCGGCCGGCCCCGCGGGCCGGGACCCCTACGCGGCCAACAGCCCGGGCCACACCCAGGCGTTCTCGATCGACGAGGCCGCCGACTACACCCAGGGCTCGACCTACCAGGCCGGCTCGGCCACCGCGCCCGCCGCGCCGATCGGGCCGCCCCTGCACTGGAAGGAACTGCTGAAGGGGATCGTCCTCTCCCCGAACCAGACCTTCCTGCGCATGCGGGACTACACGATGTGGACCCCCGCCCTCATCGTCACGTTCCTCTACGGGCTGCTCGCCGTGTTCGGCTTCGACGGCGCCCGCCAGGACGCGATCAGCGCCACGCTCTCCAACGCGATCCCGATCGTGCTGATCACGGCGATCGTGATGGTGCTGAGCATGTTCATCCTGGGCGTGGTCACCCACACCCTGGCGCGCCAGCTCGGCGGCGACGGCGCCTGGCAGCCGACGGTCGGCCTGTCCATGCTGATCGCGGCCCTCACCGACGCGCCCCGCCTGGTCTTCGCCATGTTCTTCGGCGGCGACGCCGGGTTCGTGCAGCTGCTCGGCTGGGCCACCTGGATCGGCGCGGGCGCCCTGCTGACCCTGATGGTCTCCCGCTCCCACGACCTGCCCTGGCCGAAGGCGCTGGGGGCGTCGGCGATCCAGCTGATCGCGCTGCTGTCGATAGTGAAGCTGGGCACGTTCTAGCGGGTCCGGGAGCTTCCCGGGAAACGGCACGGAGAAGGGCCCCCGGCGCTGCGGCCGGGGGCCCTTCTCCGTGCCCGGTGTGCTGCATGCCCGGTGTGCTCAGGCGTCGAGCACCTGCCCGGCCCGCTTCACCACGGGCGGCTCGACGCTCCACGGGAAGTTGATCCAGTCGTCGGTGCGCTTCCAGACGTACTCGCACTTCACCAGGGAGTGGGACTTCTCATAGATCACCGCGGAGCGCACCTCGGCGACGGTGTCCAGGCAGAAGTCGCGCACGAGCTTCAGCGTCTTGCCGGTGTCGGCGACGTCGTCGGTGATCAGCACCTTCTTGTCGGAGAAGTCGATCACGTTGGGCACGGGAGCGAGCATGACCGGCATCTCGAGCGTGGTCCCGACCCCCGTGTAGAACTCGACGTTCACGAGGTGGATGTTCTTGCAGTCGAGGGCGTAGGCGAGCCCACCCGCGACGAACACCCCGCCGCGGGCGATGCTGAGCACGACGTCCGGCTCGTACCCGTCGTCGGCGATGGTCTGCGCCAGTTCGCGGATGGCGGCTCCGAACCGCTCGTACGTCAGATTCTCCCGCACGTCGCTCATGCTGCGGCCGCCCTCACACCTGGGTCCGATGGAAATTGACGTAGGACCGCGAGGCGGTCGGCCCGCGCTGCCCCTGGTAGCGGGAACCGTAGCGCTCGCTGCCGTACGGGAACTCGGCGGGCGAGGTCAGCCGGAACATGCACAGCTGGCCGATCTTCATCCCCGGCCAGAGCTTGATCGGCAGCGTGGCGAGGTTGGACAGCTCCAGCGTCACGTGCCCGCTGAACCCGGGGTCGATGAACCCGGCGGTGGAGTGCGTGACCAGCCCGAGCCGCCCGAGCGAGCTCTTCCCCTCCAGCCGCGAGGCGAGGTCGTCGGGCAGGGTGATGACCTCGTAGGTGGAGGCGAGCACGAACTCCCCGGGGTGCAGGATGAACGGCTCGTCGCCTTCCGGCTCGACCAGCCGGGTCAGGTCGGGCTGCTCGACGGAGGGGTCGATGTGCGGGTACCGGTGGTTCTCGAACACCCGGAAGTACCGGTCCAGCCGTACGTCGATGCTCGACGGCTGCACCATGGATTCGTCGTAGGGATCGATCCGTACCCGCCCGGCGTCGATCTCGGCCCGGATGTCCTTGTCTGAGAGAAGCACGTAGCGAGGATACGCAAGGCGCGCGGAGCCGTGACAATCGTGACGACTCCGCGCGCCCGGTAACCGATCGTGTCGTTTGTGCGACCGCTTCTTCCGTGGCAGCTTTTCCTACGGCCTACTTCTCGGGCCCACTTTCCACGACCTTCTCCTGCTCCCGCTTCGCCGCTAGCGCTTCTCCAGGGCGACCGGCACCACACTGCGGAGCCGGGCGCACCGGGGACACCTCATGAGCCGGCCGGGGCCGAGCCGCTCGGCCTGCTGCATCGGGAACGAAGCGGTGCTGAAGACGTGCCCGTCCGCACATCGGACGACGGTGCGTTCCATCAAGTCCCTCAAGTCCCTTCCCCAAGAGCCTCGTCGGGCGTACGACCCTGACGACAAAAGCCACATTACGGGATCAGAGAGACGACCCTCCAGGCGGCACTCCGGCCTCGCCCACCCCCTCCGCCAGGCCTCCACGGTACGCCCCAACTCAGCCCGCCCGCAGCCGGATCCCACCCCCGAAACAGCCGCAGACCCCCAGGGCGCGGGCACCAGGGGTCTGCGATGATGTACAGTGAGCGAGCGTCCGGACGAGGACTCCGCGAGGATCATGTCCGTACTACGCGGGTGTAGTTTAATGGTAGAACATCAGCTTCCCAAGCTGAGAGCGCGAGTTCGATTCTCGTCACCCGCTCCAAGCGAAACCCCCAGGTCAGAGACCCGGGGGTTCTTTGTTGTCTAGACCGGTGCGCCCCCGCTCCACAGCGGGCTCCGAGCCGAAGCGGATCAGGTCCGGTGAGGGAAGGACCGAATCGCGGAGCCAGGCGATGAAGACGGCTGCTTCGCCGGCGGTGTTGTCTGCGAGGAGAGCCGTAGTTGGCGACCTTGCCGGGTCTCGTGGCGGACTTCGGGGAACGCCGCGTCAAGCGCGGCACCGAGGTCAGATGCCACCCCGCGAGCCAGGCGCCGTCGCTTCCCGAGCTGAGAGCGCGAGTTCAATTCTCGTCACCCGCTCCATGGAGAAGAAACGGTGCCCACCGTCGTGAATTGGCGGGCACCGTCGGCTGCCCGTGGGGCTTGTGCCGGGCCACACCCGCCGGGGTGCGGCTCAGTGCTTGTCGACCGCCGAGGCCCAGTCGAGGTTCACGCCCATGTCGGCGTACATCTTCGTGTAGCCGACGTAGCAGTTGAACTGCTCGACCTTGCCGTTGTGCAGGTACCAGAAGTCGGCGGTCGGCGCGTCGACCTTCGCGCCGGTCGGCTTGACGGTGCCCACCGGCGTCTGAAGCGGCCCCTCGAACGTGCCCTGGATCGACAGCTCGATGTGCGGGACATCGTCCGGCAGCTCTCGGCGAAGATTCCCGGAGTCGACGAGCGGGAGCTGGACTTCCGCATCCGGTGCGCGGCCGGCCTGCTGAACTGGCTCATGCTGGCGCCCATAGGTACCGAACTGGCCGCCGAGCCCCCTGAGCAGATCGAGCGGTGGCTGGTCCCCGTGTTGGCCGGGGCGTTCCGCGGCTCCCCGAACGTCGACTGAACCGGGCTGATACCGCCGGCCCGGACGGGAGATTCAGCAGAGCCGGTACGCCGTCGAGGTGTGCAACGCGACGGCGCCGTTCGGTGGGCATGCGAGCCGAAGTCACCCGTGACCGGGAGGGGTCTACCCGGCTGGCGCCGACTTTCTGCTACGGCGCCGTGCACACGGCGTGCCCTTCAGGAACGCAAGTGCCGTCGCCTCGCAAGCTGAGAGCGCGAGTTCGGTTCCCGCCACCCGCTCTTCTTGCAGCCCCAGGTCAGCGGCCTGGGCCTCGGCGGCCGGAGCCCCCGGTGGGCCTCAAGGTGTGGGGACGCCGATGCGTGCGGCGAGGACGGTGATGTCGTCCTCCGCAGGGGGTGGGGCAAGCCGGTCGATGAGGGTGCCGCACAGCTGGTCGAGGTCGGGGTGGGTGCCGGTGAGGAGGTGCACGAGTTCGTCCAGCCCCCGATCCAGGTCGGTTGTACGGGATTCGACGAGCCCGTCGGTGTAGAGGACGAGGATGCTGCCGGGGTCGAGGGTGATCTCGGTGGTGGTGTAGGCGAGCCCGCCGATGCCCAGGGGGATGCCGGGCGGCAGATCGAGAAGGCGGGCGCTGCCGTCGGGAGTGACGAGCACGGGCGGAGGGTGGCCTGCGCGGCTGAACCAGCAGCGACGGGCCGTAACGTCACAGACGCCGTACAGGCAGGTGGCCAGCACGGGGCTGTCGAGTTCCAGCAGTGCGTGGTCGAGGTTGCGCAGGAGCTGTTCGGGGGCCATGTCGAGGTGGGCGAGAGCGCGGGCGGCGGTGCGCATCTGGCCCATGACGGCCGCGGCCTGGATGCCGTGCCCCATGACGTCTCCGACCGCGAGGGCACCTCTGCCGGGAGCGAGGGCGGTGACGTCGTACCAGTCCCCTCCCACCTCGTTCACGTCGGAGGCGGGCAGGTAGCGGTGGGCGATCTCGATGCCCGACGGGGGTTCCACACGGCGCGGGAGCATGCTGCGCTGCAGGGTGAGCGCGGTGTCGTGCTCCCGGTGGTACAACCGCGCGTTGTCGATGCAGACGGCCGCGTGGGCGGCCAGGTCCCCGGCGAGCGTGAGATCGGCGGCGTCGAAGGCCGGCCTGTCACCACCGCGCAGGAAGGTGGCCATGCCGAGGACCAGACCGCGGGCGATGAGAGGAACCATCATCATCGACTCGACGCCCAGGGAGCGGAGCCTTTCGGGGGTGGAGGTGCAGGGAGCGGCGGCGGCCGCGTCACGGGCGTCGAGGTGCGTCAGCAGGAAGGGGCGACGGTCGACGACCGCCTGCGTGTAGGGGGCGGCGGCGGGGAAGCGCAGCGTGCCGCCGACACCGGCGAGGGTGTCGGCGCTCGGCAGCCCTGGGCTGGAGGCCTTGCCCTGACGGCACAGGGTGGCGCCGCCCGTCAGACTGATCATGAGGTCGGCGTCGTCGGTCAGAACGGCCAGGACGTCGACGGTGGCGGTGTCTGCGAGGCGGGGCACCGCCAGATCGGCCAACTCCTGCGCGGTGCGCCGCACATCGAGGGTGGTGCCGACCCGTAGCGCGGCCTCGTTGAGCAGTTGCAGGCGTTGATGTCCGGTGGTCTCCAGTTCGTCCTTCCCCGGGGCCGTGATGTCGACGATCGAGGCACTGATCCCGAGCGACTTGCCGACCGCGTTCTCCAGGCGGAAATAGAAGGAGGACCAGGAGCGGTCGTGGTCGGGGTCGGCGGGGGTGCGGCCGACGATGCGGAAGTTCACCACGGGGTCGCCGGTGATCAGCACCCGGCGCATCGCCGCCTCCATCTGCTCGCTGTTGACCCCGGGGAACAACTCCGGCAGCCGCCGCCCGACGTACGCCGAGGCGGGCATGCCGTTCATCGCCTCCAGGGCGCGGTTGATCTCCTGGAACCGCAGCTCGGTGTCGAAGACCGCCATCCCGACCGGCGAGCGGGCGAAGAGTCCGTCCAGCAGCGCCCCGCCTTCACGGGCCTGCCGTGCTGCGTCGGCCTCGGCGGCCAGGACCAGCACGTTCCAGCCCGGCCCGACCTGCGCGGCGATGGGGCAGGCCCACACCTCCACCTCGACGGTGCGGCCGTTCTTGTGCCGCACCGGGAACACTCCGGTCACACTGCGTCCGGAGGCCACGGAGTCCTGCACGGTGCGGGCCATCGGGTCGCTGTCGGAGTGGAGGAAGCCTGCGATGTCACGGCCCATGGCCTCGTGCGCGGTGTAACCGAGCAGCTCAGGGGCATCCCTTGCCCACTGCATGATCCGCCCGGAGTCATCGCAAATGATCAGGGCGACCGGCAGCGCCTTCCACCAGGCCGCGGTCTTCCCGACCGCGGCGACCGGCTCCCCCGCCCGGATGGGACCTGTCATCGCGGGTGCTCCAAGGGCGTACGTGTCTGTTCCGTCCAGTATGCGCGGCCCGGCGAGGGCATGTGCGGCGCTGCGTCTCACCGCCGGCGGCGGCACGGAAACGCATCGTGATCCAGCTGGGTCCTCAAGGACATACGCCTGCTCCTCGGCCCACGACCACCGGGGCCGCCGGCCTCGTGGTGGCCGCCACGGCCGAGCCGCAGAGGCCGGCCCCGTGCCACCGCGAGCAGGGCTTCGGACGCATCACACAGGACGCGAGCGTCTCGCGGCGCAGCCGACGGCGGTGTCCGGGTCCGCGGCGCGCGTCACGCCGAATCGCCGAATCGCCGAATCGCCGAATCGCCCGGAGCTGACCACGGCGAGGCATGGCGCCCGGCCCGCGGCAGCGCGGGCCGGGCAGGGCCCTGATCACCGCCTTGAGCAACGGCACTTCGCCGACGGCGCCCGGACGGTGCACGCCGTACTGCCCGAGGGCGAGACCGGTGCCGCCGCGCCGCGCGACCCACGACCTCGGTGCGCGCCCCGGACTGCCTGCCTCGACACGATCAGCGGCACCAGGCCCGCGGCCGGCTCCGCCATGGCCCAGGAACTCGTCCAGCGGACGGAGAGGTTCGCCCGCATCCAGCATCCTGGCCCCGTGCGGAATCTGCGACACAGGTGTCAGGCCGGCGTAGCCGGGGTGTCGCTGCGCGTATCGATGAGGATCTGTCTGGCCTCGGTGACGTTGTCGGCCCGTACGGCCCTGGCCATCGCGGCGCGTGCCGCGTCGGGCGACGTGTCCGGCGGGACCAGCAACAGGGAGAAGAGGTCCCGCTCGCCTCGGGTGATGAGGACGGTGTCGTCGCCGACGGGGAAGGAATCGATGTGCACGACCCGGTCGCCCACCGTCACCCGGGTCGGCAGTTCGTCCCAGGCACTGCCGTCCAGACCGACCCGGGTGACAGGCCCGAGATGCTCGGTCAGCGCGGTGATCAACGAGGGAAGCTCCGCACCGATGTCCCGGCTCCGCGGCCACCAGGCACCGTCCAGGATTCCCTCGCGTGCGTGTGTCGTCTCCAGCCTCAGCAGCGCCGTCCCGGGTCGCACCGACTGGTGGACGGCGTCCGGCAGGAACCGGGGAGTGCCGGGGATGTCGGATTCGGTCATGGTGTCCGCCCGCCCTTCGTCTGCCGGTCGCACACCCGGCGGCCGCACCGCCTCGGTGGACGCGGCTCAGCCACGTTCTTCCTCTCCTGCTCAGGGGTAGCGAGGTCGTCGCGGAGCTTCATCCCGTCGACGCCCGGGGGCCGATTGCCGCCGGCGCCCTCGTGCACAGCCGGCAGGATCTTCCCGCGGTACGTTCTCCGCTCGCGCAGTGTCGCCATGACGTGCCGTCCTTCACCGTCCCCGGTCGTGCCGAAGTCGATGTCATCGGCGTCGCTGTCATGGCGGGGCGTGCTGTCCCGCGACGGCCGATGCCCTGCCGGGTATCGGCCGTCGGACTGCGAGGCGCCGCCGGGCGGCGGTGAGCCGGTGTGCGAAAGACTCCCGGTTTCTTCAGCCTACTCCGCTCCCGAGCCCGGAAATGTGCGGAAGTCCGGCTGCTTTCCTGGCTCCGGAGCGACCGGCCCGCCAGCCCCGGGAACGCGAGGTCTCGACGGTCCCGTCGTCCCGGGCGCGTCCACCAGCGTGACCCCGAGCGCGGCGCCGTGGTCGGCGAGCAGCCGCCGCCGCACCCGCCGGGCGGGGTTTCCGGACACGGTCCTGTCCGTCGCGACCCTGGACCCACCACGGCCCGGCGCCGCCCGCGGGAAGGCCGCTGGCGCATGTTCCATGCCCATGGGCCGCCGGAGAACTCCGCGTACAGGTCGCCCAGCTCCTGCAGGCGGCCCCGCCCTGACCAGGCGTCAGCGGGCGGAGGTGTTCTGCCACCCGGGGCGAGGACCTGCTGCGCGCCGCCGCCGGCGACGTCGGTCCGCCGAGAACGGCAGCGGCCGTCCGCGAGCTGTCCCTGCCTTCCGTAACAGGCCGGCTCGTTCGGCCACCGGGGGCGGGGTGAGCGGGCCGGAGGGCCGGAACGCCGGTCGGCCGTGGCACGCGCGGCCGCCCTTGCCCGGCATACCCTTCACAAAGGGGACGCCGTGGAAACGCGTCGCTGCCCCACCCCGCACCGTTGCCCCGGCATGTCGGGCAGCGACCGCAATCGCGGGTCGTACCCAGCACCTGCCAGGAGGTCCGTATGGAGCACGAGCCCTTGCCCTCCGAAGGCCATGCCGAGGTCCGCATCGTCGCCGCGACGCCGGAGGTCGCCCGTCGTGTGGCCGAGGTGCTGCGGCGCTGCTTCGACTCGACCGAGCAGCGCAGCTACCCCGCCGGCCGCGCAGGGGGGACCCGGCTCCATCTCACCCTCGACACCGCGCACCCCGCGGAACCCGCACGGTCCTGGCTCGCGACCAGCGAAGCGGCGGATCAGGGCCAGGCACACGCCGATGAGGTGTGACCCGGGTCCCTGATGCCACGAGGATCCGCCGTCGCGTCCACCTTCCCGCGGCCGTCACCTCGGAGAACGACAACCATGACGAAACTCCGCGAACGCAAGAACAACCGGAATGCGGTCCTGCGATCCCTGTACGGGGCCGTCGAGCACAACCGCGCCGAGGTCAGCGGATCGGCGCTCCGCACCGAGCTGGGCCTGCCCGACGAGGATCTCACCGCTGCTTGCGCCTATCTGGCGGACGAGGGGCTGATCAGCGTGGAGTGGACCTCGCACCGGACCCCCGCCGCCGTCTCGCTGACCCACGAAGGCATCCGCCTGATGGAGGAGCAGGAGGAACAGGCGGAACAGGAGGATCGGGAGACGGCGCGGAGGGCACGATCGGACGACTGACGCCCGCTTCTCCTCGGCCAGGAGTAGCCTGACCGTACCGAGAGCTTTTCGCGCAGCGCGGTCGGCGGTGCCGTTCCCGGCGAGCGACGAAACGGGCGGTCGTCCGACGACTCCCGGAACGGGACCGCACGATGGAACCCAGCAGCACGCCGGCCGAAGAGCTGACCTCGGCCTCTTCGCACGGGTACCGCATGCCCCTGCCCCGCCTGACCCTCACCACGGACGTCAGCCATGGCCCTCTGGACGGGGCCTGGTGGCCGCGCTGCGCCGCGCTGGAACTCGAACTTCCCTCTCTCGTGGGCTCGTTGGAGCCGGACCCGGACACCGCGGTACGGGTCACCGTGGACCTCGGCGAATGGCCCGACGCCCCGAGCACGGTCATGGCACCCGGCAGGGTGATCGCCGTGGAGCCGGCCGGACCTGGAAGCGAGGCGCACGTCATCACCCTGGACTGCGGCACCGTGGGACGCTGGGTGCTGCTGGTCATCCCGCCCGAGGAGCGTTCCGGAACAGCCGCTCGGCTGCTCGCCGCCGCGGCCGACCCCGAGAACCCGCTGACCGCCACGCGGCTGCTGGCACTCGCCGAGACCGGTCTGCTCGAGGGCACGGCGGGGCAGGCGGACTGAGGAAGGCGCCCAGCCGGGAGCACATGGCCCTCCGCCACCACTGTGTGAGGCGCCGTGCGGCTTCCTCTTCACCGCCGCCGAAAATGACGCACTCGCGGGGATGCGCAAAGCATCTCCACGAGCGCGGGTCCGCCAAGCTGCGGTCCCAACCGGACGTTCCACATGCTGAGTACCCGAGCGGCGAGCAGCGAACGCACTTTGCGGAAAAGCCTCCGGTGCGGGGCTTGCCCGGACCCCTCGGTGCTCGGCGCGGTACCTCGCCGGCCCGCCGGCGCCCTCCAGCCTGTCCTCAAGGCCGGTGATGCGGCGGACCACCTCGACCGGCGCACCTGGTCGACCAGCTCACGCGTCCGGGCCACGATACGCAGCCGGGCCGTGAGCGTGGGCTGCGGGTGCCTGGACGGTCAGCGGTCGAGGACCAGGACGCGGCAGGGGGCGTGCCGGGGCGCCGCGCGGGTGCCCGGTGCGGGTGACCGCCATCCCCAGGACCGCAGTGCCCGCAGGGTCTGCACGTCGCCGCGGTCCACCAGCGTGACACCGAGCGCCGCGTCATGGTCGGCCAGGAGCCGTCGCTGCAGGCGCCGGGCGAGATTCCAGTCCCGGCCCGGGTACTGAGCGCGCACCGAGGGCCGGACGACGATCGCGGAGACGGCGAAGAGGCTCCCGGACACGGCGAGCCGGGGCAGGCTGGCCGGCAGGCACCGGTCGAGACCGCGCCACCGGGGTCCGTCGTCACACACGGGGAAGCCGTAGGCATACCCCGTCATGGTGGTGGCTTCCGCGATCAGCAGGGCGAAGCCCGGGCGCCGCAGATCCGTCGCGAGCCGGCGAAGGAACAGACCGCGACCCTCGTTCCACTGCCAAGGGCCTCCTCCGCAACTCTCCGCGTACAGGTCGCCGAGTTCCACGAGCCGGTCGGCGACCTGGCAACGGGTCAACGGACGGAGGCATTCCCCGACCCAGGGCGACGCGCCCCTCCCCGCTTTCTGTGGCCGCCGTCGCTGCCCCCGATCGCGCCACGGCACCGGGTCCTGCCCGTTGTCCGCGGACTCGGACCGGTCCGGCGCGTGCGCAGTCATGGAACGAACCCAGCCCCGGGTGACGGACGGATCCGCAGCCCGGCGTCGTCGAGCGCCGAGAACGGCAACGGCCCGAAGCCGGTGCGCGGGAAGCCCTCGGTAGGTCCACCGTACTCCGCGGCACAGGCGCACGACGGCAGTGGCCGGGCGGAGTGGCGCGCTGAAAGGCAACAACGGCGGAGCCGGCACCCGTTTCAGGCGGATCGCGCGGTGGACAGAGCGGCGTCCAGTGCGTGCCGGATCTCGTCGGGCAGACTCTCGCCGTACGTCCAGTCCACGATCTGTTCGGCGACCCGCCGCAGCTTGACGTTGGTGGTCTGCGAGACGTGCCGCAAGACCTCGAAGCCCTGGTCGGGGCGGAGACCACCGACGGCGATGACCACGCCGATCGCCTGGTCGACCACGGCGTGCGAGACAACGGCGTTGTGCAACTGGCCGATCTCGTTCTGCAGCTCACTGATCTTGTGGAGGAGGTCCTCCCGTCCGGGGTGCGGGTGCGCTCCGACCCGGCCGGCGGGGTCGTTCTGCGGGTCAAGCATCGTGGTCACATCCCTGACTGCGGATCTCCCGCCCGGGCCGCTGCTGCCCGAGCGGGATGTGAGGACGACACATCTCCACTTTTACCCCGGCATCCCGTTCGTGCATCCGGTTCCGCACCCGCCGTGTCGTCCGGCCACCGGTCACCGCCCGCTTCCCCAGGTCCACCGGCATGTGCACTCGCGAGGGCGCCGGTCGACCGGTGTCCGAGGCCCGGCGGTGGTGCCCAGCGCGCGCCCGTGAGGTGGGACACCCACACGTTCAGCAGGGGTGCGCATCGACGCTCGCGCCGTCGCTTCCCAAGCGGAGAGCGCGCCCGGTTCCTCGAACTCCCTCAGTGAGTACGGGCCGGTTCGGGTGCGGCGGATTCGGCCGCGGCGGCGATGTTGCGGGCCATGCCGCCGAAGACCGCGGCGTGGAAGGGCGCCACACCCCACCAGTACGCGTGCCCGGCCAATCCGTGCGGATGGAACAGTGCCCGCTGCCGGTACACCGTGCGCCCCTGTGGATCCCGGTCGACGGCCATCTCGAGCCAGGCCAGGCCCGGCAGCCGCATCTCCGCGCGCAGTCGGAGCAGCCGGCCCGGCTCGATCTCCTCCACTCGCCAGAAGTCCAGGCTGTCGCCGACCCGCAGCCGGGTCGCGTCCCGGCGGCCCCGGCGCAGGCCGACACCGCCCACCAGAGTGTCCAGCCAGCCCCGCAGGGACCAGGCCAGCGGCGAGGAGTACCAACCGTTCTCGCCGCCGATCGCCTCCACCACCCGCCACAGCGCCTGCGGCGACGCCGCGACCGTGCGCTCGCGGTGATCCGTGTAGAGGCTCCCGCCCGCCCAGTCGGGGTCGGTGGGCAGCGGGTCGCTGGGGGCGCGGGGAATCGAGGCCGAGGACCACCTGGTGGCGACGTCCGCGTCCTGTACGCGCCGCAGAGCGAGGCGGATCGCCCGGTCGAGGGTGACCGGTCCCTGCGGAGGGTCCGGCACGTACCGGACGATGTCCCGCTCGGCGCAGACCACCTCGTGCTTCAGCGACTCGACCAGCGGGCGCGCGAGAGCGCCCGGCACCGGGGTGACCAGACCGACCCAGAGGCTGGACAGCCGGGGGGTGAGCAACGGAACGGGGACGATGACGCGTTTCGGCAGCCCGGCGACGACGGCGTACCGCCGCATCATCTCCTCGTACGTGACGATGTCCGGTCCGCCGATGTCGAAGGCGCGGTTCACGTCGTGCGGCAGCCTCGCGCATCCCACGAGGAGGCGCAGCACGTCGCGGACGGCGATCGGCTGGATGCGGGTGCGCACCCAGCTCGGGGTCACCATCACGGGCAGCCGCTCGGTCAGATATCGCAGCATCTCGAACGAGGCGGAACCCGATCCCATGATCACGGCTGCCCGCAGTACGGCGGTCGGCACGCCCGAGGCCAGGAGGATGTGGCCCACTTCGGCGCGGGACCGCAAATGGGGTGAGAGGGCGTGCTCGGGTACTCCGGAAGGGCTCAGACCGCCGAGGTAGACGATCCGGCGGATTCCGGCGGCACGCGCCTGCTCACCGAAGATCCTGGCCGCGCGCCGGTCGGTCTCCTCGAAGCCCCGACCGGTGCCCAGCGCGTGCACCAGGTAGTACGCGACGTCCATGCCCTCCATGGCCGCGCGCACGGACACCTCGTCCGTCACGTCCCCGCGCACTGCCTCCGCCTGCCCAGCCCACGGATGGTCCCGCAGCTTGCCGGGCGAGCGGGCCAGGCAGCGCACGGAATGCCCGGCGGCCAGCAACTCCGGCACCAGCCGGCCGCCCAGGTAACCGGTGGCGCCGGTGACCAGACAGCGCAGCGGCCGGTCGTCGTCGCTCATGCCGATCGCGCGCAGGCCTGTCGGGTGCGCCTTGTCCGGCGACGGCCGGCGGAGCGGGGCGCAGGAAACGTCATGGCTCTCATGTCCTCCCGGGACGGGCGTTCCGATGTGGTCCGTCGTCGTTCCTCTGAGCCCATGCTTGGGGCCGAGGACGAGCACCGCAACCTCGCCGTCCCCGGCCGGAGGGGGCGCCGGTTCACCCCACCCAGGGCAGCCCTGCGGGGGAATCTTGTGACCGAGGACATCGCCGCCCTCGCCTCTCGGCGACGAGGGGCGTCATCGGGTCACCGCCGGTGCGGGCTCCGGTCGGGGGCGGAACGGCGGTTGCCGCAACGACACGACCGCCTCCTGGCGGGCCGCCCCGTCCGCCAACACCGATGGCGGAGACCCAAGATGCCGATCCTTCGGCTTCAACTGCGCGAGTGCGGGCTCGTGGCCTTCATTCCGCGAAGGGATACGGCCGGACAAGTCGGCACGACCGGCCGGAAGTTGCTTCCGGCGTGTGGCCGAGGCTAGTCCACGCCGGTGCGGTCTCCGCCTCCGCCAGGAGACGCACCGCGAGGTCAGGCCCGGGTACCCGGGCCGGAGCCGGCGCGAGATACGCACCCGAACGATGCATCGGCCTGAGCTTGTGACACCTGGTTGGCCCCACAGCCTCACACCTTCGATATGTCTGGAGTGCCAGGTATGTGATCTGTCGGTACGTTCATCGCAGGTCGGTCGTCCGGCCGACGCACATGAGAAAGAGAGAAGTACCCATGCCCTCGCGTGCTTTCGCTGTGGTCGGCGCCGGAATAGGCGCGACCGTCCTTGCGGCCGCCGGCATCACCTATGCCTCGACCGTCGAATCCACTCCGGCTTCCTCGCCTGTCCACCGGGCAGCCCAGCCACCTCACCACCCCATCCAACCGGCCCACCGCTCCGCCCGGCCTGCGCAGCACACCGCATCCGCAGCATCCGCAGCAACTGCCGCTTCCGCCATGGCTGCTTCGGGCGCCAAGACCGGGGACGGAGGCGAAAACGGGGGCCGCGACGGCGGGGGACGCGACGGCGGGGGACGCGACGGTGGCAGCTGGGGACGCGACGGCGGCGGGGGACGCGGCGGCGGCGAACGCGGTGACGGCGGCGGGGGACGCGACGGCGGCGGACGCGGTGACGGTCACGGGCGGGGCGGAAGGATCTTCGTCAACGAACGTTCGTACCCCGCCTTCATCGACGGGTGCATCACCGCGGTCAGTGGGCTGGGCGCGAGAAGCTTCAATGTTCGCAATGAGAGCAGGAGGACCGTCGAGGTCTTCCGGGGCCCCAACTGCGACGGTGGCCCTCCGGTCGCCACCGTGGGACCCCGCAGCGAGACCTTCGGCGTGATGCCCCGTGACCATGGGGGCGTATTCGTTCACCACGGCGTCGTGGGCAGCTTCCGGGTGGTCTGTGGGTGGTGGTGACGGCACCACCCGACGCACGGGAAAGTCTCCGGACCGGCTACGGTCCGGAGATGGTTCGTCCGTCCCCTGAAGTGGAGGCGGTCGGACGGGCAGTGCCAGGCCGGATCCGAGAGAAGAGGGGCCCTTCCGTGCCGGGGCGACGAGCCCTGGGTGACCACGTGCCGTTCGCCCTGGTCGACGTCTTCGCCGACGCGCCACTGACCGGCAACCCGTTGGCTGTGGTGGACGTGAGCCACCTGGACGAAGAGCCGCCTGTCGCGTGGATGCAGAAGGCGGCGCGCGAGTTCAACCAGGCCGAGACCACGTTCGTCGTGCGTCCGCCAGCCACCGCGGGCCGGGGTGTCGCGGCCCGCCTGCGGTCCTTCACCGCGGGCGGGGCAGAGGTCTTCGGGGCCGGCCACAACGCGTCGGTGGCACGGTGGTGGGTCTTCGAAACCGGCCGGGTGACACGACCGGACGACGGCGGCTGTGTCACGCAGATGATCGGCGACCGGGAATCGGACGTCCTGGCCCTCGGGGACAGGCTCGGGATGGTGCAGGAGCCGGCACGCTTCGGCCGGCAGGCGGAACCGCGGGCCGTCGCCGAGGCGCTGCGGCTGCACCCTGAGGAACTGGACCTCTCTCTGACCCCGCGGAGCACCGACACCGGCGCCAGTCACCACTCGGCGTTCCCAAGCGGCTGACCATCGCGCAGGGCGAGTCCATGGTTCGGCCCAGCCTCATCGATGTCCATCTCGACCACCTCTCCCCTCCACGCGGTGAGGTGACACGCCTTCCTGTCGGAGCCTGCGGCACAGCAGCCAAAGGGGCACAGAGGGAAGCAACGGATCCGCCTGCCAGGCGTCGACGCGCTTCCGCACGAATGGCGAGATCGCGCCCGCTGCGCACATGGACCCTGAAGCCCGCATGCAACCGCCATCAACTCGAGCCCCGCGTTCTTACAGCGGTTGATATAAGCCCGGGCGGGTGAACATGGGGGCGCCATTACGGCATCTGGACCACCTTTCCCTGCGTGTTTCGATACCTCTGCCATGCCAAGAGGCTGCAGGATCCGGTCAGTCCTCTTTTCTACCCGCAGAGAAAGGTAGTTCACCGATGAAGGCTATCCGGGGCCTCGTTGTAGGGCTTGTGACCGGCGCCCTGTCTTTGGGGGGCGTGGCACTCGCCAACCCGTCCGTTCTCCCCGCCCACCGAGTGATCACTTCCCTCGGCCACACCCTCGGCTACAGCAGCAGAGGCGCGGACCACGGGGACGGCTCCTCGTCTCTGAACCTGGACCACAACTGCAAGGGCGGCACCTTCGGGTTCTGCACCGAGAACGCGACGTTCAACCCGACGGTGACGCTGACCCTGATTCCCGTGGGTCTCATCGGGGGCTCCAACGGCAACAACGGAAACAACGGAAACAACCCGAACAACGGAAACAACGGCAACAACGGGAACAACGGGAACAACGGCAACAACGCCAACAACCCGAACAACGCCAACAACCCGAATAACGGGAACAACGGCAACAACGGCAACAACGGAAACAACGGCAACAACCCGAATAACGGGAACAACGGCAATAACGGCAACAACGGCACCAACGCCAACGGCGGCTGACAAGAGCCGTCTGATGCCGTCGGCCCTTGCATGACGCCCCTGTCGGTAACCGCAGCCGAAGCCTCGGCCTGCTGTAGGGGCGCCGGCAGGGCAGGGAATTCCGGCGTCGCCCGTGACGGGCGGCGCCGGGACGCCCGCGGTGCGTGAGGCGCCGAAGCGGCGCACGGTTCTTCCGCTGATGCACATGCCGGTGAGACGGCAGATCACGAGGATCATCATGGAGCAGTTCACGAAGGCACCCGGCAACTCCGCGCCGTCCAGTAGCTCCGACACCCTGGTAGGCCCACCCAGGACAGCCGACACGGCCGCCTCCGGCGACGTACCCACCACCGGAGGAGTCGAGGGAGATACCGCCACTCACGTCCGGTTCACGACCTCTCTGGCCGTATTGACGGCTACGGCCGTCACCCTGCTCGGTGCGGTGTTGTGGCACCTCGGCATGGTTTTCCTGACGCTCGCGCCAGCCAATTCCGTGACGAACAGATATCAGCAGACGATCAACGGTTACATTTATCCAGAATTCGGCCAGAACTGGCAGATGTTCGCACCCAACCCGCTGGCCCAGAATGTGTCGGTCGGTGCGCGGGTCCAGACAATGAGGCCTGACGGCACCCGGCACACATGGGACTGGGTGAATCTCTCCTTCGCGCATCTGGAGGCCATGAAGCACAATCCCGTACCCAGTCATCTGGACCAGAACGTGCTGCGCCGGTCCTGGGATTTCTATACGGAGACGCACGACCTGAAGGACAAGCCCACGAACGGCATTCGCAGCGCACTGTCCACCGAATACCTGGCGCGGATCGCGCTTCAGCGCTTCGGGCGCCAGTGGAACGGCGAGCGGATCGTCCGTGTCCAACTCGCCAGCCGCACCACTGCTGTTGCCCCTCCGAAGTGGACGGGACAGAAGGCACCGGACACGACGGCCTACAGAATCCTGCCGTGGTGGCCGGTCGAGGAGAAGTTCTACAAGGAGCTGTGACGTGTACGAAAACCGCAACGCGGCGACGGTCGCCGTTCCGGCGCCCCAACCTCCCGCGGAAGGCGTCACCGTGTCCCCGCCCCCATCGGCCCACGGGGCACAGCCGTCGACGACCGAGTCTCCTGCCACCCGGGTTGCCGTACGCGAGAGGGTCGTCGGGCAGCTGACACGATTCGTCGCTCTCGCCGGCCGCACCCGCTCCCCGTACCAGGCGGCTGTCATCCGGATCGGCTACGGCTTCTTCTTCACGTGCTACCTGCTCCGGGAGTGGCCGAACCGCCGCGTGCTGTTCGGTGACCGCAACCCCTGGTCGCTGGGCATGACCAAGGCCCTGACCGCCGACACACACGCGTTCAGCGTGCTCACCTGGTCGGGTGACCGGTGGTGGTTCGAACTCGTCTACCACGGGGCGATCGCGGCCGCCGTACTGCTGGTGCTGGGTTGGCGCACCCGCGCCACAGCGGTGCTCTTCCTCGTGGGCGTGCTCGCTGTCGAGAACCGGAGTCCTTTCGCGGGCGACGCCGGTGACGACATCATCCGCATCATGGCGGTGTACTTGGCGTTCACCCGCTGTGGCCAGGTCTGGTCGCTGGACGCGCGCCGCCGTCGGCGGCAGGCCGGCGACGCACGGCGGGACCGGGCCGGTGCGGCGCTGTGGCTCGCGCTCGGCCTGCCGCTGCTGGGGGCTTCCTGCGTCCACTGGGACGGCTGGCTCGGGGTTTTCTGGGTGATGTGGGGTCTCCAGGGCCTGCGGTTCGCCATGGACCGGTGGGCTCCTCGGCACGCGATGCGCTCGCTGCTGGACTCCGGCTCCGCCATGCTGCACAACTGCGCGATGCTGGTCATCGCCGCTCAGGTCTGCTTCATCTATGCCTCAGCGGGCCTGTACAAGAGCCAAGGGACGAAGTGGCAGGACGGAAGCGCCGTCTACTACGCGATGCACCTGGATCTCTTCCGTCCTTGGCCGTGGCTGACCGACCTCGTCTCGACGAACATGCTGGTGATCTTCCTGCTGTGCTACGGCACGGTCATCATGCAGATCTCCTTCCCCTTCACGCTCATGTACCGCAAGGTCAAGAACGTGCTCCTGGCGGTCATGATCCTCGAACACGTGGGGATCGCGGTCGTCCTGGGCATCCCCTTCCTGTCGCTCGCCATGATCGTCAGCGACTCGGTCTTCCTGCCCACGGCCCTCCTCGTCTGGGCGGGCGGCCGGTCCGCGGTGCTGGTGCGGCGGATCCGCGGGCGATACGGACGGTATGTGGGCGGCCCGTGCCTCGAAGGGGTCGTGAACGCCCGATGAACCTCCCCCACCGCACCGAGGGCCGCCCCCGGGGCCTCCCGCTGCTCGTCTACGACGGCGACTGCGGTTTCTGCGCCGGCACGGTGCGGTTCGTCGAGCGTCGCATCAAGCCCAAGTGCACCGTCTCCGCCTGGCAGTTCACCGACCTCGACGCGGTCGGTGTCACGGAGCAGCGGGCACAGCGCGAGGTACTGTGGGTCACCCCGACGGGCACGGTGTACGGCGGCTCCCGAGCCCTTGCCAAGGCTCTGCTGAGCGCGGGCCGAGGGTGGCACATCCTCGGCGGTCTGCTTCTCACGGCCCCCGTCCGGTGGCTCTCCCACGGCGTCTACCGGTTGGTCGCGACCAACCGCCACAAGCTGCCGGGTGGCACAGCGGCATGCCGTGTGGGCGCCCGTCCGGACCGGCTGACGAGCACCCCCCGGGCCGCCGGACCGGCCTCCGCGTCGGAGGGTGGCGGCCGCGGCTGAACCGGCAGCTCACAAACATCCGCCGCCGTGCACCGCCCAACCCGCACCACGGGTGCACCGGATCGAGCGGGGACAGATCGGCGTCGGCGTCCCCGGTGCGGTGCTATCAAGGGTGTATGGAGGTATTTTCCGGGCGGTCTCGGCGCCTGGAACGCCAGCCGCCTGCCGGACGCCCGCGCCGACGCCGGGCTTCCCTGCTGGACCTGCACAGCACGGCCGGTCAGGTGTTCCTTCTGCAGGTCGTCATCGTGGTCCTGCTGGTCCTGGCCGGTATGGCGGTCATGATCGTCCAGACGGCGCGCGACGCGCTGCAGCAGGGACGTCGTGAGTCGGTCGTCGCCGCCCAGACGTTCGCGAACGCCCCCGGCACCGCCGCGGCGCTGCGGAGCCGTGATCCGACGGCGGTGCTCCAGCCGCGGGCCGAGGCGGCGCGCAAGCGCGCGGGCGTGGACTTCGTCGTCGTCATGAACACGCAGGGGATTCGTTACACGTATCCCTACCCACGGGAGATCGGGAAGAAGTTCGTCGGCACCATCGCACCGGCGCTGAAGGGCCGTACCGTCGTCGAGCAGGCCGGTGGTCCGCCGCTGCCCGCGGGCAAGGGCACGGCCGTGCAGGCGGTGGTCCCGGTGCCCGACGCGCGCGGCAAGGTGGTCGGCCTGGTGTCCGCCGGAATCACGGTCAGGAACGTGGCGGCCCTGTGGATGCCGCAGCTGCCGATCATCCTGGGCAGCGGCGCGGCCGCGCTGGCGCTGGCCGTGGCGGGGACGACGCTGGTGTCCCGGCGGCTGCGCCGGCAGACGCACGGCCTGGGCCCGACGGAGCTGGCGCAGCAGTACGAGCATCACGAGGCGGTCCTGCACGCGGTGCGGGAGGGAGTGCTGATCACCCGTGCCGACGGACGGCTGCTGCTGGTCAACGACGAGGCGAGGCGGCTGCTCGGACTGCCGGCGGACACGCGGGGACGCACGGTGCGGGAGCTGGGGCTGCCGGAGTCGATCACCCGGCTGCTGGCGTCGCCGGAGGTGGTCACCGACGAGGTGCATCGCGTCGGCGACCGGTTGCTGGCGGTGAACAAGCGGCCGACGTTCCCGGACACCGACCGGGGCGGCAGCGTGGTGACCCTGCGGGACACCACGGAGCTGGCCGCGGTCTCGGGGCGGGCCGAGGCCGCGCGGGAGCGGCTGAAAGTGCTGTACGAGGCCGGAGTGGGAATCGGGACGACGCTGGACGTGGGGCGTACGGCCCAGGAGCTGGCCGACGTGGCGGCGCCGCGGTTCGCCGACCTGGTGACGGTGGACCTGCTCGACGCGGTGCTGCGGGGATGGGAACCGACGGCGGAGGGCTGGCGGCATCTGCGCCGGGCGGCGATCGGCGGCGACCGGCGGATGGTGCCGGTGTATCCGCTGGGCGAAGTGATCGCGTTCTCAACCCGCACCCCGCAGATGCGGACGTTGCGGGAGGGCCGGGGCCTGCTCGAGACGGATCTGCGGCAGGCACACGGCTGGCGGGAACAGGATCCGGAGCGCGCACGCAAGGCACTGGAGTCCGGCTTGCGTTCGCTGGTGACCGTGCCGCTGCGGGCGCGCGACGTACCACTGGGCGTGGCGAACTTCTACCGCACCGTTGACTCCCCGGCGTTCGACGCGGAGGACCTCGCCTTCGCGGAGGAACTGGCCGCGCGGGCGGCGGTGGCCCTGGACAACGCCCGGAGGTTCACCCGGGAGCACGCGATGGCGGTGGCGCTGCAGCGCAGTCTGCTGCCGAGGGCGCAGCCGGAGCAGGACGCGCTGGAGGTGGCCTGGCGGTACCTGCCCGCGGAGGCGGGGGTGGGCGGGGACTGGTTCGACGTCATCCCGCTGCCGGGCGCTCGGGCCGCCCTCGTGATAGGTGACGTCGTCGGTCACGGGCTGCACGCGGCGGCGACGATGGGCCGGCTGCGCACTGCGGTGCACAACTTCTCCACCCTGGACCTGCCGGTGGACGAGGTGCTCGGGAACCTGGACGACCTCGTCGTCCGCATGGACGAGGAGGAGAACGCGGACGACGCCGAGGGAGGCCACGAGGGGGAGGGGGTGACGGGAGCGACCTGTCTGTACGCGGTCTACGACCCGGTGGCGGGGGTCTGCACGATGGCCCGTGCGGGGCACCCCGATCCGGTGGTGGTGCGGCCGGACGGGACGGTCACCTGTGCCGACGTGCCGGCCTCGGCGCCACTGGGCCTGGGCTGCTACCCGTTCGAGACCGCCGAGCTGTCCCTGCCGGCGGGTTCCCGGCTGGTGCTGTACACCAACGGCCTGGTGGAGGACCGCGCCCACGGCATCGACGCCGGGCTGGAGAGGCTGCGCCGGGCGTTGGACGGGTCCGGGGGGAGCAGCCCGGAGGAGACGTGTCAGGCGGTGATCGACGCGCTGAAACCGTCGCCCTCCTCCGACGACGTCGCGCTGCTGGTGGCGCGTACCCGGATGACCCCGTCCTCGCGCGTGGTCGAGTGGGACGTGCCCTGGGACCCGGCGGCGGTTCCCTCGGCGCGGGAGCGGTGCCGGAAGACGCTGCGGGAGTGGGGGCTGGAGGAGACCGGGTTCGCCACGGAACTGATCGTCAGCGAGTTGGTCACGAACGCGATCCGGTACGGCTCGCCCCCGGTCCGTGTGCGGCTGCTGCACGGACGCTGTCTGATCTGCGAGGTGTCGGACGGCAGCGGCACCTCGCCGCGCCTGCGGCGGGCTGCGACCACGGACGAGGGCGGACGCGGGTTGTTCCTGGTGGCGCAGTTCGCGCAGCGTTGGGGAACGCGGTACACGACCCGCGGCAAGGTCATCTGGACGGAACAGTTCCTCGACGACGGCGCATCCGCCGCCTCGGGCCACGCACCGGTCGACTTCCTTCTCGACCAGTTCGACGATCCCGACGCGTGAGCCGGCGAGCGAGCGCCGGGCGGTCCGGCCGCGCCGGGCGCCCCCTGTGTTTCCAGGTGCGTGGAGCGTCCCCGGCTCAGCCCGCCTGAGGTCGGGCCAGGCCGTGGTCGTAGGCGAAGATCACCGCCTGGATGCGGTCGCGGGCGCCGATCTTGGACAGTACGCGGCCGACATGGGTCTTCACCGTGGACTCCGACAGGACGAAACGGTCGGCGATCTCGCCGTTGCTCCAGCCCTTGCCGATGGCGACGAGAATCTCGCGTTCGCGGTCCGTGAGCGAGGCCAGCCGCGGGTCCTCGACGGAACCGTCGCCGCCGGATGGCACCAGACGGGCGAACTCGTGCAGCAGGCGGCGGGTGAGCGCGGGCGCGATCACCGCGTCGCCGGCGGCCACGGCACGGATACCGGCGAGGAGCTCCTCGGGGCGGGCGTCCTTGAGGAGGAAGCCGCTGGCTCCGGCGCGCAGTGCCGCGTACACGTACTCGTCGATGTCGAAGGTGGTCAGCACGAGGACGCGGGAGCGGTCGCCGGCGGCGACGATCCGGCGGGTGGCCTCGATGCCGTCCATGCCGGGCATGCGCACGTCCATGAGGACGACGTCGGGGCGGAGTTCGGCGGTCTTGCGGACGGCTTCGGCCCCGTGCGCGGCCTCGCCGACCACCTCCGTCTCGGGCACGGAGTCCAGGAGCATGCGGAAGCCGTACCGCTGGAGCGGCTGGTCGTCCACGACGAGCACGGTCGTCACCGGGCACCGTCCTGGGGAGTGAGGTCGAGGTCGGCCCGCACCGTCCAGCCGGCGCCCGCGGGGCTCGCGCTGACGTGCCCTCCGTAGAGCGCCGCTCGTTCTCGCATGCCCACCAGGCCGTGTCCTTCCTCGTTCGCCGTACGGGGACGGTCGGTCGGACCGGGCGGACCGGAGTCCTGGACGGTGATGGTCAGCCGGGTGTCCTCCACGACGATCGCCAGGGTCGCACGCGCACCGGCGCCGGCGTGTTTGAGGGTGTTCGTCAGGGCCTCCTGCACGATGCGGTAGACCGTGAGCTGCACCCCGCTGTCGAGGGCGTCGATGTCTCCGGCCGTACGGTAGACGACCTCCAGACCGGCGGCGCGCACTCCCTCGCACAGCGCGTCGATGTCCGTGACGCCCGGCTGCGGGCTCAGCTCGGGCTCGGCCGGCGGACCGTCCGCCTCGCGCAGTACGCCGAGCACCCGGCGCAGTTCGCCCATGGCCTGACGGCCGGTGTCCCCGATGAGGTGCAGTGCCTCCTTGCCCCGTTCCGGAGCGGCGCCGGCCGCATAGGCGCCCGCGTCGGCGAGGGTGATGATGACGGACAGGTTGTGGCCGACGATGTCGTGCATCTCCCGGGCCACCCGTGCCCGCTCGGCGGCGACGGCGAGTCTGCCGCGCTGGTCGCGTTCGATCTCCAGCCGTGCCGCCCGGTCCCGCAGCCCGGCCAGCTGGGCCCGCCGGATGCGGATCACCATGCCGAGCGCGAGTGCCGCGGTCGCCGTGCTGAGCAGGAAGAACAGGGCGTCCCAGACCGACACCGCCGCCGAGACCCGCGCCGCGACCAGGCCGAGCGCGCCCGCGCTGACCGCGCAGGCCCAGGGGAGCTGTCGCAGCCGCCCGTGCAGGGCCAGGCTGTACAGGGCGACGAAGAGGGCGACGTCCGCGCGGAGCGCGGCACCGAGGGACCACTGGAGGACGAACACGGCCGTGACGGCGCCGAATGCTGCGGCGGGCGCCCGCCGCCGCCACAACAGCGGCAGCACCAGCCCGGCCTGCAGGGCCAGCATGCCCGCCACGGGCAAGCGGGTGAACGCCACACGGAAGCGGCGCGGGCCGTCACCGTCGCCGTCGCCGCCGATCACGCCGACCGCGTGCAGCAGGTCCGGCAGGCAGAACAGCAGGGCCACCAGGACCACCACCGCTGTGTCCAGCACCCACGGCCGGGCCCGGTCGGCGTGCCGGAGCCGCTGGCCGACCCGGCCGAGCCGGGCGACCAGCGGCCCCATGCCGCTGAGATCCTCGGTGGTCACGGACGTCACCACACCATGATGCGGGTGGCCGCTCAGACGTCGCTGCGCAGCAGCCGGTACGCCGCTCCGGCCAGCGCCAGGGCCGTCCAGCCGAGGAAGACCAGGAGTCCGGCGCCCGGCGACAGGGTCGTCGAGTCGTGGGTCAGGGCGAAGATCGACTCGCCCGCGTGGCTGGGGAGGTAGGGGTCGATGTTTCCCTGCCAGGAGCTGGGCAGCAGGGAGATCAGCCCGGGTACGAGCATCAGGGCGGCGACCAGGACCGAGATGCCGCCGGCCACGGACCGCAGCAGCGCGCCCAGGGCGGCGCCGATGACGCCGACCAGGCCGAGGTAGAGCCCGGCGCCCAGGAGGCTGCGGACGACGCCGGCGTGGCCGAGGCCCATGGCGGCGGGGGTGCCGGAGACGATCTGGCTGCCGACGAGGAAGGCGACGAACGCGCCGACGGTCGCGACCACCAGCGCGACCAGCCCGTACACCGCCGCCTTGGACCACAGCACGGGCAGCCGGCGCGGGACCGCGGCCAGGGTCGAGCGGATCATGCCGGTGGAGTACTCGCCCGCCGTGACCAGCACGCCGAGCACGCCGAGGGCCAACTGGGCGAAGTTCGTGCCGAAGAGGGACAGGCTCACGGCCGTCGCGGTGGCGAAGTCGCGGTCCATGTGCCGGCCGGAGTCGAGGTTCGACTTGTAGTGGCTCGCGGCGATGACGCCGAAGGCGACGAGGAACAGCAGGCCCAGGCCGAGCGTGATCCAGGTGGAGCGCAGGGACCAGAGCTTGGCCCACTCCGAGGCCAGCACGCGCCGCCCGGTCACCCGGTAGGCGGGCCGGGCCGGGGCGGCCGGGGCGGTCTCGGGGGTCTCGGGGGTTGCCGTGAGGGTGCTCATGCCGCGCTCCCGGAGGTCTCGGTGCCGGTCGTGGAGCCGTGGTACTCCACGGCGTCCCTGGTCAGTTCCATGAAGGCCTCCTCCAGCGAGACGGCCTTCGTGGTCAGCTCGAACAGGGGGATCCCGTGCTCGGCCGCCTTCAGCCCGATCTCGCGGGCGGACACCCCCGTCACCTGCAGCTCCTCGGAGCCGATGCGTCCCGTGATCTCCACGCCCGGCCCGGCCAGCACGTCCCGCAGCCGCGCGGGGTCGTCCGTCGCGACCTTCACGGTGTCGCCGCCCGCCTCGCGGACCAGGTCCTGCACGGTGGTGTCGGCCAGCAGCCGTCCCCGCCCGACGATGATCAGGTGATCCGCGACCAGGGACACCTCGCTCATCAGATGCGAGGAGACGAACACCGTGCGGCCCTCGGCCGCGAGGGAGGTGAGCAGGTTCCGGATCCAGAGCACGCCCTCGGGGTCGAGCCCGTTGACCGGCTCGTCCAGCATCACGGTCTGCGGATCGCCGAGCAGGGCCGCCGCGATGCCGAGCCGCTGTCCCATGCCGAGGGAGAAGGCGCCCGCCCGCTTCTTCGCGACGCTGCCGAGACCGGCCAGTTCGACGACCTCGTCGACCCGTCGGCGCGGGATGCCGTGGGTCAGCGCGAGCGCGCGGAGGTGGTTGTAGGCGGAGCGGCCCGGGTGGATCGACTTCGCCTCCAGCAGCGCCCCGACCTCCTGCAGCGGTGCCTGGTGGCGGGCGTAGCGCTGTCCGTTCACCGTGACGGAGCCGGCCGTCGGCGCGTCCAGCCCGACGATCATGCGCATCGTCGTGGACTTGCCCGCTCCGTTGGGGCCGAGGAATCCGGTCACCGTGCCCGGCTTCACGGTGAAGTCCAGCCCGTCGACGGCGGTCTTCTCCCCGTACCTCTTGGTGAGCTGCTGTGCCTCGATCATTCGCGTTCTCTCTTTCGGACTCCGGCGCCCGAAACGCCCGACGCCTCCTTGGGCACGCTAAGTCCGCGATCCGCCGGATCCGGTGGTACCGGGGGCTGAACAGTGGCGGGCGGGTAGTACCGGGGTACTACGGCGCTCCGCCCCTCATCGGAGCCGCCGGTCACCCTGTGGGGCCGTCCCGGCCGGATCCCGGGCCGGCCTGCACGGCATGCCCCGGGCGGCCGGATGCCCGGCCCGACGCGGAAATCTGCCACGGCGAGGCCACATGCCCGCACCCGGCGGAGTTAGGGTTTGGGTGCACGAGGCAGGTGGCGCTGAGACTTCAGCGCGGGTGCCACGCACGCCCGGCTTCCCCGCCGCGCCCCCGAAACGAAGGTGACATGCCCGCTGAGAACGCCCCTGCCGCCGGCAACCTCGACGACGACGACTATCCCGCCTACACCATGGGGCGGGCCGCCGACGTTCTCGGGATCACCCCCGCCTTCCTCCGCGCCGTCGGCGAGGCCGGGCTCATCACGCCCCTGCGCTCGGAAGGCGGCCACCGCCGGTACTCCCGCCGCCAGTTGCGCGTCGCCGCCCGCGCCCGCGAACTGGTCGACCAGGGCACTCCCGTCGAGGCCGCGTGCCGCATCGTCTCGCTCGAGGACCAGCTCGACGACGCCCTCCGCCTGAACCGGGACATGCGCCGGAAGCTGGACGGACGCGGCACGGATACCTAGTCCCGCCGGTACAGAATTACGGACCGTGACGGGACGAGAATTCCCGGACGCTCCGCCAAATACACGGGTGCGGCGACCGGACCTGTGTTAGCGTGATAGCAGTTGCAGTTTTGGTTGCCAGAGATTTTTTCTTTGCAGAGCTTTCCGGATCTTTCCGGAGGGGTGATCATCGCGGCGACTCGGCTCCGCAGAGTGCGGGGTCCGGCATTGCCCCCGAGGGAGATTCAATATGGCATCTGGCACCGTGAAGTGGTTCAACGCGGAAAAGGGCTTCGGCTTCATCGAGCAGGAGGGTGGCGGCCCGGACGTCTTCGCCCACTACTCGAACATCGCCACCCAGGGCTTCCGCGAGCTTCAGGAAGGCCAGAAGGTGACCTTCGACGTCACGCAGGGCCAGAAGGGCCCGCAGGCCGAGAACATCGTTCCCGCCTGACACTGACGCGAATCGTCGCGAGCCAGTGGTTCGCGCATCATGTGGCTGGGGCCCGCGCTCTTGGGGTGCGGGCCCCAGTTCGTTGATTTCCCCGCTTTCCGGATTTTACCGGGCCGCCGACGCCCCCGGCCGCCCCACGGAAGCCCGGTTTTTCTTTTTTCTCCGGCTCATTCTTGCGAATCCTTGTGCGGCCACAGCCGCCGGACGGAATTCCTCGATACGCCGCATCGAGGAGGTTCCCCCATGAACCGCACCCCCCGTCGCGCCGGCGGTGCTTCCGGCGGCTTCCGCAAGGACGGGAGGTCCGCGCGCTCGACAGGATCCGCTCGCGGCAGCCGCTTCCGTACGGACGAGACGGGCCGCCAGGTCCCCCGCCAGGGCGCCGGACGAAAGAGCGGCCAGAGCGCACGTTCCGCCCCGCGCCGACAGGAGTTCGCCCTGCCGGTCACCGTCACCGAGCCGTTGCCGGCGGTCGAGGCGTTCGCCGAACTGGACATGCCCGCGGAGCTGTTGGCCGCCCTCGGCACCGAGGGCGTCACCGTGCCCTTCCCGATCCAGGCGGCCACGCTGCCGAACGCGCTGGCCGGCCGGGACGTCCTGGGCCGGGGCCGTACCGGCTCGGGCAAGACGCTCGCGTTCGGCCTGCCGATACTGGCCCGTCTGGACGGGCAACGCGCCCAGCCCCGGCAGCCGCTCGCCCTCGTCCTCGTGCCCACCCGGGAACTGGCCCAGCAGGTCACCGACGCGCTCGCCCCCTACGCCCGCGCACTGCGGCTGCGGCTCGCCACCGTGGTGGGCGGCATGTCGATAGGCCGGCAGGCGAGCGCGCTGCGCGGCGGCACCGAGGTCGTCGTCGCGACACCCGGCCGCCTCAAGGACCTCATCGAACGGGGTGACTGCCGGCTGGACCGGATCGCCGTCACCGTCCTGGACGAGGCCGACCAGATGGCCGACATGGGTTTCATGCCGCAGGTCACCGCGCTGCTCGACCAAGTCCCCGCCGGCGGGCAGCGGTTGCTGTTCTCGGCCACTCTGGACCGCAACATCGACCTCCTGGTGCGCCGCTACCTCCACGACCCCGTGGTGCACTCGGTCGACCCGTCCGCGGGCGCCGTCACCACCATGGAGCACCACCTGCTGCACGTGCACGACGCCGACAAGGACACCGCCGCGACCGAGATCGCCGCACGCGACGGACGCGTGATCATGTTCCTGGACACCAAGCACGCGGCGGACCGGCTGGCCAAGCACCTCCTGTCCGTCGGGGTGCGTGCCTCGGCCCTGCACGGCGGCAAGTCCCAGTCACAGCGCAACCGGACACTCGACCAGTTCAAGGACGGCCACGTCACGGTTCTGGTGGCCACCAACGTCGCCGCTCGCGGAATCCACGTCGCGGGCCTCGACCTCGTCGTGAACGTCGACCCTCCCGGCGACCACAAGGACTACCTCCACCGCGGTGGCCGTACCGCACGGGCCGGCGAGTCCGGCACGGTCGTCACCCTCGTGCTGCCGCACCAGCGGCGTGCGATGGACCGCCTCATGGCCGACGCCGGCATCGTTCCGCACACCTCCCGGATCCGCCCCGGCGAGGCCGAGCTGCAGCGCATCACCGGCGCCCGGAGCCCCTCCGGCGTACCCGTCGTCCTCGCCACGCCGGTCGACGGACAGCGCGAGGGCGGTGGCTCCGCCGGCCGGCGTCGCAGGGGCCGGGCCGCCGGTCGTTCGGGGAACGGCCAGGGCAGCGGCCGTGTCGGGACCGGCCCGGCCGCTGCCCGGAGCCGTCGGCCTGCTCGCCGGAACAACCCGTAGCCCGACCACGGGGGGAAGCGCTCCCCGCGGTCGGGACGAGCCGTCACCCCTCCCGCCCGCCCGACGAAGAGGAGATGCCCTTGACGCCGTTCCCGCCCCGAACGCAGCAGGCCGACAGCGCCGGCCGGACCGCCCGCGACGCCCTCGGCATCCTCGCTCTCGCTTCCTGACCGCCGCCCGCTCCCCGTCCCACCCCGTCCGACCACCGTCAAGCGGTCGGCCTGCTCCGGCGTCCTTCCCCACCCCCTGTGGAGGCATCCATGCGCTGTGTCATCGCTCGTTTCCCCTTCGACCTGACCAAAGGTGAGGTCGAACAGTCCATGAGCGGCATCACGCCCGAACCCGTCACCGGCGTGTCCGTGACCATCGGTCACCACGTCTACCCCGTGATGCAGGTCGGAGAAGTGATCACCAGGCAGAACCGCCGGGACTTCACCACGGATGAGATGCGCCGGGCACTGACGCGACTCGGCTTCAACTGTCACGACGCGCGCCCGATCGCGCCGGCCCGGGAGGCGCGAGCCGACGAGGACACGTTCGGCTGGTGACGCCGTCACCAGCGGCGACAGGTGCCCGCGGTGTCCGGGGGTTGGACCGCCGACGATGTGGCACCCGGCCGAGGGCGGGCCGGACGCGCGATGCGCGTCCCCCAGGGCCGACGTTCGGCAATGAGCCGCAAGGCCGCACTTGGCCGGTACGGCCCGCTCCGCCGGTTGTCGCTGCCAGGCTGCCCGGCGACAACCGGTGCGGCCGGCCCGAGCCGTGCCGGGCGGCGCCGCGGACGCGCGACCGCGCAGGGGACGCACGGCTCCCCACTTCGAGGTCCGGTGCAGGCCGCCGGGAACCCGGGCTCTGGCGCTGAGCGAAAGCCCCGGCCGCCGTCCTCGATCACCGGGAGAGCTCATCGCCGAGGCGTCCCGTGGAGGAACGCAGCCGCCACCGGGGTCAGCAGGTGGAGACGCCCTCGCCCGCTCGATGCCGCGCCACCGCCGCCCGGTGTCACACGCGCCGTACGGCGGGCACCCTCGTGTCCGCCCGGCCGCCGGCTCGCCCGCGACGGCTTCCCCCTCACCGCGACGGCACTGACCCCCACCGCACCCGCTCCCTGACGGACCCCGCCCCCGCCCTCCCCCATGCCGACGCCTACCAGGACGGGCGGCTGATGTTCAGCGCCACCAGCGGTCTCGTCGGCGTCTGACCCGCCCCGCCCGCACCCCCTGACCGGTCGGACGGCCCGACCGGTCGGGGCCCGCACGGTCGTGCCGCCGGTCGTCCGACGGACGCGGTCCGCGTCAGGTGGCGGTGCGCCGCGGGCTGATCAGCAGCAGGGCGACGTCGTCGGTGCGGAGGCCGGATCGCCGGGCGCGGGCGATGAGGCTGTCGGCCAGGACGTCCATGGACTCGTCCCCCGTGCGCGCGAGCCGGTCGGCGAGGGCGTTGATCGCATCCTCGATGTCGGTGCCGGGCGCTTCCACGAGTCCGTCGGTGTAGAGGGCGAGCACGGCGCCGGGCGGCAGGGGGATGTCGCTGGTGGCGTAGTCGGCGGCGGGGTCGATCCCGAGCAGCAGGCCGGGCGGCGGGTGGAGGACCTCGGTGCGGCCGTCCGGGTGGCGCAGTATCGGCGGTAGGTGCCCTGCGGTGGCCAGGCAGGCACGGTGGCGGGCGAGGTCGAGGCTGACGTAGAGGCAGCTGGTGAACAGGCCGGCGTCGAGGTCGGTGAGCAGGCGGTTCGTGCGGGCGAGGACCTCGCCGGGCGGTGCGCCGGCGCCTGCGTGGACGGCGGTGCGGACCTGTCCCATGAGGGTGGCGGCCTGCACGTTGTGGCCCTGCACGTCACCGATGGCCGCGGCGGCCGCCGCCTCGTCGAGGCGGATGAGGTCGTAGAAGTCGCCGCCGACGTCCATGCCGTAGCTGGCCGGAAGGTAGCGGGCGGCCACGTCGAGGCCGGGGATGTGGGGCAGCGTGCGGGGCAGCAGGCCGGCCTGGAGGTTGTGGGCGAGCTGCTGTTTGGCGTCGTAGAGACGGGCGCGGTCCAGCGCCTGGGCGATCAGCCCGGCGGTCGAGGTGAGAGCGGAGCGCTCCTCGGTGGGAAACGCCCGCGGCCGGTCGTAGGCGAGGACCAGCGAGCCGACGGGGCGCCCGGAGGTGATCAGCGGGAGGAACGCCCACGCGGCCATCGCGTCGTGGAGGACGTCCGGCGGGTAGGCCTGTTCGAGGTCGCCGAAGGTGCCGAAGAAGCGCGGCACGCCCGTCGTCAGGACGTGCACCGCGGGGGTGCCGGAGGAGAGCGGGGCCGCGTCGAAGCGTTCCATGAGCTCCGCGGAGTAGCCCCGGTAGCCGATGATCCGCAGCCTGCCCTCCTCGGCGGCCATCAGAGCGAGGGCCTGGGCGCCGAAGGCGGGCAGTACCTGGTCGGCGACCCTTTCGACCACGTCCTGCACGCCGACCGCTTCGGTCAGCGTGGCAGCCAGGTGCATCAGGTGGTACAGGGCCGTGGCCCGGCCGGGTTCGGCGGCGGGCGCGGGGTGCAGCAGATGCGGAGGGGCTACGGCATCGGCCGAGGCGGTGGGGACGATGCGCACGCTGATGCCGGACGCGTCCGGGTACAGGTGGAAGGACAGCCACTGGTCCGGTGGACGCAGAGCGGTGAAGGACGTCGGCCGGCGGCTGAGCACCGCGGCCCGGTAGCGGTCCTCGGCGGCCGGGTTGTCCAGCCAGGCGAGCGCCTCCCAGGGCCGGGCGCCCAGCAGGTCGGGGATGCCGGCGCCGATGAGCTCGGCCGCGGCGGTGGTGAGGAAGGTGATCCGGCCGTCCGGGTCGAGCGCGCAGCAGCCGCTGGGGAGGCGCTCGGCGAAGTCGACCGCGGCCTGCGCTTCGGCCGGTCCGGCGGCGCGCTTCCGCGGGGCGGGCAGGATCCGCGGCTCGGGCCCGACCAGCGCACGGCCGCCGGCGGCGTCCTCCCGCAGGATCAGGCCCAGACGACGGCAGGTCGCGTCGATCACCTCACGCTCTTGTGCGCTCAGCGTGGGAGGGTGCGCGCTGGACCAGTGCAGCACCAGACCGCCCCACGCGCGCGGGCCGGTGGTGATCGGCGCGGCGGCCATGGTGAAGGGATACGGCAGGACGAGCGCCAGCTGCGGATAGCGCCGGGCCAGCTCCTCCTGGCTGCCGATCCAGACCAGTTCTCGCTGCCGCACGGCGGTGGTCACCGGGCTCGCGGCCGACAGCGCGACCCGCGCCCAGGGCAGGGCGATCCGCCGGGAGATCCCGCTCAGCACCGCGAGCTGCAGTACGTGTCCGTCCGGGGACAGGACGTAGACGGCGCTGGCGTAGGCGCCGGTCTCCCGCGCGCACTGCTCCAGGACAGCGTCCAGGGCATCCGGGCCGAAGCCCGGGGAGTGAGCGTCGGGGGCCGTGTGGGACACGCTGCTTCACCCCTCCGTACGGCGCCGCCCGGCGATCTCCATGGCCGCCCGAGGGTGCCGGGGGCCGCGTCCGCGCGGATACGCAGTCCCACGCCGCCCTGCGTCCGGCCGGCCCCGGTCTACCGGCACCGCCCGGCGCGGCGGCGGGCACGCCGTACCGTCTGCCGGTGGCTCCGGACCGCGGTACCGGCGGCGAGGAGAGGGCGGCCCCGGCCGGGCGAGACCGGCCCGGCCGCATCTGGCGTCACCCATATACGGACGATACGTCCGGTGCCGGCGGACGGCAGTGCGTCAGGCACACCGCCGGCAGGCGGGCGTGGCCGCTCCGACGCCGGACGGCGGTGGGGTGCCGCATGAACCTGCTGCGCCGGCCGGTGCGATGACCGGCAGGACCGTCCCGACCACCGGCGTCACGGGCACGGCGAACGGAGCTGTACGTCGTCCTTGTTCGATTCCCGCAGCGTGAACCAGCCGACCCTGCGGCCGAACAGCCAAATCGGGCCCAGGTACAGGTACGGGCCGACCTGGCGGATCTCGTCCCTCACGCCCGCGCACACCAGGGACGTGGCGGAGTAGTCGACGACGATGCACTCCTGGTCGTCCAGCCAGCTCTGGCCGGGCCCGACCTGGGCAACGGCGCACAGGATGTCCAGCGGTGTGAGCCGGTTGCTGAGGTAGCCCTCCGGGCTGAACACCTCGCCCCGCCACACGAACACGTTCACCAGGCCGGCGAACAGCCGCGCCACCGCGGTCCCGGCCTGCGGGAAGATCGCCGTGCCCTCCATCGGGCCGTGCGGGACCTCACCGGCCGGACTCTTGCGAAACAGCTCCTCGAGCCGCGCTTCGTCGGAGTTGAGCAGCTCGGTCTCGGTAGGCATCACGCTCTTCCTTCCGGGCTTCACTGTTCCATCCGCTGCCTCCCCATCGTGGGCCCTCCCGACGCGGCTCACCACCGCTGGCGAGCCCGGCGTCGCGGACCCGGCGGGCCGAACTCCCGCACGGGCTGGGCCGTCGGCTGGGCGAAACTCAGCAGGGGGTGCCGGGCACGCACCGCACCGCCAGGAGGGCCACGTCGTCGTCGTTGTCGGGTGGGCGCGCCCGTGCCAGCAACTCGTCCGCGAAGGGCTCCAGGGCTCGGTGGGCCAGGGACGCCGCATGCCGGCGCAGGCGGTCAAGGCCCTCGTCGAGGGTGTGGCCGGGGGACTCGATCAGGCCGTCGGTGTAGAGGAGCAGGGTCGCCCCGGGCGGCAGCTCCGCCGTCGCGTCGGGGCGGACCCGGTCGGGCATGACGCCGAGCAGGAGTCCGTGGCCGTCGGTCAGATAGCCGGCCACGCCGTCGCGGGTGACCAGCAGCGGGGGTGGATGGCCCGCGTTGGTCCAGGACAGCTCGTACTGTCCGGCGCCGTTCACCGTCAGGCGGGCGAAGACCAGCGTGGCCATGGACACCTCTGCGACGTCCAGGGTGGCGTGGTCGAGCCATTCCACGATCTTGCTCGGCGGCTTCTCCTGGGAGGCGGCGTACGCACGGAGCATGTTGCGCAGCTGGGCCATGCCGGCCGCGGCGTCGAGGTCGTGGCCGACGACGTCACCGATGGCGAGGGCGGTGGCGCCGTCCGGCAGGGTGAACGCGTCGTACCAGTCGCCGCCGACCTCGGAGGCGTCCGGCGCGGGCAGGTAGCGGGCGGTCATGCCCAGGCCGGGCGTACGCGGGAGCTTCGGCAGCAGATGGCGCTGCATGGTCTCGGCGACCTTGCGCTGGCGCTGGTAGAGGCGGGCGTTCTCCAGGGCCAGGCTGGCGCGGCGGGCGATGTCCTCCAGCAGGGCGGTGTCGGTGGCGGTGAACCGCTCGGGCTGGTCGGCACGGCCGAGGGTGAGGGCGCCCAGGACGTCGTGCAGGCTGCGGAGCGGGACCACGATCGCCGAGTGCATGCCGGTGGTCTCGAACAGGCGCCGCTGCTCGACCGCGATGCCGGAGTCGGGTGGGCCCTGGTAGGTCTCCGGGCCGGCGAGGGAGGAGGCGACGCCGCGCAGGGCACGGGACAGGGGCATCGGGGACTCCTGCGGCACCGGTGGCATGGGTCCCTGGAGGTCGTCCCGGAACACCAGGGTGCCGCCCTCCGCATGGGCCACGGCGAAGCGCCGTACGTCGTCCTGCTCGCCGATCAGGTCGATGACGGCCCAGTCGGCGATGCGGGGCACCACGAGGCTGATCAGGCGGCGCAGCGCCTCGTGGATGTCCAGGGTGGACGTGAGCAGGGTGGTCGTCTCGGCGAGCAGAGCGAGCCGTTCCAGTTCGGAGAGCCGTCCGTCGGCCGGCGGCCGCGGGGCGGGCCGCCCGGGACGTCCCGCGGAGTGGAAGAGGACGAGCGTGGCCGACTGGCGGACACCGATGTCACAGGGAGTGGCCAGCCACGCCACCCGCAGCAGGCTGCCGTCGCCGCGCTCGAGCCACTCGCCGTCACCCTGCGCCGTGCGCCCGGCGAGGATGCACTCCCGCATCCGGCACTGGGTCCTCGGGATGGGTTCCCCGCAGCTGGTGCGGTGCAGCAGGTCGTGGGCGTCCCGGCCGACCAGGCCGGAGGCGGGGCGGCCCAGGAGCTGTTCGCCGCGCGTGTTGACGGCGACGATGGAGCCCTGCTCGTCGGTCAGGCAAGCACCCGTGCCGAGCGCGTCGAGGGCCCTGGCAACCGCTTCCCGAGGACCGCCCGAGCCCGTCATGGCCTGCCTCCCGTCACCGGAGCGAAATCCTGGGCACCCCTGCTCTCCTGGGTTCCCCCGGGGACATGGCTGATGCCCACGGCAAGATCGAGCGCTGCAGTTCCCGGCCGGTCGGCTCGACCCGCCGGCGGGCGGGCCGGAAGCCGCTCGCGCCCTTCGGCCGACAGCCGATGGTCCGTGTGCTTCCCGTGGAGTCCGGTCCGCCGAAGAGGTCACCGCCCGGGCAGCCGAACGACATCGTCTTCCCCTCGATGGCCATACCGCAGCCCCCGTGGGGCAGCGCACGGGACGACAGGACCTTACCTGTCCGGAATAGTATGCCTTGCCCGTATATGCACATGCGTCTGTGGCTGATCCGACTCCGCCTACGTTGCTCGCCAGGCAGAGGGAAGGGAGCACAGCGGTGTCCGTTTCTCGTCGGGACGTCCTCCGGGCGGGGGGCGCGTTCGTGCTGGCCGGAGTCGCTTCCGGCGGGGTGACCGGGTGTGAGTCCCGGGCGGCGATGAGCGCGGCCGTCCCCTCGGGGAAGGCCGACCACACGCTGCGGATCGCGACCGGACGCGTCGAGCTCGCGCCGGGCACGGTCGTGACGACCACGACGTACAACGGTCGGTTCCCCGGGCCGCTGCTGCGGTTCACCGAAGGCCGCCCGGTCGTGGTCGACGTGCTCAACGACACCGGCACGCCCGAACTGCTGCACTGGCACGGCCAGCGGGTGCCCGCCGACGTGGACGGGGCCGCCGAGGAGGGCACCCCGTACATCCCCGCGCACGGGACGCGGCGCCTGTCGTTCACCCCGGGACCGGCCGGTTTCCGCTTCTACCACACCCATGTGGCCGCACTCGGTGACCTGACCCGGGGCACGTACTCCGGTCAGGCCGGGCCGGTGTACATCGAGCCGAAGACCGACCCAGGGGCCTACGACCAGGAAGTGTTCCTGACGCTCAAGGAGTTCGGGCCCTCGCTCAGCCACGGCGGGGACATTCCCCTGTCCTTCCTGGCCGGCTCCCCGGTGCCGGACCTGAAGCGCAGGGGCGAGAAGGCCATGGCCGACTCGCTGGCCCGGGGGATGCCGCGCGGCTACGAAGTCGGTTACCGCGTCTTCAGCGTCAACGGCCGCAAGCTCGGCCATGGTGAGCCGATCAGGGTCAAGGCCGGACAGCGCGTGCTGTTCCACGTCCTCAACGCCAGCGCCACCGAGATCCGCAGCCTCGCCCTGCCCGGCCACACCTTCGAAGTCGTCGCGCTCGACGGCAATCCGGTGCCCCGCCGAGCCGGCGTGCCGGTGCTGTGGATCGGCACCGCCGAACGCGTCTCGGCCCTGGTGGAGATGGACCACCCGGGTGTGTGGGTCCTCGGGGACCTCTCGGACGACGACCGGAACGCCGGCATGGGCACCGTGGTGGAGTACGCCGGCCGCACCGGTACCCCGCGGTGGACCACGCCGCCCGCGTTCACCTGGGACTACCGCGCCTTCACCGACGCCGGCCCCACCACCCGGCGGCCCGACCGCACGATCGACCTGCTGGTGGAGAAGCGCAACGCCGCCGAGAAGGGGTTCAACGTCTGGCCGCTGAACGGCGTCCCCTTCTCCCTGGACACCGACAAGCCGGTGCTGGACGTCGAGCACGGCAAGCGGTACCGGATGCGGCTGCGCAACGCCAGCGACGACATCCATCCCCTCCACCTGCACCGGCACACCTTCGAGCTCACCCATGTATCGGGCACTCCCACCCACGGCCTGCGCAAGGACGTCGTCATGCTGGGCGGCTACCAGACCCTCGACTTCGACTTCACCGCCGACCAGCCGGGGCTGTCCCTGTTCCACTGCCACCAGCAGCTGCACATGGACTACGGATTCATGATCCTGCTGCGCTGCTCCTGACCTCCCAGGACTGCTCGGGCCGAGGCGCCCGGCCACGACCACCGTTCCGCTCGCCTGTCCACCACGGCGTGCGGGGTCACGGCCCGCTTCAGCCGGTCGGTCTCCGCCCGCGGAGCCCTGCCGCGCCGCCGCCCCCGCTCACCCACGCCACCATCGGCCTCAGGCCGCGGTGCCGAGGGCCTCTCGGCCCGTCCTGTCGCCCGGCTCGGGCAGGAGCACCGGCGCGGGGGTCCGGCGTCCGTGGACGAGGAGGCCCGCGCCGATCGCGCCGGCGATCAGCAGGCCCCCGGCGACCAGGGCGCCCCGGGCCCCGGCGAGCTCCATGAGCAGGCCCAGGGCCGGCGGGCCGGCGAGGCCCCACACCGTGCCGATGCCGCTCCACACCCCGAGGACGCGTCCGCGCAGGTGAGCGGGCGGGTCGGTCTGCAGGACCGCCGTTCCCGCGGTGTCGGACACGGACTCGGCCACCGCCATGGGCAGGACGAGGACGAGGAGCACGGCGAGCGACGGCGACAGCGCCGCCGCCACCTGGAGCAGTCCGCCCACGGCGGCCAGGATGCCCACCGCACGCACCGACGGGCGCCGCAGCCGGGCGCCGAGCACCGCCCCGAGGATGCCGCCGACGGCCAGGACCGTGGAGACCGTGCCGAAGGAGCCGGCACCGCCGGCGAGCGGCCCGGTGACGAGCACGGCGAGCGTGAGGCCGTAGTTGCGGCCGAAGACCGCGCTGATCCCGTTGATCCCGGCGAGCGCGACCAGGCGGGGCCTGCGCACGAAGAAGGCCAGCCCCTCCCGCACGGTCATCCCGTCCCCGGCGGCGGGCTCCGGCGCCGGGGCCTCGACGGGCCGCACGGCCGCTCCGGGCGCCGGGCGCAGGAAGGGGATCACCGAGGCCACGAAGAGGAAGGACAGGCCGTTGGCCGCGTAGGCGGCGCCCGTGCCCAGGAAGGCCACGGTCACACCGGCGAGCGCCGTGCCCGCGAGCCGGCCCGCGCTGTGGACCAGGGCGCCCACGCCGATGGCGGACGGAACGTCCTCGACGGGCACGAGGTCGTTGCCGAGCAGGGCGCAGGCCGGTGCGTCGACGGTGGCGATGGTGCCGGTCACGGCGGCCAGCGCCAGCAGGGACGTCATGTCGAGTCGGCCCAGCGCCACCAGGGTCGCCGTGGTGAAGGCGACCAGGCCGAGCAGGGCCTGGCTGACGGCGGCCGTGAGCTTGCGCGGCCAGCGGTCCACGGCCGCGCCGCCCGCCAGGCTCATGAGGAGGGCGGGGGCGGCCTGGACGGACATGGACAGACCGGTCGCCGCGGCGGAGCCGGTGATGTGGAGCACCAGGAGGTTCTGCACCGTCAGCTGCATCCAGGTGCCGGTGTTCGACACCAGGTTCGCGACGGACCACCAGCGCATGCCGCGGTGTCTCAGGGACCGCCACGGCGAGCGCGAGGGAGCGGTGCGGGGGTGCGGGAGGCGGGCAGGGGCGGTGGGGGATGCGGAAGACACAGGGAGATACCCGAGGCGAGGCGGCGGTCGTGGAACGCAGCGGAACCGAGGAACGCCGGCGGCACTGCGCGGCCGCTCCACCTTGTCGGTCACGGCGTCGACCATCGTGGCAGACGGGCCGGGTCGGGCGTCGGCCGTCCTTCGCCGCCGCCCTGCTCTCCGGGTGCCGAATTGCCCGTTTACCAGGATATTTGCCCTGGTGAGTGTGGTTGCTCACAGGCACCCGCGCGGGCGTCCGATCGCGCGTTCCGGGGTACCGGGAGAAACCAGACATCAACGTGTGAAACGTACTCGCCCGGGAACTCGGCCCAGCGCCGTCGAGAGAGCGGCGGCCGCCGAGACGCTCCTGTTGATCGATCCGGACTCCGCGTCCCGCTCCCCCACGTTCCGCACACAGACCCCAGCACCGGACCCTTTTCGCTGCTTCACGCGCCGTGTGCGGCTAAGGACTCCCATGACTGACGCTTACTCCCGCCTGCCCTGGCACCGTGCCGCGGTGACCGGCGGCGCCGGATTCATCGGCAGCCACCTGTGCGAGCGCCTGCTGGATTCGGGTGTCGAAGTCGACTGCGTCGACAACCTGCTCTCCGGGTCCCGCGCCAATGTCGCCCATCTGGAGCGGCATCCCGGTTTCCGGTTCATCGAGTGCGACGTGTCCGCGCCCGAGTGCCCGGAGACCCTGGCCGGGCCCTACGACCTCGTCCTGCACTTCGCGTGCTGCGCGTCACCGGCCGACTACCTCCGGCTGCCGCTGGAGACCCTGGACGCCGGCAGTCTGGGCACCCGTGCCCTGCTGGCCGTGGCGGAACGCGACAGGGCGCGGTTCCTGCTGGCCTCGACGTCGGAGGTGTACGGCGATCCGCTCGTGCACCCCCAGCGCGAGGACTACTGGGGGAACGTCAATCCGGTGGGCCCGCGCAGTGTGTACGACGAGTCGAAACGGTTCGCGGAAGCCCTGGTCACCGCCCATGTGCGGACCCGGGAGGCGGACGCGGGCATCGTACGGCTGTTCAACACCTACGGGCCGCGCATGCGGGCCCACGACGGCCGCGCCGTCCCCACCTTCGTCTGTCAGGCGCTGGCCGGTGCGCCCCTGACGGTGGCGGGCGACGGCAGCCAGACACGGTCCCTGTGCTACGTGGACGACACGGTCGACGGTGTGCTGGCGGTCGCCGCGAGCCGGTCGGTCCGTCCTGTGAACATCGGCGGCACGGACGAGGTCACGGTCGCGGACATCGCCCGCCGGGTGCTGAGCCTGACCGGCTCGTCCTCCCCCATCGAGTTCGTCGGCCGTCCCACCGACGATCCGCAGCGGCGCCGCCCCGACACCCGCCTGGCCCGCGAACTGCTGGGCTGGGAGCCGAAGGTGCCCTGGGAGGAGGGGATCAAGCAGACGATCGCCTACTTCGCGGCGGCACGACCGGCGCGGGAGCACCTCCAGCAGGCCTGATCCGACGTCCGCCACGGAGGCACCGTATGCGCGTCCTGGGAATCAACGCCCTCTTCCACGACCCGGCCGCCGCCCTCGTCCTGGACGGCCGTGTCGTGGCCGCCGCGGAGGAGGAGCGCTTCAGCCGCCGCAAGCACGGCAAACGGCCCGTCCCGTTCTCCGCCTGGGAACTGCCCGAGCACTCCGCCCGGTGGTGCCTGGAACAGGCCGGCGTCACCCCGTCCGACCTGGACGCGGTCGCCTACTCCTATGATCCCCAACTCGCCCTGCCCGCAGCCGAGTTGGGCCTGCACGACCCCTGGGACCACCTGCGTCAGGAGTACGCGCGCCGGGCCCCGGAGTTCCTCGCCGAGGCCCTGCCCGGCCTCGACGCGGACAAGGTCCGCTTCGTCCCGCACCACGTCGCCCACGCCGCCTCGGCCGGACAGGCCTCCCCGTATCCGGACTGCGCGGTCCTCGTGCTGGACGGCCGCGGCGAGTGCGGCTCCCATCTCGCGGGGCGCTACGCGAACCGGGAACTCACCGTCCTGGGCACCCAGCGGCTGCCCGACTCCCTCGGCCTGTTCTACGAGGACCTCACCGAGCACCTCGGATTCCTGCGCAGCAGCGACGAGTTCAAGGTGATGGCCCTCGCCTCGTACGGCAGGCCGTGCCTCGTCGACCGGCTGCGCGAGTACGTCCGCCCGGACGGCCGCGGCGGATTCCGGGCCCGGCCCGTCCCCTGGCCGTCCCTCGTCCCGCCGCGCGCACCGGGCTCACCGTGGACGCAGGAGCACGCCGACGCGGCCGCGAGCGCGCAGGCGTGCCTGGAGGAGGTCCTGCTGGGCCTGGTGCGGTGGCTGCACGACCGTACGGGGGACGAGGTGCTGGCGCTCGCGGGCGGTGTGGCGCTGAACTGCGTGGCCAACACCCGGCTGCACCGGGAGGGGCCGTTCCGCCGGATCTGGGTGCAGCCCGCGGCGGGCGACGCGGGCACGGCGCTCGGCGCGGCCCTCCATGTGGCGAACGCCAAGGAGGCGGTGGAGGCGATGCCGACCGCCGCCCTCGGCCGGGGCTGGAGCGACGCCGAACTGCGGGCCTGGCTGGAGCGGGCGGCCGTACCGTACGAGGAGCCCGAGGACATCGCGGAGAGCGTGGCCGAGGAGCTGGCCGCGGACGGGATCGTGGCCTGGTTCCAAGGACGCAGCGAGTACGGGCCCCGGGCGCTCGGCCACCGGTCGCTGCTGGCGCACCCCGGACACGCGGGCAATCTGGAGCGGCTCAACGCGGTGAAGGGCCGGGAGGAGTTCCGTCCCGTGGCCCCCATGGTTCTGGCGGAGCGCGCCGCCGACCTCTTCGACGGGCCGCTGCCCAGCCCGTACATGCTGTTCGTGCACGACGTGGCCGACGAGTGGCGGGAACGCATCCCGGCGGTCGTCCACGTGGACGGCACGGCCCGTATCCAGACCGTGGACCGGGCGGACGAGCCGCTGGTGGCCCGGCTGATCGACGGCTTCGAGCGGCGCACGGGGCTGCCCGTCGTGGTCAACACCAGCCTCAACACCGCCGGCCGGCCGATGGTCGACGATCCCAGGGACGCCCTGGAGTGCTTCGGGTCGGCGCCGGTGGACCTGCTCGCACTCGGACCGTTCGCGGTCCGCCGCCGGGAGGTGTTCGCATGACCGCCGCCCCCGGCTACTCCGTGGTGATCCCGACGATCGGACGGCCCTGCCTCGCCGACTGTCTGCGCGCGCTCGCGGCGGCCGGCGGGCACCCGCCCGAGGAGGTCGTCGTGGTCGACGACCGTCCGGCGCCCGTCGGGCCGCTGCCGCTCGACGCGGCCGGCGTCCTGCGCGGGCGGACGCGCACGGTGCGGACCGGGGGCCGGGGCCCGGCGGCCGCCCGCAACGCGGGCTGGCGAACGGTCGGCACGCCCTGGACCGTCTTCCTGGACGACGACGTCCAGGTGCTGCCCGACTGGTCCCACCGCCTCGCCGAGGACCTGGCGACGGCCGGCGCGCGCACGGGCGGCATCCAGGGGCGGCTGACCGTCCCGCTCCCCGGCGATCGCAGACCGACGGACTTCGAGCGCGGCACGGCCGGGCTGGAACGGGCCGCCTGGGCCACCGCCGACATGGCCTACCGCACGGCCGCGCTGCGCCGGACCGGCGGTTTCGACGAGCGGTTCCGCCGGGCGTTCCGGGAGGACGCCGACCTGGCCCTGCGGGTACGGGGCGCGGGCTGGCGGCTGCGCCGGGGCAGGCGCACGACCCGCCATCCCGTCCGGCCGGCCGACCGCTGGGCGTCGGTGCGGGCCCAGCGCGGCAACGCGGACGACGTCCTGATGACCCGGCTGCACGGCCGCGACTGGTGGACCCGCGCCGAGGCGCCCCGGGGCCGGCTCCCCCGGCACGCGCTGGTCACCGCGGCCGCGCTCACCGCGCTCGGCTGCACGCTGACCGGCCGCCGCCGCGCCGCCGGGGCGGCCGGCGGGCTGTGGGCACTGGGCACGGCCGAGTTCGCGCTCGCCCGTATCGCGCCGGGCCCGCGCACCCCGCCCGAGATCGCCGCCATGCTCGCCACCAGCGTGCTCATCCCGCCGCTCGCCGTCCGCCACTGGATCGACGGCCTGGTACGCCACCGCCGGGCCCGTCCCCTGGGAGGCACGCCGTGACCCGGCCCGCCGCCGTGCTCTTCGACCGTGACGGGACCCTCGTCGAGGACGTCCCCTACAACGGCGACCCCGACCGGGTCCGTCCGCTGCCCGGCGCCCGGCGCGCCCTGGACCTGCTGCGGGCCGCCGGCGTCGCCACCGGAGTGGTCAGCAACCAGTCGGGCATCGGCCGCGGGCTGCTCACCGACGCGCAGGTCCGGCGGGTCAACGAGCGGGCGGACGCGCTGCTCGGCGGCCTCGGCACGTGGGTGTACTGCCCGCACCCGCCCGGCGCCGGCTGCGCCTGCCGCAAGCCCCGCCCGGGGCTGGTGACCGAGGCGGCACGGCGGCTGGGCGTGGCACCGGCCGACTGCGTGGTGATCGGCGACATCGGCGCCGACGTGCTGGCCGCCCGTGCCGCGGGCGCGCGGGGCGTGCTGGTGCCGACCGCCGCGACGCTGCCCGAGGAGATCGAGGCGGCACCCCGCACCGCGCCCGACCTGCTGACGGCGGTGCGCCTGCTTCTCGCGGAGAGCGCCACGGGACCGGAGAGCGGAGGTGAGCCGGGGTGAAAGCCCTCGTCGTACGCCTCGACAGCTTCGGCGACGTGCTGCTCGCCGGACCCGCCGTCCGCGCGGTCGCCGCGCACAGCACCCATGTCACCCTGCTCTGCGGTCCGCTCGGCGAACCGGCGGCCCGGCTGCTGCCCGGTGTCGACGAGGTGCTGGTGTGGGCGGCGCCCTGGGAGGGCTTCGACCCGCCCTCGGTCGACCCCGCGGACGTCGACGCGCTGGTGGGCCGGCTGCGCGAGGCCGCGTTCGACTCCGCGCTCGTGCTCACCTCCTTCCACCAGAGTCCGCTGCCCACGGCGCTGCTGCTGCGGCTGGCGGGCGTCGGGCGGATCGGTGCCGACAGCGTCGACCATCCGGGCCGGCTGCTGGACGTGCGCCACCGGCGACTGCCCGGCCGCCACGAGGCCGAGGCGGCGCTGGACACCGCGGCCGCCCTGGGCTTCCCGCCGCCCCCCGGGGACGACGGCAGGCTGCGCGTCGTACCGCCGCCCGACACCGTCTCACTGACCGGCAACGGCCCCTATGTCGTCGTCCACCCCGGGGCGAGCGCGCCCGCCCGCGCCTGGAGCCCCGAACGCTGCGCCCAGGCGGTGGCCCTGCTCACCGACGCCGGGCACCGGGTCGTCGTCACCGGCGGCCCCGGCGAGAGCGGCCTGACCCGGCGGGTGAGCGGTGACACGGCGGTGGACCTGGGCGGCAGGACCGACCCCCGCGCGCTGGCGGGCGTGCTGCGCTCGGCCGACGTCCTGGTGAGCGGCAACACCGGCCCGGCCCATCTGGCCGCGGCCGTCGGCACCCCGGTCGTGTCCCTCTTCGCGCCCGTCGTACCGGCGGAGCGGTGGGCACCCTACGGAGTGCCGAGCGTGCTCCTCGGCGACCAGAACGCGCCCTGCGCGAACAGCCGCGCCCTGCGCTGCCCCGTCCCGGGCCATCCCTGCCTGGAGGAGGTGACGCCCGACGACGTGGTGAGCGCGGTCGGCAAACTGGTCAAGGAGTGCGTATGAACATCCTCGTCTGGCATGTGCACGGTTCGTGGCTGACGTCGTTCGTCCAGGGGCCGCACACCTTCCTCGTCCCGGTGACGCCCGACCGCGGCCCGGACGGCCTCGGACGGGCGAGAACCTGGCAATGGCCCTCGTCGGTACGGGAGTTGAGACCCGACGAACTGCGCGAGGCCGACCTCGATCTGATGGTGCTGCAACGACCGCACGAGCTCGCGCTGGCCGAGCGGTGGACGGGCCGCCGGGCCGGTGTCGACGTGCCGGCCGTGTACGTCGAGCACAACTGCCCGCACGAGTCCGCAGTGGACACCCGTCACCCGCTCGCCGACCGCGGCGACGTACCCCTGGTCCACGTCACCCACTTCAACCACCTGATGTGGGACAACGGCCGCGCCCCGACCGAGGTGATCGAGCACGGCGTCATCGACCCCGGCCCGCTGTGGACCGGCGAGGAGCGGCGTGCGGCGGTCGTCGTCAACGAGCCCGTACGGCGCGGCCGTACGACCGGCACGGACCTGCTGGCGCGGTTCGCGCGCACGGTCGGGCTGGACGTCTTCGGCATGCGCACCGAGGGACTGGCCGGCCATCTGGGACTGTCCCCCGAGCGCTGCCGCAGCCGGGACCTGCCGCAGGGCGAACTGCACCCGGCGATGGCCCGCTGCCGCCTGTACCTGCACCCGGTGCGGTGGACGTCGCTCGGTCTGTCCCTGCTGGAGGCCATGTTCCTGGGAATGCCGGTGGTGGCACTCGACACCACCGAGGTGCGGGAGGCCGTGCCGGAGGGTGCCGGTGTGGTCTCCAACCGCCTCGACGTACTCGAGGACGCCGTCCGCACCTTCCTCGTGGATCCCGCCCACGCCCGGCGAACCGGGGAGGCCGCCAGGGCCGCGGCGCTGGCCCGCTACTCAGAACGCCGTTTCCGGGACGACTGGGAACGTCTGATCAAGGAGGTCACCCGATGACTGCCAGTCGCCCGTCCGCCGGCCGCGTCGCCATGGTCTCCGAGCACGCCAGCCCGCTGGCCGAGCTCGGCGGCCCCGACGCGGGCGGTCAGAACGTCTACGTGGCCCGGCTCGCCGGCCGGCTGGCGCGACGCGGTCACGAGGTCGTCGTCTACACCCGGCGCGACGATCCCGGACTTCCCGGACGGGTCGTCACGGACGACGGCGTGCAGGTCGTCCATGTGCCCGCCGGACCGCCTGCGCCCATTCCCAAGGACGAACTCCTGCCGTACATACCCGAGTTCGGCGCCTGGCTGGCCCGGCGGTGGGCGTTCGAGCCGCCCGACGTGGTGCACGCCCACTTCTGGATGTCGGGGATGGCGGCGGTGACCGGCGCGCGCGCCCTGGGCGTGCCCGTGGTGCAGACGTACCACGCGCTCGGCACCGTCAAGAGGCGCTACCAGCGGGACGCCGACACCAGTCCCCGGGAACGGATCGCCGTCGAGAAGGCCGTGGGCCTGGAGTGCGCCGGCATCATCGCCACCTGCGCGGACGAGGTGTCCGAACTCGTGGCCATGGGGCTGCCGCCCGAACGCGTCCACGTCGTGCCCTGCGGGGTGGACCCCGAGCAGTTCAAGCCGGTCGCCGGGGCCCGCCGGGCGCCGTCCGCGCCGCGCCGGCTGCTCACCGTCGGCCGGCTCGTCCCCCGCAAGGGCTTCGACCGCGCCATCCGTGCCCTGGCCGGCGTCCCCGACGCCGAACTCCTCGTCGCCGGTGGACCCGAACCGGCCCTGCTCGGCGCCGAGCCGGAGGCGGAACGGCTGCGGACGATCGCCGCCGAGTACGGGGTCGCCGACCGGGTGACCCTGCTGGGCGGGGTGAGCCCGGCGCGGATGCCCCGGCTGATGTCCGGCGCCGACCTCGTGCTGTCCGTGCCCCGCTACGAGCCGTTCGGCATCGTCCCGGTCGAGGCCATGGCGTGCTGCGCGCCCGTGCTGGCGACCGCCGTCGGCGGGCAGCTCGACACCGTCGTGGACGACGTCACCGGCGTCCTGATCCCCGCCGACGACGACCACCACCACCTGGGCGCCGCCGTCCGCGGCCTGCTCGACGACCCCGCCAGGCTCGCCCGCTACGGCGCCGCCGGACGGCGCCGCGTCCTGGCCCGCTACACCTGGGACCGCGTGGCCGACGGCGTGAGCCGGGTCTACGGCGCCGTCTCCGCCGTCCCCTCGCTCTCGGGAGTGGTCCGATGACACTCGCCACCGACGTCACGCACTGCGACGACCTGATGAAGGCGCTCGAGGGGTTCCGCGGGTACGCCACCCCCGTCCTCGAACGGTGGGGGTCCTGCCTCGCCGCCCGGCTGGGCGCGGGCTGCCGGCTCCTGGTCGCGGGCAACGGCGGCAGCGCGGCCCAGGCCCAGCACCTGACCGCCGAGCTGGTCGGCCGCTACCGCGACGACCGCCCGCCGTTCTCCGCCCTCGCGCTGCACGCCGACACCTCCTCGACGACCGCCATCGCCAACGACTACGGCGTCCAGGAGATCTTCGCCCGCCAGGTGTGCGCGCACGGCCGGGCCGGCGACGTGCTCATGCTGCTGTCGACCAGCGGGGCCAGCGCCAACCTGCTGGTCGCCGCGGAGGAGGCGCATCGCCTCGGGCTGAGCGTGTGGGCCCTGACCGGTCCGGCGACCAACCCCCTGGAGGGAACCGCGGACGACCGCGTGTGTGTGGACGCGGCGACGTCGGCCACGGTGCAGGAGCTGCATCTGGTGGCCGTGCACATGCTCTGCGAGTCCTTCGACCGGGCGGTCGAACGGGCGGGCCGGCTCGAGGAGGCGGGCCGGTGACCGCCCCGGCCCCGCTGCTCGTCGTCGGGGACGCGCTGCTCGACCACGACCTGTGCGGACGGGCCGAACGCCTCGCGCCCGACGCGCCCGTGCCGGTGCTCAGCGGGAACCGGCGCACCAGCCGGCCGGGCGGCGCCGCGCTCGCGGCCTGCCTCGCGGCGGCCGACGGCCGGCCCGTCACGCTGGTCACCGCCGTCGGCGAGGACGACAGCAGCACCTGCCTGGTCCGTCTCCTGGGCGACCGGGTGCGGCTGGTGCGGCTGCCCCTGCGCGGCGCCCTGTCCACCAAGACCCGCGTCCTCGCCGAGGGCAGGCCGCTGCTGCGCCTGGACGACGGCGACGGCCGGGCGCGGGAAGCCACGGCCGAGGCGTGCCGGGCGGTCGCCGACGCCGGTGCCGTACTCGTCGCCGACTACGGGCGCGGCACCGCCGACGAACTGCGCGAGGCGCTGGCGGCGGCGGCCGCGCGGGTCCCCGTGGTCTGGGACCCGCATCCGCGCGGCGGCCCGCCGGTGCCGGGCGTCCGGCTGGCCACGCCGTCCGCGGCCGAGGCACGTTCCCTCGCCGGCCGCCCGGTCACCGTCCCGGACGGCGACGGCTCCAGCGCGCTGCAGAGCGCGGCCCGGGACGCCGGCACCCTGGTGCGGGCGTGGCGGGCGGCCGCCGTGGCGGTCACGCTGGGTGGCCGCGGCGCCCTGCTGTCGCACGGGGAGACGCCGCTGCTCGTGCCGACGCCGGTCACGGCCGAGGGGGACGCCTGCGGCGCCGGTGACCGGTTCGCGGCGACCGCCGCCGGGCTGCTGGCGGACGGCGGGTTCACCGAGGCCGCGGTGCGGGCCGCCGTGCACGCGGCCACCCGGTGGGTCGCCGAGGGCGGCGTCCGCTCGCTGTCGTCGCAAGGGGATGCCCGGCCGGGTTCGGCGGCCGACGACGCCCTGGGCACGGTGGGCCGGGTCCGGGCGGCGGGCGGCACGGTCGTCGCCGCGGGCGGCTGCTTCGATCTGCTGCACGCCGGGCACGTCTCCCTGCTGCAGGCCGCGCGCCGGGCCGGTGACTGCCTGGTGGTGTGCGTCAACTCGGACGCCTCCGTGCGCCGCCGCAAGGGCCCCGGCCGGCCGCTCGTGCCGCTGGCCGACCGGATCCGGGTGCTGCGGGCGCTGGAGTGCGTCGACGCGGTCGCCGTGTTCGACGAGGACACCCCGGAACGGCTGCTCGGCGAGCTGCGCCCGCACATCTGGGCGAAGGGCGGCGACTACGCCCTCGGCCGGCTGCCGGAGGCCTCGCTGGTGGAGAGCTGGGGCGGCCAGGTGGTGCTCTTCCCCTACCTGGACGGCCGTTCCACCACGGGCATCGCCCGGCGTGCGGCCTCGGAGGCGGAGCCGGCGCGGCGCCCCTCGGAGCGGGAGCGCCGGTGAGCGGTACGAGCCCGCCCCGGGTGCTCGTGCTGCGCGCACTGGGGCTGGGCGACCTCCTGGCGGGGGTGCCCGCCCTGCGCGGCATCCGGCGCGCCTTCCCCGGTCACCGCGTCGTCCTGGCCCTGCCGGCGGCGCTCACCGAGGCCGCGCTGGCCACCGGCGCCGTCGACGCGGTCCTCCCGGCCGAGGCGCCCGGTCGGGGGGTGCCGCCCCTGACCGGATGGCCGGACGGGCCCCCCGACGTGGGGATCGACCTGCACGGCAACGGCCCGCAGAGCCGTGACGCGCTGGCCGCCCTGGCCCCCCGCCGCCTGCTCGCGTACGCCGGCTCCGGCCCGTCCCCCGCCCGCCCGCCCGTGTGGCGGCCGGACGAACACGAGCGGGACCGGTGGTGCGGCTTCCTCGCGGCCCACGGCATCGACGCCGACCCGGACGACGTACGGCTGCCCGTGCCGGCCACCGCCTCCCCGGCGCCCGGAGCCGTGGTCGTGCATCCCGGCGCCGAGTCCGCCGCGCGGCGCTGGCCCGCCGACCGCTTCGCCGCCCTCGTGCGACGGCTGCGAGGGGCGGGTCACCGGGTGGTCGTCACGGGCGGCCCGAAGGAGGACGAGCTGGTCCGGGAGGTCGCCCGCCGCGCCGGCCTGCCGGCCGGGGACGAGCTGCGCGGCGGGCTGCCGTTCGCCGAGCTGTCGGCGCTCGTCGCCCACGCCCCGCTCCTGGTCAGCGGGGACACCGGCCTCGCGCATCTCGCGGTGGCCCACGCGACCCCGTCCGTGACCCTGTACGGCCCCGTGTCCCCGCGCCTGTGGGGTCCGCCGCCCCTCGAACGGCACGTCGCCCTGTGGACACCGGGCCCGCCCGGCGACCCGCACGGCGACCGTCCGGACCCCCAGCTGCTGCGCATCGGCGTGGCGGAGGCGGCCGGCGCGGCGCTGACCCTGCTCGGCCCGCGCGGACGGGGCACCCTGCCCGCGTCTGGTTTCCCCCGGTACCCGGCGGAAACCCGGTCGGTGGCGACGGGGCCGACGCGGGCGGACGTCGGAAACGCCGTACGGCGGTGTTGACCGACCGCGTGCCGCGGCGGTGGCGCAGGCGGTCGGTGCCTCGTACCAAGATCGGACCGAGCCTTTTGCGGCGTGGGAGTTGAGAGTCATGACAGGCGACGACGTCCTGGGCGACGGAGACGCCGAACAGAAGACGGACGTCCAACGTGCGCACATCGCCCATGAACTCATCGCAGCGGTGCGGGGTCTGGCCCCGGCGAGAGTGCCCGAGGCACTGTGTCAGACCTGTGTCGCGCTGCTCCCGGTGGCCTCGGGGCTGTCCGTGTCGATCCTCGGCGGCGGCTCGGAGCTCGGGATCGTGCTGTGTGCCAGCGACAGCGTCGCCGCGCGGCTCGCGGAGATCCAGTACACCCTCGGCGAGGGTCCCTGCGCGGAGGCGGTCCGGCTGCGTGCGCCGGTGTTCGCGACGGACCTCACCCGGGCCCCCGACACCCGCCGCTGGCCCCTGTTCGCCGTGCAGGCGGCCCAGGCCGGGGCGCAGGCGTCCTTCTCACTGCCGCTGGCCGGTGCCGGGACCGCGCTGGGCACCCTCGACCTGTACCGCGAGCGGCCCGGCTCCCTGGACAGCGCCCAGGTCCGCACCGCCCTGCTGGTCGCCGACGCGCTCACTCTGGCCGTCATCGCCCTCGATCGCGCTTCTCCGGATCCCGAAGGAGTCGTGACGTGGCTCGCAGGAGCGGAGGCCGACCGGGAGGAGGTGCACCAGGCAACCGGCATGATCATGGTCCAGCTCGGGGTGAGCGCCGAGGAGGCCCTCCTGCGTCTGCGTGCCCGGGCCTTCGCCCAGGGCAGTACCTCTGTCGGAGTCGCGCGGGCCATCATCGGCCGCTCCTTGGACCTCCGCGACGACTGAGCGACCACGACTGAGCGACCACGCGCTGGTGGCGCAGGCCCTCGCGGACCGCGCGACGCCGGCTCTGATGCACCGGCCGACCGGGCCGGCCCCGCAGCGACGACGCCGGAGATCGCGAAGGGCAGGTGGCCGCGCGGCAGGGCTGAGGTTCCGGGCGGAGGCCGTGTGCGTCGCTCGTGGCCGGACACCGTGCGTGTCAGGGCGAGTGGATCTCGCGCTGCTCCAGCGGCCGCACGGCGGGGCCCTGGAGGATGCGGCCGTCGGGGGCGAAACGGGAGCCGTGGCACGGGCACTCCCAGGCCTGCTCCGCGCGGTTGAAGGCGACGAGGCAGCCGAGGTGGGTGCAGCGGGCCGAGACGGCCTGGAGCCGGCCACTGTCGTCCCGGTGGACGGCGCACTGGTGTCCGCCCACCCGGATGACGGCACCGTCTCCCGGGGCGAGGTCCTCGGGCGAGGGTGCCGTGACGGGCGGCAGCCGGTCGCCGACGAAGTGCTTGGCCACGTGGGCCTGGTGCTTGAGGAACGACATGCCCTCGCGGACCACGGAGGCGAGCCGGCGCGGGTCGTACAGGCCCGCCCACTCGACCGTGTGCCCCTCGACGAGGTCGCTGATCAGCCGGCCGGCCATGATGCCGCCGCTCAGCCCCCAGCCGCCGAATCCGGTGGCCACGTAGGTGTGACGACTGCCGGGGTGGAGCCGTCCGACCAGGGGCACCGAGTCGGTGGAGTCGTTGTCCTGGGTGGCCCACCGGTGGGTGACCGTCAGGCCCGGGAAGCGGCTGCCGGCCCAGGCGGTCAGCCGGTCGAACCGTTCCTCGACGTCGGCGGTGCCGGGGGTGAAGTGCTCGCCGGTGACGATCAGCAGACGTGTGCCGTCGCCGTACGGGGCGCTGCGGACGGACCGGGTGTTCTGTTCGGGCGTGATGTACATGTCCCGCGGCGCACTGCCGGCGTCGAGGGTGCCCGCGACGACCAGCTCACGGCGCGGGGAGAGCCGGGTGAAGAGCAGGGCACGGTCGAAGACGGGGTAGTGCGTGGCGACCACGACCTCGCGGGCGCGCACCGACACGCCCGCGTCGGTCGTCAGGACGCAGGGTTCGCCCTCGGTCAGGCCGGTGACGCGCGTCCCCTCGTACACGGCGCCGCCGCGTCGGCGCAGGTCGTCGGCCAGGGCGAGCAGGTACTTCACGGGATGGAACTGCGCCTGGCCGGTCACCCGCACCGCACCGGCCACCGGGTAGGGCAGCTCCGTCCCGGTGACGAACTCGGCCGGCAGCCCCGCCTCGCGCGCCGCCTCGGCCTCCGCCCGCAGCTGTGCGACACGCTGCGGACTCTCGGCGTACGTGCAGGCCGCCGCCTCCTCCCACTCGCACTCGATGCGGAGGTCGGCGACGATCTCGGCGGCACGGCGGAGCGCGGCCGACTGCGACGCGGCGTACAGCCGCGCGCCCTCACGGCCACGGGTGCGGCGGAGGTGGTCGTAGACGAGCGTGTGCAGAGCGGTCAGCTTGGCCGTCGTGTGGCCGGTGACCCCGGCGGCGATCCGGCCGGCCTCCAGCACGGCCACCTCGCGGCCCCGCCGGGCCAGCTCCCAGGCGGTGCTGAGCCCCGCCATACCGCCGCCGACCACCGCCACGTCGACGGAGAGGTCACCGGTCGGCGGGGGAGCGGGGTCGCCGCCCGGCGCGGTCTCGATCCAGTACGACCCCCGGGTTCCTCGCTCAGCGTTCATGACCGCCGAGTTCCCGCCACGAGAGGTGACACGCACGTCCGCGCCGGAGTGCCCGTGAACCGGCCGTGAGCCCCGCTCCCGATCACCGCACGGCCGACGACGCCGGCCCACGGCGCCGGCCGCGGGAAGCCACCCGCCTCGGCGGGCCCCGCCGGGCGCGCCCGCGGGGGCGGCCTCCGCGGACCGACCTCACCTCCCACCAACTGCTGTGTCAGCACGTGCAGTTGACATCCGCCGTCAGGGTGCCATGCCCGCTTCCGGGCCGGGTGCGGCCTCTTTCCACATGCTGTGGAAGGCCAGCCGCAGGCAGCCCGCGAGGGCCGGATGCTCGATGAAGAGGGTGGTGGTGGAGCCGGCACCGGCCACCGGGTCCGGCATGTCGCACAGGACGAGGGAGGCGTCGGCTATGACGAGTTTCAGCGGCAGTTCGGGGGCGAAGCGGGCCTCCTCCCCCGCCGCGGCGAAGCGCCGCACGTGCTCCACCGTCTCGGGGTCGCCGAGGGCGTCGTCGAGGTAGATCGCCCGGACGGTGCCGCCCGCCCGGTGGAGCCGGTGGACCACCGCCAGGCCCTCCGCGTTCTCCGCGGGGGCGACGAACGGCGGTTTGCAGAAGGTCAGCAGTTCGTGCCGTGCCTGCCGCTGGATGTCGGCGAAGCGCTCGGAGATCGCCCTCGGGTCGCGCAGGATCTCGATGTAGTCCAGCGGGTCGGTGTGGTCCCGCCCCTGGGACCACAGGGGCTGCAGCAGACCAGCCAAGCTCTGCGAGACCCGTTCCAGCCGGTCGACGGACTCCCGCTGGGCGGCCATCAGCCGGGCCAGGGCCAGTTCGGGGGTGACGGCGGAGTACGTGGCCACGCGCCCGGGATGGGTGGTGGCCAACTGCCGCCGCACGAGCGCGTCCAGCACGTCGTACACGCGCTGGCGCGGCACATCCGCCTCCCGGGCCACTTCGGCGGCCGTGTAGGAACCTCGCCTGACGAGGGCCAGGTAGACCCGTGCCTCGTACCGGGCCAGGCCCAGCGACATCAGATCGTTGATGGTTCCGACTTCAAGCTCCATGACCGCACAACGTACCGGGCGGGCCGGGGGCGTTGGAATCGAGGTTTTTACCAACTGCCCCTGTTCTCTTCGGCAAATTGTCCATAGCCTCAGGGATGGCCACCACTGACCGGGGTGGCAGCATCGGCACGATGCCCGACTCCGGACTCCACCCGGCCACCCCCAACGGAAAGCGATTGTCATGCACACGACATGCACATCGCCTCCGGCCGCCGGCGTGGAGCCACCCATCCCCCCACGGAGGGCAGTTCATTGCAGTCCCACCGCAGAAGGAACCCGATACGCCGCGCGGCGCCCGCGCTCCTGTCCGCAGCGGCTCTGATCACCGGCGGCCTGGCCGTCGGCGCCCAGTCGGCGGCCTTCGCCACGACCACCACCGCCTCGCACCCGACGGCCCACACCTCGTCCACGACGACCAGCGCGTCGGGCCCGGCCGCCGCCGTGCACACCCGCCAGCTGTGTTCGCAACCGAGCAAACCCGGCTACATGGCCTGCCAGGCGGTCGTCCGCACCGACCTGAAGGCGCAGAAGTCCCTGGGCCGCCACGACGCCCCCAAGGGCTTCGGGCCGGCCGACCTGCAGGCCGCCTACAACCTGCCCAAGGACGGCGGCAAGGGCGCCACCGTCGCGATCGTCGACGCGAACGACGACCCGAACGCCGAGAAGGACCTGGCGGCCTACCGGACCCAGTACGGCCTGCCGGAGTGCAGCACGGGCAACGGCTGCTTCAAGAAGGTCGACCAGGACGGCGGCACGAACTACCCGACGCCGGACTCCGGTTGGGCCGGGGAGATCTCGCTCGACGTGGACATGGTCAGCGCGGCCTGCCCCCAGTGCCACATCCTGCTCGTCGAGGCCAAGTCCGCCAACATGGAGGACCTCGGCGCGGCCGTGAACCAGGCCGTCAAGCAGGGCGCCAAGTACGTCTCCAACAGCTACGGCGGCAGTGAGGAGGCCAACGACACCTCCGCCGACGACACGTACTTCAAGCACCCCGGCGTCGCCATCACCGTCAGCTCCGGCGACAGCGGGTACGGCGTCGAGTACCCGGCCGCCTCGCCGTACGTGACCGCCGTCGGCGGCACCTCGCTCAAGAAGGACAGCAGCACCCGCGGCTGGTCCGAGTCCGTGTGGGGCACGTCCGCCGGTGGTGACGGAGCCGGCTCGGGCTGCTCGCAGTACGACGCCAAGCCGTCCTGGCAGAAGGACACCGGCTGCACCAGGCGCGCCGTCGCCGACGTCGCGTCCGTCGCCGACCCGGCCACGGGTCTCGCCGTCTACGACACCTACCAGGCGAGCGGCTGGAACGTGTACGGCGGCACCAGCGCCTCCGCGCCGTTCGTCGCCGGCGTCTACGCCCTCGCCGGCACCCCGGGCGCCGGTGACGTGCCGGCCTCCTACCCCTACGCCCACCCGGACAAGCTGAACGACGTCACCGACGGCTCCAACGGGACCTGCACCACCTACCTCTGCAAGGCGGGCAAGGGTTACGACGGCCCGACGGGTCTCGGCACCCCGAACGGCGTCGCGGCCTTCACCAAGTAACACGCGGAACGGAACGGATCACTTCGCCCCGTCGGCCTTCCGGCGGGGCGAAGTGCTGTCAACGGCACTTGTGCGGACGGCACTTGGGGTGACCGCCCGGCAGCCCCGGCCGGGGAGCGGCCGGAGCGGTCGTCCGCCTGCCCGGCCTGCCGTCGTGCCTGGCGTGGGCCGGGGCGGGCGAGGGGGAGGGGCTGGGGAGGCCGGGCTCGTCGGTTCCGTGGCCCAGGGACGGCGGGGCGGGGAACGGCAGGTCGGGCAGGCCGGCCAGGGCGTCACGCATGTACCGGGTCCAGATCTCGGTGGGGATGTCGCCGCCGAACACCTTCCGCAGCCCGCCGACACCGACCAGGGACCGGAGCTGGGGGTGGGCCGGGTCCTCCTTGAACAGGACGACGGAGGTGGCGAGTTGGCGGGTGTAGCCGATGAACCAGGCCGACCGGTAGTCGTCGGTGGTTCCGGTCTTGCCCGCCGCCGTACGGCCGAGGGCCTGGGCCCTGGTGCCGGTGCCCCGGGTGATGACGCCCCGCAGGACACCGGTCACGTTGTCGGCGACCGCCGCCGGCAGGGCCCGTACGGGCGCGGGAGCCGTGAATCCGGGCAGGACGGCCCCGTCGTGGGTCACCTTGGTCACCGAGTACGGCGCGGCCCGCATCCCGGAGGCGGCGAACGTCGCGTACGCGCCCGCCATGCGGATGGCGCTCGGGGTGGAGGTGCCGATGTAGAAGCCGGCGCTGGGCGCGGCGAGGCTCGCCGACCGCAGGCCCAGGGCCCTCGCGGTGCGGGCCACGTCACCGTAGCCGACGTCCTCGCCCAGCTGCACGTACGGCGTGTTGACCGACTGCTCCATCGCCTGGCGCAGGGTGATGTACCCCCACCGGTGCGCGGTGTCGTTGTGCTGGTGGAGGAGACCGGTGGGGTCCTTGTCGTCGGTGACGTAGTCGCCCTGCTGGTCCTTGATCCTGATGCCGTCGTCGCCGTCGAACCTGCTGCCCGGGGTGATCGGCGCCGGGGACGTGCCCGGTTTCAGGACGGCCCCGTAACGGAGCGCGGAGGCCAGGACGACCGGTTTGAAGGTCGACCCCACCGGGACGCCCGAGGTGTCGGCGTTGTCCGCGTAGTGGGCCCGCTGATAGCCGGGGCCGCCGTAGACGGCCAGGATCCGGCCGGTCGCCGGGTCCACCGAGGCGGCGCCGGCCTGGACGTCCCGGTCGGCCGCCCGGTGAGCCGGGTCGAGGCGCTCCGCACGCACCTCGGCGACGGCCTTGGCCAGCTGCGCCGTCCTCCTCCGGTCGAACGTGGTGTGGATCTGGTAACCGCCCCGGCTCAGACCGCTGTCGGTGATGCCGGGGTCGTGCTCCTGGACGTACGACCGGGCCAGCTGGACCAGATAGCCGCTCTGGCCGGTGAGCCCGGAGCCGGAGGTCCACTTCCTGGGCGCGGGGAAGCCGGCCGCCGCGATGCGGTCGTGCTTCTGCCGCGTCAGCCTGCCGGTCCCTGCCATCCGGTCGAGCACCCAGGACCAGCGGGCCTGCGCCCGCGCCCGGGCCCGGGGGTCCGTGTCGGCGTACTGGAAGAGGCTCGGCTCGTTGACCGCGGCGGCGAGGAACGCGCCCTGGCTCACGGTGAGCTTCTCCACCGGGAGGCCGTAGTAGACCCGGGCCGCGGCCTCGATGCCGTTGGCCTGCCGGCCGAAGTAGCAGGTGTTCAGATAGCCCTGGAGGATCCGCTGCTTGCTCATGCTCGCGCCGATCTTTGCGGAGATCAGCAGTTCCCGGAACTTGCGCGAGAGCGTCTGCGACTGGTCGAGGTAGGTGTTCTTGACGAACTGCTGGGTGATGGTCGAACCGGACTGGACGGAGCCGCCCCCGGCCATGTGCACGACGGCGCGCGCGATGCCCTGCGGGTCGATGCCGGGGTCGGTGTAGAAGGAGGCGTTCTCGGCGGCGATGAAGGCCCCCTGCACGTCCGGGGGCACCTGGGCCAGGGTGACGTTCTGCCGGTTGACGCTGCCGTCGGTGGCCAGCACCGTGCCGTCGGACCAGTAGTAGACGTTGTTCTGCAGCAGTGTCGAGGGGTTGGGGTCGGGGATGGTCACCGTGGCGTAGGCGTACCCGACGGCCGCGGCCACCGCGCCGACGCACGCCAGGAACGACCCCAGCACCTGACGCCACGACGGCAGCCAGCGGCGCGGGCCGGTCCGGCCCGCCCTCGGATAGTCGATCCGGCGTGTGCGCACGCCGGTACGGCGCGTGCCGCGGTGCCCCGCCGCGCGGCTGCCGGCGGTTGCGCGCCGCGGCGGTCGGCGCCGGGTTCCGCTCATGGCTCGGATCACTGTCCTTTCGGTACCACTGGCTGGTGTCGTGGGCGGTGGACTGCCACGCCCGCGTACGGGTCCGTCATGGGCCGGCCGGCGGGACGGCCGCGTGCGGGTCCGGTTGCCCGGGAGCCGGGGTGCCCTGGTCGCCGGGGGACCGCGTGCCCGCCGGGGCCCGCAGGCTGCCGTAGCGCTCCATGCGCTGCCAGCGCAGGCGGGAGCCGGACACGGCGGTGTAGACGGACTGGATCACCACCAGGTACATCAACTGGCGGTAGACGAACTGCTGGAGCGGCAGACTCCACAGCGGGCCGGGGCGTTCACCGTCCAGGCGGAAGGCGTACAGGCCCATGCCGAGCTGCAGCAGCAGGAAGGCCAGCCAGAGTCCGGTGATCCGCACCGGGTCGAGGAAGACCAGGCCGTACACGGCGAAGATGTCCACGACCGGCGCGAGCAGGGGCAGCAGGACCTGGAAGAGGAGGAGATACAGCAGGCCCCGGCGGCCCAGTTTGCCGGCGGCGCCGCGCTGGACCACCGCGCCGCGGTGCTTCCACATCGCCTGCAGCGTGCCGTAGCACCAGCGGTACCGCTGCCGCCACAGGGCGCTCAGGGACGCGGGCGCCTCGGTCCAGGCCACCGCGCCCTCCTCGTACACCACGCGCCAGCCGGCCCGGCACAGCGCCATGGTGAGGTCGGTGTCCTCGGCGAGGGTGACGTCGCTGACGCCGCCGAGGGCGAGCAGCGCCCGGCGGCGGAAGGCGCCTACCGCGCCGGGCACGGTCGGCATGCACTCGCCGAGGTCGAACAGGCGGCGGTCGAGGTTGAACCCGACCACGTACTCGATGTGCTGCCAACGGCCCAGCAGCCCGCCCCGGTTGACGACCTTGGCGTTGCCGGAGACGGCACCCACGCGCGGGTCCGCGAAAGGCTGCACGATCGTGCGGACGGTGTCCGGTTCGAAGACCGTGTCACCGTCGACCATGACCACCAGCTCGCAGGTGGCGGCGGCGAGCCCGGTGTTGAGCGCGGCCGGTTTGCCCGCGTTCTCCTGCCGGATCACCCGCACGCCCGGCAGGCGGAGCGACTCCACCAGGTCGGCGGTGCCGTCCGTGGAGCCGTCGTCCACCACGATGATCTCCACCGGATGGTCCGAGGCGAGCAGGGACCGCACGGCCGCCTCGATCCCCGCGCTCTCGTTGTACGCGGGGACGATCACGCTGACCGGCTCGGTCACCGGCGGCCCCCAGCCCCCGCGCCGGCGGCCCGACCGCTGCCGTCGGTGCCGGCGGGCCGCGACCAGCACGACCGCCGCCCGCAGCACGCTGAGCGCGCCGGCCGCGTACATCAGCGCATCCAGCAGCCGGACGGCCCCGTCGCCGGCCCGCAACGCGTCGATGAGGGCCATTCCCTGCAGGTGGTCGCCGAGGCCGGCACGCTGGACCGGCCCGGCCATGCCGACGGCGGCGCCGACCGTCTCGAACCGGAAACCCCGCGCCTTGAGCCGGGGGATCAGGGCGTTCAGCGCGGCGACGGTCTGGGACCTGTCACCGCCGCCGTCGTGCATCAGCAGGATCTGTCCGGCGTCGCCGCGCGGTGTCGCGTTCGCCAGGACGCGGTCCGCACCGGGGCGCTGCCAGTCCTCGGCGTCCTGGGTGGAGAGCACCGTGACGTAGCCCGCCGCGTCGGCCTGCCTCAGGACGGACCAGTCGGCGTCGTCCAGCGCGTCGTTCTCCGAGGAGTACGGCGGCCTCAGCAGTGCGGTGGTGACCCCGGCCGCGCCGGCCACGGCCAGCTGGGTCTCGCGCAGTTCCAGGGAACGCTGCCAGGGAGCGAGACGGGACAGGTCGGGGTGGGTGAAGGTGTGGATACCGATCTGGTGGCCGTCGGCGACGATCCGGCGGACCAGGTCGGGGTGGGCCACGACCTCGGTCCCGACGACGAAGAAGGTCGCGTGCACGTGGTTGCGGCGCAGCACGTCGAGGATGCGCGGCGTCCACACGGGATCGGGGCCGTCGTCGAAGGTGAGGGCGAGGGTACGGGGCTTCGGCCGGGCGGTGTGCGCGGAGGTCGCGGCGTCCGCGATCACGGGGCCGCCGTGGGCCACCCGGGCGGGCACCGTGCCGCTCCGGCCGCGGGCGCCGGTCACGTCGTCCGAGGTGATCCCGAACATGTGGTGCGTGTAGCCCTGCAGCAGCAGGGTCGTCGACAGGGTCACCGCGAGCACGCACAGCAGCAGCCAGTGGGCGCGGGGGGTGATCGGGCGGCTACGGCCGCGGCGGGCGGGAGCGGTGCGGCGGGAACGGTCGGTCACGTGGGGGCCTTGGATCACTTCACGGGTCGGTGGGACGCGCCGAGGGCGCGCCCCTTCGGAGAGCGGGCCGGGGTGGCGGCGGAGGACGCGGAGGCGGTCGTGGTCGGCGCCGCGGTGGGCCCGGGGGCGGCGGCGGTCGGGGCCGTGGAGGCGGTCGCGGCCGGCGAAGCGCTCGGGGCGGTCGGCCGGCCGGCCGGGCCGGAGGGCGCCTCGCGCCCGACGGGGCCGGAGGGCGCCTGCCCCGCGTGGGAGCCCCTGCTCCCCGCCGAGTGGCCGGTGCCGGAGCGGGAGCCGGGACTGCTCACGCGGTGCGTGGCCGGGTGTGCGGGGTCCGGCCGCGGGACGAAGGGGGCGCTGACGGTGGGGCCGCCCAGCATGGTGCTGACCAGCAGGGCGACATAGGCGACGGCGGGGACCACCAGCAGCCGGGCGGCGCGCAGCACATGGCGCTGGCGCTGCCCCGAGGAGTCCACGAAGACCGGCCGCACCGGCTCGCCCGCCGGCGCGGCCGGCTCCGTGCCGGAGTCCGGTTCAGGTTCCGGTGCCGCCACGACGGGGAGGGGTTGGGTGCCCTTCCCGGTGTCCGTCTCCGGGGACGGCACGGTGAGGACGTCACCGTGCGCGGCGGCAAACGACCTGCCGCTGTCCTGCCGGCCGCGGGCCTGCGCGTACCCGGTACCGCCGTACGGCCCCTCGCCGCACGCTGTGCCGTCTTCGTCCGTCCACTGCACGAGTCGTGTCCCCTGTCCCGGCCGACCGACGTGGTCGTCCGCAAGGAGAGAGCGCCGCGGGCCGGAACTGTTACACCTCACGTCCGGGCAGCCACTTCACCACCGCGTCACCGCGCTCGGCCGTGTGCGTGTAGAACGTCTTCAGCTCCTGGTGCGCGGCCGCGAACGCCCGCCAGATCTCGGGCTCCGCGGTCACGCCGCCGTAGTGCGGCAGCAGTGCGTCCCGGGCGGCGTCCCACAGCGCGGCGAAGTGGGCCGTCGCCAGGAACCCGGCCACCCGGCGGGCCTGGGCCGCCGTCAGCACCAGCAGCGGCGGTCGGTGCCGGTCGGCGCGGAACACCGGCCGGCCGCCGAGCACCACCTGGGTCTGGGGACGGTTCCGGGCGAGGGGGTGCGGGGAAGCGCCGGCGTAGATGCGCTCCTGGTCCCGGTAGTGCCGGACGGTCTCCGAGTCGCCCTCGAAGAGCCGTTCCAGCCAGGTCGAGCTGTTACGCAGCGCCGACGCCGGCACCGCTCGCAGACGGAGGTACGCGCTCATGCCACAGGCAGCGCACGGGGGCGCCGAAGCATCACGCGGGCCGGCCGGGACCCCGTGAGCGGGCGGGGTCCCGGCCGCCCCGTCGCTCTCGGTGCCGCTCACGGGGGGGGGAGGCGGCGAACGACACGGAGCCGGTCACGAGCGGCCCTGTGAAGGGCTTCCGCCACGTTGTGACATTTCTGTGAGGACAGACGCTGGTCACTGTGGGGCCGTCGATGCGACCGGAGCGCAGCGGACGGTACGAGCCCGCAACGGACCGGCGCGAACGAGGACAGTCTTGGCCCAGGCACGGCACCCCCGGCGCGCACCGGCGTACGACGGGGAACTCGGCGCGGCGGTCGCGCGGGCCCAGGAGGGCGACGAGGCCGCCTTCGCGGTCGCCTACCGGTTGGTGCAGCCGAGCCTGCTCGGCTATCTGCGCGGCCTCGTCGGCGACGACGCCGAGGACGTGGCCGCAGACGCCTGGCTGGAGGTCGCCCGCGACCTCGGGCGGTTCAGGGGCGACGGCGCCGGGTTCCGCGGCTGGACCGCGACCATCGCCCGGCACCGGGCACTGGACCATCTGCGCCGCCGGCGCGTGCGGCCCAGGGCGGCCGGGACCGAGCAGGACGTACTGGACCTGCCCGGTCCGCACAGCACCCATGACCAGGCCCTGGAGTCCCTCTCCACCGAGCGGGCCCTGGAACTGGTCCGCGGGCTGCCCCGGGACCAGGCCGAGGCCGTGCTCCTGCGGGTCGTGGTCGGCCTCGACGGTCCCGCCGCCGCACGCGTCCTCGGCAAGCGCCCCGGAGCGGTGCGCACAGCGGCCCACCGAGGCCTGAAACGCCTCGCACGCCAACTCGGCGTCGGCGGCGAGGCGGAGGAGAGTGTGACGGATGGGGCTTCCGGGACGCTGGGGGAGTCGACGTGAACGGCTCCGGCCACGGCGGCCGGCCCCGGACGGCGACGGACGGGACCGGACGACGCCGGGCCCGGTGCGCGGAAGGCATCGACACGGCCGGACGAACAGGACGGGAACGGAAGCGGACATGGGTGAACGGCTGAGCGGCGACGGAGCACCGGGCCGTCGGCCTGCGCAGCCCCGCACCGGGTCCGGCGCTTCGGATGCGACCGGGTCCGCCACGCTGGAAACGGCGCTGGCCGCCGTCCTGCGCGCCGGGGATGTCGACCCCGGGGCCGAGCGGCGGGCCGTGGCCGCGTTCCGGGCCGCTCGCGTCTCGGGCACGCACCGGGCGCGCACCCGGCGGCGGGACGACTGGCGGCCGGCCGCCGAGCGGCGCGTCCTGCGTCCCCTGAAGACGACCTTCGGTGTGGTGTTCGCCAGCCTCACCCTCGGCGGCGTCGCCGTCGCGGCCATCGGCTCCGCCGGCTCGTCGGCGGACGGTGCCGTCGCCGGCCGGCCAACCGCCCACCCGGCGACGGTCGCCCCGGACCGCGCGGGCGGGGCGGCGTCGTCGGCTCCCGCCGGCGGCTCCCGCCCGGTGGACCGCCCGGCGCCGGACCGGGGCACCGAGGCCCACTGCCGTGCCTACGAGCAGGCACGGCACCGGGTCAGGGCGCTCGACGCGAGAGCCCGGCAGCAGCTCGTCACGGCGGCCGGCGGCGAGGCCGGTGTCTCCGCGTACTGCTCCGAGCAGCTGGCGCGGGCGACCGCCACGCCGCACAGGCCGGCCGGCACGGGCAGGTCCGGCCAAGCCGGGGGCGTCGGCAACGGCAGGAAGGACAGGACCGGCACCTCGGGCGACGACCCGTCCGGGAAGGCGGGAACGCCCGGGAAGACCGGCACGCCCGGGAACTCCGGCACCTCCAGGAGGACCGGCACCTCCGGCAACGGCACTGCGAGCGACGGCCCCTCCGGCGGCACGGCCGGGAGCGGCCAGGTGAGCGACGGCCAGGGCGGCGGAAGGCACAGGTAGCCTCCGCCTGGCCCTGCTCGCAGGCCGCCCGTCCTCACGATGGTGCGCGCCCGGCCGCCGTCGAGGGCGCGGGCGCGGCGTGCGCCCCGAAGCGCGCCGCCGGCCTCCGAGCCCCGTGGGCCGGCCGTCAGTTGGGCGCCGCCTCGGCCCGGGCCGGCCGCCGTACGACGCGGCGGCGCCGGACCGGCATCCCGATCGTCGGGTTGGCGACGCCCCAGGCCGCCCCCTTGCAGACCAGCTCCTTGTAGAGGGCGGCGAGCCGTCCGGTCAGGGCCGCCCGGACGGCGCGGTCGTCGGCGGTGACGTACTGGATCAGACCTTCCCTTCGGCCCAGAGAGATGCACTGGTTGAAGTAGCGCAGCGGGGTCTTCGGCACCTTCGTGCCGGTCAGGCGGGCCGCGATGGCGTCGGCGGCCTGCCAGGCGGTGGGGACGCCCGAGGCGCACGACATCCGCAGCGGCTGGTCACCGGGGCCCATCGCCATCGCCGCGTCGCCGATGGCGTACACGTCGGGGTGCGAGACCGAGCGCATGGTCCGGTCGACCACGATCCGGCCCGTGTCGGTGACCTCCAGGGCGGTGGCCGCGGCGATCGGGTGGACGGCGAAGCCGGTGGTCCACACGGTGACCGCGGCCGGGACGGCCGTGCCGTCGGCGAGGGTGACGCGGTCGGCCTCGACTGCGGTGACGGCTGCGTGCTCGTGCACGGTGATGCCGAGCCTGCCGAATACCTTCCGCAGGTGCCGGCGGCCCTTGGGCGAGAGCCAGTCGCCGAGTCCGGCGCGGGCGGCGAGGGCGACGTCGAGGTCCGGGCGGGCCTCGGCGATCTCGGTCGCGGCCTCCACGCCGGTGAGGCCGCCGCCGACCACGACCACGGACCGTCCGGCGTCCAGGCCGGCCAGGCGCTCGCGCAGCCGGAGCGCTCCGGGGCGGCCGGCGAGCTCATGGGCGTGCTCGGCGGTGCCGGGGACACCCTGGTCGTTCCAGCCGCTGCCGAGGGCGTACACGAGGGTGTCGTACGCCAGTTCCTCCGTGCCGCCCGCGCCGACGACCGTGACGGCCCTGCGGTCCACGTCCACTCCGGTGACCTCGGCCGGCTTCAGTTCCACGCCGGTGCCCGCGAACACCTCGCTGAAGGGCCGGGACCTGAGGTCCTCGCCGGCCGCGAGCTGGTGCATCCGCACGCGCTCGACGAAGTCGGGTTCGGCGTTGACGACGGTGATGGCGGCGTCTTCGCGGTGCAGCCGCCTGGCGAGCCGCCCGGCGGCGGTCGCTCCGGAGTATCCGGCTCCGAGGACCACGATGCGGTGCTGCATGTCCGTTCTCCTGTCATCGAGCTCTTCAGCGGGTCGGCCCTTGAACCGGGCGGCCCGCCGATTCCTGACAGGAAGACGGTGTGAAGCAGCTCACATCGAGACCCGCATCGGGGTCAGAAGACACGGAGCAGGGGCTCGCCGTGGTCGGTGGCGGCCCACCGCCTGGTCGCGCGTTCGAGCTTGTCGGGGTTGACCTGGTTGCGGAACGCGGCGATGCCCTCGGCGGTGATCTCCAGGCACATGACGCCGACGACCCGGCCGTCGACGACCGCCACGACGGCGGGTCGGCCGTTGGCGGCCGTGACGTGGATCTCGGGCGAGCCGCCGGCGTACGCGCGCTTGGCCTCGCCGGGTTTGAACAGGCCCCGGATGAACGTCGCGACGGCAAGGGCGCCCTCGAAGGCCTTGGCGCGGGCCGGGATCTTGCCGCCGCCGTCCCCGACGGCGATGGCGTCCTGGGTGAGCAGCCGTACCAGCGGCTCGGTCCTGCCGCTGGTGGCGGCCGCGAGGAACTCGTCGATGACCCGCCGCGCGGCGGCCTCGTCGACCTCGGTACGGGGCTTTCCGTCCGCGACGTGCTTGCGGGCGCGGTGGAAGATCTGCTGGCTGGCGGACTCGGTGATGTCGAGGATCCCGGCGATCTCCCGGTGCGGGTAGTCGAAGGCCTCCCGCAGCACGTACACCGCCCGCTCGTTCGGGGAGAGGCGCTCCAGCAGCACCAGCACCGCGTACGAGACCGACTCGCGCTGTTCCGCGGTGTCGCCGGGGCCGAGCATCGGGTCCCCGGCGAGCAGCGGCTCGGGCAGCCATTGGCCCACATAGGTCTCGCGGCGTGCGCGGGCCGAGGTGAGCTGGTTGAGGCACAGGTTGGTGAGCACCTTCGTCAGCCAGGCCTCGGGGACCTCGACGCGGTCGACGTCGGCGGCCTGCCAGCGCAGGAACGTCTCCTGCACGGCGTCCTCGGCCTCGCTCGCGGAGCCGAGCAGACGGTAGGCGATGGCCTCCAGACGTGGCCTGGACGCCTCGAACCGGTCCACGTCGCTCAGGGTCAGGGCCATGGCCGGGATCCTAGCCCGCACGCCGTCGTACCGGCGGGACCCGTGATGCAATGGGGGGCGACGGAGTGGATTCGGGGCGGGGTGACGTGTGTTCAGCAACGGTGGGCCCGATGCGGGAAGTCTGGAGCCACTCGGGGAGGGCGATCCGCGAACCGTGGGCGGCTACCGGCTGGTGGCCCGGCTCGGGTCCGGCGGCATGGGCCGCGTCTACCTCTCGCACACCCCGGGCGGACGGGCCGTCGCGGTCAAGGTGATCCGGGCCGAACTGGCCGAAAGCACCGAGTTCCGGCTGCGGTTCCGGGCCGAGGTGGCCGCGGCGAGCCGGGTCCACGGGATCTACACGGCCGCGGTCGTGGACAGCGACACCGAGGGACCCGTCCCGTGGTGCGCGACCGTGTACGTGCCCGGGCCCTCCCTCTCCGACGCGGTACGCGACCACGGGCCACTGCCCGTCGACACCGTGCTGCGGCTGATCGCCGGGGTCGCCGAGGCACTGCAGGCGGTGCACCGCGAAGGCATCGTGCACCGCGACCTCAAGCCGTCGAACGTGCTCCTCGCCGCCGACGGCCCCCGCGTGATCGACTTCGGTGTGGCGCGCGCGGCGGACGCCACGTCGCTGACACAGAGCGGTACGGCCCTGGGCACGGTCGCCTACATGGCGCCGGAGCAGGTGCTCGGCGCGGAGGCCGCCCCCGCGGCCGACGTGTTCGCGCTGGGACAGACCGCCGTGTTCGCGGCGACGGGCGGCGCGGCGTTCGGGGACGGGGATCCGCACGCGGTGCTGTACCGGGTGGTGCACACGGAGCCCGACCTCGGCCGCGTCCCGGGCGAGATACGGGAGCTGGTGGCACGGTGCCTGCGCAAGCCCCCCGCGGAGCGGCCCACCGTCGAGGAGGTCATCCGCTCCGTCCAGGAGATCCAGGCGTACCGCGGTGACGAGGCGCGGTACGCGTCCGGGGCGTGGCTGCCGGGCGAGCTGGCCGCGGGCATCGAGGCGAGGGCCGCGGACGCGGACCAGGCCCGGGCGGGGACGGCGGCTCCGGCCGCGGCCCCCGCCACGCCCCCCGCGGGCACGTTCGGCGCCGCCGGTGCGTACGGGGCGGCACCGCCTGCCGCCGCTCCCGGCTACTTCGGCGCACCATCGGGCCCCTCCGGGACCCCCGGCGCTCCGGGCGCCCCCGGCGCGTACCCGCCGGCCGGTCCCGTCGGCCCCGGCGGCTTCGGACCGGCCCCGGACCACTACCCCACCTCGCCGTCCTCCCCTGCCGCGCTGCCCGGACCCTTCGTCATGGGGCCGGGGGCCGCACCGGGGACGTACCCGCCGGCCGGCGGGCCGCACGGTCCGGCCGGCGCACCGACCGCCCCGGTGGCCGCCGGCGGCCAGGGCCGCAGGGCGCGGCCCTGGCTGCTGTCCGCGGCCGCCGTCGTCCTCGTCGCCTGCGGTGCGGCCGTGACCCTGCTGTTCGTTCCGGGCAACGGCGACGACGGCGGCGCCCGGGCCCAGGACGTGGCCGCGTCGCGGTCGGCCACCTCGGCCGGGCCGTCGGCGTCGCCGTCCGCCTCACCGACCGCCCGGGCCTCGAAGAAGGCGAAGGCCACCAAGCCGGCCGTGCCGCCCGGCCCTTCGGGGCCGCCGACGCCCGGGCGGACCGCGTCCTCGGTCCCCTCGGCCACCGCGCCGAGCAGGCCCGCCGCCTCGCGGGTCCCGGTCCCGGTGACGTATGCCGGGATCCGGATGACCAAGAGCCACGACCTGTACCTGGCGGACACCCCGGTGCGGGCCAAGGCGGACACCGGCACCTCCGACGAGGACCTGACGTACGCCGTCTACTCCGCGGGCGCGCTCCTCGCCCCCGGCACCACCTCCGGCAGCTCGCTCGCCCTGCTGCCCGTGGGCCGGCAGGGCAGCCTGGAGGCCTGCAAGGCGGCGACCGGCTACAAGAGCTACATCTGGATCAAGGACCTGACCGTCGGCGAGCAGATGTGCGTCATCAGCGGGACGGGACACGTCGGACTGGTGACCTACCGGGGCTCGTCCGGGACGACGTACGCCACTTTGGACGTGAAGGTGTGGCGCGACGCCGCGTGAGGCCCGGTCGGACGCGAAACCCCCGGGTCGGCGACCCGGGGGTGTGCGTGACGCCGTCGCGTCAGTGGGCGGTGCTGTGTGCGTCGGGTGCGGGGAGGTGCTGTCCGGGGAGCACGCGGGAGGCTGCCGGGCGGGCGGGTGCCGCGGGGGCCGTCGGGGCGGCCAGGGCGGAGCGGGCCGCGGTGGCCGTGGCCGGAAGGTCGCCGTTCGCCGCCCAGTGGGTGGTCGTCCAGGCGCTGCTCGCGGCGATCGCCGAGGCGATGGCGGTGCGGTTGGCGGTCGGGTACGACGTGTTGCCGCCGAAGGTCTGCACGACCCAGATGCTCGCGGCCTCCTGGCCCAGGTAGGACGAGGCCGGTGCCGAGAGCGTGGACTCGGCGGACCAGAGCATCGGGCCGTACGTGGCCGTGGCGGCGCCGCCCGCGACGGCGTTCTGCCAGGTCCAGGTGTCCTCGACCGTGGCCTGCGTGGGCGAGGTCCACCAGAAGCGGGCCAGGTTGGCGGCGACGTCCTCATGGGTCTTGCCGCCGACGGTCCAGAAGCTCCACTCCTTGTTGAGAGTCACGTGCTCCATCGCCTGGGTGGCGTTGGAGCCGACCGTCACCATGTCGGTGGTCTTCGCGTTCAGGGTGTTGAGGTAGTTCTTGACCGAGGTGGGGACGGTCTTGCCGTTCGTCAGCAGGACCACGCCGGTGCCGTGGTAGCCCAGCGCGCCGGCGGCCGTGGAGGCGGCGATCGGGTCGTGGTAGTCGCTGCCGTCGGCGACGAAGATCCAGCTCGGGGTCGCGCTGACCTGCTTGGCGACCCGGACCGACAGCGAGGAGAGGTCGGGGGCGTCGAGCCGCAGCGGCTTGTAGCCGAGCGCCTGGACCTGGCTCGCCACCTTGGAGCCGAGGATGCGGGTGCCGCCGTTCAGGTAGACGGTGCTGCCCTTGGGCAGCGACCGCTTGAGCTCCTTGGCGGCGGACGAGTCCAGGCCGCCGGAGGAGGTCAGCAGGACCGGGGCCTGCTTCTCGGCGGCCAGCGCGATCGCCGGGGCCGAGTAGGTGGCGTTGCCCTTGTTCACCAGCACCGCGGACTTGGCGGTGAGGAGGCCGGGTACGTGCGTGACGCCGACGGTGTCGAACGTCCAGCGGGAGGCGGCGGCGTCGATGCCGGTGGAGCCGGTGCCGTAGACGCGGACCAGGGTGTTCTTGCGCAGCGGCTGCCAGGCCGGCCTGGCGCCCTTGCCGGCTCCGGTGACCTGCGCCGACGTGCCGCTCGCCAGGTCGAGGACGCGCACCGTCTGCACGTCGTCGGACCAGCCGGCGTGCGAGGTGTGGGCCTCGTAGGCGATCCGTCCGCCGGCCGGGTCCCAGGTCGGGGACCCGTGATCGGACGCGTCGGCGGTGACCTGCTTGACGTTGCCGCCGTCCGCGTCGGCGGTGAACAGCTGGGTCCAGCCGTCCACTTCGCGCGTGAAGACCAGCTGGGTGCCGTCCGCCGAGAACACCGGCGAGGAGCCGGAGGCGATGATGTTCTTCAGCGCCTTGGTGGACGGGTTGTAGGTCCAGATGCCCTGGCTGTCGTAGCAGCCGTAGTTGTGCCGCCGTTCGAAGGCGAGCGTGCCCGCCGGGCTCGCCGTCGGGTGGACGTCACAGACCGACGCCGGCTCCTGGGTGTCCGTCAGCAGCGGCACCGGCGCCCAGGAACCGTCCGAGGGCCCGTAGGCGAGCTGACCGCCCGTGCTGAACACCACGTACCGGCCGTCCAGCCAGTAGGCCGGGTCCTCGTACGACGCGCTGGAGCGCACCTTGGTCGCCCACGGCAGGGTGACGAGCGAGGTGGTGCCGGTGACCCGGCCGGTGGCGAGCTGGCTCCAGCCCGCCACCACCCGGCTGCCGTCCGGCGCCCAGTTCGGGGTGTAGCCGTAGTTGGGAATGTTGGGGACGGAACGCGGTCCGGTTCCGTCCGCGTTGACGGTCTCGATCCCCGTCGAGCCGCCGTACAGGCTGATCTGACCGGCCGTCACGTCATTCGTGGCGGCCTGCGCGCCCGGTGCCGCCGCACCGAGCAGGCCGGCCGCCGCCAGAGACGCGGCCGACGTGAGCGCCGCGAGACTGCGGCGCGTGCGAGATCTCAACGAGAAGCCCCCTGAAGTGTGCCTGCGTGTCTCCGCCGCGAGCGTCTCGACCCCTCCCGTCCCGGGGGCGTGTGCGCCCAGCCCGGCCGGTCCCGGCGCCCGCACGTACCGCGCGGCGCTCCAGTGCCAGTGGTCACTCGTCGGCAGCAGGACGCTATGTGATGACACGCCGGGGGCACCGGAAAGCAGGTTCGAACATTGGGTGAACAAATGGGCGGCGTGCGGCGGGCCGTTGCCTGCGGATGCGGGCGTCCGTGGCCACCGGCCCGCTGGTCAGCCCGGTCGACTCACCGGCCGCGCCGGCGAAGTCCTGGGCCGGCTGGGGCGTTTGGCGCATCCGGGCTTCCCGGCCCCGCCGGCCGGCCTCGGCGCGACGCTCGCCGCGACGCCGCTGACCGCCCACGGGCCGGCCCGGCGTCCGGCGCACGCGTCACCGGGACCCGGCCGGCGCCTCCGCGGCTCCCGCCTGCTGAAGCAGCAGACGAGCCAGGCCGCGTGCCTCGTCGGGGGTGAGGGCCGCCCAGACTCCCGGCTCGCCGCCCTTGGCCTCGCCCACGTCCAGCGTGATCCGGCCGACGGGCCGCTCCGGACGCCCGAACCACAGGCAGCGCACCTCGATCCGGCGCCCGCACCTGGTCACCAGGGGGTCCTGTGCCGTCTCTCCTGCCGTTGTCATCGCTCTCAGCTCCTCCTCCGGCGACCCGAGGGCCCGATACCCGACCGGATACCGTGAACAGCGCTTTCCCTGCCGGAATTGTTCCGCGGCCGCGATGCCGCCGGCGGCCGGGTACGAGGGCGGTCGAGGCGCCGCGGCCGCCTGTGTGATGATGCGTGCCGCACGACACCGGCCCTGGGGAGGGGCCGGTCGAGATGAGCGAGAAGGGGCGGGAGCGCGGCGTGGGCAACGGCGGGGAGTCGTCCATACCGGACGAGGAGTGGGAGCGGTTCCTGCGAGAGGCCGAGGCCGGGACGCGGGGCGCACCCGAGGAACCGTCGGCCAGGGCCCGGATGGTGGCGCGGCGGCTGCGGGAGGAGCAGGCCCGCCCGGACGCGTGGCGCGCCCATGAACCGCCCCGGCGCCGTGGCGGCAAGGCCCGGTACGTGGCCGGTCTGCTGGTCGCGGCCGGTCTGCTGGTCGTGGCGCTGAATCCGGGACGGGTGACCGGATGGTTCGGGGGCGGTGGCGGAGGCGGCCAGGGTGCGCCGACGGCCGTGGAGTCCACGCGCCCGGACCAGCCGCCGCCCACGGCGGCGGCGGACCAGCAGCCCACCCTTCAGCAGCCGTTCCGGGGCTCGCCCGCGGCGCGCTGGGCCGACGGGACGGCCGGGATCGGGCTGCCCGCCGCACGGGCGACCGGCTGGATGAGCAAGGCCCAGGTCGCACAGGCGCTCGACCGGAGCCGGGACTTCCTCGCCGCGTCGAGCCTGGACCCCGGTGTGCTGCGCGGGGAGCGCCCGAAGCGGGCGATCGCGCTGATCAACCCCCACCAGAAGGACGTACGGACCTACCTGGCGGCCGCGTTCCGCGCGCCCAGCCGCACGAACGACCCCCTGCTGCTGTTCAGCCGGTTCGACAAGACGAAGGTCCGGCGGGTAGGGGACGTGGTCAAGACCCGGGGGCGGATCACGTACCGGGAGGGCGAACGCGGCGCGGTCGAGGTGACCGCCGACGTCACCTTCGTCTACCCGGTCGCACGCGTCGGCGCGGGCGGCGACGACGTCGAACGCACCATCGTGCGCCGGGAGATCGTCATGAGCTGGGACGACCCGGCGAAGGTCATCACCGAGCGCGGGACCTTCTCCCTCCTGTCCTACAAGAGCGACACCACCAACGGCGGCTGCGGCACCTACACCGGCTACCTCACCCCCGACTTCGGCGACCGGAGCGCGAGCCCGGACGACGGCCCGACCATCGACCCCTACGACCGGAGCACGTCGATCGAGGCGGGCGGCCGGGGCAAGGGCGGCACGGCCTGCGGGACCGCTACCCGGTCGTGAGCGGTGCCGTGCGCGAAGTCCGCAGCGGTGAGAGGTAGTTCGGCAGGCAGCTCAGCGTCATGCCGGCCGCGCCGGCCCACAGCGTGGCCGGCGCTCCGAACACCGAGCCCGCGGCACCGCCCAGCACCCCGCCGAGCGGAAGGCCGCCCCAGGACACGAACCGGGCCGTCGCACTCATGCGGCCCAGGAGCGGGCCCGGGGTGAGGGCCTGCTGGACGCTGGACTGGGCGACGACGCGGGCTACTTCACCCGGCCAGGGCTACTGGAGCAGCACTGCGCTGCGTGGTCGCCGTACTCGTCTCGGCGCAGCCGGCGTTACTTCCCCCGGCGGACGCGACCGGGCGCCGGGGCGGCGAGGCTGGTCGTACGCCCCGGTCCCCGATCCCGACGAGGTGAAGTGAGGTGCCTGTGCGCCGGTTGTCCCCGACCGCCCGCAAGAGCCTGGTCGTCCTGCACACGGTCGCCTCGGTCGGCTGGCTCGCCCTGATGCTCTGCCTGCTCGCCCTCGGGGCCACGGCACTGGCCACGGACGACGCCGGCACGCTGCGGACCGCGTACCGGGCGATGGGGATGCTGGGGGACGCGCTGATCCTCCCGCTCAGCCTGCTCACCCTGGTCAGCGGGGTGGTGCTGGCGCTCGGCACGCCCTGGGGCCTGTTCCGGTACTCCTGGGTCGCCACCAAGTTCTGGGTGACCCTCGCGGCCACGGTCGCCTCGGTCCTCGCCCTCACCGCGCGGCTGCACGACGCGGTGCACGCGGTGGACCGGCATCCCACGGGCCCGATCGCGGCCATGCACCTGGGGTTCATCCGGTACAACACCGTGATCGTGCCGGCCGTGGCGCTGCTGCTGTACCTCGCGATGGTCGTGCTGTCCGTCTTCAAGCCGTGGGGACGGCGGCCGGCCGGGGCAGGGGCGGTCAGGCGCCGGGGCGGAGGCGGCGCCGGCGACAGGGCGTCGTCGCCGGCGCCCGACCGGGCGTCCTGAGGCGCCGGTCCCCTCAGAACGGGCGCGGGTCCGGCCTGAGCACCGCGAACACCGCCCCGGCCGGGTCGGTCAGCCAGGCGATGCGGCCGACGCCGGGGACGTTCGCCGCAGGCATCAGCACCGAGCCGCCGTTGCCGCCCACCGCGGTGACGATCGCGTCCGCGTCGGCCACGGCGAAGTACGGCACCCAGCGCGCCGCCTCCCGGTCGTCCCGCAGCGGGGCCACACCGCCGAAGGAGCCCACCTGCTGGTCGCCCTCGGCGATGCTCAGCACCTGGTACGCCATGCCGGGCGCCTGCATCCGCTGGGCGCGCCAGCCGAACAGCCCCTGGTAGAAGCCGACGGCCGCCGCCGGGTCGCCGGCGTGCAGTTCCACCCACACCAGCGTGCCGTCCTCCGACGCCCGCTGCAGGCCCTGCCCGGACTGGAGCACCGCGAACTGCGCGCCCTGCGGGTCGGTGAACTGGGCGAAGGCGGAGTCCCCCAGGGTCACCGGCTCGGCGCGCAGCGCACCGCCGGCCCCGGTCACGGCACGGGCGGTGGCCTGGACGTCGCCGGTGCGGAAGTACGTCATCCAGGCGGACCTCGCTCCCGGTTCGGTCAGCGGGCCGAGCGCGGCGACCGTGCCGCCGTGCTTCTGGAGGTAGCCGTAGCCGCCCGTCTCCGGGCCGGCGGACACGAACTCCCAGCCGAAGACGGCGCCGTAGAAGGCGGCAGCGCCGCGGATGTCGGGGCTGCCGAGGTCGAGCCAGATGGGCGACCCGGTGCGGAAGTCTGTGCCGAGCATGCGTCTCCTCTGCCGGTCCGTGCGAAGCCGCCCGCCACTATGCCGACGGACCCGGCCCCGGCCCGCCCGCCGGACCGGACGCGCGCCCGGTTTCACCCGGCCGGGGACGAGAACCCCGAGAATCTGCGCAGGAGTGCCACACGGGCTGCACACAGCCTTTCGAAAGGCTCGTTAGCGTGACTGCTCGCCCTTGACCTCATCGTTCCCCCTGGACTCAGGAAGACCACACATGGACTACTGCTCCTCGTGCCGCCGGCACCTCAACGGCGCCCTGGTCTGTCCGGGGTGCGGTGCCTACGCCCCGGACATAGCCCCGCCCCGCTCCACCGTCGGTGTCACGGCCGCGCCGACCGCCGCCGACGGCTGGTTCGGCACCGAGGCGCCCACCGCCGTGCCGCCCGCCGACTTCGAGGACATGCCGTCCGCCGACGTCGAGGACGCTCCGCCCGCCCCGCGGGGACGCGCGGCCCGGCGCCGGCAGCGGGCCCGATGGAAGAAGAGCCAGCGCCGGGCCGTGGTGGCGACCGCCGTCGCGCTCGTCGGCGGCGGCCTGACGCTCGCCTCCCTGGACCGCGGCGGCTCCGGCGACCGCGCCCAGGCGGTCGGCGCGCCGGACAACCGCAGCATGGGCCTCACCGACGAACCGTCGGCCGCGCCCAGCGGGCCGGCGTCCACGCCGACCCCGCCCACCGCCACACACCGGCACGCCCCCGCGACGTCGACGGCGCGGACGCCCGCCGTCGACGTCCCCCGGCAGCAGACCCTCGCGGCCACGCCCCGCACGGCACAGTCCGGCGGCCGGCCGCACACCGCGGCGGTGGCCCCGCGCCCGGCCGCGTCGGCCACCCCGGCCGCCCCGCAGCCGCGGACCACCGCCCCGTCCTCCTCGGGCACGGGAACGAGCACGAACACCGGCACGTCCGGCACGACGGGCACGGCGGGCACGACGACCCAGCCGGCGTCCTCCTCCGGCGACGGCACCGGCGGCAGCACCTCCGCGTCCACCCCGTCCCCGTCGTCGACCTCCTCCTCGGGCCGGCTCTGCCTGGTGGTGCTCTGCCTCGGCTGACCCGAACTCGCCTACGGCATCCGCGTACAGGGCCGACGTACGCGAGCGTGTCCTCGCCCGGTGGGCCGGCGGGTACGGCTGTCCGCAGCGGCCGGAACAGCGGGCGCTCGCCGTCGGAGCGACTCGCGGCGACGGGTTAGGCTACGCGTCCGACGACGGGGGAGAGACACGTGTTCGGCACCATGGGCGGGCGGCTGGGAGCGGTCGGCGCGACGGCGGTCCTGCTGGCCGCGCTCGCCGCGTGCGGCGGCGGCCGCACGAGCGGCACCGCCGCCCCGCACACGGGCGCCACGAGCGGGACCTCCTCCGCGCCCTCCCCGGCCCCGGAGCCCGTCCACGGCCTGAAGGACACACTCCGCCACGTCACCCGCCGGACCACCCCCGCCACCCGGCCGCACCTGGTCCAGCGGTGCACGACGGGCTCCCACCGGGTCCGCCACTCCTCGACCTCCGGGACCGGCAGCCACCGCCGCACCCGCACCTGGTACACCACCGACCACTACCGCGACTGCCGCAAGGTGCGAAGCGGCACGGAGACGTACCGCAAGGAGATCCGCCCGGAGCGCTGGTGCGTCCGCCTGGACCACGTCAACGGCAACCGGAAGCAGGACGACGTCTGGTTCCGCGTCGACCGTCTCGACTACGACCGTGTCCTGGACGCCGACGACCACGCCCGCGTGCAGTTCACGCCGGTGTTCCCGGACACCGGCTGCTGACCGGCCCTCACTTCCGGTACCGGCGTGCCGACCGGCGGTCCCGGCGGACCAGCGCCGCCGTGCTCAGGGCGACGAACGCCAACGCGGCCGACAAGGGTGTGAGGAAGTAGAGCATCACCGCTCCCTGCTCCCGGAGTCCGTCCGCGCGCGGGTGATGGCGGTCTCCACGGCCGCCACCCGGTCGGCGAGCAGGCCGAGAGCGGCGATCGCGCGGGTGAGGGGATCGTCGTCGCGGCCGCCGAGGGTGCGCGCCCGGACGTGGGCGGTCTTCACCTCGGCCCAGCGGGCGGCCTGGACGGCGTCCAGCGTGCCGCGCAGCTCCGCCAGCTTCAGCAGGTTGGCCTCGGCGCCCGTGGCGAGGGTCTGGGCCTCGGCCGTGTAGTGGTCGGCCAGGACGGCCTCGCGCTCGGCGTCGTTCATGACCGGCCGCAGCCGCTGGGCGATCTTGTTCATGTCGCGGTACGAGCCCTGGAGCCGGAAAGGGGGTTCCGTACGGGCCTCCTCCGACTGCGCGGCGGAGGCGATGTAGGCGGCGTTGACCCTCAGCACGGTCTCCCGTACCGCCATCACGTGACGCAGCACGGCGACGCAGGCGTCCAGTTCGGCCCGTGGCATCGGCCGGCTCAGCCGGTCGGCGCGGGCCGTGGGGTCGGCGGCGGCCAGCCGGACCAGCAGGTCCAGGTCGGCGCGGTCGCGGGCGGCGAGCGGGGCGAGCACCGGGCTGGCGGTGAGGGCGTTCTCCACGAAGCTGAGCGCGAAGACGTCCTCCTTGCCGGTGAGGACGTCGCCGAGGTTCCACACGTCGGCCCGGTTGGCGAGCATGTCGGGGATGCGGAAGCGCTCGCCGGACTCCGTGTAGGGGTTGCCGGCCATGCAGACCGCGAACCGCTTGCCGCGCAGGTCGTAGGTGCGCGGTGCGCCGTCCCACACGCCGTCGACGCGCCGGGTGGCGTCGCACAGCGGGATGAACTTCTGCAGCAGCTCGGGCGAGGTGTGCTGGATGTCGTCCAGGTGGAGCAGGGTGTTGTTGCCGGCCGCCAGCGCGAAGTTGATCTTCTCGATCTCGCGCCGGGCGGTGGCGTCCGGGGCGTCGGCCGGGTCCAGCGAGGTGACGGTGTGACCGAGCGCCGGGCCGCTGACCTTGACCAGCATCAGACCGAGCCGGTCGGCGACGTACTCCATGAGGGTCGTCTTGCCGTAGCCGGGCGGGGAGACCAGCAGGAGCAGGCCGCCGGTGTCGGTGCGCTTGGACTCACCGGTGGTGCCGAGCTGGCGGGCCAGGCTGTCGCCGACCAGGGGGAGGTAGACCTCGTCGACGAGGCGGTTGCGGACGAACGCCGACATCACCCGGGGGCGGTGGTCGTCCAGGCGCAGGCGGTCCCGTTCGGCCGCCACCAGGGCCGTACGGCGGCGCTGGTAGGCGCGGAAGGCGGGCACCTCCTCGGCCGCGAACCGGGCGGTGCGGGCGAGGAACTCGTCCAGCCGCAGGACCAGCCGGCCGCCGGAGACCCGTGGGTGGGTGCCCAGCAGGCCCTCCGCGGTCGCGGTGAGCGGGGCGGCGCCGTCGTAGCGGGGCAGGCCGGGGCACAGCTCTGCGGCGACCGCCTCGGCCAGGTCGCCGGGTGCGGCCTCGGTCCCGGTGGCGGCGGCGTACGCGCCGAGCCACGCCTGCACCACCTGCCGGCGCGCGGCCAGGTCGGTCAGCCCCTGCACGTCCTCGCGGTAACTCCCGCCCGCGTGCCGGAACTTCTCCAGCAGGGTGCGCGCCGTGACCCCGAGGACGAAGCCCTCCGGGCCACCGGTCAGCTCTTCGAAGAGGTACGCGGCGGCCGGCCCGCCCGCCACCGACGCGTCCCAGGCGCCGATCGCCCCGGCCAGCTCCCGCTGCAGCTCCGCGACGGCCGGTACGCCGCCGAAGGCCTCCCGGGCCCGGGCCAGCGACACCGCCCGCCGGGCCCAGGCGGTGCGGGCCCCGTCGGTGGTGCCGTGCGCCCAGAACAGCTGGGCGGCGGCGCGCGCGGCCGGTTCGTGGCGCAGGGTGCCGGCGCCCTCGTACAGCGGCAGCAGGGCGCGCAGGACGACCGTCGCGTCATGGTCGTGGACCCCGCGCTCATAGCCCTCGTCGTACGACTCCTGTGCCGCCCGGCGGACCAGGTCCGGCAGGTCGTCGGCGGCGGCGAGGGAGTCGGGGCCGTGCTCGGCGAGCAGGCGGGCAGCGAGGTGCTCGGCGCGGTAGACCTCCGGCGACTCGGAGGGCAGCCGGCGGTCCCAGTGGGCACGGGTGTCGGCGAAGCCGGGGTCGGTGACCGGGGCGCGGTAGTCCGTGCCGGTCACCGCGAAGGCGAGGGAGTCGCCGTGCGGGACGAGGGTGAGGTCGAGCGGCTGGGTGTTGACGGCGAAGCGGTGGCCGCCGAGCAGCAGGGTGCGGCCGTCCTCGGCGTACAGGTCGGCGCGGTCGCGCAGGGCCCGGGCCGCCTCCTGGCCCGCGGACTTCAGCCGGCCGTCGAGCTCCTCGGCGCGCACGCCGTCGCCGAGGGCGCGCAGCTCGTCGGCGGTGCGGCGGACCTTGGCGACCAGCGGGTCGGACGCGAAGTACGTGGTGACCGCGTCGGTGTCGGCGAGCGTGGCCGCCCGCCGGGCGACCGTCCGAAGCACCCGGTCGGCGGAGACGGCGAGCTGTTCGGCGCGCCGGGCGCGGGCGTCGGCGAGGGACTGCTTGCGGGCGGCGAACGCCTCGTAGATCTCGGTGCGGCGGTCGGCGAGTTCGGCGAGGAAGTCGTCGGCCTGGGCGAAGCGGCCGTCCAGGTCCTCCAACCGGGCGGACACGGCGGCGAGTTGGTCGTCGCACTCCTCCGGAGTGCCGGACGCGGCGAGCGCGGCGGTGACGGCCTGGGCGAGCAGGGCCGTCTCGGCCGCGAACTCGGCCCGCCCCTCGCGGTCCCGGAGGCTGCGGCGGCGGGCGTCCAGCGTCGCCCGGGCCCGGTTGACGCCGCCCAGCACGTCGGCGATCCGCTCCAGCACGGCCGTACGGACCGTGGCGTCGGCGATGTCGAGGCCGGTCACGACCTCGGTGACGGTGCGCAGTCCGTCGGCGAGCTCGTCGAGCCGGGCGGCGACGGGGGCCCCGCCGGCCACGGTCTCGACGGCCGCCGCCTCCGCGACCAGCCGCTCGACCTCGTCCTGTTGGCCGGCGAAGGCGTCCTCCCGGGCCAGGAACGCCACCGCCCGCCGCCCGAACCCCGCGAGGTCGTCCTCGGCGGCGGCCGCCAGCTCCGCCACCCGGGCCGTGTCGACGTACCGCAGCTCCCGGAGGGTGAGCAGGTGCCCGTGCGCGTGCCGCAGTTCGGTGAGCCCCCGCACCCAGGCGGCGGCCTCGCGCGGGGCCTCGCCGCGCAGCCGACGCACCACCGCGCCGATCCGCTCGGCGGCCTCGTCGAGTGCGTCGGCGGCCTGCCGGGTCAGCTCCCGCACGGTCTCGAACTCGGCCAGCACCTGCTCGGCGGTGCCCCGTACCTCACCCAGCGGTCCGGCCAGCCCGCCGAGTTCGGGTTCGGCGAGCCAGTGATGGGTGTCGGCGGCGCGCACGCAGGCCGCCACCAGCGCCCGGTACCCCTCGCTCGTCCGGATGCCGTCGGTCACCAGCCGGGCCACGGACAGACAGTCGGCGAGTCCGCGCACGAGGTCGGCGTTGCCGACCCGGGCGAGCGCGCCGGTGCCGGTGCGCAGGGCGGCCGCGTGGGTGTCGGAGACGTACGGCGAGGTCCACCACTGGACCGGATGGGTGTGCGCGGGCTCGTCACCGCCGGCCCTCAGCACGGCGAGCGCGCCGTCCTCGAACAGCGCCCAGCCCCGGCACAGCAGGGGGTTGGCGACCTCCTTGCGCAGGGTGTTGTACGACAGCAGCAGCGCGCGCCCCTCGGCGCGGGACCGGAAGGCGTACAGCACGTCCTCGCCGTTGGGAGCGCGCACCTCCCGCTCGAACTCCAGGCCGGTGACGTCGACTTCGTACGACTTGTGGGTCCCGCCCGCCAGGCAGTACCCGCCGGGGAAGACGATCCCCTGCTCCTCGGGCAGCCGCCGGCACGCCTGCCCGATGCCGTCCAGCCGCACCACCGTCCGGCTCAGCGTGTCGAACACCAGATACCGGTCCGCGTCCTCCTTGTACGGCCGCACCCGCAGCAGCACCAGCGCGCCGACCCGGGCGTGCCCGACCGCCGCGTCCGCGAGCGACTGCAGCGGCTCCTGCACGGGCTCGCCGTACAGCGGCTCCCCGTCCGGGGTGCGCACGGTGAGGGAGCCGCCGACGGTCGTCACGCCGAGCCCGCCGGGGACGGCCACGTACGGGTCGCGGCCGAGGACGTGGTCCTCGCGGGTGGTCTCGGTCCAGGTCACGTCCTGGGCCGGCGGGAAGACGTCGTCGCGGTCACCGCGGGCGTCCAGGAACGCCACCCGGCCGTCGTCGGCGACGCTCCAGCGCAGGACGCGCACGTCGTCGGCCTTCTCGCCGGTGCGGAACACCGCCAGCAGCCGTCCGTCGGCCCGGCGCAGCCGCAGCAGCCTCGCCTGCCGGTAGTACCGGTGCAGCGCGGCGAACTCCCGCACGAACGACGGGTCGTCGAGCAGCCCGGGCACGGCGGCCTCGGGCAGGCGCTCGCCGTCGCGGTCGTAGAGCGCCAGTACGTCCGCGGCTCCCCCTGTTCCCCCGAAGAGCAGCGCGTCCCCTGCAGCCACGATGTCGCTCGGCACGCACGCCTGCTCGGTGCGGAGGCGAGCGGTGGCCGCGAGATCGAGCCGTGCCGAGCCGAACTCCCCGGCCCGGCGGGCGTTGAGCGCGTCCGCCCTTCGGGCCAGGTCTGCGGCGTGTGCGGCGAGCCGGTCGCGGAGCACCTCGTAGGTGCCGGCGTCGACGGTGGCCATGGGGGGTGCTTCCCTTCGTGGGCTGTGCGGCTGCCAGCGCGGGGCTGCGAGTCGTATGCCGGGTGCGGGTGCGTGACGGGCCGGTCGCACAGTTCTCCGTGCCCACGGGGAACTGCCGGGCCGTCGGCTTCGAGGCACCGCCGCGAGCGGGGGCGGGCGCACCCGCCTCCGGCTCGCCTCAGTTCGGGCTCGCGCTCCCGTTCAGGGCGGTCACCGGCGTGTCCGCGAGGCCGAGTTCGCTCGCTCGGTCGAGGAGTTTCTGGAGCCGGCCCGCCTCCGGGCCGCCGCCCTTGATCTGCTTCATCAGCAGCGCCGACACCGTCAGGTTCCGGAGGTCCGCCGAGCCCAGCGAGCCGAGGACGCGGCTCAGGTCCTCCGTGAAGCTGCCCGAGCCGTCCAGCCACGACCTGGCGAGGGCCTGGGCGGTGTGGGAGCTGTCGAGGAAGCCGTCCACGCCCTTGCCGAGGGAGACGGAGGACACCAGCCGGTCGAAGAAGACGGACTCCCCGCCGACGATGTCGATGTCGGCGTGCTCGAGACCGGTCGCGAGGACGGTCGCCTGCGCCTCGGCCACCTTGCGCTGGGTCTCCAGTCCGGCCAGCCGGACCTCCTTCTCCGCCTGCAGCCGCAGCCGGTACTCCTCGTGCCCGCGCGAAGCCTCGTCCAGCGCGGCCATCGCGGCGGCCTTCTCGGTCAGCCCGGCGGCCTCGGCCTTCAGCTTCTCCCCGATCGCGGCGGCCTCCGCGAGCGCCTTCGCCTTGGCCCCCTCGGCCTCGGCCAGGCCCTTGGCCCGCGCACCCTCCGCCTCGGCCTTCAGCCGCGCCTCGGTGGCCTCCGCCGCCGCCCGTGCGCCCTCGGCCTCCGCCAGGCCCTTGGCCCGCGCACCCTCCGCCTCGGCGAGCGCCTTGGCCTGGGCGCCCTCGGCCTCGGCCCGCAGCCGTGCCTCGGTGGCCTCCGCCTCCGCGCGCCCGGCCTTGACGGTGACCTCGGCCTCCTTGTCGCGGACCTGTACGGCGGCGAGCCCCTCCGCGGCGGACTCGGCCTGGATGCCCTCGGCGAGCCGCAGCTTCGCCCGCGCGTCGAGGTCGGCGGTCTTCAACCGGGCCTCGGCCAGGGTCAGTTCCTCGGCGGCGCGGTGCGTGGCCGCCTGTTCCGCGGCCTCGGCGGCCTTGATGTCCTTGACCAGCTTCTCCTGCGCCTCCGCCTCGGCGGCGATGACGAGAGCCTGCCGCTCCCGCTCGGCCTCCTCGACCACGCGCAGCTTCTTGATGGACTCCTCCTGCTCGGCGACCGTACGGTCCACCGCGACCCGCTCCCGGACGACCTCGGCGATGTCCCGCTTCTCCGCCTCGACCTCCTTCTCGGCGGAGATCCGGGTCAGTTGCGTCTCCCGTTCCCGGGCGATGACCTCGAGCAGCCGGTCCTTCTCGATGCGCTCGTTCTCGACGGCGATGACCCGCTCGCGGTTCTTCGCGGCGACGGCGATCTCGCGGGCCTGGTTCTCGCGCTGCACGCCGAGCTGTTCCTCGGTGCGCAGGAAGGCGCCCTGGGCGCGCAGCCGTTCCTCCTCCACCACGCGGGCGGTCTCGGCCTCCTCGCGGGCCCGGGAGGTCTCGATCTCCCGCTTCTGCTTGATCTCCGCGTCCGCCTGCCGGCGCTCCAGCTCCAGGATGGCCTCGCGGGCGTCCACGTTCTGGCGGGTGATCTCCTTCTGTTCGGTGCGCTGGGCCTCGTTGGTGCGCACGTGCTCGATCGCCGTCAGCTCGGTGATCTTGCGGATGCCCTGGGCGTCGAGGACGTTGGCCGGGTCGAGCTGGGTGAGCGGGGTCTGCTCCAGGTAGTCGATCGCCGCGTCCTCGAGGTGGTAGCCGTTGAGGTCGACGCCGATCAACTCGATGATGTGGTAACGCAGTTCCTCGCGCTTGGTGTAGAGGTCGGTGAAGTCCATCTGCTTGCCGACGGTCTTCAGCGCCTCGGAGAACTTCGCGTGGAACAGCTCCTGGAGCGTGTCCTGGTGGCTGGCACGCTCGGTGCCGACGGACTGGGCGACCTTGATGACGTCCGGAACGGTCTTGTTGACCTTGACGAAGAACAGGATCCGGATGTCGGCGCGGATGTTGTCGCGGCAGATCAGTCCGTCCCGGCCGGAGCGGCTGATCTCGATCGTCTTCACCGAGATGTCCATGACCTCGGCCTTGTGCAGGATCGGCAGCACGACCTGGCCGGTGAAGGACACGTCGACCCGTCGTGTCTTCGACACGATCAGGGCCTGGCTCTGGTCCACCTTGCGGTACAGCCGGGAGAACGCCAGCAGCGCGAGCAGCACGAAGACGAGACAGGCGGCGACGAGCACGCCGAGGGCTTCCATGGCATACGTCCTTGCGTCAGACGATGAGGTACGGAGCCCCCCGGGGCCGCGGTGCCGGACGTCCGTCCCGGACCCCCGTGCCGGCCGTTTCTCCCGGTCATGTGCCGGTGCCCGGCACCGCGACCCTCCGTAGTGCTCCCCGCAGAGGATGGTGCGACGGCGGCAGCCACCCGCGCATTGCCGGTTTCCGGCAGTGTTCACTAGGGTCTGTGTGCCGGACATGCGTCAAGAAGTCGTCACCGGCGCGTCAAGACGACGGGGGACGGGGCCCGGCATGGGGGACCAGCACGGCGAACACGACGTGTCCGCGCACTACCTGGACGGCTTCACCAGAACGCTGGCCGAGGTCGCCGTCACCGGCCGACGGCTGACCAGGGAGGAGCTGAAGCTCCGGCGGACCCTGGGCGAGCAGGCCGCCGACGCCGGGCACGGACTGCGCGCGCTGGTCGTCGCCCACCTCGCCGCCACCCGCGCCGCCTGGTCGGACACGCACGGCTCGGCCGAGAGCGGCCTGGCCACGCTGGCCGCCGTGGAACAGGCGATCGACGCCTTCGCCGAGGGCTACGAACGCGCCCAGCGGCTCGCCGTACGCCGCGACGAGGCCGCGCGCCGGGAGTTCATCGACGACCTGCTGTACGGCCGCAGCGACCTGGGCCGGCTCGCCGAGCGCGCCGAACGCTTCGGCCTGCGCCTGTCCCAGGCGCACGCGGTGGCCGTCGCCGAGGGCCCGTCCGCCTATGTCGAGGGCGGCCCGGTCGCCCGCCGGGTCGAGTCGGCCGTCCTCGCCCGCTTCGACTCCCGCAGCATCCTGCTCACCACCAAGAGCGGCCGGCTGCTGTGCGTCGCCCCCGGCGACGAGGACGAGATCCTGCTGCACTTCGCCCAGCAGGCGTACGCGGCGACCGACGGCGGCCGGGTCGCCATCGGCCGCCCCCAGCACGGCGCCGGCGGGGTCGTGCAGTCGTACGAGGAGGCCCTCGCGGCGCTGGAGATGGCGGCCCGTCTCGATCTGGCCGGGCCGGTGCTGCGCGCGGCCGACCTGCTCGTCTATCCGGTACTGGCCCGGGACCGGCAGGCGCTGGTCGACCTGGTCTCGCACACCCTCGGCCCGCTCGCCGCCGCCCGTGGGGGAGTCGTACCGCTGCTGGAGACGCTCGGCGCCTACTTCGACTCGGGATGTGTGGCCGCCGAGGCCGCCCGCCGGCTCTCCCTCAGCGTCCGCGCGCTCACCTACCGCCTGGAGCGCATCCACCAGCTCACCGGCGCCGACCCGGCGGACCCGGCTCACCGCTACATGCTCCAGACCGCCGTGATCGGCGCCCGCCTGCTGGACTGGCCGAACCGCACCCTGTGAGGCACGGCCGCGCCCGTCCGCCCCTGAACCGGGGCCTGGCGGTGGGCGGTTCCACCCTCGAGCGATGCCGGTGCCACGGAAAACGCGTGGGCGTGGCGACGCGGGAAAGTACTTGCATTATTGGAAAGTGCCGTCCATGCTTTCGGTATGCACCGGGGGCGGCCCGACCACCCGCCCCCTCCCTGCCACACGGGAGGAACACACATGAACGGCACGGGGGACCCGATGGACGCCCGGCAGGCGCGGGACGCGCTCGCGGCCGTCTGCGCCGCACGCACCGCGGCACGCAAGGCGAGCGGGCGCGGCATGCCCCGCAGTTACGCCGTCGGCCAGGGCCTGACCTGCGCGGCCGGTTTCACGGCACTGGGACTGGCCGACCGGGAGCCGCGGTGGGGGGACTGGCTGGTGGCCGCGGGCGGGGTGAGCCTGATCGCCTTCCTGGTGCTGATGTGGGTCGGCTCGCACAAGGGCGGGGTGACACGCCGGTTCAGCCGGGACCGCGGGTCCGGCCGCCCGCGCTGGTATCCCTGGGTGGTGCCCTTCATCCCCCTGGCCGTCGGCCTGCTGGCCGCGATCCCGTACGGCACGACCGGCTGGCTCGTCGGCTTCGGCCTGGCCTCCGGTGCGGACTACGTCCTGCGCGCGAACCGGCAGGCCGGTACCGCATGACAGGCCCCACGGGCGGCGCGCCCCCCGCTCTCGACCGCGAACTGCACCACCCGAACCGGCTGGCCCTCGCCGCCTACCTCTCGGCCTGCGGCGAGGCGGAGTTCGCGGTCCTGCGGGACTACCTTCAGGTCTCCGACTCCACGCTGAGCAAGACCCTCTCCGCGCTGGAGAAGACGGGCTACGTCAGCATCCGCAAGGGCCACCTCGGCAAACGCCCGCGCACCTGGGCCGCGCTCACGCTCACCGGCCGCAGGGCGCTCGCCCGCCATCTGGCGGCGCTGGAGGAGATCGCGGCGACGGCCCGCCGGGCCGCGGGTGCCGCCGCGCAGGACAGCCCCGGCTGCTGACGGCCCGTCGTCCGCGGTGCCCGCGCGCCTACTCCTCGTCGGTGGTCCGCACCGAAGTCGCCCGCCCCGGCTCCGGCAGTCCGCCCGTCTCCGCCCGCACCAGCAGGACATCGCCGACGAAGAGGTCGTACACCACGATCCCGATCACGCCGCCGATCAGCGGCCCGACGATCGGGATCCACCAGTAGCCGCTGTACCCGCCGGACACGCTGCCCGGGAACGCCAGACTGTTCCAGCCGGCCGCATAGGTGAGCAGGCGCGGCCCGAAGTCACGGGCCGGGTTGATGGCGTATCCCGCGTTGGCGCCGTAGGACATGCCGATCGCGACGACGACGAAGCCCACGATCAGCGGCGCGAGGTTGGCCCTCACCGCCTGGTTGCGCACGTCGAGGACGGCGGCGATGAGCATCAGCAGGAACGCCGTACCCGCGATCTGGTCGATCAGCGGTCCCCAGACGCCGCCGTGGAAGTACGCGGCCGGGAACGTCGCGAAGATGGAGAAGGTGGCGTTCGTGTGCCCGTTCACCTTGGGGCCCGGTGCCGCGTGGTCGTAGGCGCTGATCGCGTCGTGGTACACGAGATAGACGAGCGCCGCGCCGGTGAGCGCGCCGACGAGCTGCGCGAACCAGTACGGCAGGACCTTGGCCCAGGGGAATCCGCGGCGCACCGCCATGGCCAGCGTCACCGCCGGGTTCAGATGGGCGCCGCTCACACCGCCGCCGACGTAGACGCCGAAGGCCACGGCGAATCCCCAGCCCCAGGCGATGAGCAGCCAGTCACCGGCCGCCAGGAAGATCGTGGTGGGCGTCGCGGCACGACCGGAACCGGGCAGCGAGGCGACCGCCATGGCGACCACACCGCAGCCGAAGCAGATGAGCACGAAGGTCCCGAGGAACTCGGCGAGGCACTCGCCCAGCAGACCGCCCCGGCTTCTGAGCCGGGACGGTTTGATGAGCGCGGGGATTTCGACAGCCACGGCGGCCCCCTCGAAGAGAGCAATACGGCCAACATCGCCATCTTGGCGTACAAACCCCCACCCCGCAGGCCGACAGCGCCCGTCAGCTGTCGAGATCGTCGGCGAAGTGGCGGAAGCCGTGCCGGTCCCGGTGCAGGCCCCACAGCGTCTCGGCGAGCACGGCCGGATCCTTGCGCGCGTGCCCCGCGGTGATCGCGCCGGGGATCACCAACTGCGCCACGTGGATGCCCTCCCCCGCGAGCCGCTCGTGCAGCAGATGCCCGTACGCGGTCTCCGCGGCGAACGCGATGGACGTCCCCGCCCGCTCGATGTGCGGTACGGCGGCGGTCCCGCCGTTGACGAACAGGATCGTCCCGCGCCCCAGCCGCCGCATCCCCGGCAGCACCTGCTGCACGGCGGCGACCGGCCCGTACACCGAGAACTCGATCGGCCCGACGAGCTCCCGGTGCCCGGTGTCCAGCACGGACCGCATGAAGTCCCGGTGCGGCACCGGGCTGTACTGCAGCACCTCTACGGTCCCCACCTCGTCCGCCGCACGCCGCAGCGCCGTCGCCAGTTCCTCGGGCCTGCGCACATCGGCGACGAATCCGCGGGCCCGGACCCCGTCCGCGCCGAGGTCCCGCACCAGCTCGTCGAGCCGCACCCGGTCCCGGGCGAAGAGGGCCACGTCGAACCCCTCCCGCCCGAACCGCCGCGCGACGGCGGCCCCGAGCCCCGGTCCGGCACCCACAATGGCGACACTGCTCATGCAGGCATCCGTACCGCGCCCACCACCGGCCCACACCCGCCGGACACGGCCCACGACCCCGCGCCCGCCGAGCGGTAGGCCGCTACGCGGCCCCGGCCGGCTCGGCGACGGCCTCCCGCGCCGCACGCATCCGCTCCACCTGTACGGCGGTGACGGCCCGCACCGCGAAGGCGCCTGCGACGGCCGCCCCCACCACGGCCGCGTCCGCCAGGAGCAGCGGCCACACCTCGCTGTAGGCCCGCCCGATCATCTCGTCCGTGGAGTCGCGGTACACGATCCCCACCCCACCGAGCATCCCGATCAGCCACAGCGTCCACCACACGTTGACGGAGCCGGGAAGCCCCCGCCCGGGAGCGCTGCCGCGGAAGGCGTCGGCGACGATCCCCCGCGGGATCCACAGGTTGAACACGGGGAGAACCCACCCGAGATACACCCAGAACCCGAGGTACTTCGGCGTCCGGCCGGACAACGCCCGCGCGTTGTCCCGCAGCCGCCACAGCCAGGACAGGAAGAGCAGCGCACAGACGAAGGCGGCCCCGGTACCCACCGCGGTCACCCAGTGGTACGAGTCCTCCAGCGCGTCGAGCGGCCGGTGCGCCCCGTCCTCCCGCACGGGCGGCCCGGCGCTCGGCTCCCCCGCGACAGCGAGCCGGGCCTCCCAGACTCCGCGTGCGATCCAGGCGAGCCCGGCGAACAACAATCCCCCTGCGGCCAACTGCCCGGCCACCTGAACGGGCCGGTACGCAAGCGAGTGAGCAGCTGACTGGTCTATCCGTTCGGTCACCACGCCATCCTGACGGACCGAGGCCGCCGGCCACCAGGAAGCCCGGCGAGGGGGGCCGTTGCGCCGTCCGGGTGCATCCGTCACTCGATCGGCCGCGCCTCGGCCGCTCAGCGCCTCGTGCGCGGCGTCCCACGGCAAGTATGGCGAGTAGCCCACGTCATGGCGTGCGCGGACCGCGAGCATCAGGAGACAGACGAGTTGTGAGCATCCTCAACGAACCCCATGGTGCCGCCACGGCCGAGGAAGCCTACGAGAGCGAGGTGCCGGTCCGGCGCCAGCGGCCCGGCAGTGTCCTGGTGAAGTGGCTGACGACCACCGACCACAAGACGATCGGCACACTCTATCTGGGCACGTCCTTCGCCTTCTTCCTGTTCGGCGGCGTGATGGCGCTGATCATGCGCGCCGAGCTGGCCCGGCCGGGCCTGCAGATCATCTCCAAGGAGCAGTACAACCAGCTGTTCACGATGCACGGCACGATCATGCTGCTGATGTTCGCGACGCCGCTGTTCGCCGGCTTCACGAACTGGATCATGCCGTTGCAGATCGGCGCGCCGGACGTGGCGTTCCCCCGGCTGAACATGTTCGCCTACTGGCTGTACCTGTTCGGCTCGCTCATCGCGGTGGGCGGCTTCCTCACCCCGGACGGCGCGGCCGACTTCGGCTGGTTCGCCTACGCCCCGCTCCACGGCCCGGTGTACTCGCCCGGTCCCGGCCCGGATCTGTGGATCATGGGTCTGGCCTTCTCCGGCTTCGGCACCATCCTCGGCTCGGTCAACTTCATCACCACGATCATCTGCATGCGCGCCCCGGGCATGACCATGTTCCGCATGCCGATCTTCGTGTGGAACGTGCTGCTGACCGCCGTCCTGGTCCTGCTCGCCTTCCCGGTGCTGGCCGCCGCCCTGTTCGCCATCGAGCTGGACCGGAAGTTCGGGGCGCACATCTACGACTCCGCGACCGGCGGCGCGTTGCTGTGGCAGCACCTCTTCTGGTTCTTCGGCCATCCCGAGGTGTACATCATCGCCCTGCCGTTCTTCGGCATCGTCTCCGAAGTGATCCCGGTGTTCTCGCGCAAGCCGATGTTCGGCTACATGGGTCTCATCGCCGCGACCATCTCCATCGCCGGCCTGTCCGTGACCGTGTGGGCCCACCACATGTACGTCACCGGCGGTGTGCTGCTGCCGTTCTTCTCCTTCATGACCTTCCTGATCGCCGTGCCGACCGGTGTGAAGTTCTTCAACTGGATCGGCACGATGTGGAAGGGCAGTCTGTCCTTCGAGACGCCGATGCTCTGGGCGACGGGCTTCCTGGTGACGTTCCTGTTCGGTGGTCTGACCGGTGTCATCCTGGCCTCGCCGCCGATGGACTTCCACGTCTCCGACTCGTACTTCGTGGTGGCCCACTTCCACTACGTGGTCTTCGGCACGGTCGTCTTCGCGATGTTCTCCGGCTTCCACTTCTGGTGGCCGAAGATGACCGGCAAGATGCTGGACGAGCGGCTCGGCAAGATCACCTTCTGGACGCTGTTCGTCGGGTTCCACGGCACCTTCCTGGTCCAGCACTGGCTGGGCGCCGAGGGCATGCCGCGGCGGTACGCGGACTACCTGGCGGCCGACGGCTTCACCACCCTGAACACGGTCTCCACGATCGCCTCGTTCCTGCTCGGCCTGTCGATGCTGCCGTTCCTCTACAACATGTGGAAGACCGCCAAGTACGGCAAGCCGGTCGGCGTGGACGACCCCTGGGGCTACGGCCGTTCGCTGGAGTGGGCGACCTCCTGCCCGCCGCCGCGGCACAACTTCGTCACCCTGCCGCGGATCCGCAGCGAGTCCCCCGCCTTCGACCTGCACCACCCCGACATCGCGATGGCGGAACACGAGCACCAGCTCCCGGTGCGGACCGACCGGGGACAGGGGTGAGCGGCCTGCCGAACCGGGGGGCGGACGGTGTGCTCGGCAACGAGGTCGAGGGCTACCTGCTCTGGCAGGCCCGGATCGCCGAGGCGGAGCAGCGCGCCCAGGAGTTCGTCGCGCCGATGGACTGGCTGACCACCGCCCAGCGCGAGGACATCGAACGCCGCTACATCGCCGACAGCCTGCAGCGGGCCCGGTCGGACCTGGAACGCGTGGCGGCCCGCTGCAGGTCCCTGCGCGCCGAGTACGAGCACCGCTACCAGGAACTGAAGCGCCGCTGCCTGGCCGTGACCCTCGCGGTGTGCGCGGGCTGCATGGCCGTGGGGACGCTGCTGCTGGTGCTGTGAGGGGGCGCGGAACACGCGCCCCGGGCCGGTCAGGCCATCCAGAAGAAGACCGCCGTCATCCGCTTCTCCTCCAGCGTCGTGCCGTGGTAACCGGTCGCGCTGTGCACGAGGTTGGCGTTGTAGAGGAGCAGGCGGTTGTACCGGTGCGGGACGCGGACGTCCTCCTCGAAGTGGTCGCCCGGGACGAACCGGGTGCCGAGGGCCTCGACGAGGTTGGTGTGCGGGGCCTGGACGATGTTGCCGCCGAGCCGGCCGCCGGGCAGCGACTGGCGGTAGAAGGCGGTGCCGCAGTCCTTGGGGACGCCGGGGTTGAGGTAGAGGACGGCCGCGTACCGGCACAGGGCGCGGGAGTCGGTGTGCGGGCGGGGCTCGCTCTCGCCCTCGCCGACCACCTGGACGCAGTTGTGGTTGAGGGTGCCGCCGCCGGGCGTCTGCTGCACCCAGAGCTTCTTGGCGCCGGTGGCCTTCTTCACCAGGCTCTCGACGCGGGCGAGTTCGGCGGGCTCAAGGCCGGGCATGGCGCGCAGACCGGGCCAGGTCTCGGAGGTGTAGGGGTAGCCCTTGACCCAGTCGTCCTTGGCCAGGCAGCGCTCCCGTACGGCGTCGACGTCGGGCAGGGCGTCGTCGATGACCCAGTAGTCGCGGCCCCTGGTGGGCTTGCGGTAGGGCAGGACGGGAAGGGCCGCGGGCATGCGGGGCGGTGGCTGTGGGGGCATGCGGCGAATCTAGGCCAGCGTTTCGCCTGCCTTCTCCCGGGAATTGGTCAACTCTCCTGAGGATTGGTCAACTCTTCTTTACCCGCACCACCGATACGAACGGCTTCCGGATCCGTACTGCTGTGTGTCCGAACCGCCGCACGGCGGCTTCACGACCGGGCAGGAGGCACGGTGCGCTTTTCGCGGAACGCGACGGGAACCCTCTTCGTGGGAGGGGCGATGGCCATGACCCTCGTAGCGCTCGCCTACCCGGGCATGCTCGGGCTGAACAAGGTCACCACGGCCCAGGACCGCGTCATCGCCAACACCCAGTGGGGGCCGCTCACCGAGCAGGACCGGGACTTCGTGGTGAAGGTGCGGGCGGCAGGCCTGTGGGAGTACCCGGTGGGGCAGATGGGGCTGCAGAAGGGCACCACACCGGGGGTCATCACGGCCAGCAAGCACCTGGTCGACGGGCACGCGGCGCTGGACACCACCTGCCGCAAGATCGCGCCGATGCTCAACATCACGCTGCCCGACCTGCCGAGTCCCCAGCAGCAGGGTTTCGTCAGCCAGCTGAAGGCGGACAGCGGCAAGAAGTTCGACAGCGACTTCGCCAACATCCTGCGGATGACGCACGGCGCGATCTTCAACACGATCTCGAAGATCCGGTCCACCACCAAGAACACGCTGGTGCGCGCCCTCGCCGACCAGGCCAACAACACCGTGCTGGACCACATGACGGTGATGGAGAAGACCGGTCTGGTCGACTTCGACCAGACCATCTTCCAGCAGACCACCCCGCCGAAGCTGCCCAACTCCGACCTGACCCCGCCGCCTCCGGCCCCCGGGCAGCCCGAGATCGTGCTCACGCCGCCGCCGAACCCGACCTCGACGCCGGTCGACCTCAGCGGACTCCTCGGCGGCAACGCGTCGGCACAGCCGGGCCCGGGTCCGACGACGGGCTGAGCACGCCGCTCAGCCGAGCCAGACCGTCGTGTCCGGGGGCAGGGTGCGGGCCGCGGGCAGGGGGGTGCTGGCCAGCAGCACCTCCCCCGGCGGCAGCGGTACGGGATCGCCGCCGAGGTTGGCCAGGCAGCGCCAGCCCTCGGAGCGGGTGAAGTCGAGAACTCCGGCGGGGCCGTCGGCGGCCCACGTCAGCGTCTCGCCGTCCAGCAGCTTGCGGCGCAGCCGCAGGGCGGTGCGGTACAGCTCCAGGGTCGAGCCGTCCGTCCCCGCCTGCGCCTCGACGGCGTACGACGCGAAGGACGGGGGCTGCGGCAGCCAGGCGGCGCCGGGCCCGAAGCCGTACGACGGCCCGCTCGTCGTCCACGGCAGTGGCACCCGGCAGCCGTCGCGGCCTTTGCGGACATGGCCGGTCTGCTCCCAGATCGGGTCCTGGAGCACCTCGGTGGGCAGGTCGGCGACCTCGGGCAGACCGAGCTCCTCGCCCTGGTAGAGGTACGACGATCCGGGCAGCGCGAGCATGAGGAGGGTCGCCGCGCGGGCCCGGCGCAGGCCCGCCCCGGGGTCGACCGCGGGCGCGGTGCCGCCGGACAGCAGCCAGGCGTCCTGGTCGGTGCCGGGCGGCAGCATCAGGCGGGAGGCGTGGCGGACGACGTCGTGGTTGGACAGCACCCAGGTGGCCGAGGCGCCGGCGGCACGTGCGGTGGCCAACTCGTCGGTGATGACCCGGCGCAGGTCCGCCGCATCCCAACGCGCCTCCAGATACTCGAAGTTGAAGGCCTGGCCGAGTTCGTCGGGGCGTGCGTACAGGGCGCGGCGGGCGCCCGGGACCCAGGCCTCGGCCACGGCGGAGCGCGGCGGGCTGTAGGCGTCGAAGACCTTGCGCCAGTCGCGGTAGATCTCGTGGACCTCGTCGCGGTCCCAGTACGGGTGGCTGCCCGGCGGGACGAGCGGCAGGGCCTCCTCGCCGGTGGCGCCGAGGTTCCCGGTGTCCCGCAGCGGCTCGGCGAGGTCCTTGGCGAGGCCGTGGGCGACGTCGACGCGGAAGCCGTCGACGCCCCGGTCGGACCAGAAACGCAGGGTGGTGCGGAAGTCGGCGCGGACGTCGTCGTTGTCCCAGTTGAGGTCGGGCTGCTCGGGGGCGAAGAGATGCAGGTACCACTCGCCGTCCGGGGTGCGCTGCCAGGCGCTGCCACCGAAGACGGACTGCCAGTCGGTGGGCGGGAGTGCGCCGTGCGCGCCCCGGCCGGGGCGGAAGACGAAGCGGTCGCGGGCCGGGGAGCCGGGGGCGGACCGCAGGGCCTCCTGGAACCAGGGGTGCTGATGGGAGGTGTGGTTCGGGACGATGTCGACGACGACCTTCAGGCCGAGCCGGTGTGCCTCGGCGACCAGGGCGTCGAAGTCGTCCAGGGTGCCGAGGCGGGGGTCGACGTCCCGGTGGTCGGCGACGTCGTAGCCGCCGTCGGCCAGCTCCGACGGATAGAAGGGGCTCAGCCACAGGGCGTCGACGCCGAGGGCGGCGAGGTGGTTCAGGCGCTGGGTGATGCCCTTCAGGTCACCGAGGCCGTCGCCGTCGGCGTCGGCGAAGCTGCGGGGGTAGACCTGATAGATGACGGCCTGGCGCCACCAGTCGGGGCTCCTGGGGGAGAGGTCTGCCATACGGGATCCCTTCGGACGGGAGGACAGTACAGGGAATCTGTCCACATTGCCCGAAAAGGAACCCTTCGGTCTCTCGGCGGGCCGGCCTACGGCCGTTCCACCGTCTCCAGGTACAGCTTCACATAGCGGGCCACGTCGACCTCCAACGCCACGTCCACCAGCGCCTGTTCACGCCTGCCCTCGTGGATCTCGGACTCGCCGGGCCGAGGGCGGCGGTCGACGATCGTCTGGCCGCGGCCCGGGCCGGGGGCGAGGGAGACCTCGACCGGGAACAGCCGGGTGATGATGCCCTGCGGGTCGGCGACCGCGCACACCGCGCCGGCGTCGCCGAGGCCGCCCGCCTCCTCCGCCTCCGGGGCCTCGCCCTGCGTGGTCGGCCGGTGCGCGAGGAGTTCACCGGCCAGCCGGGTGCCGGGGTCGCCGCTCCGCCGCAGCCGGTGCACGTCCGCGGCGTCCACCACGACCTGCATGAACACGTCCAGGCCGTACATGGTGACCGGTACCCCGGCCGTGAGCAGGATCGCGGCCGCCTCCGGGTCGTGCCAGACGTTGAACTCGGCGACCGGCGTGGCGTTCCCCACGGACACCGCGCCACCCATGAAGACGATCCGCTCGATGTTGCGGGTCACCTCCGGGTGGGTGCGCAGGAGCAGGGCGATGTTGGTCAGGGGCGCCGTGGGGATGAGGGTGACCGGCCGCGGGGAGGCCAGGATCTCGCGGCGCAGCAGGGTGACGGCGTCGACGTCCGCCGGGGACCGGGTCGGCGCGGGCAGACCCAGGTCGCCCATGCCGTCGGCGCCGTGGACGTGCCGCGCCGAGCGCGCCGGTTCGATCAGCGGACGTTCCGCGCCCCGGCCCACCGGGATGCCGGGGGCACCCGCCTGCTCCAGCACGGTCAGGGTGTTGCGGACCACGCCGTCGACGTCCGTGTTCCCGGCCACACAGGTCACCGCCCGCAGATCGAGCCCCGGGTGGCGCACGGCCAACAGCAGGGCGAGGGCATCGTCGACGCCGGTGTCGCAGTCGATGATCACGGGGATGGGCTGACCGGTCACGGCGGACTCCTTCCGTCAAGCCGACCTTAGATCACCGCGGTCACTCCCACAGGGCGGTACCGCGTGCGGCGACCCGGGCGGCGATCCTGGACAGCAGCTCCGGCACCGGCAGTTCGCCCGGCCGGCGGCCGTCCCGCAGGCGTACGGCGGCGAGGTCCGCCCCGGCCTCGCGGGCCCCGATCACCGCCTGGTACGGCACCAGGCGCGCGGCGCGGATCCGGGCGCCCAGGGTGCCCTCGGCGGGGTCGGCGAGTTCCGCCCGCAGGCCCCGGTCCCGGGCCTCGCGTACGACCGCCGCCGCCCGTTCCCGCTGCTCCTCGGCGACCGGCAGCACCACCAGCTGGACGGGGGCCAGCCAGGCCGGGAAGGCCCCGGCGTGGGCCTCGACGAGGTGGGCGACAGCCCGCTCGACGCTGCCGATGACGCTGCGGTGCACCATCACCGGGCGGTGCCGGGCGCCGTCGGCGCCGGTGTAGTGCAGGTCGAAACGGGCCGGCTGGTGGAAGTCGATCTGCACGGTGGACAGGGTGGACTCGCGGCCGGCCGGGTCGGCGATCTGCACGTCGATCTTCGGGCCGTAGAAGGCGGCCTCGCCCTCGGCCTCCTCGTGGCCGATGCCCGACTCGCCCAGCACCTGCCGCAGCAGTTCGGTGGCCCGCCGCCACAGTTCGGGGTCGGCGACGTACTTGCCGCCCGCGCCGGGCAGCGACAGGCGGTGCCGTACGGCCTCGATGCCGAGGTCGGCGTAGGCGCGGGTGATCAGCTCCAGCGCGGCGCGGGCCTCCTCGACCGCCTGGTCGAGGGTGCAGAAGATGTGCGCGTCGTTGAGCTGGATGGCACGGACGCGGGTCAGGCCGCCCAGCACGCCGGAGCGTTCGGCGCGGTGCATGCCGCCCAGCTCGGCGATGCGCAGGGGAAGTTCACGGTGGCTGCGGGAGCGGGAACGGTAGATCAGGGCGTGGTGGGGGCAGAGGCTGGGCCGCAGCACGACCTCCTCCGCCCCGAGTTTCATCGCCGGGTACATGTAGGCGCTGTAGTGGTCCCAGTGCCCGGAGATCTCGTACAGCTCCCGTTTGCCGAGGACGGGCGAGTACACGTGCCGGTACCCGGCCCGGCGTTCGGTCTCGCGGATGTACTCCTCCAGGGTGTGCCGTACGACCGCGCCGTCGGGCAGCCAGTACGGCAGGCCGGCGCCCATCAGCGGATCGGTGTCGAACAGGCCGAGCTCGCGGCCGAGGCGGCGGTGGTCGGGGGGTGAGGCGTTCATGGGGTCTCCTCGCCTGATGGCGGCGAACGCCCACGGCACGCCGAAGCCCCGGGGCGTTCGCCCCGGGCCTTCGATGCTGGTCAAGTGTCAGCGCGCCGGGACGGTCTCCGGCGTCGTCGTGCTCTTCGGGCACTGCTGGGCGCGCTGCATGCGGCGACCGTAGCAGTGCGCCGAGCGGCAGGTCGAGGCATTTCCGGCGGCCGTTCACCCGGATCCGGGGAGCCACTCACCCGGACGGCCCGGAGCGCTGGTGGGGCGGGCGGGGCGGTGATGCCGTGAGAACAGCACCACCGGAACAGGCACCACGAGCCGGCACCCACCGACGGGCATGCCACCGGCAGGCGCGCCGCCGGCCCGCAGCCCAGGAGGCACCGCGATGATCTCTCTGTCCGACGCGATACGTCCCCGCGGCGTTCGGCTCGCCCTCATCGCCGCCGGACTCGTCGCCGTGGGCGGCTACGCGGCCTTCGGTCTGAAGCAGCCGGAGACCGCGACCCAGCCCCTCCCGACCATCGACAAGCCCTCCCCGACCGGCAAGGCGTCCCCGCGGGCCAACGGTTCCACGCTCACCGCCGAGCAGGCACAGGCCGCGCTCATCAACCAGAACGACCTCGGCACCCCCTGGACGGCCACCCGTGGCGCGGCCACCTGGCGGGACATGCTGCTGAAGGCGACCACCACGGCCGGCGACTGCCAGCCGCTGCTGGAGGCCCTCTACACCGACGAACTCCTCGGCGGCCCCGCCCGCGCGGCCGTCGGCCTGGACGACGACGACACCAATGCCCAGCTCCGCTACCAGATCGCCGCCCGCCGCCCCGCCGACGTGGACAAGGCGCTCGCCTGGCTGAGGACCATGCCGGCGCGGTGCGCGCGGTTCACGGCCAGTACGGAGACCGGGATCACGGAGGACGTCCAGGTGAGCGACGCCCCGCTGCCGAAGGTCGGGGACGCGCGCCAGGGCCTGCGGATCACCCTCGCCGCCACGCGGGGCGACGGGGCGCACGCCCTGCTCACGCTGGAGGTGGCCGCCGTCCGGGTCGGCCAGGACGCGTTCGCCCTCACCAACGGCGGCCTGGGCGACGTACCGAACAACGCGACCCAGGCCGCCGTCCAGATCGGCGCCCTGCGCCTGGGGGACATCCGTAAACAGGGGCGGGCCCAGGTGTAGCCCCGCTCACAGCGGCGGCTGGGCCGGGGCGGGGCCCAGGGTGGTGGTGCCCGGGGTCGTGCGGTGGCCGAGGCCGGTGCGGTAGGCGTCCAGGGCCGCCTCGATCCGGCCCGTGCGGCGCAGCAGGTCGCCCAGGAGCCGGCACAGGTCGGCCAGGTCGCCCGCAGCGCCCGCGCGTTCCAGCAGGCTGAGCGCGCGGACGTAGTGCTCCTCGGCGGCCTCGGTGTCCCGGCCGTCCTCGGCGATGATGCCGAGCAGCCGGTGGGCCGCGGCGGCGTGCACCGCACCGCGCTCGGAGGAGAAGTCACCGAGGACGCCCTCGAGCAGTCCGGCGGCCTCGGCGGACTTGCCGCGCCGGTGCAGCACGTCGGCCAGTTCGACGGCGGCCTGGCTGAGGTAGAGGGCGGCCCGGCTCTCCGCGAGCATGGTGTGCGCCTGACGCAACTCCGCCTCCGCGCGCTCCAGTTCACCGTTCTGCGCGCAGACGTATCCGCGCATCCAGTGGCAGTTGGCCAGCTCGGTGCGCAGGCGCAGCTGCCGGTACAGCTCGGCCGCCTTGGCGAGGGAGGCGTCGGCCTCGGCGACCCGGCCCTCGGCGAGCAGGGTGCGGGCCACCGAGCGGTGCATCCGGGCGATCAGCGCGGGGTCGGCGGCCTGCGGCGCGAGGGCGAGGGCGAACTCGGCGGCCTGTGCCGCGCGGGCGTGCGCGCCCATGTCCATGTACGGGCCGATGACGCTGGCGTACAGCAGGAGCAGGGCGTCGGGGTCGTGCAGTCCGCCGCGGTTCAGTTCGTCGAGGGTCGACTCCAGGAGGTAGACGGCGTACCGGAGTTCACCGGCGAGGTAGTGCGAGACCGCGCGGCCGCGGACAGCCGGTACGCGCACCGGCAGGGACTCGTCCGCCAGGTGCGCCTCGGCACGTTCGAAGAACTCCCTGGCCCGCGCCAGCTCGCCGGTCTCCAGCGCGCATTCGCCGAGCCCCAGCAGCGCGGTCGCCTCTTCGTGCCCCAGTCGGTGGGTCGCCGCCTCCGCGCAGAGGCCCGCGTACTGGACGGCGGCCTCCTCGGCCCTGCCGTCGGCGAGCACCCGCTGGGCCTCGGTGAGCCGCAGCCTGAGATCGGTGGCGAGGTGGGCGGGCCGGCCGACGGCCAGCTCCTCGAAGGCCACGCCGAGCCGGGCCGCGATGTGCCGCAGCGCCTCGTCGGAGGCCCGCACCCGGCCCGCCTCCAGGGTGGAGATGTAGGCGGGCGTGTAGGCCGGCTCCGCCAACTGCCGCTGCGTCAGTCCGCGTTCCGTGCGCAGCTGCTGTACGCGCCGTCCGATGACCGCCGGATCGTCCCGCTCCCGCATACCCCTGGTCCCCCCAACTCCCTTGGCCCCCCTTGCCGTTCGCCCCGCTCAGCCCCTAGGTTAAACGGCGGATTAAGTGTGCTTAATACGTCGCTGTTGTGTTGCGAGGTCGCTGTGCCCGGACGTACATCCGCACCTTACGGAAACTCCACGACACGGAGGGCCGTCACCGCCGCCGTGATCGCCGCGACCGCCCTGATCCTCGCGGCGAACGCCGGGCCGGCCCGGGCGGCGGCCCCGGCGCACACCGCCCAGCACCAGCAGGCGGCACCGGCACAGCACGGCTAGACCCAATGCCAGTGACTTAACGGCTGCCGGACGGTTCACTCATCGACGTTTCTGCAGGTCAGGGCTCCGAAGGACGCGTTAAGTCACTGGTATTGCGGCTAGACCGCTTGTTTCCGATCACCTGATGCGTCTGCCCGCCAAGTCCCGCCGCTCGTGGAAGGGCGTCTGCACCCTGCGGGGCCGGGCGGTCGACGGCACCTGGGAGCACGTCTTCACCGCCCTGCCCACCCGGGCCGATGCCGCAGCCGACCTGGACTGGGGCGTCGCCGTGGACTCCACCATCGTCCGCGCCCGCTCTGGCGGACCTCACTTCCAGGCCGGGCCGACGAGGCGCCCGCACGGTGATCCCGCGGCCTGCCGACCAGGTCGCCGACCGCAAGCGCAAGGACCGCAGCGGTGGCCGCCCGCCTGCGTCGCCCGCTGATCTGCTAGGGCGCCTGGCTCGGTGGGCCTGCGGCACCCGACAGGAGCGGGCACAGGATGTCGGGTGCGGCAGGCTTGGTCCTTCCTAACGTGGGTGACCGGAAGGGAAGGAGGCCGGGGGTGCTGGATCGGCTGAACCAGGCCATGGAGCACATAGAGGGTCACCTCGACCAGCACATCGAGGTGGCCGCGCTGGCCCGGATCACGGTCACGTCCGAGTACCACTTCCGGCGGCTGTTCTCGTCACTGGCGGGGATGCCTCTGTCGGAGTACGTCCGGCGTCGGCGGCTCACCGTCGCGGGGGCCGAGGTGCTGGCCGGGGAACCGTCCCTGCTGGAGATCGCGGTCCGCTACGGCTACACCTCGGGGGAGGCCTTCGCCCGGGCGTTCCGCGCCGTGCACGGTGTCGGTCCCGGTGAGGCCAGGCGTACCGGCTCGGCTCTGAACTCGCAGCCCCGGCTGTCCTTCCGCCTCACCGTCGAAGGGAACAGCACCATGCGGTACCGCATCGTGAAGAAGGAAGCATTCCGGGTCGTCGGCAGGAAGGCCCGCGTCCCGCTGATCTACCAGGGCGTCAACCCGCACATCGCCGAGAGCGTCCGGAGCGTCTCGCCGGAGACGATGCTGCGGATCGCCGGCCTCTCGGACCAGGACCCGGAGGGCGTGGTGTCGGCGACCGTGCGCCTGTCGGACGGCTTCGAGGAGGGCAGCGAACTCGACTACTACCACGCTGTGGTGACCACTGCCGCCGAGGTGCCCGAGGACCTCGACGTGCTGGACTGCCCGGCGGGCACCTGGGCCGTGTTCGAGAACACCGGGCCGTTCCCGCAGGCGCTGCAGCAGATGTGGGCTGACGTGGCCGCCCAGTGGATCCCGTCCAACCCGTACGAGTACCGTCCGGGGCCGGAGATCCTGCGCACTCGCCCGTCTGAGGACGACCCGGCGCAGTCCGACGCGCAGCTGTGGATCCCGGTGATCCGCACCACGGTCTGAGCCTGACGCCGAGTGACGCTCCGGGGGCGAGGCGCCCGGCCCCGGAACGTGCGGATCCCGGCTCAGAAGGCCCGAACGAAGGCGTCCCAGGCGTGGGGGGTTACGGAGAGGTGAGCCGCGTCGGGGTTCTTGGAGTCGCGTACGGCTACGAGGGCGCGGAGATCGGCTACCTCGACGCAGTCACCGCCGTTGCTGCTGCTGTAGCTGGACTTACGCCACGTCGCGCCCTTCAGCTGTCGGCTGGTCTCCATAGCGCTCCTCCATCACGTGGGCGATCAGCTCTGCCGAGTCCCTCACCGAGAGCGCGGCAGCCTGTAGCTGATCGTAGTTGAGCCACCCCTCGCCGACGCCGTCCGGATTGGCGGTCATGTGGCCCTGGATGAAGTCCTCCGTGTAGACGATGTCCGGATGGTCGTTGAAGCGCAGGAGATTGAAGGCGCCCGGCAGGCCCGGGTGTTCTCCTGCCGAGTACGGCAACACCTGGATCTTCACACGGCGTTGATCGCGAAAGCTCAACAGGTGCGCGAGTTGCTCCCGCATCGCCTCCCGACCGCCCATCGGCCGGTGCAGCACTGCCTCGTCCAGCACGACCCACACCAACGGTGGCTGCTCCTTCCGCAGAAGGCGCTGCCGCTCCAACCGGGCGGCGACCAATTCGTCGAGGTTCTCCGGCTCCGGTGCGCCGAGCACCGCCCGCGCGTACTTCTCGGTCTGCAGCAGTCCGTACACCACCTGCGCCTGATACGTGGAGATGTACGCCGCCTTGGCCTCCATCTCGGCATACGGCTGAAACCACGTCGGCAACTGGCTCCGCAGCACCAGCCCCACCAACCGCGAGAAGAAGCCCTCCGTCACCAGCGCCGCGTCCACACGCTCGGCGAACTCGCGCGTCGGCACCTTCATCGCCGTCTCGATCTGGCCGACCAGTGACCCCGTGCAGAAGACGATCGCCCCCAGCTCCTTCTGCGTCAGCCCCGCCGCCTCACGCTTGCGGCGCAGCTCGTAGCCGAAGTAGTCCAACGGCGAGGCCGCGGGATCCAGTTCACGGATGTTCACCACGCACTGAGCGTAGCCAAACGACCGCACACAGGTGGGCCTGTCGGCGAAACCGCCGGAGGCCTACCCTGACGGACCATGACCTCTGCCGCCGCCCGTACCACCCTGGACCTGACCGCCGACCTGCCCGTTCCCGCGCTGGAGGACCTCTACCGGGACCTGCACCGCCACCCCGAGCTGTCCCTGCGCGAGCACCGCACCGCCGGGAAGCTCGCCGAGCGGCTGGAGGGGGCCGGGTTCGAGACCGCCACCGGTGTCGGCGGCACCGGGGTCGTGGGCCGGCTGGTCAACGGCGACGGGCCGACCGTCCTCCTCCGCGCCGACATGGACGCGCTGCCGGTGCAGGAGGAGACCGGGCTGCCGTACGGCTCCACGGTGGACGGCGTGATGCACGCCTGCGGGCACGATCTGCACGTCACCTGGCTGACCGGGGCCGCCGAGGCGCTGGCGGCCGGGCGGGACACCTGGGACGGCACCCTTCTGGTCGTCGGTCAGCCCGCCGAGGAGACGGGACAGGGCGCCCAGCGGATGGTGGACGACGGGCTGTACGAGCGGTTCGGCCGCCCGGACGTGCTGCTCGGGCAGCATGCCGCGCCCGGCCCGGCGGGCCTGTACCCGCACGTGCCGGGCCTGATCATGTCGGCGGCGACCGACGTGGACATCGTGGTGCACGGGCTCGGCGGCCACGGCTCGCGGCCCGAGGCGACCGTGGACCCGGTGGTGACCGCCGCCTATCTGGTCACCCGGCTGCAGACCGTCGTCTCCCGGGAGATCGCCGCCGGTGACGCGGCCGTCCTGACCGTGGGCCGGATCGAGGCCGGCACCCGGCACAACATCATCCCGACCGAGGCGCGGATCTCGCTGAACCTGCGCAGTCAGTCCGAGGCCGTACGGCAGCGGATGCTGGACGCCATCCGGCGCATCGCGCGGGGCGAGTGCCTGGCCGCCGGCTGCCCGCGCGAGCCGGAGATCACCATCGGCAACACCTTCCCGGTGACCGTCAACGACGGCGACACCGACAAGGCCGTGGCCGCCGTGCACACGGAGGTCTTCGGCGCGGGCACGGTGTTCGACCCGGGCCCGGCGATGGGCAGCGAGGACTTCCCGCAGCTCGCGCTGGAGAACGCCATCCCGTACTCGTACTGGTTCGTCACCACGACCCCCGCCGAGGTCTGGGACCGGGCGCCCGGCGACACCCTTCCGGAGAAGTTCGCGGCCGTGCCGAGCAACCACAGCCCGCACTTCGCACCCGACCTGTCCGTGATCGCCCCCGGTGTCCGCACCCTCGTCTCCGGGGCGCTGGCACTGCTGGCGGCGGTCTGATCCCGAGAGGGGTGACCTTCGCGGGCCTATGGGGCCGCCTGGAGCCGGCACAGTTGCCGCTGGACGTTCTCCAGCGCACCCTGCCGGCGGCCCGGCACCCGGAGCCGCAACTCCGCGAGCGCGGGCCCGAGTTCACGGGCCGGCGCCACGTCCGTGATCCGGCCCCACTGGTGGTGCGCCCGGTCCACGGCCGCCTCCACGGCAGGTGCGTCCACGGCCTGCCCGGCGGCCAGCCGCACCCCGGCGACCGCGAGCCACGCCCGGCAACTGCGCACCGCGTCCCCCGCGAACATGGCCAGATCCGCCCGGACTTCGGCCCAGTGCAGCGCCTCGTCGGACGCCGGCCCATGCACCCGCACGGCGAGCTGCTCAAGCCGAGCGGCCAGCACGTCGGCCTCCCCGTGCCGCCCGCCCCGCACAGCGGCACTGATGGCGGCATGGGGGTCCTGCGGACCGACGGCGACGTGCGGCGCCGCGAGTTCGCCGGGACGGCGCGACCACTCACCGGCACGGGGGGTCGCCGCGATGCCGGGCGGGGTCTGTGCGAGGCCCGGTGAGACCTGGGCGGCCACGCCCGGCGGGATCCGGTCGGGGCCGGCGAACTCCTGGCTCGTGGTGTGGGGGACGTGCCCGTTGCCGGGTGGGGCGGTGGCCTGATGGGGGAACGGGAGGCTGGGGGCGGGGCCGCCGGGGAGGGGCAGTATCAGGTCGCGTCCGGCGCTCGACTCCGCGATCCGCGCCAGCGCCTGCTCGTGCAACGCGGCGAGTGCCGGCCGGTGCCCGCTGCGCAGCAACGTCGCCACGGCCTTCATGTACAGCGGTTCTGCCGGGCCCCGCCGGCCTGGCGCCGGGGCGACGCGACCGAAGACGGCGGTGTTCCGGCCGCAGTCCAGCCCGCGCTCGACCACGTACCGCCAGGCCTCCGCGTCCGCGTGCAGATCCACCACGAGCGCGGTGTCCGCGGCGGACCGCAACCGCAGCTCCTCCCGTATCCAGTGCCAGGGCAGCGCGGTGTAGCGCACGGTCGCCGCGCTGGTGCGCGCCAGCGCGAGGTGCGGCAGCCGCTGCCGCCGGTCCAGCTGGAGCTGCCCGGCGATGTACACCGTCAGCGGCCCGGGCGCGGCCGCGGCGGCGCGCAGCCGGGTCAGCACGGCCTGGGGCTCCAGCGGGTCGGCGAGCTCGACCACGTTGGCGGTGTCCGTGCCGGACAGCACGGCGGGCGCGACGGCGGCCAGCACCGGCAGCACACCGGCCGCGTCCACCAGGCGCCCCCGGCCCAGCGGCGAGGCCGCGAGCAGCAGCACGGTTCCGGGCATCGTCCCTCCCCCTGTTCGACCCTGGTCCGCTCTCCAGCCAGCACCGTAACCGCTGCGGCTGCAAACGCGCGCCTCAGGACCGCAAACGTCCCTCTTCGCGGTCTTCGCCCGCCGCTTCCCGTATCCGCCGCACGGCGAACACCGTGGTGTCGTCGCCGAGCCTGCCCCTGCTGTGCCGCAGCACGCCGTCGCGCACCCGGCGGACCAGTCGCCGCGGCTCGGCGTCTCCCGGGTCGGCGGCGACCGCGGAGGCGACCTCCCGGTCCAGTGGATAGAAGGCGCCCTTCCGGTCGCGGGCCTCGGTCACCCCGTCGGTGACCAGCAGCAGCGTCTCGTCGGCGGCCAACGGCACCCGGTGCTCGGGCGGCACCCCGCCCGCGAGGTCGCCGAGGCCGAGCGGCAGCCCGTCGCCGCTGGGCAGTTCGCGCACGCCGCGCGGGCCGACGGCGAGCGGGGCCTCGTGACCGAAGTTGACGATCTCGATGGTGTCCGGGGTGTCCTCGGGAAAGCCGATCAGCACGGCGGTGGCGAACCGGTCGCCGTCGTCGCGGCCGAGGTCGGTGGTGTGCCGACGGTGCCGCAGCATCCGGATCTCGAGGCGTTCGGCGACGGTCCCCAGGTCCTTCTCGTGGTAGCCGGCCTCGCGGAAGGTGCCGAGCAGCGCGGCGGCGGTCTCCACCGCGCCCAGGCCCTTGCCCTGCACGTCGCCGACGAGCAGACGGGTGCCGTTCGGGCCGGGCTGGATGTCGTAGAAGTCGCCGCCGACCCGGGCGTCGACGTCGGCCGCCAGATACACCCCGGCGTGCTCCAGGCCGGCCCAGCGCGGCGGCAGCGGGCGCAGCACGGTACGGCGGGTGGTCTCGGCGATGTCCTGGATGTGCAGGGCCTCCTGCTCCTTGCGCAGGCGCACCGCGGAGGCGATCGTGGCCAACAGGCCACCGAGCGCGACCAGCACGAAGTCGCCGAGTCCGGCCTGGTACTCGCCCGGCCAGGCGCTGTCGACGGCGACGTACGTCACCACCGCCAGCGCGGCGAAGGCGGCCGTCGTCCACACCCCGCAGATCGCGGCGGCCGTGCCGGGGACCAGCACGATCCAGGTGATGATCCGGAACCGCTCGGTGGTGTTGAGATCCAGCAGCACGATGCCGGCGAGCAGCAGCAGGGGCGGCACCCAGGCGACGCTGTGGCCGCGCACGCGCAGCAGCTGGCGACGCCGCCCGTAGTCCACCTCCGTCACGGCGCGCAGCCCTCCATGTCCTTCAGGGAAACACGGCGGGGAGACGGCCGCATCCGGGCTCTCGTCACTCTCCCGGCCGACTTGCCAGGCCGTGCCCCCCGGTGTGCGCTGGAAGGCGGGGAAGAGGAGAGAGGAGTGCTCCCATGGCTCAAGCGGCACCCGCGCCGAGCGGCATGCCCCGCCGCGGCGGCGGGCCACAGATCGAGGGCCGGGCTCCCGGGGTGCGCATCCGTCCGCCCGACGTCTTCGGCACGCGCACCCACCGCGCCGCCCACATCGCGGTTCCGGTGGTGCTGGGCCTGATCTACGGCTACTGGGTCGCGGCCGACGCGCGCCAGGGCGGCTCCATCACCGGCGGCAACCTGCTGCTCGGCTGGCTCAGCGCCCTGGTGTTCGCGGTGGTGTCCGTCGCCCTGCTGCGGCTGGCCCCGCGGATGACGCGGGAGCTGCACGCCCTGCTGTGGTCGGCGTTCGTCGGCATCGCGTTCGGCTTCCTGTACATCCAGACGCCGCACTCGGTGTGGCGGTCCGTGCTGATGTCGGCGCTCGTCGCGGGGTGCACCTTCGGCGCGTTCTTCTACCGCTACTACACGCGCGAGGACGCGTTCGGGCGCCGGATCCGCTGAGCGCGGCCGGCGCGGCTTTCGGCGTGGGTCCCGGACGGCCGGGACCCACGCTCCCCCGTGTTCCCCGCTTCCCTCACCCGGCCTCGTACCGGCTCCTCCCCCTCGACACCAGGAAACACCCGTTCGGGTGAACCCTCCACCGGAGATCGGAATCCCCAGTTCCGCCAAGGGAGACGGCGCTTCGCCCGAATGCACGCGCCCCGCTCGCGCCCGCGCGCAGGGGGCCTTTCTCTGGAAGCGTGCCCACACGCCTCAGGAGCGCCCTGTCGGACGTACTCATCGCCCTGTCCTGCCTGCTCGTGCCGTTCGGCGCGCTGGCGGCCTGGGCGGCGTACGGGCTCGCCGACACGGGCCGGTACGTCACCACGATGGCGCCGCTCGCCACCGACCCGGACGTGCGGGAGCTCATCGCGAACACCGTCGGAGACGACATCGTGCGCGCGGTGGACCACCGTCTGGACGTCCGACCGGTAGGCGGCTCCGTCCGTCCGTTCGTACGCGACGTGGTGCGCTCCTTCACCCAGACCAAAGCCTTCCGGCTCGCCTGGGACACCGGCAACCGGATCACCCACGACGCGGTGCTGCGCGCCCTGCGCGACGAGGGGGACGGCGACCCGGCCGGGCACCCGGTCACCGTCGACCTCGCCCCCGTCACCGACCAGGTCAAACGTCAGCTGGCCCGGGACCATGTGCCGCTCGCCGCCCGGATCCCGGTGGAGCACACCGCGGTCGCCGTGCTCCCGGCGGGCGAACTGGTCTCCCTGCGGAAGGGGTTCCACGTGCTCGAAGTCGCCGGTTTCTGGCTGCCGGTGGCAGCCGTCGCCTTCGCCGCCGCCGGCATCGCCCTGGCCGCACACCGCCGCCGCGCCGTCACCGCGATCGCGCTGGGCACGGCCCTGGGCGGCGGACTGCTCGCCCTGGCCCTCGCCATCGGCCGCGAACTCACCCTCGCCGACCTGCCCGCCGACCTGCCCCATCCGGCCGTCGCCGCGGTCTACGACGCCCTCACCGGCACCCTGCGCACGGTGTCCTGGCTGCTGCTCGGCCTGGGCCTCACGGTCGCCCTCACCGCATGGCTGACGCGGCGGCTGCGCCCGGGCCGCCCGGCGCCGCGGCGGCAGGCGGCCGTTGCGCCCGCACCGACGCCGACGGCCCCGCCGGTTTCCACAACCTGTAGATGACGCCCGCGACTTGAACCGGACGCCGAGGGATTCTCCTGGCGGCCGGCGGACGGCCGACCGTAGGCTCGGTGCGTGAACCGACGCCCCGCACGCAGGTTCGGCGCCTGGTGCGCCGGGCTGCTGCTCGCCGGAGTCGGCGTGGTGGTCGGCTGCCGGGCCGCCGGCACCGACGGCATCACCCCCGTGCCCCAGCTGCTCGCCTTCCTGCCCTGGCTGCTCGTGCCGACCGGCTTCGCCCTGCTGTGCTCCCTGCTCGCCCGCTGGTGGCCGGGCCTGGTGTGCGGCGTCGCCGTACTCGGCCTGCTCGCCTGGTACCTGGACCCGTACGGCAGGACCCCCGACCCCGCCGGCCCGCCGCTCGACACCTTCCGCGTCCTCACCTCCAACGTGGAGTTCGGGCGCGGCACGCCCGCCCTCGTCCCGCGGATCCGGGAGCGCCGGCCGGACGTCGTCTTCGTCGAGGAGTGCGAGTACGGCTGCCAGGCCACGCTGGAGGGCGACTTCGCAACCGACTACCCGTACCGGCAGGCGGTCCGCGCGGCCGGCTCGCACGGCTCCATGATCCTCAGCCGATTCCCGCTGCGGCCGACCGCGGGCGTCCGGGGCACGATGGGCATGCCCGGCGCCGTCGCCGACGTGCACGGCCACGCCGTACGCCTCCAACTCGCCCACCCCATGCCCCCGCTCCCCGACCAGGTCGGCCTGTGGCAGCGCGAACTCGGCCGGCTCCGCACCTTCGCCGCCGCCGACCCCCGCGCCCCCACCGTCCTCGCCGGCGACTTCAACGCGACCCAGGACCACACGGCCTTCCGCCGCATCCTCGACACCGGCCAGACCGACGCCGCCCGGCTCGCCGGAGCCGACCGCGCCGCCAGCTGGCCCGCGCGCACCGCCTCCGTCTTCGGCGCCCAGATCGACCACGTCCTGGTCTCCCCGGACTTCACGGCGACCGACGCGCGCTTCCTGCGTGTGGCCGGCACCGATCACCGTGCCCTCGTCGTGGACGTCACCCTCCACCAGCGCCGATGACCCGAGGGAGCCCGGGGACGGCTCCGGGTGGCCCGCGGCGAACCGGCGATAATGGCCGCATGTCGCGAGAGTTCCCCACCGGCCTCACCCCTCCCGACTGGCTGGTCCGGAACCTCCGCCCTCAGCCCGCCCCCGTCCACAAGGCCGCCGTGGCCCGCGCCGCCGTCGCGATGACCCTCCCGCTGGTGATCGGCCTCGCCACCGGCCGCCCGGCGTACGGCGCCCTCGCCTCCATGGGCGCCCTGTCCGGCGTCATCGGCGACACCGCCGACGCCTACCGCATGCGCATCCTCAACATCGCCGTACCGCAGCTGTTCGGCGCGGTCGGCGTGACGCTGGGCACGCTGGTCTACGGCCACGGCTGGTACGCCGTCGCCGCGCTGACCGGGGTCGCGCTGCTCTCCGGCATGATCTCGACGATCGGCGCGGTGGCCTCGGTCTCCGGACTGCTCCTGCTGCTGAACTGCGTGGTGGGCGCGGGCCTCCCGCTCCCGCGCCCCTGGTGGCTGGCCCCGGCCCTGATGACGGGCGGCGGCCTGCTGGTCCTCCTCCTCGCCCTGCTGGCGTGGCCGTTGCGCTCGGGCGTCCCCGAACGCACGGCGGTGGCCGCCACCTACCGCACGGTCGCCGCGCTCCTCACCGTCTCCGGCACGGACCGCACCGAGGAGTACGAGGACGCCCGCCGCACGGTCACCCAGTCCCTCGACCAGTCCTACGACCTGATCCTGGCCCGGCGCGCCCGCCACCACGGCCGGAGCCGGGAACTCACCCGCCTGCTGGCGCAGTTGAACGCCATCACCCCGGTGGTGGAGGCGGCCCCCGCGGCCCACCTGGCGGGCCGCCCGCTGCCGCCCCGGATTCCCGAGGCGGTCCGGCACCTGGCCCAGGCGGTGGAGACCGGCTACACGGGCCCGATAGCGCTGGACCTCCCGGTCCCGACGACGGAGACGGCCCGCGCGGTGGACCACGCCCTGTGCCACACGGCCGAGGTCGTCACGGCCCCCGACGTCGACCCCCGAGGCATCGACGACCGCCTCGGCCGCCCCGCGGCACTGGGCATCCGCACGGCGAGGGCGGCCCGCAACGTCGTGCTGTCGGCCAACTCCTGGCGCTACGGCCTGCGCCTGGCGGTCTGCGTCGGCGTCGCCCAGGCCCTGGTCTCCCTGATCCCGGTCCCGCGCTCCTACTGGGTGGCCCTGACGATCACCTTCGTGCTGAAGCCCGACTTCGGCTCGGTCTTCTCCCGCGCGCTGCTGCGCGCCCTCGGCACGGTGGCCGGCCTGGTGATCGCGGCGGTGGTCCTGGCGGACGTCCCGCTCGGCTGGTGGGACGTCCTCGCGATGCTGGTGCTGGCCCCCCTGATCCCGGCCCTGACCCCCCGGGGCTACGGCTACCAGACGGCGGCCATCACCCCGGTGATCCTCCTGCTCTCCGACATCCTGAACCACCTGGGCACGGCCCTCCTCCTTCCCCGCCTGACGGACTCCCTGCTCGGCTGCGCGATCGCGCTGACCGCCGGCTACCTCCTCTGGCCGGAGAGCTGGCGCACCAGGGTCGGCGACCGCTTGGCGGACGCGGTGGCGGACACGGCGGCGTACCTGGAGGCGGCCTTCGTCACCGAGCCGACCCCGGACCCCGCGGGCCGGGCCCGCATGCGCCGCCGCCTCTACCGCGACCTGTCGGCGATCCGTACGGAGTTCCAGCGAGCCCTGACCGAACCGCCGCCGACCGGCCGGCGCGCGGCCGCCTGGTGGCCGCTGGTCGTCGCCGTGGAGCGCATCGTGGACGCCACGACGGCGGCCCGCGTCCGCGTCCGGCACGGGGCGCCGCCCCCGTCCACGGCCGAGATCACCCAGATCGCCCTGCAGCTCAGGGAGCTGTCGGAGGGCGTCCGCAACGCGGAAACGCTGAGCCCGGTCCGCACCGACCTGACCGGCCCCGCGGGCAGCGTCCTGGAGCCGCTCCGCCAGGAGGTCGCCGCGGCCCGGTCGATCGCTTCCCCTCACTGACCGCTTCGCTAACCTTACGTGTCCGTCCTGGCCAGGGATCAACGGGCATCAACTCACGCGAAGGGTTGCGCACATGGGCATTCTCACTCTCCTGCGGAACGCATTCGGCCGCTCACGCAAGGCACGCGCCGCCGAGGCAGAGGGTGCGAACCGCCTGCCGGCACAGCCGCCCACCTCCACGCCGGCGGACCCGGCGCCCACCGCGGCGGCTCCCGCCCCCGCCGAGCCGACACCCACGGTTCCCGAGCCCCGAACCTCGTCCCCCGACGAACACGAACTGGTCTCGGCGGCCTTCGACAACGTAAAGGTCCCCCACCCGTCGGAAGAACCGAACCCGCCCACCGAGGCAAAGCCCGAGGACACCGCCGATCGGCCGAACGAGGCAAGCGCCGAGCCGGCGGCTGCCGAGACAGCGCCCGAGGAAGGCGCCGAGCCGACGGCTGCCGAGGCAGGGGCCGAGGAGCGCACCGCGGTGACGGCTGCTGAGGCAGTGGCTGAGGAAGGCACCGAGGCGGTGGCTGCTGAGGCAGTGGCTGAGGACAGCGCCGAGCCGGTGACCGAGGCGAGCACCGAGCCGGTGGCTGCTGAGGCAGTGGCTGAGGAAGGCACTGGAGCGGCGGCTGCCGAGGAAAGCGCCGAGCCGGTGACCGGGGCGAGCACCGAGGCGGCCGCTGCCGAGGCGGCAACCGACGAGCACGCCGAGCCGACGGCCGCCGGGACAGCGCCCGAGGAGCGCACCGAGGTGACGGCTGCTGAGGCAGTGGCTGAGGAAGGCACTGGAGCGGCGGCTGCCGAGGAAAGCGCCGAGCCGGTGACCGGGGCGAGCACCGAGGCGGTCGCTGCCGAGGCGGCAACCGACGAGCACGCCGAGCCGACGGCCGCCGAGACAGCGGCCGAGGAAGGCGCCGAGCCGGTGACCGGGGCCGACGAGCACGCCGAGCCGGCGGCTGCTGAGGAGCGCGCCGAGCCGGTGACCGGGGCGAGCACCGAGGCGGTGGCCGGGGAGACGCTCGAGCAGGAGGTGGCTACCGAGCCGGAGGCTGGAGAGACGGTCGAGGCGGTCGCGGAGGAGGCCGAGGCCGAAGAGCTCGCCGAACCGGAGGTCGCCGAGACGGCCGAGGGTAGCGCCGAGAAGCCCGGAGGGACGACGGGCCCGCAGGCCGCCGACGGCGAGGACGCCCCCGAGGGGCCACCCGCAGCCGACGACGAAAGCCGCACGGGTGGTGCGGGTGGGAACACGGACGCCGAAGGCGAAGCCGAGGCGGACACCGCACCCTTCGACACCCCGCACGCCCCCACCGACGAGGACCAGAAGACCCCCGCCACCCCCCTCGCCAAGCTCAAGTCCCGCACCCCCTCCCTCGCCACCGCCTACAAGGCCGCCACAGCCGCCCTCAGGAAGACCGACCTCACCGGCACCCGAGCGAAGCTCTACCTCGTGCTCGACCGCTCCGCGAGCATGCGCCCGTACTACAAGGACGGCTCCGCCCAGGCCCTCGCCGACCAGACCCTCGCCCTCGCCGCCCACCTGGATCCCGAGGCCTCGGTCCACGTCGTCTTCTTCTCCACGGAGGTCGACGGCACCACCGACCTCACCCTCTCCCCGGACCACGAGACGAAGATCGACGACGTCCACGCGGGCCTCGGCCGCATGGGCCGTACCAGCTACCACGCCGCCGTGGAGGCCGTACTCGCCCACTACGAGCAGTACGAGAAGGACGCCACCCCCGCCACCCCGGCCCTCGTCGTCTTCCAGACCGACGGCGCGCCGGACGCGAAGACCCCCGCCACCCAGGCCCTCACCGACGCCGCGAAGGACCACCCGTCCGTCTTCTTCTCCTTCGTCGCCTTCGGAGAGCACGACAACAAGGCCTTCGACTACCTCCGCAAGCTGAAGACCGGCAACACGTCCTTCTTCCACGCGGGCCCCACCCCCCGCGAGCTGACGGACACGGAGCTCTACCAGGGCGTGCTCGCCACCTGGCGCCCGTAAAGAGCAGTCACCCTCGGTAACCCCGGGGCCGCCCCTTCCCCTCCGGTCCCACCCAGCAAAACGGGAAGCGGGCGGCCCACCCCTGTCGGCTACGATTTCAAGGTTCGAAACCGCAGAAAACGCAGCGACCTGGGAGCAGCCACGATGGCTCGACACCTCATCACCAGCGCCCTTCCGTACATCAACGGGATCAAGCACCTGGGCAACATGGTGGGGTCCATGCTCCCGGCGGACGTGTACTCCCGGTACCTCCGCCAGCGCGGCCACGACGTCCTGTACATCTGCGCCACCGACGAGCACGGCACCCCCGCCGAGCTGGCCGCCAAGGAGGAGGGCCTGCCGGTCGACGAGTTCTGCGCCCAGGCGCACGACGCGCAGAAGGCGATCTACGACGGCTTCGCGCTGGCCTTCGACTACTTCGGCCGCAGCTCCAGCCCGCAGAACGTCGACATCACCCAGCACTTCGCCCGTAAGCTGAACGAGAACGGCTTCATCGAAGAGCGCGCCATCCGCCAGGTCTACAGCCCCGCCGACGGCCGCTTCCTGCCGGACCGCTATGTCGAGGGCACCTGCCCGCACTGCGGCTACGACAAGGCCCGCGGCGACCAGTGCGAGAACTGCACCCGCGTCCTGGACCCGACCGACCTGATCAACCCGCGCTCGGCGATCTCCGGCTCCACGGACCTGGAGGTCCGCGAGACCAAGCACCTCTTCCTCCTGCAGTCGAAGCTGGAGAACGAGGTCCGCGAGTGGGTGGCCCGGCACGACAAGGACTGGCCTCAGCTCGCCTCCTCCATCGCCCACAAGTGGCTGACCGAGGGCCTGCACGACCGCGCGATCACCCGGGACCTGGACTGGGGCGTCCCGGTCCCCGCCGACACCTGGCCGGAGCTGGCCGCCGAGGGCAAGGTCTTCTACGTCTGGTTCGACGCCCCGATCGAGTACATCGGCGCGACCAAGGAGTGGGCGGACCAGGACCCGGAGAACCGGGACTGGAAGTCCTGGTGGTACGAGGCCGACGACACCGTCCGCTACACCGAGTTCATGGCGAAGGACAACGTGCCCTTCCACACCGTCATGTTCCCGGCCACCGAGCTGGGCGTGCGCGAGCCGTGGAAGAAGGTCGACTACGTCAAGGCCTTCAACTGGCTGACGTACTACGGCGGCAAGTTCTCCACCTCGCAGAAGCGCGGCGTCTTCACCGACCACGCCCTGGAGATCCTCCCGGCGGACTACTGGCGCTACTTCCTGATCGCGAACGCGCCCGAGTCCGACGACTCCTCCTTCACCTGGGAGCACTTCACCGCCACGGTCAACAAGGACCTCGCCGACACCCTCGGCAACTTCGTCAACCGTGTGCTGTCCTTCTCGAAGAAGCGCTTCGGCGACGAGGTTCCGGCGGGCGGCGAGCCCGGCGAGGCGGAGGTCCGCCTCGGCGAGGAGATCGCCCGTCTGCTCGCCGAGTACGAGCAGCAGATGGAGGCGCTGCAGTTCCGCAAGGCCGCCGCGGCCCTGCGCGCCCTGTGGTCGGCCGGCAACTCCTACCTCGAGGAGAAGGCTCCCTGGCTGCAGATCAAGACCGACAAGGACGCCGCGGCCCTCACCCTGCGTACGGCGATGAACCTGATCCACCTGTACGCGGTGGTCTCCGAGCCGCTGATCCCGGCCACGTCCGCCGCCATGCGACAGGCCTTCGCCCTCCAGGCCGACACGGCCGCCTGGGTCACCTCCGACGAGGCGAAGTCCCTGACCACCGTCCCCGCCGGCACCCCGTTCACGGTCCCGCCGGTCCTGTTCGCCAAGCTCACGGACGAGGACCTGGCGGCGTACAAGGAGCGCTTCGGCGGCGAGTGAGGCCGATCCCGCCGGACCGACCCGCGTAGGGGCGCCGAGCGCGTGCTCGGCGCCCCTACGCATGCCTGCTTCAGGACGCCGGCGCCGGTCGTGGTCGGCGGGTGCGCCGGCGGGTTCTTGGCGGACGACTCCAGGCGCGCACGGAGAAGTCGCCGCCCACCGGAAACGTCCGGTGTCCCCGGTCAGGCGGCGTACCCGAGGACGAGCGCGCCGACGACGGGGGCCGCGTAGACGAGGGGGAACGGGATGTGGGAGTACCAGCGGGCGCGGGCCACGGTGACGGCGGCCCCGAGGAAGTAGAGCACCAACCCGATCCCGGCCAGCACGCCGATCACCGGTACGAACAGCCCGGCCACCAGCCCTACGGCGCCGGCGGCCTTGGCCACGCCGAGCAGGGTCCACCAGCTCCGCGGCACCGAGTAGTCGGTGAGGGCCTTCACGATCCACTGGGCCCGCAGCAGCAGCACGGCACCGGAGAAACCGGCCATCAGCGCGGCGAGCAGGGTGACGACGATCTGAGCGGTACGCATGAGAGGCTCCCATCGAGCATCGAGCGGTCGAAGAACTGCGGACACCTCTCTGAACCCCCGGCCCCCGCCCGTGTGACAGGAACCCGGAAAAATCTTGAACCTCCCCGAACCCCACCACCGGCTCCTCGCCGACGTCGTCACCGCGGGCGGCCCGTACGGGCTGGTGCTCGCCGGTGGATATGCCCTGCAGGCGTACGGCCTGGTGGCGCGTCCGCACGCGAATCTCGACTTCGCCACGGAGAGTTCCGAGGACATGGACCGGATCGCCGGTGCCGTCGGCACGGCCCTCGAGGCGCGCGGCCGGCAGGTGCGCCCCGGGCCCGCCAGTGTGCTCACCGCCCAGCTGACCGTCACCGACCCGCCGACCGGCGAGTCCTGCGCCCTCGCGCTGCACAAGGAAGCCTTGTGGCAGCCGCCGGTGCTCACCGCGTACGGGCCGGCGCTCTCCCTCGAGGACGCCGTCGGTACGAAGATCCGGGCGCTGTACGACCGGGGCGCGGCCGTCGACCTGATCGACGCGCGAGCGGCCGCGTCCCGGTTCTCCCTGCCCGCCCTGGAGGAACTGGGCCGCCGGCACGCCCACGACCCGTTCGACCTGCCCACCCTGCAGTCCCGGCTGACGGGCACGGACTTCTACTCCGACGGGGACTTCATCCGGTACGGCCTGGCCGAGGCGGAGGTGGGCGCCCTGCGCGCCTGGGCCCAGCAGTGGTCCGACGACATCGCGGAGCGGCTGCTGGAGGACGGCGCGTCCCCCGACGGGGACGACGACGAGGACGACGAGAGCGGGGTCTCCGCCGGGGAGGACGGGCAGGGCGGCGACTGAGCCGGATCAGCCGCCGTCGTGCGTCGCGTCCGGCGCCACGCCCAGCGTCAGACCGGCCCGTACGCCGTGCGTGATGTGCTGCCTGTCGGGCGAGCCGGTCGGGGCCGGGCCACCGCCCCCTCCGCCGCTGCCCGAGGCCTCGTATCCGGAGTAGACGCCCACCGCGTTGCAGTGCCAGATGTCGACCGCCGCGTTCTTCAGCGGCCTGCAGGTCTCGGCGTCGATCACCTTGAGCGTCAGCGCGAGGGGGATGCCCGCCTGGTCCTCGGTGACGTTCTGGCGGATCTTGTCGGCGTCGATGTAGTAGGGGCCCTCGACGGCTTCGGAGGTCAGCGCGTAGCAGGCCCCGGTCGCCGTGTCGTCCTCCGCGGAGGCGTCGACGGCCAGGGCGCCGACCAGGCCCACGGCCACGGCGGTGGCACCGCCCGCCACGAGCACCGTACGGCGGTTCAGGTCACGGGGTCTGCGGTTGTCTTCCGGGGTATCGGTCACGGGCCGGGACCGTAGGGACGGAAACTGTCACCGGGCTCAGAGACGGCTGTGCGCGCCGATCGTCAAGACGGAGGCAGGACAGATCGGCGCGCACGGCGGGGCCTGTTACTTCGGCTGCGGCTTCCTGATGTCCAGGTGCAGCTCGCGCAGGCGGGCCTCCTCCAGCTCGGTCGGGGCGCCCATCATCAGGTCCTGGGCGTTGCCGTTGAGCGGGAAGGCGATCGTCTCGCGGATGTTGGGCTCGTCCGCGAGGAGCATGACGATGCGGTCCACACCGGGGGCGATGCCGCCGTGCGGCGGAGCGCCGAAGCGGAAGGCGCGGAGCATGCCGGCGAACTTCTCCTCGACGGTCTCATGGTCGTAGCCCGCGATCTCGAAGGCCTTGAGCATGATGTCCGGCTCGTGGTTCCGGATCGCGCCGGAGGACAGCTCGACGCCGTTGCAGACGATGTCGTACTGCCAGCCCAGGATGTCCAGCGGGTCCTGGGTCTGAAGGGCCTCCAGGCCGCCCTGCGGCATGGAGAAGGGGTTGTGCGAGAAGTCGATCGCGCCGGTCTCCTCGTCCTTCTCGTACATCGGGAAGTCGACGATCCAGCAGAACCGGAAGACGTTCTCCTCGAAGTGGCCGGCACGCTTGGCAGCCTCGACGCGGACCGCGCCCATGATCTTGGAGACCTCGTCGAACTCGCCCGCGCCGAAGAAGACCGCGTGACCGGGGGCCAGGGAGAGCCGCTTGGTCAGCTCGGCGACGTTCTCCTCGGTGAGGAACTTCGCGATCGGACCGGACAGCGCGCCGTCCTCGCCGACGCGGACCCAGGCAAGGCCCTTCGCGCCGAGGGAGACGGCGAAGTCGCCGAGCTGGTCGAAGAACTTGCGGGGCTGCGCCGAGACGTCCGGCACCGGCAGCGCACGCACGTGCTTGCCGGCGAACGCCTTGAACTCCGAGCCCTCGAAGACATCGGTGATGTCCACCAGTTCCAGCTTGGCGCGCAGGTCCGGCTTGTCGGAGCCGTACTTCAGCATCGCCTCGCGGAACGGGATGCGCGGGAACGGCGAGGTGACGTGGCGGCCGTTGCCGAACTCCTCGAACAGCTCGGTCATCAGCTGCTCGATCGGCTGGAAGACGTCCTCCTGCTCGACGAAGCTCATCTCGACGTCGAGCTGGTAGAACTCGCCCGGCGAGCGGTCCGCACGGGCGTCCTCGTCGCGGAAGCAGGGCGCGATCTGGAAGTAGCGGTCGAAGCCGGAGATCATCAGCAGCTGCTTGAACTGCTGCGGGGCCTGCGGCAGGGCGTAGAACTTGCCCGGGTTCAGGCGGGAGGGGACCACGAAGTCACGGGCGCCCTCGGGGGAGGTCGCCGACAGGATCGGGGTCGCCATCTCGTTGAAGCCCAGCGCCGTCATCTTGTGGCGGATGGCCGAGATGACCGCCGTACGCAGCATGATGTTGCGGTGCATGCGCTCGCGGCGCAGGTCCAGGAAGCGGTACTCCAGGCGCCGCTCCTCGTTGACGCCGTCCTCGGCGTTGATGGTGAAGGGCAGCGGGGCGGCGGCGCCCAGCAGCTCGACCTCGGCGACCTCGACCTCGACCTCACCGGTGGGCAGGTCGGGGTTCACGTTCTCGGTTCCACGTGAAACAACGCGGCCGTCGACGCGGACCGTGGACTCCTTGGAGATCTTGTCCAGGGCCTCGTACGCGGGCGTGCCGGGGCGGGCGACCAGCTGCGTGATGCCGTAGTGATCACGCAGATCGATGAAGAGGATGCCGCCCAGGTCGCGCCGATTGTGCAGCCAGCCACTCAGCCGGACGTCGGTGCCGACGTCAGAGGCGCGGAGCTGGCCGCAGGTGTGGGACCTGTACCGATGCATCGTCGTTCATCGTCCTTCGTGTGTGTGGTCTGCGGGGGTGCTCTCCCCGGCGAGAACGGGCACGGGGCCCGGACCCATCAAGGGTACCGGGCACGCCAAGATCGGCTCCCCACCATTACCGGGGCCGACCCGGCTACGGCCCCGGATCTTCGTCGATACCTCCAACAGTGACCCCGGTTCCATCAGATCTACTTACAGTGGCACCTTTCAAACACATCTCCATAAAGTAGGGCAATGCGCACACGCGAGCCCCTCCCGCCCGTCGGGGACGTCCTCGCCGCCCTCGCGACCGGGCTGTGGCACTGGGACACGGCCGCCGGACTGGTCACCGTGGACGCGGAGGCGGCGAGACTGCTCGGGCTGCCCGCCGAGGCGACCACCCTCACCGAGGTCCAGACCCGGGCCCGGCTGCACCCGGAGGACTGGAACGAGATCACCGGCGTGGTCCCGCTGGCCGTCGACGAGGGCACGCTCGCCGAGGTGCGCATCCGGATCATGGACGAGCAGGGGAACGTCCTGCGGGTCGTCCGCAGCCGGTCCAAGCCGTCCTTCGACCCCGAGCGGCGGGCGTACGAGCTGATCGGCACCCTCCAGGAGGTCACCGAGCCGATCCCGGGCACACGGGCCGCCCGCAGCGCGGTCACCGGCGACTGGCGGCGCTCGCGGGAGGCGTTCCTGCTGGACGCGGGTCGGGCGCTGGCGGAGGCGCGGTCCACGGCGGAAGTCCTGCGGGTGGCCGGCGGCCTGTCGATGCCGGGGTTCTCCCCGGACGGACTCGTGGTGTTCGGGGTGCAGGGCGACCGGCTGACGATCATCGGCCAGCACGGGCACCAGCCCAGCGACATGGGCCCCTTCTCGCACATGCCGCTCTCCACCTCCTATCCGGCGGCCGAGGTCGTCCGCACCGGCCGCGCGGTCTATCTGTCCTCCCCCGAGGACTACAAGACCCGCTATCCGGTGACCTGGCCGCTCGCCCGGCGCTTCGGCCGCCGCTCGTGGGCCTTCCTGCCGCTGACGGTGGCCGGACGCACCATGGGCGCCTGGTTGGCGGCCTTCGCCTATCCGGTGGCGTTCACTCCCGACGAGCGCGCCGTCCTGACGACGGTGGCCCGGATGCTCGCCCAGGCGCTGTCCCGGGCGGAGGTCGCCGAGTCGGAGCGGGAGCTGACGGAGGGCCTGCAGCGCTCCATGCTGCCCTCGCTCGGCCCGGAGATCCCCGGGATGCGGGTGGCCGCCCGGTACATCCCGACCGGCGGCGGACTCCAGGTCGGCGGCGACTGGTACGACTTGATCCCGCTGCCCTCCGGCCGCATCGCCCTGGCCATGGGGGACGTCCAGGGGCATGACGTACGGGCCGCCGGACTCATGGGCCAGCTGCGCATCGCCCTGCGCGCCTACGCCGCCGAGGGCCACCGCCCGGACGCCGTGCTCTCCCGCGTCTCCCGGTTCCTGCACGGCATCACCCACGACGACGGCATGACCGACCTCCGCTTCGCGACCTGCGTGTACGTGGAGGCCGACCCGGCGACCGGGATGCTGGAGATCGCCCGTGCCGGGCACCCGCACCCGGCGATCCGAATGGCCGACGGCACGGTGATGATGCGGCCGACGGCGGGCGGGCTGCCATTGGGCGTGGATCCGGACGCGGACTATCCGACGACCCGGTTCACTCTGGAACCCGGCGAGACGCTGATGCTGTGCACCGACGGTCTGATCGAGACCGGCGGCCACGACCTGGAGAGCGGCTGGCACCGGCTGCGCGCGATCCTGGAGGCCACCCCGGGGGACGACGGCGTCGATCTGGAGTCGCTGGCGGACGCGCTGGTGCAGGCCGTGCACGGGCCCTCCTCGCACCACACCACCGGCCCCCTGGCCGACCGGCGCGAGGACGACATCGCTCTGCTGCTGCTGTCGCGGCCCCTGGAGGGCGCGGCACAGCCCACGGTCCGGCGCACGCTGCTGTCGGTGGCGCAGGACGAGCCGGACCGGATCGCCGAGGCCCGCGGCCACCTGCGCGACCTGCTGCACGACTGGGCCTCCTGCGAGCAGGTCGACTCGGCGGTGCTGCTGGTGTCCGAGATGGTCACCAACGTCCTCGTCCACACCGACGCCGACGCGCTGCTGTTGGCCGAGGTGACCGGCGGAACGCGGGGACGGCGGCTGCGGGTGGACGTCACCGACGCGGGCGACGACCTGCCGCACAAGCGGCGGCCCGGCGAGCTGGCCTCCTCCGGGCGCGGCCTGATGCTGATCGAACTGCTCGCGGACGCCTGGGGGGTGCAACCGCGGGGCGAGGGCAAGAGCATCTGGTTCGAGCTCTACGAGTCGGGGGCGGCGTCGGCCGAGGGCTCGGAGGACGAGGTGCCGGAGCCGGATGCGTCGGAGGAGGGCGGGCCTGACGACGACATGTCGGAGGGCGCCGCGTAACGCGTCCGCAGTTCCTGTAGGACGCCGAAGGCGGCCGCGGTCAGCGGGACCGCGAGCAGCATGCCGAGGATCCCCGCGACGGACGCCCCGGCGGTGATCGCGAGCATCACCGCGGCCGGGTGCATCTGCACGGTACGGCTCTGGATGACCGGCTGGAGCACATGCCCCTCCAGCACCTGCACGGCGAGCACGACCCCGACCGCCCACAGCGCGATGACGAAGCCGCGGTCGGCGAGCGCGACCAGGATGGCCACCGCGCCGGAGATGAAGGCGCCGAGATAGGGGATGTAGGCGCCGACGAACACGAGCGCGCCGAGACCGATCGCGCCGGGCACCCGGAGGATCAGCAGGCCCGCGGTGATGCACACGGCGTCGATGAGCGCGATGACCGTCGTCCCGCGCATGAACCCCTCCACCGCCTCGAAGGCACGCCGGGCGATGGCCTCCAGTGTGTCGGCGGAGCCGCCGGGCGCGAGGGACCGCAGGGTCTCCATGGCCCGGTGCGAGTCGCGCAGGAAGAAGAAGACGAGCAGCAGGGCGAGCACGGCCATCGCGATGCTCTCGCCGACGACGCTGACTCCGCTGATGACGTTGGAGGCGGCCGTGCCCCCGAACCTGCTCAGCAGCTGCCGCGAGTTGGCGGCGAGGTCCTCGAGGCCGGTGCCGGCGGCCCCGAAGTGCGCCGAGACGCTCTTGGCGGCGTTCCGCAGCGAGGCGACGATCTGGTCGCCGGTGTCGATGAGCGCGGCGACGACGACATAGACGGCGCCGCCGACGACGGCCACGACGGCGACACAGGTGAGCCCGGCGGCGATCGACGCCTGCACCCCGGTTCGCACGAGCCTGCGGTACAGCGGCCCGAGCAGCGCGGTGCCGAGCAGCGCGAGCAGCACCGGGGTGACGGCCGTACGGAACGCCCCGCACAGCCGCACCCCGACCCATCCCACCCCGGCGACAAGCAGCAGCACGGCGCACCAGGCGGCGAGCCGTCGGACCGGGTCGGGCAGCAGCTGCACGCGTCCAGCGGATCACGGGCGCCGGCGGGTGTCCTGCCGCGCGGGGCCGGGTGGGTGAGCTGTGCCGCGCCGGTGGGCCGGGAGGCTCGTATCCTCGCCCCATGCGCATCGGAGAGCTGGCGGGGCGTACGGGAGTCCCGGTCGCGACGATCAAGTACTACGCGCGGGAGGGCCTGCTGCCGCCCGGTGAGCGCATCAGCCCCAACCAGGTCCGCTACGACGACCGACACGTCCACAGGCTGAAGCTGATCCGGGCGATGCTCGAGATCGGCGCGATGTCCGTGACCACGGTCGGACAGGTACTCGCCCGGATAGACGCGCCGGACCGGTCCGTCCACGGGCTGCTCGGCGCCACGCGGACCGCCGTCAGCCGGACCGCCGCGGAACGGGACACCCCGCAGGACCGCGAACGGGCCGAGGCGGAGGCGGCCGAGCTGGTGCGCCGGCACGGCTGGAGGGCCGGGCCGGAGAACCCCGGCTGGGCGGCGCTGGTCCAGCTGATCGTGACGTACCGGGACCTGGACCGGGAGGACCTGCTGGCGCTGCTCGAGGAGTACGCCTCGGCGGCCGGCCGGCTCGCCGGCGCCGAACTGGCCGCGGTGGCCCGGGTGCCGACCGTGGACGGCAAGATCGAGGCCGCGGTGCTGGGCACGGTGCTGGGCGATGCCGCGATGGCCGCCCTGCGCCGCATCGCCCGGGAGGACGCCGCCACCACAATGCCGACGCCGTCGGCCTAGCCGGCCCAGCAGCGCCCCGCCGTTGCCGGTGCCGTCAGCCCTGCGGACCCTCGGCGCTCATCCCGTGCACCGCGGGAACCGTCCCCAGCCGGCCCTTCTGGAAGTCCTCGAAGGCCTGCATCAGCTCTTCCTTGGTGTTCATGACGAACGGGCCGTAGTGGGCCATGGGCTCACGGATGGGCTGTCCGCCGAGGAGGACGACCTCGAGGTCCGGCGTGTGGGAGTCCTGCTTCTCGTCCGCGCGGACGGTCAGCGAGGAGCCGGCGCCGAACACGGCGGTCTGGCCGAGGCGGATCGGCCGGCGGTCCGTGCCGACGCTGCCGCGGCCGGCGAGGACGTAGGCCAGGCCGTTGAAGTCCTCCCGCCAGGGCAGGGTGACCTCGGCGCCCGGGGCGAGGGTCGCGTGGATCATCGTGATCGGGGTGTGGGTGATGCCGGGGCCCTTGTGGCCGTCGAGTTCGCCCGCGATGACCCGCAGCAGCGCACCGCCGTCCGCAGTCGTCAGCAGCTGGACGTTGCCACCGCGGATGTCCTGGTAGCGCGGGGCCATCATCTTGTCCTTGGCCGGGAGGTTCACCCACAGCTGCAGGCCGTGGAAGACGCCGCCGGACACGACGAGGGACTCCGGCGGGGCCTCGATGTGCAGCAGGCCGGAGCCCGCGGTCATCCACTGGGTGTCGCCGTTGGTGATGGTGCCGCCACCGCCCTGCGAGTCCTGGTGGTCGAAGATGCCGTCGATGATGTAGGTGACGGTTTCGAAGCCGCGGTGCGGGTGCCAGGGGGTGCCCTTGGGCTCGCCCGGCGCGTACTCCACCTCGCCCATCTGATCCATCATGATGAACGGGTCGAGATGGCGGTAGTTGATCCCCGCGAACGCCCGGCGCACCGGGAAACCCTCACCCTCGAAACCGCTCGGGGCGGTCGTGACGGCCAGCACGGGACGTGCCACGGCGTCGGCGGGAGCGGTCACACGGGGCAGCGTCAACGGGTTCTCGACGGTCACTGCAGGCATGGTCGGTACCTCCTTGTGGACCCAGTTTAGTTGAGCATTGAACTTTCTGCCACCCCCAACAGAGCGGGCCCGGAGGGAATTCCCTCCGGGCCCGGGAGCCGGATGTCATCCGAAGGCGACGAACACGGCCAGTCCGGCCGCCACCGCGCAGCCGGCCGGCACCGGAATCCCGATCAGCAGCAGGACGGCACCGAAAGACGAACATCCCGGTGGTACCGGTGCCGACCTGGCTGCTCGCGTCGGGATCCGCGGGGTCGTACAGGATCGGCGCCCACGCGGTGCCGCGCGTGTCGATGCCCGTACACGTGCGCGACTCACCGCTCAGGTCGCTGTAGGAGTAGACGTGGCGCCGCACCAGGGTGTCCTCGACCCACTCCGAGGAGGACGACCCCAGCCGTCCCTCCGCCACGGCCCCCCGCAGGCGCAGCACCACGACCTCCGCCACCAGCCGCCGGCCGGCCCAGGCGGCCCACCCGCCGCCGGGCCCCACGGTGAGGGCGAAGAGCCAGATCACGACGGGCACGACCCCGCCGACCACCCCCAGCACACCCGCCGTCAGCGCGACGGCCGCGACGCCGGCCCACCCCCAGCGCGACCAACGGCGGCTAGCCGTACATCCGGCGCATCGCGAAGTCGACCATCTGCTCGACCGCCTTCGCGTCGAAGACCATCCGGTGCTCGCCCTCCATGTCCAGGACGAAGCCGTAGCCGGTGGGGAGCAGGTCGATCACCTCGGCGCCGGTGATCACGAAGTACTTGGACTCCTTGCCCGCGTACCGGCGCAGCTCCTTGAGCGAGGTGAACATCGGGATCACCGGCTGCTGGGTGTTGTGCAGGGCGAGGAAGCCGGGGGTGTCGCCGCGCGGGCAGTACACCTTCGACGTGGCGAAGATCTGCTGGAAGTCCTCGGCGGACATCTGCCCGGTGGTGAAGGCGCGCACCGCGTCGGCGAGGGAGGGCGGGGACGGCTCCGGGTAGAGCGGCGGCTGCTGGCCGTACCCGCCGACACCGCCCGGCATCTGCTGCTGCGGCGGGGCGTACTGCTGCTGAGCGCCAGCGTTCTGGTCGTAGCCGTACATAGGCGCAAGAGTACCGAGCGGGCGCGGCGCGCCGGAGCGCCCGGGAGAATTTCCGCCGGTCTTTCTGTAGTGCTCGATATAAATTCCTGTTTTTGTGTCGACCGCTATGGATATCGACCCCGGAGGTCCCTCATGTCCGGTGCCGGTCCGCGTCCCGCCCTGCTCCTCGCCCACGGAGCCGGCGGCTCCCTCGCCGCCGGCTACGGACCGGTGATGGACGAGTTGTCCGCCCGGTACGGGGTGATCGGCGTGGACTGCCCGGGCACAGGCGACACCCCGCGCGCCACCGGGCCGCTGGAGCTGGACGACCTGGCCGACCGGCTGACGGCCGCCGCCGACGCGCAGGGCGCCGAGCGGTTCGCCGTGTCCGGGTTCTCCTCGGGCGGGGCGGTGGCGATACGGCTGGCCGCCCGCCATCCGGAGCGGGTCACGGCCATGGTCCTCACCGCGCCCTTCGCCCGCGCCGACGCCCAGGTCCGGCTCACCGCGCGGGTGTGGCGGTCGCTCATCGCGGCCGGGGACACGCTCGGCCGGTTCCTGATGGCGCACCGCCTGAGCCCGGCCGCGCTGGAGGCGATGGGCGCGGAGGAACTGGAGACGGCGGCGAAGGCGACGGGCGGGGGCGTTCCGGTGGGCTCGCCGGAGCACGTGGAGCTGGTGGAGCGACGGGACGTGACCGCAGACCTGACCCGGACCACCGCGCCCACCCTGGTCGTCTCGCCGGTCGACGGCGCGCAGATCCCGCCCCGGCTGCACCGTGCGGTGGCGGCGGGGGTCCGCGGAGCCCGGCCGGTGGAGATACCGGGCGGTCACCTGCCTTTCGCCGAGCACCCGGCCCGGTGGGCGGCCCTGCTCACCAGCGAGGAGGAGTAGACCCTTCTCACACTTGCACCGGCGGGGGTTGCTTCTTATTACCGACGGGTAGCATCATCGGAGCTACTTGTTGGTACGTGAACTAGGTGCGAGGAGTCAGTGCCTCGCCGATCTCTCTACGGAGCCGTCGCCATGGGGCACTACAAGTCGAATCTCCGCGACATCGAGTTCAACCTCTTCGAAGTACTGGGGCGCGACAAGGTGTACGGCACCGGCCCGTTCGAGGAGATGGACGTCGAGACCGCCAAGAGCGTCCTGGAGGAGCTGACCCGCCTCTCCGAGAACGAGCTGGCCGAGTCCTTCGCCGACGCCGACCGCAACCCGCCCGTCTTCGACCCCGAGACCAACACCGCGCCGGTCCCGGCGTCCTTCAAGAAGAGCTACCAGGCCTTCATGGACTCCGAGTACTGGCGGCTCGGCCTGCCCGAGGAGATCGGCGGCACCACCTCGCCGCGCTCCCTGATCTGGGCCTACGCCGAGCTGATCCTGGGTGCCAACCCCGCCGTGTGGATGTACTCCTCGGGCCCGGCGTTCGCCGGCATCCTCTTCGAGGAGGGCAACGAGGTCCAGAAGCACATCGCCAAGATCGCCGTGGAGAAGCAGTGGGGCTCCACGATGGTGCTCACCGAGCCGGACGCGGGCTCCGACGTGGGCGCCGGCCGCACCAAGGCGATCCAGCAGGAGGACGGCTCCTGGCACATCGAGGGCGTGAAGCGCTTCATCACCTCCGGTGAGCACGACATGTCGGAGAACATCCTCCACTACGTGCTCGCCCGTCCCGAGGGCGCCGGTCCCGGCACCAAGGGCCTCTCCCTCTTCCTCGTGCCGAAGTACGAGTTCGACTTCGAGACCGGCGAGCTGGGCGAGCGCAACGGCGTCTACGCCACCAACGTCGAGCACAAGATGGGCCTGAAGGCCTCCAACACGTGCGAGATGACCTTCGGCGACAAGCACCCCGCCAAGGGCTGGCTGATCGGTGACAAGCACGAGGGCATCCGCCAGATGTTCCGCATCATCGAGTTCGCCCGCATGATGGTCGGCACGAAGGCGATCTCCACGCTGTCCACCGGCTACCTGAACGCGCTGGAGTACGCCAAGGAGCGCGTCCAGGGTCCCGACCTGGCGAACTTCCTGGACAAGACCGCGCCCAAGGTCACCATCACCCACCACCCCGACGTGCGCCGCTCGCTCATGACGCAGAAGGCGTACGCGGAGGGCATGCGCGCCCTGGTGCTGTACACCGCCTCGGTCCAGGACGCGATCCAGGTCAAGGAGGCGAACGGCGAGGACGCCTCCGCCGAGCACGCGCTGAACGACCTGCTGCTGCCGATCGTCAAGGGCTACGGCTCCGAGAAGGGCTACGAGCAGCTGGCCCAGTCGCTGCAGACCTTCGGCGGCTCCGGCTTCCTGCAGGAGTACCCGATCGAGCAGTACATCCGGGACTCCAAGATCGACACCCTGTACGAGGGCACCACCGCGATCCAGGGCCAGGACTTCTTCTTCCGGAAGATCGTCCGCAACCAGGGCGCCGCGCTGAACTCCCTCGCCGAGGACATCAAGAAGTTCCTGGCGCTCGGCACCGGCGGCGAGGAGCTGGCCGGCGCCCGTGAGCACCTGGCCAAGGCGGCCGTGGAGCTGGAGGCGATCGTCGGCCTGATGCTCACCGACCTCGCGGCCACCGAGCAGGACACCAAGAACATCTACAAGGTGGGCCTGAACACCACCCGCCTGCTGCTGGCCTCCGGTGACGTCGTCGTCGGCTACCTGCTGCTGAAGGGCGCCGCGATCGCCGCCGAGAAGCTGGCCACGGCCTCCGCGAAGGACAAGGCGTTCTACACCGGCAAGATCGCCGCGGCGAAGTTCTTCGCGGCGAACGTCCTGCCGGGCGTCACCCTCGCCCGCAAGGTCGCCTCCGGCGTCGAGCTGGACCTGATGGAGCTGGACGAGGCCGCGTTCTAGGAACGTTCCTTCTGATACGTCCCTGTAGATCCTGTGCGGGCCCGCTCCCTTTCCGGGAGCGGGCCCGTGCACGTCGTTAAGGTGAATCCATGAGCGCAGCATCCCGCTTCGACCGCGGCCACACCGACGACCTGATGTCCTTCCTGGCGGCCGGTCCGTCGCCGTACCACGCGGTGGCGGTCGCCGCAGAGCGGCTGGAGAAGGCAGGCTTCCGGCAGGTCGCCGAGACGGACGCCTGGGACGGATCGAGCGGCGGCAAGTTCGTGCTGCGCGGCGGCGCGATCGTCGCCTGGTACGTCCCCGAGGGCGCCGAGGCGCACACGCCGTTCCACATCGTCGGCGCGCACACCGACTCGCCGAACCTGAGGATCAAGCCGCGTCCGGACAGCGGGGCGCACGGCTGGCGTCAGGTCGCCGTCGAGATCTACGGCGGACCGCTGATGAACTCCTGGCTGGACCGCGATCTGGGCCTGGCCGGCCGGCTGAGCCTGCGTGACGGCTCCACGGCCCTGGTCAATGTGGACCGGCCGCTGCTGCGCGTGCCCCAGCTCGCCATCCACCTGGACCGTTCGGTCAGCAGTGAGGGGCTCAAGCTCGACAAGCAGCGTCATCTGCAGCCGGTCTGGGGCCTCGGCGACGATGTCCGGGACGGCGACCTGATCGCCTTCCTGGAGCAGGAGGCGGGACTCGCGGCCGGGTCGGTCACCGGCTGGGACCTGATGACGCACCCGGTGGAGGCCCCGGCCTACCTCGGCCGGGACCGGGACCTGGTCGCCGGGCCCCGGATGGACAACCTGCTGTCGGTGCACGCGGGCACGGCCGCACTGGCCGCCGTCGCGACCGGCGGTGCCGCGCTCACCCGCATCCCCGTGCTGGCCGCCTTCGACCACGAGGAGAACGGCTCCCAGTCGGACACCGGCGCGGACGGCCCGCTGCTCGGATCCGTGCTGGAGCGCTCGGTGTTCGCCCGCGGCGGCTCGTACGAGGACCGGGCCCGGGCCTTCGCCGGCACGGTGTGCCTGTCCTCCGACACGGGCCACGCCGTCCACCCCAACTACGCGGAGCGGCACGACCCGACGCACCACCCGCGGGTCAACGGCGGCCCCATCCTGAAGGTCAACGTCAACAACCGCTACGCCACGGACGGTTCGGGCCGCGCGATCTTCGCCGCCGCCTGCGAGAAGGCCAACGTCCCCTTCCAGACGTTCGTCTCCAACAACTCCATGCCGTGCGGCACCACCATCGGCCCGATCACCGCGGCCCGGCACGGCATCCGGACCGTGGACGTCGGCGTCGCCATCCTGTCGATGCACAGCGTGCGCGAACTGTGCGGCGCCGACGACCCGTTCCTGCTGGCGAACGCCCTGACGGCCTTTCTGGAGGGCTAGCCGGGAGTTCACCGGGTACCCGGACGGCACCGGAGATTCCGGAACCGAAAGGGGAGGCGAGTTCTCATGGGGCTCGGAGGATGCATCATCCTCATCGCCGTGGGGGCCATCCTCACGTTCGCGACCGACTGGCACATGCACGGGGTCAACCTCACGGTCGTCGGCCTGATCCTGATGGCCGTGGGCCTGATCGGCGTCGCCACGTTCAGCGGGATCGCGCGGCGCCGCCGGGTCGTCATGCCGCCGACACCGGTGGTGGAGGAGGAACCGCACCATCACCACCACCACGTCGACGGCTACAGCGACGGGTACGGCGTCTGACGCGCCGTCCGGCTACCGCGGTCCATCCCCGCCAGCACGAGCGGCAACCGGTCCGTCGCGCCCTCGGCGAGGCGGACCGGGACGCCCCAGTCCTGCTGGTGGACGTGGCAGGCGGGGAATTCGTTGGCGGGGTCGTCGTCACACGAGGCCGCCATCGCCGACACGTGCAGGACGCCCTCCGTGACGGACGGGTTCAGCTCCAGGTCGCGGGAGAGGTCCGTGTCGGCACCCTCGCCCTTGAGCAGCAGCTCGGGCGGGGTCGAGGAGACCAGCAGGCGGGTCGAGGGGCCGTAGCGGGTGTCCAGCTTCTGGCCCGCCGGCGCCTGGAAGACGACGTCGAGACGGAGTCTGCCCGGGCTCACCTCGGTGGCCGCGCGCCGGGTGCGGTGGGCGACCGATTCCACGCGCACCGCCTCCTCTGGCAGCCGCAGCCGGGTCAGCCGGTGCCGGGCCGACTCCACGACGACGACGTCCTCGCCGACGAGGACGGCGTCGCTGGGCTCACGCAGGTCGGTGGCGAGCGTCGTGACCTCACCGGTGGCCGGGTCGTAGCGGCGCAGGGCGTGGTTGTAGGTGTCGGAGACCGCCACCGAGCCGTCCGGCAGGGCGGTGACCCCGAGGGGGTGCTGGAGCAGGGCCTGCCCGGCGGGGCCGTCGCGATGGCCGAAGTCGAACAGGCCGGTGCCGACCGCGGTGTGGACCTCGCCGTCCAGGTCCACCCAGCGCAGGGCGCTCGTCTCGGAGTCGGCCAGCCACAGCCGCTCGGCGGTGGCCGCGAGACCGGAGGGCTGGGCGAACCAGGCCTCGGCGCCGGGGCCGTCGACCAGGCCCTCGTTGGTGGTCCCGGCCGCCGCCCCGACCGTGCCCGCCGCGGGGTCGTACGTCCACAGCTGGTGGACGCCCGCCATGGCGATCCACACCCTGCCGCCGAAGACCGCCACGTCCCACGGTGAGGAGAGGTCGACCTCGCGGGCCGGGCCGAAGGTCGCGGACCCCTGCCACCACTGCTTTCCGGTGCCGGCCAGGGTGCTCACCGCGCCGGTGGCCAGGTCGAGGCGCCGCAGGGCGTGGTTGACGGTGTCGGCCACGATCACCGAGCCGTCCTCGCCCAGCGCCAGACCCTGGGGCTCGTTGAAGGACGCCTCCGTCGCGCCGCCGTCCGCGAAACCACGCGTGCCCGAGCCGATGCGCCGTACGACGGTCTCGGCGTCCTCGGCCAGCTCCACCAGCTGGTGCCGGGTGGTGTCGCTGACCAGGAAGTGCCCGGACGGCAGCAGCAGCGCCTTGCCGGGGAAGCGCAGCGTCGTCGGCTCGGGCTCCGGCGGCACGTACGGACCGTCGCCGCGGCGCAGGGTGCCCTTCGCCTCGTGCTCGGCCTCCAGCTCTTCCACCAGCCGCTCGATGGCGTGCGCGTGGCCCTCGCCCGCGTGCTGGGCGACGACGTACCCCTCGGGGTCGATGACGACCAGCGTCGGCCACGCGCGCACCGCGTACTGCTTCCAGGTGGCGAGCTCCGGGTCGTCCAGCACCGGGTGCTCCACGCCGTAGCGCTCCACCGCGTCGACGACCGCCCGGTGCTCGGCCTCGTGCACGAACTTCGGGGAGTGCACGCCGATGACCACCACCGTGTCCCGGTGTCTGTCCTCCAGCTCGCGCAGCTCGTCCAGGACGTGCAGGCAGTTGATGCAGCAGAAGGTCCAGAAGTCCAGGACTACGATGCGTCCGCGCAGGTCGGCCAGCGTGTACTGCTTGTCTCCCGTGTTCAGCCAGCCGCCCTCGCCGATCAGCTCGGGGGCGCGGACGCGGGCGCGTCGGGGTGCGGAGTGGGTCATGGCTCCAAGGGTGCCACCCGACTCCCACACCGGCTCCGGCGCCTGTGGACAACCGCCCCGAGGGCAGCCGCCCTGTGGACAACCGGGTCCTCAGTCCTGGTGGATCACATCCGTGCCGGGGCCACCGGAGAGCGTGTCCCGGCCGGCGCCGCCGTACAGCCTGTCGTTCCCGCTGTTGCCGTACGTATCGAGGGCGTGCGCGTCATGCGGGGCCTCCGGGAGGAACGTGCGGATCGTGGTGAGGGCTTCCGCACGGTTCGACTCGGGGACCCCGGCCCGGATTGGCCAACTCGCCCGCCCTCACGGGACGTTCACCTGACCGACACCCGTCGGCCCGGTGGATTCCGGTGCCCGGTCAGGTCAGGGCGTGGCCGGTGGTGACGTCCACGTGGGCGGGCACCTCCTCGTGCCGGTCGCCGACCGAGAGGGTGCCGGTGGGCTCGAAGAGCAGGACCTCGGCGCGCCGGGGCGCGGACGGCTTGTGCTCGGTGCCGCGCGGGACGGTGAACACCGACCCCTTGGTCAGCACGACCGTGCGCTCGCCGGCCGGCTCGCGCAGGCCCAGGTGCACCTCGCCGTCGAGCACCAGGAAGAACTCGTCAGTGTCCTCGTGCACGTGCCAGACGTGCTCGCCCTCGAACTTGGCGATACGGACGTCGTAGTCGTTGACGGCGGCGACGATGCGGGGGCTCCAGCACTCGGTGAAGGAGGCGAGCGCCTTGTCCAGGGAGATGGGTTCCTTGGGTTCCATGAGGTCATCGTGCGGGGTTCCGGTACCGCCGCACGAGTGCTAGGAATCGCATATGCCGCAAGAATCCTCTCAGGCGCCCCACCGGGTCGTCGTGATCGTGGACGAGGGCACCAACCCCTTCGAGGTCGGCGTCGCGACCGAACTGTTCGGGCTGCCCAGACCCGAGCTGGGCTTCCCGGGCCCGCTGTACGCGGTGACGCTGTGCACGCCCGCCCCGCGGACCCTGATGAACCACGGCTTCTTCACCCTCTCCGGCGTGCCGGGCCTGGACGCGGTGGACGAGGCCGACACCCTCGTCGTACCGGGGCGCCCCGACAACGTCGTACCGCGCGGCGCCGACGTCCTGGAGGCCATCCGGCGCAGCCACGCGCGCGGGGCCCGCGTCGTCAGCTTCTGCACCGGCAGCTTCGCCCTCGCCGAGGCGGGACTGCTCGACGGGCGCCGGGCCACCACCCACTGGATGTGGGCGGACACCTTCCGTGACCTGCATCCCAAGGTGCTGCTGGAGCCGGACGTGCTGTTCGTCGACGAGGGCGATGTCCTCACCGCCGCCGGCAGCGCGGCCGCGCTCGACCTCGGGCTGCACATCTGGCGCCGCGACCACGGGGCCGAGCTGGCCAATGCCGTCTCCCGGCGCCTCGTCTTCGCCGCCCACCGCGACGGCGGGCAAAGGCAGTTCGTGGAGCGCCCGGTGCCCGACGTACCCGACGCGTCGCTCGGCCCGCTGCTGGCCTGGGCGCAGGAACGGCTGGGCGAGCCGCTGACCGTGGCGGACCTCGCCGCGCGTGCGGCCGTCAGTCCCGCGACGCTGCACCGCCGCTTCCGCACCCAGCTGGGTACGACCCCGCTGGCCTGGCTCACCGGGGAGCGGGTCGCGCTGGCCTGCCGGCTGATCGAGCGGGGCGAGGAGCGCCTGGACGTCGTCGCGGCCCGCTGCGGCCTGGGCACGGCGGCCAACCTGCGGGCCCGGCTGCGCCGGGGCACGGGGCTCAGCCCGTCGGCGTACCGCAGGCGCTTCGGACCGGCCGCACCGTGATGTTCGACGCGCGGCGGGGAACGGTACCCGCATGAGACTCCTCGTACACGACCGGCTGCTCGGCATCGGTGACGACTACTGGATCGAGGACGAGCACGGCCGGAAGGTCTTCCTCGTCGACGGCAAGGCCATGCGGCTGCGGGACACCTTCCAGCTGAAGGACGCCCACGGGCGCGTGCTGATCGACATCCACCAGAAGATGTTCGCGCTGCGCGACACCATGGTGGTCGAGCGGGACGGCGAGGGTCTGGCCACCATCAGGCGCAAACGGCTGTCCCTGCTGCGCAACCACTACCGGGTGTCCCTGGTCGACGGCACCGAGCTGGACGTCAGCGGCAAGATCCTCGACCACGAGTTCGCCGTCGAGTACGACGGCGAACTCCTCGCCGTGATCTCCCGCCGCTGGCTGTCGCTCCGGGACACCTACGGCGTCGACATCGTGCGCGAGGACGCGGACCCGGCCCTGCTCATCGCCGTGGCGGTGTGCGTGATCCACCTGGCGCAGAAGGAGCGGGAGGACCACTGAGGTCCGAAAAGGCCTCTCCCGCGCCGGGGCGGCTGCGGACCCAGTACGGGTTCCTTCAGCGCCTGGGCGGCTCCAGGCCCAGCACACGGTCCTTCAGCGCCGGGAACTGCTCGCGTGTCGTCGCCACCTTAGCCGGATCGAACTCGACGGTGAGGACCTCCTCGTCCGCACCCGCCTCGGCGAGCACCTCGCCCCACGGATCCACCACGATCGAGTGACCGGCCTGGGGAACTCCCGCATGGGTCCCGGCCGTTCCGCAAGCGAGCACGAACGCCTGGTTCTCCACCGCCCGCGCCCGAGCCAGCAGCGTCCAGTGCGCGCGCCGCCGCTCGGGCCAGCCCGCCGGGATCACCAGGGTCTCGGCGCCCGCGGCGACCAGTCCACGGAAGAGTTCGGGGAAACGGAGGTCGTAGCAGGTGGCCATGCCGAGCGTGGTCCCGGGCAGCCGGACCGTCACCAGGTCCCGTCCGGCACCCATCAGCACGGCCTCGCCCTTGTCGAAGCCGAAGCGATGGATCTTGCGGTAGGCGGCAGCGAGCTCACCGGAGGGGGAGAAGACCAGAGAGGTGTTGTAGAGCGGCCCCTCAGGGTCCCGCTCGGGAATCGACCCCGCGTGCAGCCACACGCCCGCGTCGCTCGCGGCCTTTGCCATGACCTCGTACGTCGGCCCTTCGAGCGGCTCGCCCTCGCGGCCGAACTCCTCGTAGGCGAAGGCGCCGGTGGTCCACAGCTCGGGCAGGACCACGAGATCGGCACCGGACTGCTCCCGCACCAGCGCGGCCACCCGCCGCCGCCGGGAGTCGACCGATTCGTCCTCGTTCACGGCGATCTGGATCAGCGAGGCGCGCACACTACCACCGTCCTGGCATTCGAGTCGTCCACACGGGCCTACGATCGTCACACGAAAGCACTGCCGGGCTGCCTGGAGGCAGCGTAACTTAGCGTTCCAGACACCCGCCGCCGTGCCGCCGCCCGCTGGCAACGCCGCCACATCCTGCCCGTGTACCGACCGCCGAGGGGTCCCGTTCCGTGAGTCTGCATCCCACCCTCCAGCCCTACGCCGACGCCTGGACGCACTCCATCGAAGCGATATCCGAGATGGTCCAGTCGCTGGCGGACGGCGAGTGGAACCGGCGGACCCCCTGCCCCGGCTGGTCGGTCCGGGACATCGTGTCGCACGTCATCGGCATGGACTGCGAGCTGCTCGGCGACCCGCGCCCCATCCACTCGCTCCCCCGTGACCTCTTCCACGTCACCACCGAGCACCAGCGGTACATGGAGATGCAGGTCGACGTCCGCCGCCACCACACGGCGCCGGAGATGACGGCCGAGCTGGAGTACACGGTCATCCGCCGCAACCGCCAGCTGCGGGGCGAGTCCCGCGATCCCGGCACCACGGTGCGCGGTCCGCTGAGCACGGAGATCACGGTGGAACAGGCCTACCGTGACCGCGCTTTCGACGTGTGGGTGCACGAGCAGGACCTGCGCACCGCCCTCGGCCGCCCCGGCAACCTGGACTCGCCCGGCGCGTACGTCGTGCGGGACGTCCTTCTGGAAGCACTCCCCAAGGTCGTGGCGAAGGACGCGGGGGCGCCGCGCAGTTCGGCGATCGTGTTCGACGTGCACGGCCCGGTGGAGTTCCTGCGCACGATCCGCGTCGACATCCAGGGCCGGGGCACTCTGGAGACCGCCCCGGCCCTCGGCCCCGCCGCCACCCTCACCCTCGACTGGGAGACCTACGTCCGCCTCGCCTGCGGCCGCGTCACCCCGGAGGCGGTGGCGGACCGGGTGAAGACAGAGGGCGACCCGGATCTGACGACCGCGATCCTGCGCCACTTCACGGTGACGCCGTAACCGAGACCGCGCCGCTTCCGCACGGCTTCGGGGGCCCCGCGGGCGGAACCTCACGTGACGCCGTGGCGGGAAGTCGCCGGCGGTGGGGAGCCGAGCGGATCGTCCGGCTTCTCGGGCGGGTGGAAACAGGTGGTGCGCGGGCGCAAGAGCACGGCTAGGCCGCGGGGACGTGCACCGTCTCCACCCGGCTCGCCACCAGACGCTCACGCTCACGCCGGGCAGCCCGCCCACGAAGCCGCAGGATCTGGGACACCCCGAGCGCCTGCAGCACGAACACCGCCGAAAACGCCACGGAGTAGTCGTCCCCGGTGGCATCCAGCAGCACCCCTACCGCGAACAGCGTCGTCATCGAGGCGACGAAACCACCCATGTTGGTGATACCGGACGCCGTTCCCTGTCGCTCGGGCGGGTTGGCGGGCCGAGCGAAGTCGAAGCCGAGCATCGACGCCGGCCCACACGCCCCGAGCACCGCGCACAACACCACCAGCAGCCACATCGGCGCATGCGCGCCCGGACACAGCAGCGTCACCGCCCACAGCAGCGCCGTCGCCCCCACCGTCCCCAGCGCCAGCGGCAGCCGCGCCTCATGGTGCCGGGCGACGATCTGGCCGTAGACCAGCCCGATCACCATGTTGGACAGCACGACCAGGGTGAGCAGTTCTCCGGCCGTGGCCCGGCTGAGGCCCTGCGCCTGGACCAGGAACGGCAGGCCCCACAGCAGCAGGAACACCATCGCCGGGAACTGGGTGGTGAAGTGCACCCACAGCCCGAGGCGCGTGCCGGGCTCCCGCCAGGCCGCCGCGATCTGCTTGCGGACGTAGGCCGCGCCCTGGTGCGCGACGGGCTCGGGCTCGTACCCCTCGGGATGGTCCTTGAGGAGGAGCAGGGTCAGCACGAGGACGACGACTCCCGCGAGCGCGCTGCCGGCGAACGCCGGGGTCCAGCCGATGCCGTGCAGGAGACGGGCGATGACCAGCGTGGAGACCAGGTTGCCCGCCATGCCGACCAGCCCCGCGAGCTGGGCGACCAGCGGCCCGCGCCGGGCCGGGAACCAACGGGTGCCGAGCCGCAGCACGCTGATGAAGGTCATCGCGTCCCCGCAGCCGAGCAGGGCGCGGGAGGCGAGCGCGGTGCCGTAGGAAGGAGAGAACGCGAAGCCGAGCTGTCCGGCCGTGAACAGCACGGCGCCCATGCTCAGCACCTTCTTGGTGCCGAGCCGGTCGACCAGCAGACCGACGGGTATCTGCATCCCGGCGTAGACCAGGAGCTGGAGGATGGAGAACGTCGACAGCGCGGACGCGTTGACGTGGAAGCGGTCCGCGGCGTCCAGTCCCGCCACACCCAGCGACGTACGGAAGATGACGGCGACGAAGTAGACGGCGACGCCTATGGACCACACGGTGACGGCACGCCGGCCGCCCGGCGGATCACCCGGAAGGGTGAGATTGCTTCCCGAGCCGTTCATCGGACCTCACCTCGCGCGAGGTGCTCGAACCAGCTCACATGCCGGTGCACGACCTCGACGGCCGCCTCCGCGTCCCCGGAGCGCAGCGCGTCCAGGATCTCCTCGTGCTCGGCGAGGGTCTTGGCGATCCGGTCGGGGTGCGAGTGCATGACGGCGACCCCCATCCGCAACTGCCGGTCGCGCAGCTGGTCGTAGAGCCGGGACAGGATCTCGTTGCCGCCGCTGCGCACGATCTCGGCATGGAAGCAGCGGTCGGTGACCGCGGCCGCGGCCAGGTCACCGGCGGCGGCCTGCGTCTTCTGCAGCTCCAGCAGCTCGGTCAGCCGCTGCAGCAGGCCGGGCGGGGCGGGTACGGCCTTGCGCGCGGCGTGCTCCTCGACCAGCTGGCGGGTCTCCACCACGTCGGCGATCTCCTGCGCGGAGACGGGCAGGACCAGCGCGCCCTTCTTCGGGTAGAGCCGGATCAGGCCCTCGACCTCCAGCCGCAGCAGAGCCTCCCGCACGGGGGTGCGCGAGACTCCGACGGCCTCGGCCAGCTCGCCCTCGGTGAGCAGGGTGCCGCCCTCGTAACGGCGGTCCAGCACACCCTGCTTGACGTGGGCGTACACACGGTCGGCGGCGGGCGGCGGCTTGTCGTGTCGGCGAGTGGGGTGCTGTACGGCCGTCTCCATGGCCACAGGATAGATACAACACGTACGCAAGAGGCAGCGGCGTCCAGCATCCGGACGCGACGCACATCGCTTTCAGCGCCCGCACAACCTTCTGTGCTACTTACGTGTCTCACACGTGCGGCCCCTTGCTCTTGCCACCTCAACTCGGCCGCACTTCAGGGGCATTCAACTCAATCGGGGTATATCACTTTGATTACCGGCATTAAGGGCACCCGCAACACGCGCATCCGCAGAGCCGCCGCCGTCGCCGTCACCTCCGGCGCCCTGCTCGCGGCCGGTGCCCTCACCGCGGCGCCCGCTCAGGCCGTCACCACGCCCTCGATCGTGGCCAAGGGCGGCTACGTGATGAACAACGCGAACGCTTCGACGCTGTACACCAAGGCGGCGGACACCAAGCGCTCCACCGGCTCCACCACCAAGATCATGACCGCCAAGGTCGTGCTCGCGCAGTCGAACCTCAACCTCGACAAAAAGGTGACGATCCAGAAGGCGTACAGCGACTACGTCGTCAAGAACAACGCCTCCCAGGCGCACCTCATCGTCGGCGACAAGGTCACCGTCCGCCAGCTGCTGTACGGCCTGATGCTGCCGTCCGGCTGCGACGCCGCCTACGCGCTGGCCGACACCTACGGTTCCGGTTCCACCCGCGCCGCGCGCGTGTCGAACTTCATCGGCAAGATGAACGCGGCCGCGAAGAGCCTGCACCTGACGAACACGCACTTCGACTCCTTCGACGGCATCGGCAACGGCACCAACTACTCGACGCCGCGCGACCTGACGAAGATCGCCAGCAGCGCGATGAACAACTCCACGTTCCGCGCGATCGTCAAGACGAAGTCGTACACCGCCAAGACGATCACCAAGACGGGCAGCACCCGCACGATGGCTCCGTGGACCAACACCAACGGTCTGCTCAGCAGCTACAGCGGCACCATCGGTGTGAAGACGGGCTCCGGCCCGGAGGCCGGCTACTGCCTGGTCTTCGCCGCGACCCGGAACGGGAAGACGATCATCGGCACCGTCCTCGCCTCCACCTCCATCCCGAACCGTGAGGCGGACGCGAAGAAGCTCCTCACCTACGGCTTCGCCAGGCTCGGCTGAGTCACACCAGGCACTCACGGGCCCGTCGCGACAAGCGGCGGGCCCGTTGTCGTCTCTCCCGCGCGGCCAACCCCTGGCTGCACCTGCTGGCCGCGCCGACCGGCCTGGTCGCCGCCGGCACCGGGGTGGCCCTGGCCGTCCGCCTGGCCAACCCCGCCGCACTGTGGCCGCTGTGCGCGGGCTGGGGCCTCGCCTCCCTCGGCCGCGGCGATCTGCTCCCCGGCGCAGGCGAAGGTGTCGGAAACGGACCTGGAGGTGTCGTTCGGCCCGCTCGGGCCGGCCCGCCCGTCGCTGGCCCCCGGCCGCCATCGAGTCCGCCCGCGCCGAGCACTGGCTGCCGTCCCAGGTCGGCGGCTGGGGCTACCGCCTCAGCGGCCTCGGCGCCACGGTCATGCTCCGCGCCGGCGACTGTCTGGTCAGACGGCCGCGGGGTCGCCGTACGGACTTCGCGGTGAGCGTGGACGACGCCGAACGGGGCGCGGCCCGTGCTGAACGCGCTGCGGCGGCGGGCCTGAGCCGGGCTCTCTGTCCCTGCCGTCCTACTTCGCCGGGAGCGGGGCGTAGGTCTTGAAGGTGTACGAGGCGTCGTACGACAGCAGGTTTCCCGTGGCAGCCGGCAGGCCGAGCCGGTGGTTGAGCGTTCCGGTGAGCGGCCCGCAGTGTCCGGCGGCCGGGGCCGCGAACGTGTCGTCGTACGCCGAGAACTCGATCACCGGGGGATCCTGGGAGACCCACTTGGAGGGACCTGAGCGCTTCAGCTGGAAGTCGATGGGGGCGTCGGCCCCTATGGTGCAGCCGTGCGGCAGCAGCCGGCCCAGAAGCCGGAAACGGAGGCTGAACTGGCCGGTGTAGAAGTCGGACCGGCCGCCGTACTCCGGCTGTATCGCCAATCCCAGGACGGGCGTGCGATCGCCTGCGGGGGTGCCGGTCAGTCCTCCGGGTATGGCGGTGGGCGAGCTGTGCATCGCGCCCCACACCTGCCCGTTGCCGCCGTCCGGCATCGGGCCCTCGGCGTGCGTCATGGTGATCGGGGCGAGGTTCACCGTGACGCTGCCGAGGGTCAACCGCGGTGCGGCCGTATGCACTTCGCATCTCCATCGGGTCGAGTCGACGCCGTCGGGCAGTGGTGGGCAGTCACCGAAATCGGCAGCGGGCGCGACGGCGACGCGCGGCGCGGAGTAGGCGACACCCGGCGCGCACACCGCCGCCGTACCAGCGAGGAGGGCGGTGCCCGCGACGGCGGCGACACGGCGGACGGGAGAGGAACCGGGGCGAGCGGCAGCGGATTTCGTCATGTCACCAGCGTGCCGCCGTGGCCGTTCCCTCACCATCCGTGAAGTCCCCGACAGCACCCCGAGCCGTCCCTGATATGACGTCAGGGCCGCCCGCCGGGTGGCAGCGATGCGCCCGACGTCAGCGGAAACCGGGTATCCGCCGGAGTTCGCCGACCTTCAGCATCCTGGCCAGCAGCAGATGGACAACGGCGAGGGCCAGCGTGCCGACGGCGGTCGTCAGGACGGATCCCGCCGTACCGTTCCCCAGCACACCGGCGCAGCCCCGCGCCGCCGCCCAGCCCGCCGCCGCCGCGACGGCTCCGGCGCACAGCAGCTTGGCATAGGTGCCGCGCAGGGTGCCGTCGTCGAGCCGGCCGCCGGTGCGGCGGGCCAGCAGGCGGGCGGTGAGGACGAGTCCGACGAAGTAGGAGACGGTGTAGGCGCCGGCCATGCCGGTGACCGCCCACCGCACCGGCAGCAGCAGGTGGCAGGCGGTGGCGAGCGCGATGTTCACCAACTGGGTCCATACGGCCATCAGGAACGGCGTACGGGTGTCCTCGAAGGCATAGAAGCCGCGCAGCAGCAGGTACTGGGCCGAGAACGGGATCAGCCCGAGCCCGAAGGCCTGCAGCATGTGGCCGAGCGGCGCGGCGGTGGCCGGATCGGCGGCGCCGTGCGCGAAGAGGAGGACGGCGATGTCCGGCCCGAGCGCGGTGAAGAGGAAGGCGGCCGGGACGATGACGACCCCGCTGACCCGCAGTGCCCGGGACAGGTCGGCGCGCAGATCGCCGATCCTCCCCTCGGCCGCCGCCTTGCTCATGCGCGGCAGCAGAGCCGTGACCAGGGAGACGGTGACGATGGACTGGGGCAGCATCCAGATGGTCTGCGCGTAGCTGTACGCCGTGTAGCCGACGCCCGCCTTCGGCAGCCGTGCGTCCGCGGCGTTGGCGTAGTTGGTGACGACGGTGAGCCCGACCAGGTTGGTCAGCACGAACAGCAGCGTCCACTTGGCCGCGTGGATCCCGGAGCCGAGCCCCGCGCCCCGCCAGTCGAACCGCGGCCGGAACCGGAAGCCGGCGGCGCGCGCGAAGGGGATGAGGGCGAGGGCCTGGACGGCGATCCCGAGGGTCGTCCCCAGACCGAGCCAGCGGACCTGCGTGTCGGTGACGTCGGCGACGTAGTGGGGGACTGTCATCATCCCGAGATAGACACCGAACATGGTGACGAGGACGACGTTGTTGAGCACCGGCGTCCACATCATCGCGCCGAACTTCTCCCGCGCGTTCAGCACTTGCCCCAGAATGGCGAAAAGCCCGTAGAAAAAGACCTGCGGCAGGAGGAACCGGGCGAAGACGACCGTCAGCCGGAACGCCTCGTGGTCCTTGGGCGTATCCCTTATGTACAGGCTCACGATCTCCGGCGCCGCCCACACGGCAAGCACGGTCCCGACGGTCAGCACGCTGACGACGAGGGTCACGAGCCGTTGCTCGTACGCCCGCCCGCCATCGGCATGCGTGGCCCGGGCCCGCACCAGCTGCGGCACCAGCACGGCGTTGAGCGCGCCGCCGATCAGCAGGGTGTACAGGCTGGTCGGCACGGTGTTCGCCGTGTTGTACGTGGTGGCCAGCAGCCCGGTCCCGAGCGCGGCCCCCTGCAGCACCTGCCGGATCAGCCCACTGGCCCGCGATACGACGGTGCCGCCGGCCATGAGCACGGACGCCCGCCCGACCCCCGCCTTCGCCTGGGGTCTCGCGTGCCGAGCTGCGGTCTTCTCCCCCGTTACCATGCGGTAAATCTACGGCAGCCGGGCCCAACCACCGTGATCGAGGTGACCGGCGGAACGAACCCGTGTGGCGGTGCTCAGGACGAGCATCGGCCCGGGACTCGAATCAGGCTTGGTGGCGGTCGGCTTCCTCCTCGCTCTCCGGCCACGGCACGGACGAGGCCATGCCCACGCAGACCAGGTCCAGAGTGTCGGAAACCCGTTTGTATGAACGCACCGCCGCCCTCTACCGTCGCCCCATCGACGTGTAGCTCAGCAGCAGAGCACCGGGCTCCGGACCCGGAGGGCGCGGGGGCGGAACCCGCCACGTCGGCTATGAACGACGACGCTGAGCAGCAGCACCTCGCCCAGGCGAACCCCGCATTCGCGATCGACCAGCTCGCCGCCGCGCTCCGGGCGGCCGTCGCCCACCCGGATCCGGAGACCCGCCGACGCGGCGAGGAACGCCGCCGCAGGTGGCAGGCGGTGCTGACCGGAATGGCGAGCGGCCTGCTGACGATCGGCTCCCGCACGCCCGTCGCCGGGCTGCCCGCGTGGGTCACGCCCGAGGTCGTCCGGGGCGGCTTCGCCACCGGCGCGCCCAGCGCGGCCGGCCCGCTGCTCGACCACGAGATCGCGGCCGCCCGCCGGGCAGGTGTGCCGGAGGAACGGCGCGCGCTGTTCGGGCACTTCCTGTCCGAGGAGGGGCTCGCCCAGCTCTACGGGCTTCTCGACAGCGGCCGTTACGAGGTGACCGTTCCCGAAGAGGCCGCCCTGCTCACCGTGGCCTGGCTGGTCCGGGCCGGCGAGCCGGACGCCGCGCTGGACCTGGTCGAGGAGCTGGCGCCGTTCGCGGACCGGCTGCGGTTCAGCCCCCGCCCGTCCGACCGGCCCGCGCCCCGGCCCGATGCCGTACACCGTTCCACCGTCGCCGACGCTTCCGCCGCGCTCGGACGCCGGCGCCCCAGCACGGCCGTCGAGACCCAGCGCGAGGCCCTGGCCGTCTGGCACCCCTTCGGTGACCGACTGCTGCAGCACTGGCTGGAGGTGACGGATGACGAGGGATGCGTCCGCGTCCCCAGCCCCGCCGACGCCCCGGTCTGGCACGCCCGCTCCACCGAACTGCTGCGCCGCTACCGCGACCTGGCCCGGCGCCACACCCACTGCACCAAGCACCGCAGGCCCAAGGAGAACCTGGGCATCCTGCGCGGTGCGCTGGAGGAGACCGTCGCCGGACGGCCACTGGAGCCGCGGCGGCTCGGGCTGCTCCGGCACGCCGTCGACTCCATGCTCCGGCGGCGCGGCCGCCCCGGTTCCGAGGAGCACTCGAAGCTGCGCCGGGAGCAGGCCGCCCAGGCCGCGCTGCCCTCGCACCACGCGCTGGCCCGCGTGGTGCTGGGGCGTCTGTCCGGCCTGCCGCGGGACGGCGGGGTGAGCGACGTCGCGCCGGTCATCGCACCGGTGAGCGCCGAGGAGGCCCGCGAGAGCGGTGTGCCCGCGGGCGCGGACATCCCTCCCGCCGTACGCCGGCCCGTCGAGGCAGCGCTCAGCGCACCCGTCGGCACGCTCGTGGAGCGCGGTGTCGTCCCCTCCGCGGAGGTCCTGGCCGAGCTGGTTCCCCAGCTCGTCGCCGCGACCACCGCCGCGGCGCACGGGGACCCGGCACTGCGTTCGCTGGCCGCCGCGAACTACCGCGCGTTCCGCAACCGCCGCTCCCTGCTGCTGTTCAACCTCCAGCGGCAGGTGCGCGTCGAGGAGCTGCCGTGGGTGCTGGCCGTCACCGCCCAGCGCGCCGACGCGGGGGCGGACGAGGTGGCGAGCGCCGCGCTGCGGGAACTGGGCGGGCTCGCGGTGCGGGCCTTCCCCGACACGATCCTGCCCAACCCCCTGATCCGCGAGCTGTCCGTGCTCGCGCGCCAGGCCGAACTGGGGGCTCCCTTCGTCGAGGAACTCGCGGCGGACATCTTCATGGGCACGTTCACCCCGAAGTTCCTGGCAGCCGCACGGGTCGCCGCCGAACTCCTCGCCGGCTCCCTCTACGAGCGCTACTACGCCGTCGACTACCAGGCGGTGCGCAACCTCGCCGTCGTCGAGGCGGGGGAAGCCGCGCTCCGGTCCGGCGGGGTGCGTACGTCGCCCGGGTTCGCCGCGCTGTGCGCTCAGCGTGCCGCGGAGTTGGCGCCGGGCACGCGCAGTTCCGGCTCCTGGGTCGCCGGGAACGGCACGGTGATCGAGCAGGCGCAGATCCTCACCACCCACAACCTGGCCACTCTCGTCCACCGGGTCGGCATCGAGCCCGGCGTCGGCTGGGACGAACTGGCCCTGCGCTGCTTCGACTCCGTGTGTCTGCTGACGGGGCGTGTGCACCACAACCCGCGACCGCTCGGCACGATCAAGGATGTCGCCTACGCCTGGCGCCAGATGGTGTTCCACCTGTCGCTGTGCGACGCGACGGAGCAGCGACGTGTCCTGGACCGCCTGACCGAGGAGGCCGCCCGCCGCCCCTGGCACGTCGCGGCCCGTCTCGACCCCGCCCTCACCGGCCTCCACCAGGCCGTGGCCGGGACCCCCGCCGACGCGGGCACGGGCCGCCGGCTGCTGGGCTGGAGCACCGGCGGGCACTGGTTCCGCGCGGACCCGGCCCCGAACGGGCGGCAGCCGCCGAGGGGAAGCCTGCCGACGCCGGGCTGACGCGGCTGACGCGGCTGACGCGGCTGACGAAGAGACTGGCCCCCCCCCCGCAGCGGGTGTATGTCCGCACGGGACGGCTCCCGTCGATGAACGGTGGTCTCGGTGGCGTCCGTGCCGCCGTCGCGGCAGACGCGGCGGGCCGGGTCCGGCAGTTGGGGAAGGACTGGACGCAGGACGCCACCGGCCCGGAGGGCGGCTCGGCTTCCGCCCAGGAGGCCGGGGAGGCTCTGGCGGCCACCATGGCCATGGTGCGGGCGAAGGAACGGATCGCGGACCGGCTCGAGGTTCTCCTGCTCGACCGGCGGACGCCTGGAGGGCATGTCACGGTGCGAGCCGAGGACGGGGCACCGCTGTACGTGCTGAACCAGTCCTGAAACACCCAGAGGAAGAGGGGGACGGCCGCAACTCGATTTTGCGGCCGTCCCCTCGACGCTTCAAGGCTGTCGGCCCGAAGCCCTCACGCCCAGGTGATCAATCGCTTCGGCTGTTCCAGGATCGCCGCCACGTCCGCCAGGACCTTCGAGCCCAGCTCGCCGTCGACCAGTCGGTGGTCGAAGCTCAGTGCCAGCGTGGTGACCTGACGCGGCTTGACCTTGCCCTTGTGGACCCACGGCTGGAGCTTGATCGCACCGACCGCGAGGATCGCCGACTCTCCGGGGTTGAGGATAGGCGTGCCGGTGTCGACGCCGAAGACGCCGACGTTGGTGATCGTCACCGTGCCGCCCTGCATGGCCCCGGGGGAGGTCTTGCCCTCGCGGGCCGTCGAGACCAGCTCGCCGAGCGCCTCGGCCAGCTGCGGAAGCGTCTTCTCGTGCGCGTCCTTGACGTTCGGCACGATCAGGCCGCGCGGGGTGGCCGCCGCGATGCCCAGGTTGACGTAGTGCTTGAGCACGATCTCCTGGTTGGCCTCGTCCCAGGACGCGTTGATGTCCGGGTTCCGCTTGATCGCGACGAGCAGGGCCTTGGCGATCAGCAGCAGCGGATTGACCCGCAGCCCCTGCATCTCCTTGTCCTGCTTGAGCTCCTCGACCAGCTTCATCGTCCGGGTCACGTCGACCGTCACGAACTCCGTGACGTGCGGCGCCGCGAAAGCCGAACCGACCATCGCCGCCGCCGTCGCCTTGCGGACGCCCTTGACCGGAACGCGGGTCTCCCGCGCGCCGTCGTACGACGCGACCGGCGCCGGGGTCACGGGCGCGGCGGGGACGGCGGCCGGGGCGGCCGACGGCTCGGCGGCCGTGGGCGTGGCCGCCGCGTGGACGTCCTCGCGCGTGATGACGCCGTCCGGGCCGGAGGGGGTGACCAGGGCCAGGTCGACGCCGAGATCCTTGGCCAGTTTGCGCACCGGTGGCTTGGCCAGCGGGCGGGGCTTCTCGGCGAGCGCGGCGTGGCCGTGGCCGTTCAGCTCCGCCTGGATCGCCTGGGCCGGCGCCGGGACACTCACCTCGGGACCCTTTCGGGGGCGGCGCTTGGTGGAGGACGTCGACACGCCGTATCCGACCAGCACCGGCTGGCGGCCCTCCGGCTTGGCCTCCGGCTCCTCGGCGGCCGCCTTCGGCTGCTCCACCGGTGCCTCGGCGGGTGCCGCCCCGCCCGCGACGTCCACCGCGATGATGGCCGTGCCCACGTCCACCGTGGTGCCCTCGGGGAAGTGCAGGGCGCGGACCACGCCGTCGTAGGGGATGGGCAGTTCGACGGCCGCCTTGGCGGTCTCGACCTCGCAGACCACCTGGCCGTCGGTGACCGTGTCGCCCGGCTGGACGTACCACTTGAGGATCTCGGCCTCGGTGAGTCCCTCGCCGACGTCCGGCATCTTGAACTCGCGTACGGACGCTTCCGTCATCGTCGTCACGACCCTCTCCTCAGTACGCCAGCGAGCGGTCGACGGCGTCGAGCACGCGGTCCAGGTCCGGCAGGTACTCCTCCTCCAGGCGGGCCGGGGGGTAGGGGGCGTGGTAACCGCCGACCCGCAGGACCGGAGCCTCCAGGTGGTAGAAGCAGCGCTCGGTGATCCGGGCGGCGATCTCCGCGCCGGAACCGAAGAACACCGGCGCCTCGTGGACCACGACCAGGCGGCGGGTCTTCTCCACCGAGGCCTGGATGGCGTCGAAGTCGAGCGGGGAGACCGAACGCAGGTCCAGGACCTCGAGGTTCTTGCCCTCCTCGGCCGCCGCGGCGGCGACCTCCTGGCACAGCTTCACCATCGGGCCGTAGGCGGCCAGGGTGAGGTCGGTGCCCTCGCGGACGACCTGGGCCCTGTGCAGCGGGGCGGGAATCGCCTCGACGTCCACCTCGGCCTTGTCCCAGTAACGGCGCTTCGGCTCGAAGTAGATCACCGGGTCGTCGCTCTGGATGGCCTGCTGCATCATCCAGTACGCGTCGGAGGCGTTGGAGGGGCTGACGATCTTCAGGCCGGCCACGTGCGCGAAGAGGGCCTCGGGGGACTCGGAGTGGTGCTCGACCGCGCCGATGCCGCCGCCGTAGGGGATGCGGACGACGACCGGCATCTTGACCTTGCCCAGCGACCGCGCGTGCATCTTCGCGAGCTGGGTGACGATCTGGTCGTAGGCCGGGAAGACGAAACCGTCGAACTGGATCTCCACCACCGGACGGTAGCCGCGCAGGGCCAGGCCGATCGCGGTGCCGACGATGCCGGACTCGGCCAGCGGGGTGTCGATGACGCGGCTCTCGCCGAAGTCCTTCTGCAGGCCGTCCGTCACGCGGAACACACCGCCGAGCTTGCCGACGTCCTCGCCCATGACCAGGACCTTGGGGTCGGTGTCCAGGGCGCGGCGCAGCGACTCGTTGATGGCCTTGGCCATCGCCATCTTCTCGGCCATCTCAGTGACCCCCTTCTGCGTCCGCGAACGACGCCTGGTAGGCGGCGAACTGCGCTCGTTCCTCGTCGACGAGCGCGTGCCCGTCCGCGTACACGTTCTCGAAGATGGCGAAGTGGTCCGGGTCGGGCATGGCGCGGACCGCTTCGCGCACTCGCTTGCCCAACGCCTCGGACTCGGTCTCGAGTTCCGCGAAGAATCCCTCGTCCGCGTGGTTTGAGGCCTCGAGGTACCGGCGAAGGCGCAGGATCGGGTCCTTCGCCTCCCAGGCGGCCCGCTCCTCGTCGCCGCGGTAGCGGGTGGGATCGTCGGAGGTGGTGTGGGCGCCCATGCGGTAGGTGAACGCCTCGACCAGGGTGGGGCCCTCGCCGACGCGGGCGCGCTCCAGCGCCCACTTGGTGACCGCGAGGCAGGCCAGCACGTCGTTGCCGTCGACACGCACGCCGGGGAAGCCGAAGCCCTGGGCGCGCTGGTAGAGCGGCACGCGGGTCTGCTTCTCGGTCGGCTCGGAGATCGCCCACTGGTTGTTCTGGCAGAAGAACACCACGGGGGCGTTGTAGACCGCGGAGAAGGTGAACGATTCGGCCACGTCACCCTGGCTGCTCGCGCCGTCGCCGAAGTAGGCGATCACCGCACTGTCCGCGCCGTCCTTCGCCACCCCCATCGCGTAGCCGGTGGCATGCAGCGTCTGGGAGCCGATGACGATCGTGTACAGGTGGAAGTTGTTGCTGTTGGGGTCCCAGCCGCCGTTGTTCACGCCGCGGAACATGCCGAGCAGGTTGGTCGGGTCGACGTCGCGGCACCAGGCGACGCCGTGCTCGCGGTAGGTCGGGAAGACGTAGTCGTCGGCGCGCAGGGCCCGGCCGGAGCCGATCTGGGCGGCCTCCTGGCCCAGCAGGGAGGCCCACAGGCCCAGCTCGCCCTGGCGCTGCAGGGCGGTGGCCTCGGCGTCGAAGCGACGGGTGAGCACCATGTCGCGGTACAGACCGCGCAGCTCTTCGGGGGTGATGCCGGCGACGTAGGCGTCGTACTCGGCGTTCTTGACCCGCTTGCCCTCGGGCGTCAGCAGCTGGACGAGCTCCGGTTCGGTGCTCTTCTTCGCGGCGGCGCGGGTGGTGCGCTTGGCGCCGGTGGTGCCGGCCTTTTCTGCGGCGCTGCGTCGCGGCTTGCGCGCGGCACTGCTGTCCACGGTCACGTGTGCTCCTCCGTCGTTCCGGCCCCCGGGGTTGCCGGTAGGCCAGTGCGGCTCACCTGTTTCGACCACCGGGCACGGGGTGGGTGCCACTCGGCCGGGAACAGGCGTGACAGGTGCCCCGGCGAGCGCCCTGCAACCATCACGTTACCCAGTGCTCCACATTTCTGTGAAACCCCACCTGACCTGCGTTTTTGCTTGGATTTCCAAGTAAATCGAGGAGGGGTGGAAGCGTGCTGGTCACAGCCTTGCGAAAGGCCGGAGCAACCGCACGTTATCCCGCTGACCCAGGTCACGGGAAGAGTTTGCGTGTGAGACTGACTTCGCGCACGAAGAGGGGGAAAGCAGGATATTCGTCCCCGGCGATCACGGGATTGCCCGGCGGGGCGGCCACGGGATGCCGTCCGTCGAGCCGCACGTCGAGGCGGTCGGCGAGGCCGGCACGGCCGCCGACGCCTTCGTGCGCGCTGCGGCCACCCGCCCCGAGGCGGCGGTGCTGGACGTGCGGTCACCGGACCGCGAGGCCCGCTTCGACGCGATCACGGCGAGTTGGACCCGATCCCAGCGCGCGCCGAAGCCGCTGCGCGTCGCGGAGAAAACGATCAAGAAATCACGTCTCCGGTCCGCTTTCCCCACTCGCGGATCACGACGGCTGCTCAGGTCGCCCGAATGCGGGCGGGAAAAAACCGGAAGCCGAGAGAGCGACCATGCGTTCCCGATGTGCTCGCGACACGTTTCTCAGCACGGCCGCAGCGGCCCCGCGGTTCGTTCCACCTCGGAGCGCGGCGTGGGCCTGACCTGCTCGGTGAAGGCGGTGACGTACGGCCACATGACCGCCTCGCGCGCGTGGACGGCCGGTGTCCGCGCCCATACGACGCCGTTGCGGTCCGTCCAGTGCGGCCACCCGAAGGCGGCCCCCGCGGCCACGTCGGCGCTCAGGCGCGCGACCATGCCGTCGGGCACCCGGGTGACCCGGAGCGACGGGCGCCAGCCGGGCAGGGGGCCGCGGAAGCCGACCCCGTGGCGGCGGCGCAGCAGCCGGATCTCGGCCGCGGCGCTGATCGTCACCCCCACCGGGCCGGCGAACAGGGCCACCCAGTAGGCGGGCGTCGGGCGGGAGCCCGGGTACGCCTGGACCGCGTCGACCAGGACGAAGTGCGCGAACGCCGTCAGCCAGACCAGAGGGACACCGGCCAGCGGCCGGACCAGGGGATGGCCGCCGGTGCCGAAGCTGTTGCGGTGGATCAGGAACAGCACGCAGCCGAAGAAGACGACGAACCAGGGCCCGGCGAACACCCCCAGGACCGTCCAGGTCACACCGCTGGGCAGGTAGTCGTAGTGGCGGCTCATCCAGTACCCGAAGAGACCGCAGAAAGCGGCCGTGACCAGCGCGGTCAGCAGCGGGCGTAGACACAGACGCAGCACGCACGCGCGCGTGCCGGAACGGGCCAGGGCGACGAGCAGGCCGCAGGCCAGGAGCAGCGCCACCGGGCCCGTTCCGAGCATCAGCAGCGCGTCGGTGAAGCCCTGCTCGACGGGCTCGAACGCGCTCTCCCCGGTGAACAGGCCGACGACGAACGCGAGAACGCCGAGGCAGAGGAGGGTCCGGGGCAGCAGGAGCCGTTCGATGAGCGGATCGGCGGCCTGCTCGGCCAGGGTGGACACCACCGGGCGCCCGTACGGACCGAGGCCGCCCGTGCCCGGACCGACGAGGCCGAGGACATCGCCCGCACCGAACCGGAACATCCGGAAGGGCCCGTAGAGCCGCCGGGCCAGCCGCCACGGCAGCAGCACGTCCCGGGCCCACGCACCCGCACCGCTCTGCCGCGCGGGCGGGGCCGGGACGCGGTACGGCGGCCGGTCATAGGCGTCGGTCGTGTTCATGGCGGCTGTCGTTTCCCCCGAAGACGGCATCATGATCAGAGCGCGATCATCCTGGCAGGGTGTGTCATCAACGGCCAACCCCACCAACCGACTTGCCGCGGCGGCGGCCGTCCGGCGCCGTGGAGCGGACGCGCGACCCGGTCCATCGCGTGACCAAAAGCGACCGACGACGACTGCCTGTGACAAGCCCCAGCTCACAGCGGCTTTTCGTGCCCTAACATCTGCGGCGTGCCGCGCTCATGTGTACCACCCCCCGCGCCGCAAGCGCCCCCTCTTCGCACCCTGCTGCGCCTCTACGCGGCCGGTACCGCCCTCACCTGTGAGCCGGTCGACCAGGGCCTGCTCAACCGCGGCTACCGGCTGTGCACGACCCGCGGCCGCTATTTCCTGAAGCACCACTTCGACCCCGACACCGCCGACCCGGCGGCCATCGAGCACCGGCACCGCGCCACCCGGCGACTGGCCGACCTCGGCGTCCCGGTCGCCGTACCCTTCGCGCATCGTGAGGGCCGTACGGTCGCCGTCGTCGGCGGGCACGCCTACGCCCTGCACCCGTGGATCGACGGCAGGCACCGCCACGGCGGCCAGCTCACGCGCGGGGAGAGCGCACGGCTCGGGGCGCTCCTGGGCGCCGTGCACGCCTGCCTGGAGCGCGTGATGCCGCCCAAGGGGCGCACACGTCCGGCCACGAGCCCCCACCCGGTGGAGAGTGCCGACCCCGACGACACCTTCGCCCTCATCGACGACCTGCTCGCCCATGTGCGCCGGCACCGCCCCGCCGACGCCTTCGACGAGCTGGCCCGGCACCGGCTGCTGGAGCGCCGCGCGCTCCTGGAGCAGCACGCGGACCGGCGCCCGCCGCGCGGGGGCCCGGTGGGATGGGTGCACGGCGACTTCCATCCGTTCAACCTGCTCTACAAGGACGACGCCCCGGCCGCCATCGTCGACTGGGACCGGCTCGGCGTGCAGCCCCGCGCCGAGGAGGCCGTACGCGCCGCCGCGATCTTCTTCGTACGGCCCGCAGGCGCCCTGGACCTGCCGAAAGTGCGCGCCTACGCGCGGGCGTACCGGCGCGCGGCCGGTGCCACGCCCTCGGAACTGACGGCGGCCGTGCACCGGGTGTGGTGGGAGCGGCTGAACGACTTCTGGATGCTGCGCTGGCACTACGAACGCGGTGACACGCGCGCGGACTGCCAGTTTCCGGCCGCGTCGGCACTCGCGGTGTGGTGGACGCGCGAGTACGACGCGGTGTGCGACGCGTTCACCGGGTGACGGTCACGTATGACGTTCACCGGCTGACGGTGCGCGGCCCGTCGGCGGCCGCTCGGCCGGACGCCGTCACGGGTGCCGTGGGTGTCCTTCAACCGGTGGTGCCGGTGTCGGTGCCGCCGTCCGTCGTGGCGCCCGTGTCGGTACCGCCGGTCGTGGCGCCCGTGTCCGTGCCACCGGTCGTGGAACCCGTGGCCGTGCCACCGGTCGTGGAACCCGTGGCCGTGCCACCGGTCGTGGAACCCGTGTCCGTGCCACCGGTCGTGGAACCCGTGGACTGCGACGGGGAGGTCTGCGGGTCCGTCGGCTGGTCGGTCGGTCCCGTCGACTGCGACTGGGAGGTCTGCGGGTCCGTCGGCGTGTAGCCGGATCCGCCCGAACTCCCGTCCGAGCTGCTGTCGGTGGACGTGTCCGAGGGCTGGTCGGTGGTGTCGTCCGACGGGCTCGGTGAGTCCGAGTGGTCCTTCGTGGACTTCGAGTGCGTCGCCGGCGGCTTGGTGTCGGGGCTGTTGTCGCCACTGCCGGTGTTGTGGTTCATCGCCAGCGCGACGCCCGCCGCGATCGCGATGACCGCGAGGACGGCGAGGATCCACAACTTGCCGCGACCGCTGCCCTGGTTGCCGTGCCCCTCGAAGCCGCCGTCGTCGCCGTGGCCGTAGCCCTGCGGCAGGATCGGCTGCGGGATCTGCGCCGTGCCGGAGCCGAAGTCGCCCGGGTGCTGCATCGCGGTCGTGCCCGTGAAGCCGCCCGGCGGGGTGTGCCGCCCGTCGTGCGCCTCCACCGGGCCGGTGTTCCAGGTGCCGGTGTGCCCACCCGCCTCGTAGAGCATCTGCAGGCCGTACTGGACCAGGCCGCGCATCTCCTCGGCCGTCTGGAACCGGTCGTCCGGTTCCTTGGCGAGCGAGCGCATGACCAGGCCGTCCAGCTCCGGCGGGCAGCCGTCGGAGGCCTGCGACGGCGGGGTCGGCATGTCCTGGACGTGCTGGTACACCACCGACAGCGGGGTCTCGCCGGTGAACGGCGGCCGCAGCGCGAGCAGTTCGTACAGCAGGCAGCCGGTCGCGTACAGGTCGGATCGGTGGTCCACGGCCTTGCCGAGCGCCTGCTCCGGGGAGAGGTACTGCGGCGTGCCCATGACCATGCCGGTCTGCGTCATCGTCGTCGAGGCCCCGTGCAGGGCGCGCGCGATGCCGAAGTCCATCACCTTGACGGCACCGCTGTTGGTGATGATCACGTTGGCGGGCTTGATGTCACGGTGCACGATGCCGTGCTGGTGCGAGTAGGCGAGCGCCTCCAGCACCCCGGAGACGATGATCAGAGCCTGTTCGGGGCCCGGCGCCTCGGCGTTCAACAGCAGATCGCGGATGGTGCGGCCCTCGACCAGCTCCATCACGATGTACGGCACGGACTGCCCGCCGACGAAGTCCTCGCCGGAGTCGTACACGGCGACGATCGCGTGGTGGTTCAGGCCGGCGACCGACTGCGCCTCGCGCGTGAAGCGGGCCTTGGAGACCGGGTCCTCGGCCAGGTCCGCGCGGAGCAGCTTCACCGCGACCGTACGGCCCAGACGGACGTCCTCGGCCGCGAACACCTCGGCCATGCCGCCCCGGCCCAGCCGATGGGTCAGCCGGTACCGGCCGTCGCCGACGAGCCCTCCGTTGCCCCACATCTCCGGCGCGTCCGACATGCCGCCGCCAGACGCCTCGGGGTCGGACGGGCCCTGGGCGCTGTGCGTCTGTGCCATCAGTCCTCGCCGTCGTTTCTGCCCGCAGTGCGCGCGGTGTTGTCACGGTCTCCGTCGGCCACGCTACAGCCTCCGCGCGAGCCACCGGTCCGGAACCGGAACCGGGCCCGGCCGAAGCCGGACCGGCCATGAAACCTGTAGCACGCGCTGTCGTGCAAATCCTGTGAACCGGTCGTACGCCCCCTGTAACGCTTGCACGACGCTTCTTGCGCGTACGGTCACGGAACGGGCACCGCGCTTGACGTGTCAGTGCCCTGGGGCAGACTTGGCCGGGAATGACACATTCGATCAAGGCCTGTCCACGGGGTGACGGCGCCGGACGGCCAGTGGGGGACGCTGAGAGATGAGCCAGGACGGCGCACACGGCCGGTACGCGGGGCAGGCCCTGGCCGGTGGCCGCTACCAGCTGCGCGACTTGCTCGGCGAGGGCGGTATGGCCTCGGTGCACCTGGCGTACGACGCCGTGCTCGACCGCCAGGTCGCGATCAAGACCCTCCACACGGAACTCGGCCGGGAACAGGCCTTCAGAGAGCGCTTTCGCCGCGAGGCCCAGGCCGTGGCGAAGCTCACGCACACCAACATCGTGTCGGTCTTCGACACCGGCGAGGACGATCTGGGCGGCCTGACCGTGCCGTACATCGTCATGGAGTACGTCGAGGGCCACCCGCTGGGCTCGGTCCTCGAGGGGGATGTCCGGCAGTACGGCGCGATGCCCGCCGACCGCGCGCTGAAGGTCACCGCGGACGTGCTGGCGGCGCTGGAGATCAGTCACGAGATGGGGCTGGTCCACCGCGACATCAAGCCGGGCAACGTGATGGTGACCAAACGCGGCGTGGTCAAGGTCATGGACTTCGGCATCGCCCGCGCCATGCAGTCCGGTGTGACGTCGATGACACAGACCGGCATGGTCGTCGGCACCCCGCAGTACCTCTCGCCCGAGCAGGCCCTCGGCCGCGGCGTGGACGCCCGCTCCGACCTCTACTCGGTCGGCATCATGCTGTTCCAGCTGGTCACGGGCCGGCTGCCGTTCGACGCGGACTCGCCGCTGGCGATCGCCTACGCGCATGTGCAGGAGGAGCCGGTCGCTCCCTCCTCGATCAACCGGTCCCTGCCGCCCGCGGTGGACGCGCTGGTCGCCCGCGCGCTGAAGAAGAACCCGAACGAGCGCTTCCCGACCGCCGAGGCGATGCGCGACGAGTGCCTGCGCGTCGCCGCCTCCTTCCAGGCGGCCGCGCCGAGCATCGTGCCGGGCGCCGGACCGACGCAGAGCGGCGCGGGCGTCGGCTCAGCGGTGTTCCCACCGGTCGACCGGACCGCGCAGGCCGCCCCGGGGCCGGTCCGGACGCCGTACCAGCCGGGCCCGTACGGCGCACCGCAGACGCCCGCCCCGGCCTACGGCTACCCGCAGCAGGGCGGCTACCCGACGCCGCCTTCGATGGGCTACGGCCCGCACGCTCCGCAGACCTCGCCGACGCCGCCGTACACGATCTCGCCCCAGCAGGTCCCGCAGACACCCGGCGCCGGCGGCGGCAGGGGCAACAAGCCGGTGATCATCGGCTCGATCGTGGTGTCGCTCGTCGCGGTCGTCTCCCTGATCGCCGCGCTGACGATGAACAAGGGCAGCGACGACAAGGGCGGTGGCGCCGGCGCCTCGGCGTCCTCCTCCCACCCGGCGGGCTACCGCGGGCCGGACACCACGCGGCGGATCGACAAGACCAAGTGCACCGAGCCGACCGAGGCCTACGACGACGAGACCAAGGTCCTGCTGCCCGACTTCCGGTACAAGGACATCAACTCCGTGAAGGCCTGCTTCCAGGCCGCCCACTGGCAGTACAAGGTCACGCACCAGGACGACAACACCTGGGGCAAGGGCACCGTCCTGGACCAGTTCCCCGCCGCGAACACGGACATCGACGCGAAGAAGCCGGGCACCATCGAACTGACCGTCTCCACGGGCAACCCGCAGCAGTGACGGCGGGGACGACCGCGAGGACGACCTGAAAAGGACATCCGTGCATGCAAGTTGACGCGCCGGTCCTCGGGGCCGACGTCGACTGCAGCGCGTACCGGGCCTACGGGGACGGGACGTCGGCCTGGTCGAGCGGGACGAAGCCGACGTCGGTGGCCCTGCGGTTCAAGGACACCAAGGCCGACGGCCACAGCCAGGGGATCCGGCTCGTGACCGTCACGTCCGCCGGCAACGTGCCGCCTGCGGATCCGTGGATCCGCTCAACCCGGAGTACCGGCAGGCTGCGCAGAAGTCGGGCCCGGCACATCGCGTGCCGGGCCCTGTCGTTTCAGGTAGGCCTCAGTCGTTCCAGCTGCGGTCGGGGGTGTTACAGGTACGGACCGCCGGACCGGCCGCCCGCGCGCGGTTCGTCGCCCTCATGCCCCGACACACCGGGCGGAAGCGCGCGGCGCATCGACTCCAGCTGGGCCCGCGCCGCCATCTGCTGGGCGAACAGCGTCGTCTGGATCCCGTGGAAGAGACCTTCCAGCCAGCCCACCAACTGAGCCTGCGCGATACGCAGTTCCGCGTCGCTCGGGGTGACGTCGTCGGTGAACGGCAGGGAGAGCCGCTCGAGTTCCTCGACCAGCTCCGGCGCGAGGCCGTCCTCCAGCTCCTTCACCGAGCTGGCGTGGATCTCCTTCAGACGCACCCGGCTCGCCTCGTCCAGAGGAGCCGCACGCACCTCCTCAAGCAGCTGCTTGATCATGCTGCCGATGCGCATGACCTTGGCCGGCTGTTCCACCTGCTCCGTCACCGGGGTCTCACGGGACTCGTCGCCCCCGTTGCCGCCGCCGAGCGCCATTCCGTCCTGCCCCACGACGAGGATCTGGGGGTTCTCCGGCAACCGTTCGTTCCTCGGCATCTCCATGCCGCCATTCTCTCGCACCCGTACACCTCATCACCGTGGTGCCCCCTCATGGGGTTGATCCACCGTTTAGCCCCGACGGCGCACTCTGAAATGCCTTGTTTGCCACTGAATGTGACGCTTGTAGCCGTCGGTCATTCATCGATCAGGCGATCATGACATCCGGGCTCCGGGAGGTCACCGACGTGACTCCATGGCTGCGCACCTCGCTCCGCTGCACAGGCCTGCTGCTCACCCTCGCAGCGGCCCTGCCCGCGTACCGCTCCGGCACCGGGTACTCCATACCCGCGTACGGCTCCGGCACCGGGTACTCCATACCCGAGATACCCGCGCACGCCGCCGCGCCCCGCCCCGGCAGCCCCACGGGAGCGGGACACCCGTACCCCGCACCGCCGCCGCGCCCGGGCGGCCCGTACCGCCCGAACCACGCGGAGCCCACCCCCCTCGACCGCCCGCACGATCCCGGCTCCAGGCCCCCGGATGCCGCCGCCCCGGACCCCGCCGCTCATGCCGATCACCACGGCTCCCCCCTCACCGAGCCCGCGCCGGTCCCCATGCCCTCCGACTCCGCCTCGGCCTCGTACCGCCCGGCGGCGGCCGTCAAGCCGACCCGCGCGGGCAGCCGGGCCGGCGAGGGGCGGATGCGGCCGGGCCGGCCGGACGGGCCCGCGGCCGAGGTGGAGGGCGACGACGATCCCGCCCCCACCCGGGCTCCCGGCACCGGCCTGCCGGAGGAGCCGGAGACGGCGGACCTGCCCACCGCGACGCCGACGCCCTCGAACGCCCCCGACGCCGGCCTCGACCGGCCCCAGGCCCGGAACGCCGCCCCCCAGGAGCAGACCGCCCCCGGACCGGTCCTCCAGATACTCCCCCTGGGCAGCGGCCTGGTCCTCATAGGCCTGGGCCTGGCCCTGGCCTTCCTGGGCCTCAGACTCAGACGGGACTGACGAACACCGGCGGCCGGCCCGTGCCCCGGCAAGCCCTCCGTCTTCGCGCGGCCCTACGCGGTGACCAGCAGCACCTTCCCGATGTGCCCGCTCGCCTCCACCACGCGATGCCCCTCGGCCGCCTCCGCCATCGGCACCTCCCGGTCCACGACCGGCCGCACATGGCCGTCGGCCAGCAACGGCCAGACATGCTCCCGCACGGCCGCCACGATCGCCGCCTTCTCGCTCACCGGCCGGGCCCGCAGAGAGGTCGCACTGACCGCGGCCCGCTTGGTGAGCAGCGTGCCGATGTTCAGCTCGCCCTTCGCCCCGCCCTGCATGCCGATGATCGCGAGCCGCCCGTTGACGGCAAGCGCCTGGACGTTGCGGTCCAGATACTTCGCCCCCATGTTGTCGAGGATCACGTCGGCCCCCGCACCCCCGGTGGCCTGCTTGATCTCGGCGACGAAGTCCTGCTCGCGGTAGTTGATCAGGATGTCCGCGCCCAGTTCGGCGCAGCGTTCCAGCTTCTCCTTCGTACCGGCCGTCACCGCGACCTCGGCCCCGACGGCCTTGGCGAGCTGGATCGCCATGGTGCCGATGCCGCTGGACCCGCCGTGCACGAGCAGCGTCTCGCCGGGCCGCAGATGGGCGATCATGAACACGTTGGACCAGACGGTGCACACCACCTCGGGAAGTGCGGCCGCCTGCTTGAGATCGACGCCCTCGGGCACGGGCAGCAGCTGCCCGGCGGGCACGACGACCTTCTCTGCGTACCCGCCGCCCGCGAGCAGCGCGGCGACCTCGTCGCCGACGGCCCAGCCGGACACTCCGGGGCCGAGCGCGGCGATCCTGCCGGAGCACTCCAGGCCGGGATAGGGATCGGCGCCGGGCGGCGGGTCGTAGAAGCCCTGCCGCTGCAGGATGTCGGCACGGTTGACGGCGCTGGCCACCACCTCGACCAGCACCTCGCCCTCGCCGGGCACCGGGTCGGAGACCTCCGCCCACACCAGTGCCTCGGGACCACCAGGTTCGGGAATCGTGATCGCATGCATGCCTGTGACGCTACTCCCCGCAGATGCCGTCTCCAGGGCAGACCCGCTCGCTCCCGGAAGTCCGGCGCGCCGTGTCAGCCGCGGGGCAACGGCCGTATGCCCGGGGTGCCCCGGGTCCCCGGGCTCGCCCGCACGATGGTGATCAGCCGGTCCGTCAGCTGCAGCGTGCCGACCGCCGGGTCGTCGTATCCGAGCACCCGATGCCCTCGTAGGACGCTCACCACCAGGTCGTCGGTCTCGCGCGCCCGCTTGCCCACCTCGCCGCGCACCACCGGACGCTCGACGAGGTCCAGTCCGCTGCCCTGCTGGATCAGGTCCTCCATCACCATGCCGGCGGCGGGGCTGAGCACGGAGAGACCGAGCAGCCGGCCGGCCGCGCTGGCGGAGGTGATGACGGCGTCGGCACCGGACTGCCTGAGCAGCGGGGCGTTCTCCTCCTCCCGCACGGCCGCCACGATCTTCGCGGTCCGGTTGAGCTGCCGTGCGGTCAGCGTGACGAGGACGGCGGTGTCGTCGCGCTGGGGGGCCACGATGATCTGGCGGGCCTTGTGCACCTCGGCACGCTTGAGCACGTCGCTGCGGGTCGCGTCGCCTATGACCCCGGCGTAGCCCTCGGCGGTCGCGGCGTCGACCGCCTTGGCGCTCGGGTCGACCACGACGGCCTGCTCCTTCTTCAGCCCCGTCGCGCAGATGGTCTGGATCGCCGACCGTCCCTTGGTGCCGAAGCCGATGACGACGGTGTGATCGCGCAAGGCGGACCTCCAGCGGTTCACGCGCCATTCCTCCCGGGTGCGTTCGGTGAGGACCTCCAGCGTGGTGCCGACCAGGATGATCAGGAACAGCACGCGCAGGGGAGTGATGACGAAGATGTTGGTGAGCCGGGCGCCGTCGCTGACCGGGGTGATGTCGCCGTATCCGGTGGTGGAGAGCGTCACGGTCGCGTAGTAGAAGGCGTCGAGCAGATCGACCGAACCATCGGCGTTGTCGTGGTAGCCGTCGTGATCGGCGTAGACGACCAGCGCGGTGGCGACCAGCACGAACAGGGCCATGAGCAGCCGTTTGGCGACCTGGCGGATCGGGCGCTCCACCACTTTCCTCGGGAGTTTCACCCCCTGGGTCACCAGATGCTCGCCCGCTTGGCGGGCGATGGCGTCATGGCCCGGAAGTTTCACGTGAAACACACCTCGATACCGGCCGCCGCCCATGGCAGGTCCAGTAGCTCCGTCTCCTCGCCCTGCCGGGCCCCGCCGGGCGGTACGACGGCCAGCGCGTCGGCGGCGGCGATGCCGCGGAGCATGGCCGGACCGTTGTAGTGCAGCGGTACGGCACGGTCGCCGCGCAGCACCACGGGGATCAGCCGGGTGTCGTGCGGGTGGCCCTGCACCGCCTCCTGCAGGGGCAGCGTGTACGGCTCGGGGGCCGGGTGGGCGGCCAGGGTGCGCAGCAGCGGCTCGGCGAGCGTGAGCAGGCCGGAGACGGCCGCGAGGGGGTTGCCGGGCAGGCCGACGAGGTGCCGGTCGTCCTTGGTGCGGGCCAGCAGCATGGGGTGACCGGGTCGCACCTTGACGCCGTCGACGAGGAGTTCGGCGCCGATGCGTTCCAGGACGGGATGGACATGGTCGACGGGTCCGGCCGCGGTGCCGCCGGTGGTGACGATGAGGTCGGCCTCGGAGCCGGTGACGGCCTTGCGCAGGGCCTTGGCGTCGTCCCCGATCCGGCGCACCGCGACGACCTCGGCGCCGAGCGCGCGCAGCCACGGCGGCAGCATGGGGCCGAGCGCGTCCCGGATCAGCCCGTCGTGCGGCCGTCCCTCGGTCAGCAATTCGTCGCCGAGCACGAGGACTTCGGCACGCGGACGCGGTACGGCGGTGAGGGTGTCGTACCCGGCCGCCGCGGCGAGTCCCAGCACGGCGGGGGTGACCCGGGTGCCGACGGGCAGCAACTGATCGCCGGTGCGGCATTCCTGGCCACGCGGGCGGATGTCCTGGCCGTGCACGATCTCCCGGGTGGCGTGGAGCCGGCCCTGTGTGTCGGTACGGCCGTGCTCGCTGCGCAGGACCGCGGTGGTGTCGGCCGGGATGCGGGCACCGGTGGCGATGCGGACCGCCTCGCCGTCGATGAGCGGCTCGGGCTGGGCGTGCCCGGCGAGCACTCCCTCGTCCCGCACCTCCCAGGGACCGGGCCCGGCGACCGCCCAGCCGTCCATCGCGGAGGTGTCGAAGGAGGGCAGGTCGGTGAGCGCGTCGAGAGGGGCGGCCAGGACCAGGCCGAGGGCGTCGCCGAGCGGCACGGAGACGGGGGCACGGCGGACCCGGGCACGGGCGGCGCGTGCGGCGATCTCACGGGCCCGGGGCCAGGGGGTGGCCCGGTGCCGCTCGCCGTGTGCCGCGGGCGCCGGGGCGGGCACCTGGCCCGGGTGGTCGCCCCGGGGCTCTCTCACGAGGGCGAGGGCCTCCTCGACGTCGAGTTCGTCGCTGTCCTGGGCGGGCGTCCCGGCCCGGGTCACGCGGGCGGTCATCCGGCGTCCGGGGCGCCTGGGCCCCCGCTGTTCTCTGCGCTGTTTCCGCTGTTCTCTTCCTCCCAGCGCAGCGCGAGCGCGGCAGCCTTGCGGGCGGCCTCGGCGACGGCCTCGGGGCCTCCCTTGCCCTGGGCCGCGGCGTATCCGACGAGGAAGGTGGTCAGCGGGGCGGCGGGCCGGGCCACGCCGTGCGCTGCGTCACGGGCCAGGTCGAGCAGAACGCCGGTGTCGACGTCCAGGTCGATGCCCAGCTCGTCCTTGACTGCGGAGATCCATTCATCCAACACGTGCCCATGCTCCCTGATGCGTGCCCTGGCGTTGACGAGGTCGTCCCAGGTGTCGCAGTCGAAGGACGCGAGCGGGTCCGGGACGCGGGTGAGGCGGAGGGCGCCGGTCAGCCGGCGCAGGGGCAGTCCGGTCAGGCCGTCGGGTCCGGCCCCGAGGACGGTCAGCTCGCGGCGGAGCGCGGCGGTGCGGTAGGCGGCCACGAGCGGCTGGTCGCGGCCGTCGGCGTCGGTGAGCAGCGCGCCGTCGGCCCCGGTGTCGCCGAGGGCGGTCAACAGGCGGTGAAGGGTGTCCGGCCGGAGGAAGGGCAGGTCGGCGGAGAGAACCACGGCGTACTCGGCGGTGGTGAGCCGCAGGCCGGCTTCCAGCGCGGCGACCGGTCCGGCGCCGGGCGGTTCCTCGCGCACCCAGCGCACCGGCCGCGCGATGGGCCGCCGGTCGGCCACCACGACGGTCGTCCCGGCGCCCGCACAGGCGGTGAGCACCCGGTCGATGAGCGCCCGGCCCCCGACCCGCAGACCGGGCTTGTCGGCCCCGCCGAGCCTCCGGGCGGCGCCGCCGGCCAGCACGACGGCGTCGTACGGCACCGGCGTCCCGGGGGCGGCGTTGTCAGTCACCCCCCGAGTATGTCCCGAGGGGTGCCGCTTGTATCGTCCGCGGGGCCTTGCTCACGGGCCCCGCGTGCGTCACAGGGTGCGCAGGAGCACCGCCGGCTGTTCCACGCAGTCCGCCACGTACCGCAGGAAGCCGCCTGCCGTGCCGCCGTCGCACACCCGGTGGTCGAAGGTGAGCGAGAGCTGGACCACCTGGCGCACCGCCAGCTCGCCTTCGTGCACCCAGGGTTTGGGCACGATCCGTCCGACGCCGAGCATGGCCGCCTCGGGGTGGTTGACGATCGGGGTGGAACCGTCCACGCCGAAGACCCCGTAGTTGTTCAGTGTGAAGGTGCCGCCGGTGAGTTCCCCGGGCGTCAGCGTCCCGGTGCGGGCGGCCTCGGTGAGCCGGGCGAACTCGGCGGTCAGTGACTCCGCGTCGCGCGCGTGGGCGTCCCGGACGACCGGCACCACCAGCCCGCGCTCGGTCTGCGCGGCGAACCCGAGGTGGACGTGGTCGAGCTGGACGACCTCGCGGGCCTCGACGTCGACATAGGAGTTCAGCTCGGGGAACCGGGCGAGGGCGGCCGTGCAGACGCGGGCGAGCAGCGCGAGGAGGGAGATCTTCGGCCCTCCGGCCGCGTTCATGGCGGCACGCGCACGCATGAGTTCGGTCGCGTCGGCGTCGACCCAGCAGGTGGCGTCCGGGATCTCCCGTCGGCTGCGGGAGAGCTTGTCGGCGACGGCGCCCCGTATGCCCTTGAGGGGGATGCGAAGACCGCCCTCGGGGGTCGTGGCGGGGCGCACCGGCTCGTGCGCGGTGAGGGCGCCGGCGGACTTCCCCCGCCGCAGGACGTCCTCGACGTCGGCACGCAGGATCAGCCCGTCGGGGCCCGAGCCGGACAGCTGCCTGAGGTCCAGGCCGTTGTCCCGGGCGAGCCTGCGGACGAGCGGGGAGATCACCGGGACCGGTCCCTCGGCGGGCGCCGGTGCCGTCACGCGCGCGGGGGGCGCGGCGGCGGCCACGGGCTGCCGGGACCGTTCGTTCCGCTCGGTCCGCGCCTCACCGGTGGCCTCCGCTCGCCGGGCCCGACCGTTCAGCTCGGCCGGGCCCAAGGACGCGGCGCGTACCCGGCGCCGCCGGGCCGCGGGGGCCTGCGTGCCGTAGCCGACGAGGACGTTTCCGGAGCCGTCCGGCTCGGCGGCGGGCGCCGATTCGCCCACGGCCACCGTCAACAGCGGTGCACCGACCGGCAGTTCGGTGCCCTCCTCGCCGAAACGTGCGGTGACCACACCACCGTACGGACAGGGCACCTCGACCGTCGCCTTGGCCGTCTCGACCTCGACGACCGGCTGGTCGACGGCCACGACGTCACCGACCTGGACCAGCCAGCGGACGATCTCCGCCTCGGTGAGCCCCTCACCGAGGTCGGGCAGCTTGAACTCCAGCACCTGTGCCATCAGCCCTCGGCCTCCCACTGCAGCCGGGCCACGGCGTCCAGGATGCGGTCGACGCCGGGCAGGTGGTGCCGCTCCAGCATGGGCGGCGCATAGGGGATGTCGAAGCCGGCCACCCGCACCACCGGCGCTTCCAGGTGGTGGAAACAGCGCTCGGTGATCCGGGCCGCGATCTCGCCGCCCGGCCCGCCGAACCCGGTGGACTCGTGGACGACGACCGCGCGTCCGGTGCGTCGTACGGCCGCGCAGACCGTCTCGTCGTCGAACGGCACCAGGGAGCGCAGGTCGATCACTTCCAGGTCCCAGCCCTCGGCCTGCGCGGCCTCGGCGGCCTCCAGGCAGACCGGCAGGGAGGGGCCGTAGGTGATCAGCGTGGCGCTGCGGCCCTGGCGGCGCACCACCGCACGGCCGATGGGCTCCACGTCCGTGGGCTCTTCGGGGTTCCAGGAGTCCTTGGACCAGTACAGCCGCTTGGGCTCCAGGAAGACGACGGGGTCGTCGGAGGCGATGGCCTGGCGCAGCAGGCCGTAGGCGTCGGCGACCGTCGCGGGCGTGAGGACGTGCAGTCCCGGCGTGGCCATGTAGTAGGCCTCGGAGGAGTCGCTGTGGTGCTCGACGCCGCCGATGCCGCCGCCGTAGGGGACACGGACGGTGATCGGCAGGGGCATCCTGCCGCGGGTACGGTTGCGCATCCGGGAGACATGGCTGATGAGCTGCTCGAACGCCGGGTAGGCGAACGCGTCGAACTGCATCTCCACCACCGGGCGCAGGCCGTACATGGCCATGCCGACGGCGGTGCCGAGGATGCCGGCCTCGGCGAGCGGGGTGTCGGTGCACCGGTCCTCGCCGAACTCCTTGGCGAGGCCGTCGGTGACCCGGAAGACACCGCCGAGGGTGCCGACGTCCTCGCCCATGACGTGCACGGCGGGGTCGGCGGCCATCGCGTCGCGCAGCGCGCGCGTGAGGGCCTGCGCCATGGTGGCGGGCTTGACGGCGACGGTGGTCATCGGGCGCCGCCTTCCTGCACGCCGTGCTGCTCCTGCTCGGCTTCCAGCTCGGCCCTGAGCAGGGCGCGCTGTTCGCGCAGTTGGGCGGTGGTCTCGGCGTAGACGTGGTCGAAGAGGGCCATGGGGTCCAGTTCGGGGTCGCGGTTCATGTGCTCGCGCAAGGAGGCCGCCATCTCCTCGGCGTCCTGCCGGGCGGCCTGGATGCCGGCCTCGTCGAGCAGTCCACGCGCGGTCAGCTCCGCCTCCAGCAACTCGATCGGGTCGTGGGCGCGCCAGGCCTCGACCTCGGCGTCGCCGCGGTAGCGGGTGGCGTCGTCGGCGTTGGTGTGGGCGTCGATGCGGTAGGTCACCGCCTCCACCAGGGTCGGGCCGCCGCCCGCGCGCGCGTGTCGTACGGCGTCGCTGAGGACCTCGTGCACGGCCGCCGCGTCGTTGCCGTCGACCAGCCGGCCCGGCATGCCGTATCCGACGGCCTTGTGGGCCAGGGAGGGCGCGGCGGTCTGCTTGGCGAGCGGGACGGAGATGGCGAAGCCGTTGTTCTGCACGAGGAAGACGACCGGGGCCTGCCAGACGGCGGCGAAGTTCAGCGCCTCGTGGAAGTCGCCCTCACTGGTGCCGCCGTCGCCGACCAGGGCGAGCGCGACCACGTCGTCGCCCTTGAGGCGGGCGGCGTGCGCGAGACCGACGGCGTGCGGCAGCTGGGTGGCGAGCGGGGTGGAGAGGGGGGCCACGCGGTGGGCGTAGGGGTCGTAGCCACTGTGCCAGTCGCCGCGCAGCAGGGTGAGGGCCTCCACGGGGTCCACGCCCCGGGCGACGACGGCGAGCGTGTCGCGGTAGCTGGGGAAGAGCCAGTCGCGTTCTTCCAGGGCCAGGGCGGCGGCGACCTCGCAGGCCTCCTGGCCGGTGCTGGAGGGGTAGACGGCGAGGCGGCCCTGCTTGGTGAGCGCGGTGGCCTGCGTGTTGTAGCGGCGGCCACGCACCAGCTGGGCGTAGAGCCGGCGCAGCAGGTCCGGGTCGGCCTTGGCCGCCGCCTCGGTGCCGAGGACGCGGTAGGGCTCGGCGTCGGGCAGCAGCGGCGCGGGATCCATGCGGGGCTGCCAGGCGGGCGGCGGGGATGGCCGGTAAGCGCCCCGCTGCTCCATGACCGTCATGACGGCACCTCCTCGTGGGAGCGGCTACGGGAGACGGGTCGTCTGTGACTCGCCTCACCAACCGATTGTTCGGTCGCCGGCACATTTTGGCTACAGCCCCCTTCAGGCTGTGGACAAACGGTTCTCCACAGCCTGGAATGAATGCAGGACGTCCACGGCGAGGGAGCGGGGGGCAATGGCAGCTGAACAAATGGCCGACGGACCGCAGGACGGACCCGCGCTGCCGCCTCCACGCCCGCTGGACGCCATCGACCAGGACATCCTGAAGATGCTGCAGGCGGACGGCCGTGCCTCGATACGGTCCGTCGCCGAACGCGTCCACGTCTCGCGCGCCAACGCCTACGCGCGCATCAACCGGCTCGTCGAGGACGGCGTCATCCGCGGGTTCAGCGCGCGCGTGGACCACGAGCGGGCGGGGCACGGCACGTCGGCGTACATCACGCTGAAGATCGTCCAGAACAGCTGGCGCACGGTCCGCGAGCAGCTCAGACAGCTGCCCGGCGCCTCCCACATCGCTCTGGTGGGCGGTGACTTCGACGTGCTGCTGCTGGTGCACACGCCCGACAACAGGGCGCTGCGCGAGCTGGTGCTCACCCGGCTCCAGGCGATCCCCGAGGTGCTCAGCACCCGCACGCTGCTGGTGTTCGAGGAGGAGGACCTGGAGCCGGAGGCGTGACCGTGGGGGTGCCGTCGGCGTGACGTGCCTCAGGTCTGCTTGAGACCCGCGAAAACCAGGCGGACCACCGCGTCGGCCACCTCGCGTTCGCCGGCGCCCCGCGGATCGGGCCGGTACCACTCCACGATCGAGTTGATCATTCCGAAGACCAGCCGGGTGGCCAGCCGGACCTCGACGTCGCCGCGTACGTCCCCGTCGGCCGCCGCGGCCTTCAGCAGTTCCGCGACCCGGTGATCGAAGTCACGCCGCCGTTCCAGCGCCCACCGCTCGGTCGCGGTGTTGCCGCGCACGCGCAGCAGCAGCGTCACGTACGGCAGCTCGCCTATGAGCACCTCGACCATGCGCCGTACGACGTGCTCCAGCCGGTCGACGGACCGCCCCACGCGCGCGTGCTCCTCCTCCAGGATGGCGAACAGGCCGTCCAGGGCACGGCTGACGGCCCGGCGCAGCAGTTCCTCCTTGCCGCTGACGTGGTGGTAGATCGACGACTTGGAGATACCGGCCGCCTTGGACAGGTGCTCCATGGAGGTGCCGTCGTAACCGCGCTCGTTGAAGACCTGGACGGCCACGGCGAGCAGCGTCTCGGGCGTGTACGTGTCGCGCCTGGCCGTGGTCATGGAGTGCCCTCCCGCTTGTCTTCGATGGCGCATGCGTGGCGGTAGAGCGCGAGGGACGGCGCATAACGGCCGGAGGGGTCGCGCTCGTGCATCTCGTCCAGGACGTCGAACGCGAACTCGCGGCCGAGCCTGCGGTCCCACTCGAACGGGCCGAGCGGGTAGTTCACGCCGAGGCGCATGGCCGTGTCGACGTCCTCCTCGGTGGCGACGCCCTTGGCGACGGCGTCGTGGGCGAGGTCGATGATCCGGGCGACGGTGCGCGCGACGATCATGCCGGGGACGTCGCCGATGACGCTGACGTCCTTGCCGAGGGCCTGGAAGAGGCCCGTGGCCTCGGCGAGGGTGCGCGGCGAGGAGTCCTGGGAGGCGGACAGGGCGATGCGGGTGGCGGTGCGGTAGTCGAGGGCGAGGTCGAAGTAGACGACGTCGCGGAACTCCACGGCGGTCTGGCCGTCGGCGAGCGCCAGCCGGCCGCCGCTGGGCAGCACCAGCCGGGTGCCGTTGTCCTCGTCCTCCTCGCGGACCTGGATGCCCGCCTCGCGGATCAGCGTGAGCAGCTCGGCGGCGGGGCCGAGGCGGCCCTCGGCGACGACGTAGGCGGGCGGCTGCTCCTTGTCGGCGGTGTGCGGCTCGGGCCGCTCGGCCCCTTCGGAGTGGTCGTACCAGCCATGGCCGGTCTTGCGGCCGAGGCGGCCGGACTCCACCAGGCGGCGCTGGGCGAGGGACGGGGTGAAGCGCACGTCCTGGAAGAAGGCCTGCCACACGGAGTGGGTCACGGACTCGTTGACGTCCTGCCCGATCAGGTCGGTCAGCTCGAAGGCGCCCATCCTGAAGCCGCCGGACTCGCGCAGGACCGCGTCGACGGTGGCCGGGTCGGCGGCCTGGGCCTCGTAGACGGCGAAGGCCTCGGCGTAGAACGGCCGGGCGATCCGGTTGACGATGAAGCCCGGGGTGTCGGCGCAGGCCACCGGGGTCTTCCCCCAGGCGCGGGCGGTCTCGTACGCGCGCGTGGCCGAGGCGACGTCGGTGGCGAACCCGGAGACGACCTCGACCAGCGGCAGCAGCGGGGCCGGGTTGAAGAAGTGCAGGCCCACGAAGCGGCCGGGATGGCGCAGGGCTCCGCCGATGGCCGTCACCGACAGCGAGGAGGTGTTGGTGGCGAGCAGGCAGTCCTCGGCGACGATCTCCTCCAGCTCGCCGAAGAGCTGTTGCTTGACGTCGAGCCGCTCCAGTACGGCCTCGATGACCAGCCCGCAGTCCGCCAGCTCCGCAAGGCTCTCCGCGGGATCGAGGCGGGCGCGGGCCGCGTCCCGGTCGGCGCCGGTGATCCTGCCCTTCTCCGCGAGCCGGTCCAGGCGGGCGCCGATCGCCGCGGCCGCGTCCCGGGCACGCCCGGCGACGACGTCGTACAGCCGCACGGGGTGTCCGGCGACCAGCGCGACCTGGGCGATGCCCTGGCCCATGGTGCCGGTGCCGACGACCGCCACGGGGCTGCTGAGGTCGAGTGCTGTCATGTCCGCGATCCTCCCGCACGACGTTTTCCACAGATGCGGCGGACCCCCTTGTCCCGACCGATCGTTCGGTTACTCTAGCTCTGACCGCCCGATTCCGCTGCCCTTCCCGCAAGGTCACGAACTCGACGACGAGTTCTCCAGACGAGGAGTTGGTCCCGCATGGCCGCCGAACTGACCGCCCACGACCTGCTCGCGAAGCACCGGCCCACCCTTGACCAGGCCCTGGAAGCGATCCGCACGCGCGCGTACTGGTCCCCGCACCCCGAGCATCCGAAGGCCTACGGCGAGAACGGCAGCCTGGACGCGGCGGCGGGCAAGGCCGCCTTCGACGCCCTGCTGAACACCCGCCTCGACCTCGGTCAGCCCGGCACGGACGACTGGGTGGGCGGCGAGGTCTCGCCGTACGGCATCGAGCTGGGCGTCAGCTATCCGCACGCGGACGTGGACGTGCTGATCCCGGCGATGAAGGCCGGGCAGCGGGCGTGGCGGGAGGCGGGCGCGGAGGTCCGGGCGATGGTGTGCCTGGAGATCCTCAAGCGGATCAGCGACCGGACGCACGAGTTCGCGCACGCGGTCATGCACACCAGCGGCCAGGCCTTCATGATGGCGTTCCAGGCGGGCGGCCCGCACGCCCAGGACCGCGCCCTGGAGGCGGTGGCCTACGCGTACGCGGAGCAGGTCCGCACGCCCGAGACGGCCGAGTGGACCAAGCCTCAGGGCAAGCGCGACCCGCTGGCCCTCACCAAGCAGTTCACGCCGGTCCCGCGCGGCCTCGCCCTGGTCATCGGCTGCAACACCTTCCCGACCTGGAACGGCTACCCGGGCCTCTTCGCCTCGCTGGCCACCGGCAACGCGGTCCTGGTCAAGCCGCACCCGCGCGCGGTCCTGCCGCTCGCGCTGACCGTGCAGGTCGCGCGCCAGGTGCTCACCGAGTCGGGCTTCGACCCGAACCTGGTGGCGCTGGCCGCCGAGCGCCCCGGCGAGGGCATCGCCAAGACCCTCGCCACTCACCCCGAGATCCGGATCATCGACTACACCGGGTCGACGTCCTTCGGCGACTGGCTGGAGGCCAACGCCCGGCAGGCGCAGGTCTACACCGAGAAGGCCGGCGTCAACACCGTGCTCGTGCACTCCACCGACAACTACAAGGGCATGCTGTCCAACCTGGCGTTCTCGCTGTCCCTGTACAGCGGCCAGATGTGCACCACCCCGCAGAACCTGCTCGTCCCCCGGGACGGCATCCGCACCGACGAGGGCCCCAAGACCTTCGACGAGGTCACCGCCGACCTCGCCCGCGCGGTCGACGGCCTCCTCGGCGACGACGCCCGCGCGAACGCCCTGCTGGGCGCGATCGTCAACCCGGACGTCAAGGCACGCCTGGAGGCCGCCGCAGGCCTCGGGGAAGTCGCCCTCGCCTCGCGGGAGGTCACCAACCCGGACTTCCCGGGCGCGGTGGTCCGCACACCCGTGATCGTCAAGCTGGACGGCGCCAAGCCGGACGACGAGGCGGCCTACATGAGCGAGTGCTTCGGCCCGGTGTCCTTCGCCGTGGCGGTCGACTCGGTGGGCGACGCGGTGGAGTTGCTGCGCCGCACGGTCCGGGAGAAGGGCGCGATGACGGTCGGCGCCTACACCAGCGACAGCGAGGTGGAGCAGGCCGTCGAGGAGGTGTGCCTGGAGGAGGCGGCCCAGCTGTCGCTCAACCTGACCGGCGGGGTGTACGTGAACCAGACCGCCGCGTTCTCCGACTTCCACGGATCAGGGGGCAACCCGGCGGCGAACGCGGCCCTCACCGACGGCGCGTTCGTGGCCAACCGGTTCCGTGTGGTCGAGGTGCGCCGGGAGGTCTAGGAAGCCGGGACCGCGCCCCCGGTCGCACTCCAGTGGTACAGCGTCATCGCCACGCTGGTGGCGAGGTTGTAGCTGGAGACCTGGGGGCGCATCGGCAGCCGCAGCAGATGGTCGGCACGCGCGCGCAGTTCGGCCGACAGGCCGCTGCGCTCCGATCCGAACGCGAGCACGGCGTCGTCGGGGAGCCTCACGCCCCGGATGTCGTCGCCCTCGGGGTCCAGTGCGAACACCGGCCCCGGGGGCAGTTCGTCGACGCCCAGCCGCACCACCGCGGTCGCGAAGTGCAGGCCGGCGCCGCCGCGCACCACCGTGGGGTGCCAGGGGTCGAGCGTGCCCGTGGTGACCACCCCGGTCGCCCCGAAGCCGGCGGCCAGCCGGATCACGGCACCGGCGTTGCCGAGGTTGCGCGGGTTGTCCAGGACCACCACGGGCGCGGTGCGCGGGGTGTGGGCGAGCCTGCGCAGACCGGCCTCGCGGGACGGCCGTACGGCGAGCGCGGCCACGCCGGTCGGGTGGGGCCGCGGGACGAGCGAGGCGTACGTCTCCGCGGGCACCTGTGCGAGCAGCGCGTCCAGGGCGTCGCGGACGTCCCCGGCCAGTTCCTCGGCGAGGGCGAGCGCCGCCCCTCGGTCGGTGGTGACGGCCACCGGGACCTCGGCCCCGAAGCGCAGCGCGTGCTTGAGGGCATGGAAGCCGTCGAGCAGCACGGAGTCATCGGCGTGCGCGCGCCAGCGGGCCAGCGGGTCGGTCATGCGGTGAACCCTTCCCCACGCTCTGCTGCGCTCGCACGAGGCGACTCCCATCGGCCCTGCGGGCTCTCCTCCGGGGTGCGCGGCGCGGGCACCGTACTGTCCGCACGCCGGACGGACCGTTCACACGCGCGTGCGACGAGCGCGCCCAGCCGGCGCAGGAACCCCGTCGGCAGGAAAACGGCGTCCGCGCTGATCATCGCCAGCGAGAAGAACGGCAGGCCGAGCACGACCGCGATCACCGAGTGCTCGATCATCAACAGCACCAGCAGGACGTTCTTGACCCGCCGGTTGAACAGGGTGAACGGGAAGGCGACCTGCACCATGACCGTGCCGTAGGCGACGACCATCATGATCGTGCCGCTGGAGGACATCAGGTCGGCGAGTCCGGGCCAGGGCGAGAAGTAGTCCAGGTGGAGCGGGTAGTAGACGGCCGTGCCGTCCTGCCAGCGCGAGCCCTGGATCTTGTACCAGCCGGCCGTCGCATAGATCAGGCAGGCCTCCGCCATGATCACGAGCAGGGCACCGTTGTGCAGGACGTTGGCGACGACGTCCAGCAGGATCCGCGGCTCCGGCGACGTCGCCCGGCGGTCGGCGGCCCACCACAGGCCGAGCCCCACCCACGCCGTCCACAGCAGCGCGGGGATCAGCCAGCCGTTGTCGAACCGGCCGGTGAACGTCACCAGGACGAGCGCCAGACCGCACACCGCCCACAGCGCCGGCCCCACCCTGTCGGCGGAGACCCGCTGCCCGCGCGCGCGTGCGGCCTCGACGCGCGCCGCCCGTCGCGCGTCCAGGGACCACACCTGCCCGCAGCGCGTGAAGACGAGATAGAAGGACATCAGGTGCAGGACGTTGTCGCCGCCGTCGCCCACGAAGACGCTGCGGTTCTGCAGCGACAGCACGCCCACCATGAACAGCACCGACGCCGTCCGGGTGCGCCACCCGAGCAGCAGCGCGGCGCTCGCGAGGATCGCCAGCAGGTAGAAGCACTCGAACCACGGCTGCCCGTCGGACCACAGCAGGGCCGTGAAGGCGTGGTTGTCGGCGGTGAGCTGCTTGGCGAGATTCCAGCCCCAGGGCCCCGCCGGACCGTACAGCTCCTGGCGGTGCGGGAACTCGCGCAGCAGGAACAGCAGCCACGTCCCGGCGAACCCGATGCGGATCACGGCGCTCTGGTACGGCCCGAGAGCCGCCTCGGTGACCTTGGCGATGCCGCGCGAGAGGGTCAGGGAGAACCTGTTCACTTCACACCTCCCGCTGCCTCGTCGGCCGTCACGGTCCACCAGGGCAGCACGCGGTAGACAGGCTTGTCGGACACGCGCTCACCGCTCCACCCGGGCGGCTGCACATTGGTGGTGCTGGAACGGATCTGCACACGCTGGATGACGCCGTCCCGGCCGGCCGGATACGTCCGGTACAGGCGCATCACCACGGTCCGGCGCAGGTACTGCTCGGAGAGGGAGCCACGCAGGCCCACGGGACGGTTGTCGGCGCTGTGCGTGGCGGTGAAGAAGTCCCAGGCGCGGCGCAGCTCGTTCTGCTGGGTGTGGCTCGGCACCAGGTTGCCGTCTATCGCGGCACCGTCCTGGGCGGACAGGTCGGTCCACCCGATGGTGCGCAGCCCGCCGTCCCTGGCCCGCACCACGGCGCGCACCTGGACGGCGATGTTCTGCTGCAGCGGGTTGGGCGCGAACAGCTTCCAGTTCTGCTCGAACTCCGGGTACACCCACTCCTCGACCGCCTTGCCGTGCTGCTTGGTCACGGTGTTGGCGGGGGCGAGGCTGAGGAACACCATCAGCAGATGCACACAGGCGGCGACCCCGACCACCGCGAGCGTCACGGCGGCGACGACCTGGTAGCGGGGGGAGAGGGCGGCCACTCCGGTACGGGGCCGCGGGGGCGGCGCGGGTGCGTCGCGCCCTGGGGCCCCCGCGGGTGCGTCGGGCTCGGGGGCCGTGACCGGCGGGGCGGCCCTGCCCGGACCGGCCGGCCCCTCCGGCGCGGCTGCCTGGGCCGACCCCGCGCCGTCGGGGCCCTCAAGGCCCTCGTCCGCCGCCGCGTCCGCGCCGCCCGTGGCATCCGTGCCAGTCGGGGAAGCCACGTCAACCGGTGAGGCCTCCGGGAGACGCGCCCCGGCCGATCCGCCGGGGTCGGGCCTGACCCCCGGGTCCTCGTCGTACGCGTCCATTCCGCCCCGTCCCCCGTTTCGGCTCAGTCGTTCGGCTCAGTGATGCGGCGCCGCCACGGGCGTCCCATGCTCCACGTACGCCGCTCCTCGGCGTAGCACGGAACGGTACTCAGCCCCGGCCACCGGGCGCAGCCCCGGGTACACGCGACGGCCGTGGTCCTCGCCACGCGGCACGGCGCCGGTGCCGGTCGTACCCGCCTCCCGCACCCCTCCCGCACGTTGTCCACAGCCTGCCCGCGGGAGTTTTCCACAGCGGTTGGCGCCTCCCGCCGCCCCGGCACAGCAGGACCACACACGGGCCGAACGATCGATCGGTCGGTCGGTCGGTCGAGGCGGCTCCACGGAGTCCGGACAGGGGGATCGCATGACCACGGCGGCGGGCCGGGTGCCCGGCGGCCGGCTGGATCACCCGCGCACTCCCTGCCTGCGCCGCAAGGCGACCCTGGGGGCCAAGGCCCAGGAGGATGAGAGGCTCCCGGGAACACCGAGACCCCGCACCATTCCCTTCTCCTAGAACCTGTTCTATCTTGACGCCCCGTCAGCTCACCGACCCCGTCGGAAGGACAGGCCGTGGACTTCACCTTCACCGAGGAGCAGCGGGCGGCGGCCGAGGCGGCGCGCGGGGTGTTCGCCGGCGTGGTACCGGACGCGGTGCCCAGCCCGGCGCTCACCGCCGGCGCCGTGGCCGATGGCTTCGACCGGCAGCTGTGGTCCCGGCTGGCCGAGGCGGACCTGCTGAGTCTGCTGCTCGACGAGGCGTACGGCGGTTCAGGTCTGGACGCGATCGCGCTGTGCCTGGTGCTCAGGGAGTCCGCCAAGGTGCTCGCCCGGGTGCCGCTGCTGGAGCACAGCGCGGCGGCAGTTGCCGTACAGGCCTTCGGTGGCCCGGAGTTGGCGGAGCGGCTGCTGGCGCGGGCCGGCCGGGGCGAGCTGGTGCTGACCGTCGCGGCACACGGGCGCAGCGGCCACGACCCGGCCGAACTGGCCGTCGCCGCACGGCGGGACGGTACGGCATGGGTGCTGGACGGGATGCAGACGGCGGTGCCGTGGGCGTACGACGCGGACCTCTTCGTGGTACCGGCGCATCTGGAGGGGACGACGGCCGAGCGGACCGTGCTCGCGCTGGTCCCGCGCGATGCGGAGGGGTTGGTGCCGGCCGAGCAGGTGTCCACCAGCGGGGAGCGGCTGGCGGAGCTGCGGCTCACGTCCGTACGGATCGACGCGGGCGATGTCATCGAGGCGGACGGCGCCTGGGAGTGGCTGCATGCACTGCTCGCCACCGGTATCTGCGCGCTGGCGCTCGGGCTGGGCGAGCGGGTGCTGGGCATGACCGCCGAGTACACCGGCAGGCGCGAGCAGTTCGGATTTCCGATCGCGTCCTTCCAGGCGGTGGCCGTGCAGGCCGCGGACCGGTACATCGATCTGCGGGCCATGGAGGCCACTTTGTGGCAGGCCGCGTGGCGGATCGCCTCGGGTGCGCCGGGGGCGCTGCCCGCCGCCGGGGACGTCGCCGTGGCGAAGATCTGGGCGGCGGAGGGGGTGCGCCGGACGGTGCAGACGGCACAGCATCTGCACGGCGGGTTCGGCGCCGACACCGACTGCCCGCTGCACCGCTATCACGCCTGGGCCAAGCACCTGGAGCTGGCGCTCGGTCCGGCGGCGGCGTACGAGGAGCGGCTCGGGGACCTGCTGGCGGCCCATCCGCTGGGCTGACCGCGCCCCCGGACACGGCAGCGACGACGGCGACGAGCTGCCGGCCGGACTCGGCGTGCTCACCGCCCCGACGCGTTACAGGACGAAGCCGGGCTGACCGTCGTCCGTGATCACCTGGCGGCCCGCGGCCTGCCAGACCTGCATGCCGCCGTCGACGTTCACCGCGTCGATGCCCTGCTGGACCAGGTACATGGTGACCTGCGCCGAGCGGCCTCCGGAGCGGCAGATGACGTGGACGCGGCCGTCCTGCGGGGCGGCCTCGGTCAGCTCGCCGTAGCGCGCGACGAACTCGCTGATGGGGATGTGCAGGGCTCCTTGGGCGTGGCCCGCCTGCCACTCGTCGTCCTCGCGGACGTCCAGCAGGAAGTCGCCGTCCTTGAGGTCCGCGACCTCGACCGTGGGTACACGAGCTGCGAAGTTCATGTCCCCGACGCTACCCGAAGGCGCCGGGGTCACCGGTCCTGTCCCAGCAGGGCCGCGAGCTCCGCCTCACGCTGGGCGATGTCGGCGCGCAGCCTGCCGGCGATCTCCTCGAGGAGCCCGTCGGGGTCGTCCGGGGCGAGGCGGAGCATGCCGGCGATGGCGCCGTCCTCCAGTTCCCGTGCGACGAGGGTGAGCAGCTCCTTGCGCTGGGAGAGCCATTCCAGCCGGGCGTACAGCTCCTCGGCCGGGCTCGGGCGCCGCTCGGGCGGCAGCGGGCCGGCCGCCCATTCCTCGGCCAGTTCCTTCAGCAGTGCTTCGTCGCCGCGGGCGTAGGCGGCGTTGACGCGGGAGAGGAATTCCTCGCGCCGCTTCTGCTCCTCTTCTTCCTGCGCGAGGTCGGGGTGGGCCTTGCGGGCCAGCTCGCGGTAGAGCTTGCGGGCCTCCTCGCTGGGCCGCACCCGCTCCGGGGGGCGTACGGCCTGGTCGGTGAGCATGGCGGCGGCTTCCGGGAACAGGCCCTGGCCGTCCATCCAGCCGTGCAGCAGTTCCTCCACGCCGGGGATCGGCAGGACCCGGGCGCGGGCCTCCTCGGCGCGGCGGATGTCCTCCGGGTCGCCGGTGCGGGCGGCCTTCGCCTCGGCGATCTCGGCGTCCAGCTGCTCGATGCGGGCGTAGAGGGGGCCGAGCCGCTGCTCGTGCAGCCGGGCGAAGTTCTCGACCTCGACGCGGAAGGTCTCCACGGCGATCTCGTACTCGATCAACGCCTGCTCGGCGGCCCGTACGGCCTGCTCGAGCCGTTCTTCGGGCCGCGGTGCCTGTTCGGCTTCCGGAGTCGTCACCACCCGGCCAGCGTAGCCGCTGCGCTCGGCCAGGTCCGGGGGTGCGGAGTCTCGCCGTTGGGCCCTCGGGGGATCAGCGGGGTGGGTCCCCTTGTGGTTTCTCGCGCCCACGCGGCGAAGCCGCACCTCGCTGCCCCGCGTGCCGCGACGGACTGCGGTGCCGCGGCTTCACACCCCCAGCTCGGCCGCGACCCGCCCCGCCCTGATGCCCGCCACCAGCTCGGCGTGGTCCGCCTCGGTGCGGTCGGCGTAGGCGACGGCGAAGGCGGCTGTCGCCTCGTCCAGTTCCTCGTTCTTGCCGCAGTAGCCGGCGATCAGGCGGGGGTCGGCGCTGTGGGAGTGGGCGCGGGCCAGCAGGGCGCCGGTCATACGGCCGTAGTCGTCGATCTGGTCTGCGGCGAGGGCGGCCGGGTCGACGCTGCCCTTGCGGTTGCGGAACTGGCGTACCTGGAAGGGGCGTCCGCCGACGGTCGTCCAGCCGAGCAGGATGTCGCTGACCACCTGCATGCGCTTCTGGCCGAGGACCACCCGCCGGCCTTCGTGTTGCACCGGTGGGGTGGTGAAGCCGGCGGTGGCCAGATGGGGGACGAGCGCGGAGGGCCGGGCCTCCTTGACCTGGAGCACGAGGGGCTGCTCACGGTGGTCGAGGAGCAGCACGACGTAGGACCGGGTGCCGACGCTGCCGGTGCCGACGACCCGGAAGGCCACGTCGTGCACGGCGTGCCGGGCGAGCAGGGGGTGCCGGTCTTCGCTGAGCGTGTCGACGTAGGCCTCCAGGGAAGCGGCGACGGCCGCGGCCTCGGCGTCCGGGATACGGCGCAGGACCGGTGAGGCGTCCACGAACCGGCGTCCGCCGTCGGCCACCGTCTCCGTCGCCTTCGCGGCGAACCGGCCGCTGGTGTTGGCACGGGCCTTTTCCGAGACCCGCTGCAGGGTGCCGAGCAGATCGTGGGCGTCGGTGTGGGAGACGAGTTCCTCGTCCGCGATGGCGTTCCACGCGTCCAGTACCGGCAGCTTGGCCAGCAGCCGCATGGTGCGGCGGTAGGCGCCGACCGCGTCCTGGGCGGCCGCGCGGCAGGTGTCCTCGTCGGCACCGGCCTCCCGCCCGGCGAGCACCAGGGAGGCGGCGAGCCGTTTCAGGTCCCACTCCCAGGGGCCGTGGACGGTCTCGTCGAAGTCGTTGAGGTCGATGACGAGGTCGCCGCGGGGGCCGCCGTACAGGCCGAAGTTGGCCGCGTGCGCGTCTCCGCATATCTGGGTGCCGATCCTGGTCATGGGGGTGCGCGCCAGGTCGTAGGCCATGAGTCCGGCCGAGCCGCGCAGGAACGCGAAGGGGGTCGCCGCCATCCGTCCGACGCGGATGGGGGTCAGCTCCTCCATGCGGCCGGCGTTGGACTCGATGACCGCGGTCACCGCGTCGGGGCGGGAGGCGTCCAGGTCGAACGTGCGGTGGGCGCCGCGCGGGACGCTCGACCGCAGCGCCTTGCCCTCCTCCTTGGGCGAGCCCTGCCGTGGCCACTGGGCGAACCCGCGCACCCACGGCAACCGGCGCTTCTCCCGGTCCACCGCGTCCGCCACCACTTCCACACCGGCTCCGGTCACCGCGACCGCCTCCCCCACCCGTCGGCACGAACATCAACTCGTGCAGACCGTACAACCGGCGCCCGGAACGCGTCAGACCCTGTGGATAACCCTCTGTGGACAACCCGTGCCGCTCAGCGAGCCACCGCCACCGGGCCGGGCGGACGTGTGAGGAAGCTCTCGTCCGGCCGCCGACGTCGTCTGTACTCCGTCCGGCTCGGAGGCGAGCACGAGGAGGCGGTGTGCGGCAGCCTGGCGGCAGGGGGCAGCAGCCACCTGACGGGAGGCCGGCATGGGACCGGTACGAAGGGGCGCCGGCGCCGCCCCGGACCAGGAGTGTCCGCACGGGGAGACGGCTGGGGTGGGTCCGAGCCGCCCCCGGGTCTCCCGTCGGAGTGTGCGCCGTGCCTGAGCTGCCTGACGTCGAGGGTTTCCGCAGGGTGCTCGTGTCCTGCGCGAAGGGCAGGGTCATCCGCCGCGTCGACGTGCGCGACACGGGCGTCCTGCACGGAGTGGACGCGCGGCGACTGCGCGACGCGCTGGAGGGCCGGCGGTTCACCGAACCGGAGCGGCACGGCAAGTGGCTGCTCGCCCACACCGGTGGCCCCACCCTGCTGCTGCACTTCGGCATGACCGGCCGGCTCCTCTGCGCCGGTCCCGACGACGCCGTCCAGGCCCACGACCGCGTCCTGTTCGACCTGGGCGGCGACCGCCGGTTCCGCTACCGCGACCAACGCAAGCTGCAGGGCCTCTGGCTGGCCGACGACGACTCCGCCGTTGCCCGGCTGCTGGACCGTCAGGGCCCCGATGCGCTGGCCGTGGACCGTGAGGACTTCGAGGCCGCGCTCTGCGCACGCCGTGGTCACATCAAGACCGCGCTGACCGACCAGTCCGTGCTGGCCGGTCTCGGCAACCTGCTCGCCGACGAGATCCTGTGGCGAGCCGGGCTGCACCCCGGCACCCGGGCCGCCGATCTGACGGAGTCCGAGCGGCGGCATCTGTACACGCAGATGCGACGCACGCTGCGTTCCGCGGTCACCGCCGGCTGTGTCCCGCCGCGCGATTCCTGGCTCACCGGCCACCGTGACGATCCCGACCCGGCCTGCCCCCGCTGCGGCACCCACCTGCGCCGCACCCGCCAGGCGGGCCGCGGCACGGTGTGGTGCCCGCGATGCCAGCCGGACGGAGGCTGAACCCCGGCTCCCCGCAGGGGCGGCGCGATCAGGGCGGGCGGGGCAGGGCGGCGGGCGCCAGGACTGGCCGCCCGGGCGTCCCTGGATCGCCATGACCGCTGCGTCGGCGTCGTCCCGCCCGACCTCTGGGCGGGGCCGGTGACCTGACGGGCCGTCCGAGACAAGCGGCCGAGCGGGGCGCCCGTGAGATACCTCACCGAAGGGGGGTGGCCACGCCTCGCCGCGCGGCTGTGCGATCCCTCACAACGCCCGATACATGCGAAACGGGCCCCTGCCGTGACTTCCGTCACCGGCAGAGACCCGTCTCGTCTCTGTGCGCGAGGGGGGAGTTGAACCCCCACGCCCTTGCGGGCACTGGAACCTGAATCCAGCGCGTCTGCCTATTCCGCCACCCGCGCATTGGGTGCGTCTTCCGGTCCCGGCCCTTTCGGGCTGGCCCCTTCCGACACCCAGAACATTAGCACGTCGTAGGGGGTGGGTTCACATCCCTTCCCCACCGCCCCGGACCGGCCAGGGAGCGGGCAGGGAGCGGCCCGTGACCGTCCAGGACCGGCCGCCGTCCTCGCCCCCCGTTCCCGCTTTCCCGTGCGCGCCCGGCGGCCGAGCCGCCCTCTCCTACCCGGCCTGTGCGCCGCGCACGTATCAAGGAGACCCGCCTCACGTATCAACCTCGTACCGGTACCCGGCATCTGCCCAGGAGGCGGGGCAGGTCCACAGCCAGGTGCGGGACACTGGTCTTCGCCCCCCTCTACGATCCATGGCAACAGCAGTGCGCACCGGGAGTTCGAAGGGGAGCCGCTGGGGGAACCGGCTGATTGCCCGGCGCGTAGATACGATCAGTGAGCGGTACCCGCACGACCGGGCAAGGCAGCGCACACAACAGGCAACACAACGGCAGGGACGGAGGAGGTGCCCCATGGGAGTTCTGAAGAAGTTCGAGCAACGTCTCGAAGGTCTGGTGAACGGCACCTTCGCCAAGGTCTTCAAGTCCGAGGTCCAGCCCGTGGAGATCGCCGGCGCGCTCCAGCGTGAGTGCGACAACAACGCGACCATCTGGAACCGCGACCGGACCGTCGTACCGAACGACTTCATCGTGGAGCTGAGCGCGCCGGACTACGAGCGCCTCAGCCCCTACTCGGGCCAGCTCGGCGACGAGCTGGCCGGCATGGTGCGCGACTACGCCAAGCAGCAGCGCTACACGTTCATGGGACCGATCAAGGTCAACCTGGAGAAGGCCGACGACCTCGACACCGGCCTGTACCGGGTGCGCTCGCGCACCCTCGCCTCCTCCAGCAGCCAGCAGGCCGCCCCGGCCCCCGGCCGCCCCGCGCAGGGCGCCCCGGGCGGCGGCTACGGCTACCCGCCCGCCGCGCCCGCCGGCGCGCCCCCGATGCCGTCCGCGCCGCCGCCCGGCGCCCGCCCCGGCGGTTACGGCTACCCCCAGCCCGCCACCCAGCGGCCCGCGGCCGCTCCGATGAGCGGCGGGCGCACCCGCTACTGGATCGAGATCAACGGCACCCGCCACCAGATCTCCCGCCCGACGCTGGTGCTGGGCCGCAGCACCGACGCCGACGTGCGGATCGACGACCCCGGCGTCTCCCGCCGGCACTGCGAGATCCGGACCGGAACGCCCTCGACGATCCAGGATCTCGGTTCCACCAACGGCATCGTGGTGGACGGGCAGCACACCACCCGCGCTACGCTCCGCGACGGCTCGCGGATCGTCGTGGGCAGCACCACCATCATTTACCGGCAAGCCGAAGGGTGAAGCGGGGGCAATGTCAGAGCTGACCCTCACGGTCATGCGGCTGGGTTTCCTGGCCGTACTGTGGCTGTTCGTGATCGTGGCCGTGCAGGTCATCCGCAGCGACCTGTTCGGTACGCGCGTCACCCAGCGCGGATCGCGTAGGGAGGCCGGCCGCCAGCAGCAGGCACCCCGGCAGCAGGCGGCCGCGCCCCCGCAGCAGCGCAACCAGCAGCGGGCCCAGCAGGGCGGTGGCCGGCGCGGCCGCAACGCCCCCACCAAGCTGGTGGTGTCCGAGGGCACACTGACCGGCACCACGGTCGCGCTGCAGGGCCAGACGATCACGCTGGGCCGGGCGCACGACTCCACGATCGTGCTGGACGACGACTACGCCTCCAGCCGCCATGCCAGGATCTACCCGGACCGCGACGGTCAGTGGATCGTCGAGGACCTCGGCTCCACCAACGGCACCTACCTGGACCGGTCCCGGCTGACGACTCCCACGCCGATCCCGCTGGGCGCCCCGATCCGCATCGGCAAGACCGTCATCGAGCTGCGGAAGTAGTACGACAATGAGCGAGCGGAGCGAGCACGCAGCGGCAGGCCGCCACCCGGCCGCCGGCGCGCTCCCGACCGGAGGGTGGGCAGTGTGGCTCGACACGACCGGCTGCATTCGGAGCCGACGGGCGAGGTGCGCATGAGTCTGTCACTGCGCTTTGCCGCCGGTTCGCACAAGGGCATGATCCGCGAGGGCAACGAGGACTCCGGTTACGCCGGTCCCCGCCTGCTCGCCATCGCCGACGGCATGGGCGGTCAGGCGGCCGGCGAGGTCGCCTCCTCCGAGGTCATCTCCACCCTGGTCACGCTCGACGACGACGTGCCCGGCTCCGACATCCTCACCTCGCTCGGCACCGCCGTGCAGCGCGCCAACGACCAGCTGCGTGCCATGGTCGAGGAGGACCCCCAGCTGGAGGGCATGGGCACCACGCTCACCGCCCTGCTGTGGACCGGGCAGCGGCTCGGCCTGGTGCACGTCGGCGACTCGCGCGCCTATCTCCTGCGTGACGGAGTCCTCACCCAGATCACCCAGGACCACACCTGGGTGCAGCGGCTCGTGGACGAGGGCCGGATCACCGAGGAAGAGGCCACCACCCACCCGCAGCGCTCCCTGCTGATGCGCGCCCTCGGCAGCGCCGAGCACGTCGAGCCCGATCTGTCGATCCGCGAGGTGCGGGCCGGCGACCGCTATCTGATCTGCTCCGACGGGCTGTCCGGGGTCGTCTCCCACCAGACGTTGGAAGAGACCCTCGCCAGCTACCAGGGCCCGCAGGACACCGTGCAGGAGCTGATCCAGCTCGCGCTGCGCGGCGGCGGCCCCGACAACATCACCGTCATCGTCGCCGACGTCCTCGACCTGGACACCGGTGACACCCTCGCCGGTCAGCTGTCCGACCAGCCGGTCGTGGTCGGCGCCGTCGCCGAGAACCAGCACCACCTGCACGACAACGGCATCATGCAGACCCCGGCCGGCCGCGCCTCCCACCTCGGCCGCCGGCAGCCCGGACACGGCGGCGGCGAGTTCGGCCCGCCCGGCTCCGGCGACACCACCGGGTACGTCCCGGCGGGCAGCTTCGACGACTACGCCGACGGCGACTTCACCAAGCCGCGCGGCGGACGCAGGTGGCTGAAGAGATCCCTGTACGGCGCCCTCGCCCTGGCCGTCGTCGGCGGCGGCCTCTACGGCGGCTACCGCTGGACGCAGACGCAGTACTACGTCGGTGCCCAGGGCGAGCACGTGGCGCTGTACCGCGGGATCAGCCAGGACCTGGCCTGGGTGTCGCTGTCGAAGGTGGAGAAGGACCACCCCGAGATCGAACTCAAGTACCTGCCGCCCTACCAGCAGAAGCAGGTGAAGGCCACGATCGCCGCGGGCGGCCTGCAGCAGGCCCAGGCGAAGATCGAGGCACTGTCCGTCCAGGCCTCCGCGTGCCGGAAGCAGGCGGAGCGCACGGCCGCCGAGTCCGAGCGGAACGCGCAGACGGGCCAGGGCGAGGCCGGAGGCACCACGGGAACCACCCGTACCGCCTTCACGTCCAAGGCATCACCGACGCCGAACCCGTCGACGTCGAAGAAGCCCCCGACATCGTCCTCGAAGCCCCCGACCCCGACCGCCACTCCGAACCCCGGCCCGAGCCTCTCCGAGGATGAGCAGAAGGTCGTCGATCAGTGCGGCAAGCAGTAGCGACGCCGCGAGAGGCCCTGTCACACGATGAGCAGTACGACTAACTCGCCGACACACCACACCTCCACGATCGGCGCGATCGGCGCGCCGAGCCGCCGCAACACCGAGCTGGCCCTGCTGGTCTTCGCCGTGGCCATCCCGGTGTTCGCCTACGCCAACGTGGGCCTGGCCATCAACGGCTCGGTGCCCGCCGGGCTGCTGGAGTACGGCCTCGGCCTCGGTCTGCTGGCCGGCGTCGCCCATCTCGCCGTACGGAAGTTCGCGCCGTACGCCGACCCCCTGCTGCTGCCGCTGGCCACGCTGCTCAACGGTCTCGGGCTCGTCGTCATCTGGCGGCTGGACCAGTCCAAGCTGCTGCAGTCCCTGCCCCACTTCGCCCCGGCCGCGCCCCGCCAGCTGCTGTACACCGCGCTGGCCATCGCCGTGTTCGCCGTGGTGCTGATCTTCCTGAAGGACCACCGGGTCCTGCAGCGCTACACCTACATCTCGATGTTCGGCGCGCTGGTCCTGCTGCTCCTGCCGCTGGTGCCGGGCCTCGGCGCCAACATCTACGGCGCCAAGATCTGGATCCGGATCCCCGGCCTGGGCTCGCTCCAGCCCGGTGAGTTCGCGAAGATCGTCCTCGCGATCTTCTTCGCCGGCTACCTGATGGTGAAGCGGGACGCCCTGGCCCTCGCCAGCCGCCGTTTCATGGGCCTGTACCTGCCGCGCGGCCGCGACCTCGGTCCGATCCTCGTCGTCTGGGCGATGTCGATCCTCATCCTGGTCTTCGAGACGGACCTCGGCACCTCGCTGCTGTTCTTCGGCATGTTCGTGATCATGCTGTACGTCGCCACCGAGCGGACCAGCTGGATCGTCTTCGGTCTGCTGATGTCCGCGATCGGTGCCGTCGGCGTGGCGAGCTTCGAGCCGCACATCCAGACGCGTGTCCATGCCTGGCTCAACCCGATGCGCGAGTACCAGCTGAGCCGTCAGGTCACCCACGACGGCATCCTCCACTCCGACCAGCTCCAGCAGTCCCTGTGGGCGTTCGGTTCCGGCGGCACCCTGGGCACCGGCTGGGGCCAGGGCCACTCGGACCTGATCAAGTTCGCCGCGAACTCCGACTTCGTCTTCGCGACCTTCGGCGAGGAGCTGGGCCTCGCGGGCATCATGGCGATGCTGCTGATCTACGGCCTGATCGCGGAGCGCGGCATGCGTACCGCCCTCGCCGCCCGCGACCCGTTCGGCAAGCTGCTCGCCGTCGGCCTGTCCGGCGCCTTCGCGCTGCAGGTGTTCGTCGTCGCCGGCGGTGTGATGGGCCTGATCCCGCTGACCGGTATGACGATGCCGTTCCTCGCGTACGGTGGTTCCTCCGTGCTGGCCAACTGGGCGCTGATCGCCATCCTCATCCGCATCAGCGACACCGCCCGCCGCCCGGCGCCCACCCCCGCGACGAACCCCGACGCCGAGATGACTCAGGTGGTCCGCCCGTCATGAACAAGCCCCTGCGCCGAATCGCCGTCTTCTGCGGCCTCCTCGTCCTGGCCCTGCTCATCCGCGACAACTGGCTCCAGTACGTCAAGGCCGACCAACTGCGCACCGACCCCGCCAACCGCCGTGTCGCCATCGAGCGGTACGCGAACCCGCGCGGCGACATCATCGTCGACGGCAACCCGATAACCGGCTCGGTCGAGGCCAAGAGCGGCGACTTCAAGTACAAGCGGACGTACAAGAACGGGGCCATGTGGGCCCCCATCACCGGCTACTCCTCCCAGGCCTACGGCAGCAACATGCTGGAGGGCGTCGAGGACGGCATCCTGACCGGAACCGACGACAAGCTCTTCTTCCGCAACACCCTCGACATGCTCACGGGCAAGCCGAAGCAGGGCGGCAATGTCGTCACCACGCTCAACTCCGCCGCGCAGAAGGCGGCGTTCGACGGCCTGAAGGCGCAGGGCGGCAAGGGCGCCGTGGTCGCCCTCGAGCCGTCCACCGGCAAGATCCTCGCACTGGCCTCCTACCCGTCGTACGACCCGTCCTCCATCGCGGGCGGCTCCGACGGCCAGACCTGGAGCAGCCTGACCAAGGACAAGGCCGAGCCCATGCTGAACCGGGCCCTGCGCGAGACCTACCCGCCGGGCTCGACCTTCAAGGTGGTCACCGCGGCCGCGGCGCTGCAGAACGGCCTGTACAAGTCGGCCGACGAGAAGACGAACTCACCGCTGCCGTGGATCATGCCGGGCACCACCACCCCGCTGAAGAACGAGGGCAACATCCCCTGCGAGAACGCCACGCTGCGGGAGGCGCTGCGCTGGTCCTGCAACTCGGTCTTCGGCAAGATCGGTTCTGACCTCGGCAACGACAAGATGCTGGCCGAGGCGAAGCAGTTCGGCTTCGACTCCGAACAGTTCACCCCGATCCGCTCCAGCGCGTCCGTGTTCTCGGACAACATGAACCAGTCGCAGACCGCGCTGTCCTCCATCGGCCAGTACAACACCGCCGCGACCCCGCTGCAGATGGCCATGGTCGCCTCGGCGGTCGCCAATGACGGCAAGCTGATGAAGCCGTACATGGTCGACTCGCTCCAGTCCTCCAACCTCGACCCGGTCGAGAAGACCGAGCCGAAGGAGATGAGCCGGCCGCTGTCCCCGTCCAACGCACAGATCCTGCAGCAGATGATGGAGACCGTCGTCAAGCAGGGCACCGGTACGAAGGCGCAGATCCCGGGCGTCACCGTGGGCGGCAAGACAGGTACCGCACAGCACGGCGTGGCGAACAGCGCCAACCCGTACGCGTGGTTCATCTCCTACGCCAAGCTGCCCGACGGCAGCTCGCCGGTCGCCGTGGCCGTGGTCATCGAGGACGAGAGCGCCAACCGCGACGACATCTCCGGTGGCGGCCTGGCCGCGCCGATCGCAAAGAACGTCATGGAGGCAGTCATCAACTCCAAGAAGTGACCTGGCCCACACCAGAAAGTGACGCCGCTCACGTCGCCTTCACATCGCCGCACGTTGCGATACCGGTCCTGTATCGGGTTCCGGGCTTGGCCAGGTCATACAAAGCGAGCCGGGTACCGTAGGCCCGGACGGCAGCCTCCGGCCGCACACCACTGTGCGGCCGAGACCGACGGAGAGGGCTGGTAGGTAGCTATGGAAGAGCCGCGTCGCCTCGGCGGCCGGTACGAGCTGGGCCAGGTGCTCGGCCGTGGTGGCATGGCGGAGGTCTACCTCGCGCATGACACCCGCCTCGGCCGCACGGTGGCAGTGAAGACGCTGCGCGCGGACCTCGCGCGCGACCCTTCCTTCCAGGCCCGGTTCCGCCGGGAGGCCCAGTCGGCCGCCTCGCTCAACCATCCCGCGATCGTCGCGGTCTACGACACGGGCGAGGACTACATCGACGGGGTCTCGATCCCGTACATCGTCATGGAGTACGTCGACGGCTCCACGCTCCGTGAGCTTCTTCACTCCGGTCGCAAGCTCCTGCCCGAGCGCGCGATGGAGATGACCATCGGCATCCTCCAAGGCCTGGAGTACGCCCACCGCAACGGCATCGTCCACCGCGACATCAAGCCGGCCAACGTCATGCTGACCCGCAACGGTCAGGTCAAGGTGATGGACTTCGGTATCGCCCGCGCCATGGGCGATGCCGGCATGACCATGACCCAGACGGCAGCGGTGATCGGCACGGCCCAGTACCTCTCACCGGAGCAGGCGAAGGGCGAGCAGGTCGACGCCCGCTCGGACCTGTACTCGACGGGTTGCCTGCTCTACGAGCTGCTGACGGTGCGGCCCCCCTTCGTGGGCGACTCCCCGGTCGCGGTGGCCTACCAGCACGTACGCGAGGAGCCGCAGCCCCCGTCCGTCTTCGACCCGGAGATCACGCCCGAGATGGACGCGATCGTCCTGAAGGCGCTGGTCAAGGACCCGAACTACCGCTACCAGTCGGCCGACGAGATGCGCGCCGACATCGAGGCCTGCCTGGACGGCCAGCCGGTCGCGGCGACGGCCGCGATGGGCGCGGTGGGCTACGGCGGCTACCCCGACGACCAGCCGACGACGGCGCTGCGCCAGGACCCGGGCGCCGGGGCGACCACCATGCTCCCGCCGATGAACCCGGACGACGGCGGCTACGGCTACGACGAGCCCTCCGGCCGCCGCCGCCAGCAGCAGAAGAAGTCCAACACCTCCACGATCCTCCTGGTGGTCGCGGGCATCCTGGTCCTGATCGGCGCGATCCTGATCGGCAAGTGGGTCGCCAGCGGCGGCAACAACGGCGACGGCAAAGTGCCGGTACCGAACTTCGTCGGTGTGTCCGCGAACACGGCCAGCAAGATGGCCGACAACGTCGACCTGAAGGTGTCGATCACCAGGAAGCCCTGCGACAACCAGGCGAAGGGCAACGTCTGCACCCAGGACCCGACGGCCAAGACCGAAGTGGACAAGGGCAGCACGGTCAATCTGACCGTGTCGACCGGCGCGCCCCAGGTCACCGTACCCAGCGTGATCGGCCTGACCCTGGACGAGGCAAAGGCGAAGCTGGAGGGTGACGACTACAAGTTCACGGTGAAGACGCAGAGCCGTGTCTCCACCGAGGACCCGAACACCGTGCTCGACCAGTTCCCCGTCGGCGGCAAGCAGCGTCAGAAGGGCTCCACGATCACGCTGACGATCGCCAAGCCCGAGGACAAGGTCACCATCCCCGGCGACGTCGTCGGCAAGTCCTGCGACGAGGCGAGGACCGAGCTGCAGAACCTGGGCCTCTCCGCGACCTGCAACAACACCCCCACCACCAACCAGGACGACAACGGCAAGGTGCTGTCGACAACCCCACAGGTGGGTACGCAGGTGGCCAAGAACCAGGCCGTCACCGTCAACGTGGGCGCGTTCCAGGGCCAGCAGCAGACGCAGGTGCCGCAGATCCAGGGCAAGAAGCTCAAGGACGTCAAGCAGCTGCTCCAGCAGGCCAACCTGCAGGTCGGCAACATCCAGGGCTCCCAGGACGACAACGCGATCGTCTTCACCTCGGACCCGCCCCAGGGCTCGACGGTGAACCAGGGCACCCCGGTCAACCTGATCACCGTGGGCCAGGGCGGAAACGGCGGAAACAACGGAGGCACCAACCTCTTCGGTGGCGTCGGCGGCTGACGCCCCATCCCACCCCGCACACACGAGTGGGCCCCTGCCGGTACTCCGGCAGGGGCCCACTCGCATGTCCGGCGCGATTCAGCGCAGCTCCGCCGGAGGCGTCCGCTTGCTGTCCACCTTCTGCACCCGGACCAGCTCGCCCCACACCACGTACCGGTACTCCGAGGTGTACACCGGCGTGCAGGTCGTCAGGGTGATGTAGTGGCCCGGCTTCCTCTTGCCGGACTCCTTCGGGACCTGGTCGATGACCTTGACGTTGTACTTCGAGGTCTCCGGCAGGATCGAGAAGACCTTGTAGACGTACCAGTCGTCCCGCGTCTCGAAGACGATCGGGTCGCCCTTCTTCAGCTTGTCGATGTTGTGGAACTTCGCGCCGTGGCCGTCCCGGTGGGCGGCGAGCGTGAAGTTTCCGTCCTTGCCGGTCATGGGGAGCGCGGCCTTGACCGGGTCCGTGTAGTAGCCGGCCACACCGTCGTTCAGGACGTCCGTGCCCGTGCCCTTCTCGACCAGGACCTCGCCGTTCTTCATCGCCGGCACGTGCAGGAAGCCGATGCCGTCCTTGGTGTCCAGCGCGCCCGGCCCGGAGTCCGTGGAGTGCGCCCAGTGCTGGCGGACCTTGTCTGCCTGCTTGTCCGCCTTGCGGTCCGCTATCACGTTCGTCCACCAGAGGGAGTACACGACGAACAGGGCGAGCAACAGCCCCGCCGTGATGAGGATTTCACCGAGGACGCTGATCGCCATGGCGATTCGGCCGGAACGCCGGCCCCGCCCGGCGGGAGCCGGACCGGACGCGTCCGTGTGTTCTTCGGTGTCGTCGGCGGTCGCTGCCACAGTTCCCTCTGCCCCTACTCGCTTACTCGCTCGGCCCCGCTCGATGCCCTACTCGATGAGCGCGTCCGGCTTGCCCTTGCTCCGCGGGCGTTCCTCGACCATCTTGCCCCAGACGATCAGCCGGTACTTGCTGGTGAACTCCGGCGTGCAGGTGGTGAGGGTGATGTACCGGCCGGGACGGGTGAAACCCGAGCCCTTCGGAACGGGGTCCAGCACGCTCGTGTTGGACGGCGAGGTCACCGGCAGCATCGAGGTCACCTTGTACACGTAGTACGTGTCCTGCGTCTCGACCACGACCGCATCGCCGGCCTTGAGCTTGTTGATGTACCGGAACGGCTCGCCGTGCGTGTTGCGATGGGCGGCGAGCCCGAAGTTGCCGGTCTTCGCGTCGGGCATCGCCGTCCTCAGCGGGGCCTCGCCGTAGTGCCCGACCATGCCCTTGTCGAGCACCTTGGCGTTGCTGACGCCCTCCGCGATCGGCGCGACCACGTCCAGCTTGGGGATGTGCAGGATGGCGAAGCCCTGCCCCGGCTCGAACACCCCGGGGCTGCGTTTGCCGCTGGCCCAGTCGTCCTGGAGCTGGTGCGTCTCGCTGCCCGCCTGCGCATGGGCGCGGACGTTGGTCCACCACAGCTGGTAGGTGACGAACAGCAGCATCAGCACACCGGTGGTGATGAACACCTCTCCGATCACCCGGCTCGCGATGACGGCCGGACTCGGCCTGCGCAGTCGCTCCTGCCGCCGCGCCTCCACCCGGGTCAGCGGCCGGCCCGGCTCCGGTGCGCCGGCGGGCGCCGCCTCCCCGCCGCCGCCATGACGCCCACCGCGCCGCCTGGCGGCCTTCCTGCGGGCAGCACGGCCACCGACCGCGGTTCCGGTGGCGGAGGAGCCGGAGAGGGCCGCAGAGGACCGTGTGGGCGCGCCCTGCACGCCGGGCGGCGGATCCGGGACCCGCAGCGCCATCGTCTCGTCGTCCAGCCCAGGCCGGTACGGCTCCTCGAACGACGACCCCGACGGCACCTCCGACGACGCCTCGTACGACCCGCTGTACGCCCCCTCGAACGGCTCCCGCTGCGCGGCGCCCGTCGCGCCCCAGTCCCCAAGCGCACCGGAAGCCTCGTACGACTGATCCCCGTACGAGGCATCGGTCTCGCGCTCCGGGCGCAGCGCGGTCACGCCGTGGCCCTGCCCACCACCGGGGCCAGCCCCGTCGACCTCGCCACGGCACCTTCGTCGCCGCACTCCACCAGCCAGTTGGCCAGCATTCGGTGACCGTGCTCGGTCAGCACCGACTCGGGGTGGAACTGCACGCCCTCGACCGGGAGTTCACGGTGCCGCAGGCCCATGATGATGCCGTCGTGCGTGCGGGCGGTCACCTCCAGCTCCGCCGGGACCGTCGCCGGCTCGGCGGCCAGCGAGTGGTAGCGAGTCGCCGTGAAGGGCGAGGGCAGGCCGGCGAAAACGCCCTTGCCCTCGTGCTCCACCGGCGAGGTCTTGCCGTGCAGCAGCTCGGGCGCCCGGTCCACCACACCGCCGTACGCCACCTGCATCGACTGCATGCCCAGGCACACCCCGAAGACCGGCACCCCCGTCGAGGCGCAGTGCCGGACCATCTCCACGCACACGCCCGCCTGCTCCGGCGTACCCGGTCCGGGCGAGAGCAGCACCCCGTCGAAGCCGTCCTGGGCGTGCGTCGTCGACACCTCGTCGTTGCGCAGCACCTCACACTCGGCACCCAGCTGATACAGGTACTGGACGAGGTTGAAGACGAAGCTGTCGTAGTTGTCGACGACGAGAATCCGCGCACTCACTGGTTGTTCACCGTCACATCGTTGAAGGGCAGCAGCGGTTCGGCCCAGGGGAAGACGTACTGGAAGAGGACGTAGACCACAGCCAGGACCAGGACGAGCGAGATGAGTGCCTTCACCCATGCGCTACCCGGCAGATGCCGCCAGATCCAGCCGTACATGCCGTTCCTTCCGTATCCCCACGGCACCTGACTCACGCCGCACGCCACCAGACTAACGGCGCAGAGCCCTCGGTTCGCCTGCCTCCACAGACTGTGTGGAATCCAGGTGCGCCCAGACGATCAGCCGGTGACTGTGCCCCCATTCCGGATCGCACGTGGTCAGCGTCAGATACCGGCCCGGACGCGTATACCCGGACTTACGTGGGACAGGGTCGATCACCTCAACGTCCGTCGGCACGGTTTTGTAGGGCCCTTTGTCGATCCGATACGTGAACCAGGTCGTCCCGTCCGTGAGCACCACCGCGTCCCCCGGCCGCAGCTTCGGGAAGTCCTTGAACGGATCCCCGTACGTGCGCCGGTGACCGGCCACCGCGAAGTTGCCCTCCTGGCCGAGCTCGGCGGTCCCGGCGTAGTGGGCGAGGCCCTTCGCCAGCACATCGCGGCCGGTGCCCTCCAGAACCGGCTTGTTCCACGTGAAACCGAGCCGCGGGACGTACATGATCGCGAAAGCCCTGCCGTAGTGGTACGGCGCCGGTTTCGTCACGGAGACCGTCTGTTCGCCCGCGTCGGAGGGCGCCGGGCGCACGCTTCCCTTCGACCACTGCTGGTGCAGCCGATCGATCTGGTCGTCCATGGCGCCGTCGGCTCGCACTCCCGTCCAGAACAGCACGTAGGCCACGAAGAGCACGATCAGTGTGCCGACGGTGATGCACAGCTCGCTGACGGTCCGGACGATCACGCGCACCGGCGCCTCCGGGACGGACGGCTACTGCACAGGCTTGGCGTAGTGCAGATCCACTGTGCCCGAGTAGCCGGGAAGAGTCACCGTCCCGTCGTCGGTGACTTTCCACCCCAGGCCGTACACATTGACGTAGACCATGTAGGTCTGGATCGCCTTGCTCGCCGCCAGCGCCTGCTGCAGCTTGCCCGGGTCCCCCACCGCCGTGATCTTGTAAGGCGGCGAGTACACCCGGCCCTGCAGGATCAGGGTGTTGCCGACGCAGCGCACCGCGCTGGTGGAGATCAGCCGCTGGTCCATGACCTTGATCCCCTGGGCGCCGCCCTGCCACAGGGCGTTCACCACGGCCTGCAGGTCCTGCTGGTGGATGACCAGGTAATCGGGTTGCGGCTCGGGATAGCCCGGCAGCTTGGCGGTGGCGTTGGGCGGGGCGTCGTTCAGGGTGACCGTGAGAGCGTGACCTGTGAGCTTCTGGGTACCGGCGCTCTTCTCCAGCCCGCTGAGCTTCTGATCCTGCGCCTTGGAGCTGCCGTCATCGCTCTCGGCCAGGGACTCCACGCTCCCACGCAGCGCCGCGTTGGACTCGTCCAGGTCCTTGTTCTTGCGGCTGCGCTGCTGGATCAGGTCGGAGAGCTTCAGCAGGGAGCCGTCCTGGCGGATGTCGGTGCCCTTGGCCGTGTTGAAGCTGGTGAAGAAGATCAGCCCCGCGAGCGCGAAGACGGCCGCGGTGAGCATCCGCACGGGGCGGACACGCAGGCGACGGTCAGGGCCGGAGCCCGTTGATTGTGTCCCGGGGGAGTCGGCAGAATTGCTCAACGTACCCTTATCTCCTTCTGCGCCACGGAAGCACTACGCTAACGGACGCCCGGGGGAGCACACAGAGTCGTCATGGTGGCCCCTTGTACGCTGCCCCGAGCCCCGACCCAGTTCCCTGCGCGGCCACGCAGCGCATCGACAGGAGAGACCCTCGTGCCGAAGTCACGTATCCGCAAGAAGGCCGACTACACGCCGCCGCCGGCGAAGCAGGCACAGGCGATCAAGCTGAACAGTCGTACCTGGGTCGCCCCCGTCATGCTGGCCATGTTCATCATCGGCCTGGCCTGGATCGTCGTCTTCTATGTGACCGACGGCTCGCTGCCCATCGACGCGCTGGGCAACTGGAACATCGTGGTCGGCTTCGGCTTCATCGCCGCCGGCTTCGGTGTCTCCACGCAGTGGAAGTAGCCCCGAGTTATCCACAGGCCAGGGGTGCTGTCCACATGCCCCTGGGGAAAAGAAACTACGATCTGTGGATAACCCATCGGGCGTTGACGCCGGTGTGACTGGCCTACCGGCCCCCGCTACATCCGTTCGCCCCCTGTCTGACCTGCGGAAACACATCCGAGCGACAGGGGGCACAGCTGTGCCCACACGGCATGCACAAGATCCGCCACGGGCTGTGGACAACGGTTCGGTATCAGGTGAGCTGTGCGGTCCTGACCAGCGTGAGAACCACCACGACGGCCAGGACGACCGCACAGGTGCCGTACTGGATCAGAGTCCGCTTCTGCCGCGGGGCGTGGACCATCGCATAGCCGACGGCGACACCGGCGACCAGGCCGCCGATGTGGGCCTCCCAGGCGATGTGCATGGCCGGGGTGAAGGTGATGATCAGGTTGATCACCAACAGGGCGACGAGCGGGCGCAGGTCGTAGTTGAGCCGGCGCATCAGCACACCGGTCGCGCCGAAGAGGCCGAAGATCGCTCCGGAGGCGCCCAGGGACTGCTGGGTGGGGTCGGCGATCAGATAGGTGAGCGCGCTGCCGGCCAGGCCGGAGACGAAGTACAGCGCGAGGTAGCGGGCGCGGCCCAGGGCGGCCTCCAGGGGGCCGCCGATCCACCACAGGCTGAGCATGTTGAAGAGGATGTGGGCGTAGCCGCCGTGCAGGAACATCGCGGTCAGCATGCGGTAGTACTGGCCTTCGGCGATGCCCTCGATCGGGCCGAAGAGGGTGAACTGGGCCCGGCCGATCAGCTCGAACCGGTCGGTGAGGGTGCTGCCCACGGCGAGCTGCGCCAGGAACACGGCGAGGTTGATGCCGATGAGGGCCTTGGTGAACAGCCGTGGGTCGTCGGTGACCGCGCCGCCGGCGACCGTACGCGGTTGTGACGCGGCCGGTGCGTGTCCCGTGCCGCTGCCGCCGCGCACGCACTCGGGGCACTGGAAGCCGACCGAGGCGCTGACCATGCACTCGGGGCAGATGGGGCGCTCGCAGCGGGCGCACCGCACGCCGGTCTCGCGGTCCGGGTGCCGGTAGCACACGGGCACGCGGTGGGCGGCGTTCTGCGTGCTGCCTTCGGCGTGGTCCATCGGTTCCCCTTGCTCGTCGTGGGACTGCCCCTGGCAATGCCCCGCCCCGCTCATCCTTGGTACGGACGAGCGGGGCGTTTGGTTCCCTGCGGGACGTTCCGGCTCGGAGCGGCGGGTTGTCCCGGCGGGTGCGCGGGAGGTCCCGTCGGGTGACGGGTTGTCCCGGCGTGAGCGGTGGGCTCAGCCCTGGCGCTTCTCGATGACGACCGATTCGATGACGACGTCGTTGACCGGGCGGTCGTTACGGCCGGTGGGCACGCCGACGATGGCGTCCACGACCTTCTGGCTGGCCGGGTCGCTGACCTCGCCGAAGATGGTGTGCTTGCGGTTCAGCCAGGTCGTCGGGGCGACGGTGATGAAGAACTGGGAGCCGTTGGTACCCGGGCCGGCGTTGGCCATGGCGAGCAGGTACGGCTTGCTGAAGGAAAGGTCGGGGTGGAACTCGTCCCCGAACTTGTAGCCGGGGCCGCCGATGCCACTGCCGAGCGGGTCGCCGCCCTGGATCATGAAGCCGCTGATGACACGGTGGAAGATCGTGCCGTTGTAGAGCGGCTTGTTGCTCTTCTCGCCGGTGCCGGGGTGCGTCCACTCGCGCTCACCCTGGGCGAGCTCGACGAAGTTCTTGACCGTTTCCGGCGCGTGGTTCGGGAAAAGCTCGATCACGATGTCGCCGTGGTTGGTCTTCAGGGTGGCGTAAAGCTGCTCAGCCACGATCTGCCTTCCGTTGTCTTCCTGTGACTCCCCGATCCTCGCATGGCCGGGCCCGTACGTCGCCCGGCAGCCACGAGTTCCGCCCGGAAGGCAGCGCGCGGCGGGGTTTCGTGGCAGTGTCGAGACAGCGGAGGTTGCCCGGTAATCACCTGGAATTGAGCTGAACGGAGTGATCGGCACCCATATGCCCGTCCTCGCATGCCGCACGGACCGTCGGCAGGCATGATCCGTAAAAGGGTGGAAAGTCGAAATACCGTACGCCACCGAGGAGGAGGAACCCGTGACCCGCATCGACAGCGTGCGCGCCGCGACCGGCTCGGCGAAGGACAGCGTGCTGCACGCCGCGGAAGTGGTGGCGCCCTACGCCGACACGGCCAAGGAGCGTGCCGCGCTCTATGCGCAGGAGGCACGCGTACGGCTGGCGCCCGTGGTGTCGCAGGCCGCCGAACAGGCCCGCGTGCAGTACGACGCCCGGCTCGCCCCGCGTCTGGAGCAGGCTCGTGCGCATGTGCCGCCGAAGATGGACCTGGCGGCGCAGGAGGCCGCCGTCCGTGCCCGCAAGGCGGCCCGGCAGGCCGCCGAGTACTCGCGTCAGGCCGCCGAATACTCGCGTCCGAAGATTGAGCATGCCGTGGCCGCCACGGCGCCGGTCCGCGACGAGGCCGCCGCGCGTGGCGCGGCCGCCCTGGCCGCGCTGCGCGGTCAGGTCTCGGCGGAGGACATCCACAAGCTGGTCCGCAGGAACGAGCGGCGGTGCAGGGCCGGCCGTGCGGTGAAGGCGCTGGCGCTGCTGAGCATGCTGGCCGGCGGTGCCTTCGCGGCCTGGAAATGGTGGGACAAGCAGGCCAACCCCGACTGGCTGGTCGAGCCGCCCGCTGCGACGGAGGTGCCCGAGTCGGGTGGCCGGCTCAGCTCGGTGGACGGCAGCGGCACCTCGGTCCTGGACCCCGAGGTCCAGGCGAAGCAGGCCGAGGAGGATTCCGTAAACCACGACGACGAGGAGTAGCCCGGTACGAGTCGGCGGGTGCTGCAACATCCAGCCGTGTGTCTTGGGCTCTCAAGCGGGCCGTGGGCAGGGCGAGTTGACGCTCTCCGTGCCTGCGGCTCGTTTCACGTGAAACCGCCGCTCTCCTGCCCTTGCGGGCTGCTCAGCGAGCGCCGCTGAGAACGGCCTGTACTCGTTCCTCCCTGTCGCAGCGGACCGTGTCCCGGTAGCGGCGGCTCGCCTGTGATGCGTCTTCAGGACCGTTCGGTGCGGGCCTGTGAGGATCGACGGCATGACCGGCAGCGAACGGGACCGGCAGGAGCCCGCCGAGGGCTGCGTGCGCTGGGACGACGAGCAGGACTCGGCGATGCGGGCCATGGGTTCATCGCACGCCTGGAGCCGGGCGTGGTGCGGGACGCGGACGGCCGGGTCGTGTGGGACGCGGATGCCTCCGGATTCCTGGACGTGGCCTGCCCGCCGACCGCGCATCCCTCCCTGTGGCGGCGGCGAGCGAGAACGTCTTCACGGGCACGGCGACGGCCCACCACGCGGGCCGCAAGTGCGGAGCCGGGCTTCCCAACCGGCCGGGCAGATCGGGCCGGGGCCGCCACCTCCACCGGGAGCGCCGGGTTGATCGCCCCGCCCCTCGACGTCACGGCCACCGGGCAGGAGGAGACGCTCGACGGGGGGCGGATGGTCTTCCAGCCGACGCCGGGTACCGAGGACCCGGCGGAGATGAAACGCGCGTGCCTCGACCGGAAAGCCCCCGTGACCACGTTTACGCAGGTCACAGGGGCTCCTGGGAAGTGGAGCCTAGGGGAGTCGAACCCCTGACATCCGCCATGCAAAGACGGCGCTCTACCAACTGAGCTAAGGCCCCGGGAAGCAGCGGCCGACCGGAGAAATCGCGTTCCGGTGGGCGCCGCAGACCAGAGTACCGGGTCGCCCCCGGTATCCCGCAAAAAGATTGGGGGTCCCCGCCGATGACCACGCTCCGTAAGATGCTCGACGTGGTTCGCTACAGCGAACCGCGGTTTTCAGGGGAAGCGATGGGGAGACGCAATGGACGCCGCACAGCAGGAAGCCACCGCGAGAGCGCGGGAGCTGCAGCGGAACTGGTACGGGGAGCCGTTGGGGGCGCTCTTCCGTAAGCTCATCGACGATCTCGGGCTCAATCAGGCCCGTCTCGCGGCGGTCCTGGGGCTGTCCGCTCCGATGCTCTCGCAGCTGATGAGCGGGCAGCGCGCGAAGATCGGCAATCCTGCCGTGGTCCAGCGGGTGCAGCTGCTGCAGGACCTGGCCGCCCAGGTCGCGGACGGCAGTGTGAGTGCTGCCGAGGCGACCGAGCGCATGGACGAGATCAAGAAGTCGCAGGGGGGCTCCGTGCTCAACAACACCACCCAGACCACGAGCGGTTCGGGGGCGCCGACGGTCAAGCGCGTGGTCCGCGAGATCCAGTCGCTGCTGCGCTCGGTGGCCGCCGCGGGCGACATCATCGACGCCGCGGACAGCCTCGCCCCGGCCCATCCCGAACTGGCGGAGTTCCTCCGTGTCTACGGCGCCGGCCGCACCTCCGACGCCGTCGCGCACTACCAGTCCCACCAGAACTAGGACCCACGGCCCGGTCCCGGAGGGGGTCCGGGGCCGGGCCGGGGCCGGGTTCCGGCGAGGAGGCGGACCAGGATGCGCGGCGCGGCACCGCGCAGGGGGCGGCTGGCCATGCGGCGTCGGTCCACGGGGGTGGACCGGACCTTGATCGTGGCGGGGTCGTATCACTCATCGCGGGGAGAAGCGGGGAACGAAACGGGTAGGGAGACTGGCGCGGGTCCAGGGGGAGGAGTGACGGGCTGCCATGGGTGAGGTCTTCGCTGGTCGGTACGAGCTGGCCGATCCGATCGGACGCGGGGGTGTGGGCGCCGTATGGCGGGCCTGGGACCACCGTCGGCGGCGCTATGTGGCCGCCAAGGTGCTCCAGCAGCGCGACGCCCACTCGCTGCTGCGCTTCGTGCGGGAACAGGCCCTGCGCATCGATCACCCGCATGTCCTCGCGCCGGCCAGCTGGGCCGCCGACGACGACAAGGTGCTCTTCACCATGGACCTGGTGGCGGGCGGCTCCCTGGTCCACCTCGTCGGCGACTACGGCCCGCTGCCCCCGGCGTTCGTGTGCACCCTGCTCGACCAGCTTCTGTCCGGGCTCGCCGCCGTCCATGCCGAAGAGGTCGTCCACCGGGACATCAAGCCCGCCAACGTCCTGCTGGAAGCGACCGGCACCGGCCGGCCGCGGCTGCGGCTGTCCGACTTCGGCATCGCCATGCGGCTCGGTGAACCGCGCCTGACGGAGACCAACCTCGTGGTGGGCACGCCCGGTTACCTCGCGCCCGAGCAGATGCTCGGCTCCGAACCCGACTTTCCCGCCGACCTGTTCGCCGTGGGCCTGGTCGCGCTCTACCTCCTCGAAGGCGCCAAGCCTGACGCCAAGGCGCTCGTGCAGTACTTCATGGAGAACGGGACACCCGGCCCTCCCCAGGGCATCCCGGAGCCCCTGTGGCAGGTCGTCGCCACCCTCCTCCAGCCCGACCCGGAGGCGCGGTTCCGCACCGCCACGGGTGCGCGCAAGGCCCTCGCCTCCGCCGCTGAACTCCTGCCGGAGCCCGAACCGGACGACGAGCTGATCGAGGTCTTCGACCAACTCGGCCCGCTCCCCCCGGGGTTCGCCCCCGACGGCCCCCTCAAGCGGGCTTCCGGAGTGGCCTCGGACCTGATCGAGGGCGCGGACACGGGTCCGGCCACCGGTACCGAGACCGGCGCCGGGGGCCGGGCGCCCGGTGCCGGGGCCGGCTCGGGTGCGGGTTCGGCCACCGGCGCCGGTGTGGCTCCGGCTGCCGACGCGGGCACCGGCTCGCTCTCGGACACCGGCAGTTTCCGTCTGCCGCCGCCCCAGGAGCCGTCGGTCCCCGAGCCGTACCACCCCCGGCCGGTGCCCGGGCCCGCCGTCGAGCAGAGTCGGCACCGCACCGAGCAGGCATCTCGGGCCGTGGATCCCTCCCCTTACCCTCCCTACGCCCAGCAGTTCCCACCGCCCACCCCGCTCCCGCCCCACGGGCCGTACGTCGCCCCCCAGGCCCACGACCCGCGGGTCGACGCCTCCACCGCTTCCTACACCGCTCGGGACACCCGGATTCCGCCTCCGGACCAGCCCTTTCCCGGCCCGCCCGCGCACGGCCGCAGAGCGCGCCGGGGCGTGCGGAAACGGCGGCCGGGGCCACCGGCCAAGGCCGCGGTCCCGCTTCTGCTGCTGGCGCTGGCCTGCTACGCCGTGGGCTTCTGGGCGTTGACCCGCGTCTGAGTCCGCCGGGCCGCGAGCGTCCACCCGGCCAGCACCAGCAGCAGCACGGTCCCCAGGCCGATCCCGCCGAACGCGATCAGCTTCAGCACCGGTTCGTCCCCGTCCCCGGCGCTCCCGGTGAACGCCGCCTCCCGGTCCTGCGCGGGGACCGCGAACACATCACCCGGCACCGGGTGTCCGGCGTACTCGGGCCCCGCGTGCGCCCGGCCGGCCACCCTGACCTGGAGCTTCACCTCGAAAGGTCCCCGCCCGAAGGTACCGGCCAGCTGCTCGCTGAGGTGCAGGACCAGGTAGTAGTCGCCGGCGAAGCGGACGGAGCTCACCCCGGCGGGCGCGGCGTAGCGGTTGGCGTACTCCACCGGCGGGACGGGTGCGAGTACGGCGGATTTCGGGGTGCCGGTGTAGCCGAGGGCGGCGTCCTCGACGTAGCCGCGGACGGGGTTGTAAAGGGAGAGGTTCAGGGCGCCGCCGACATAGCCGTGGCCCTGGGCGCCGGCCAGCTCGGCCGAGGCGTGCAGCTGCCGTCCCCAGTCGACCGGGACCTCGTAGAACCGGGTCTCACCGGGCACGAGCGCGGTGCGGAAGACGCCCTGGCCCAGTGGGCGAGCCGAGGCGAACCCGGTGCCGCCGGAACGGTCGCGGGGCGTCCCGCCGAGCGGTGCGGGCGTGGCGGAGTCCCAGGTCTGCGGCGCGGAGGTGGACCCGGCCCGTGCCGGGCGGGGTTCCGTGGCGGGCGCGATCTCCAGATCCCAGCGCTGGGCAGGGGCCGTACCCAGAGCCCCGTCGTCGAGACGCTGGACGAGCACGTAGTACGTCCCGCCGCCCTGGCACAGCGCCTTGCCGGCGTCCCGCTCCGCCAGCGCGGTGACCGGGCGCGGGCTGAGCCCGGCGCCGAAGCGGGCGGCGGCGTAGGCGCAGGGCGTGCCGTGCGCGTCCTGGACGGACACCCTGACGCCGTCGGTGGCGGAGACGGTGGCGTCGGCCGGGGGTACGGCGGTGACCGGGACGTAGGCGGTGTCGGCGGCCGTGAGGTCGAGCCGGTAGTAGAGCCTGCCGTGCCTGGGGAGGGAGCTGCGGTAGGTGCGGCCGGGTTCCAGCCGTTCGGCCGTGGCCGGGTTCGGCGCGCCGGCTACGGTGCGGTCGCCGGGCGCGAAGGCGTACGACCGCGGCCGCGTGTCCCCCGCGGTGGCCGGCGTCCCGTAGGCGGGCGTGGTGGCGACGGACAGAACGAGCAGCGCGCACAGTCCCGGCAGCGGAGCGGTCCGCGCGGCGCGGGCGCCTGAGACCGCCAGGGGACCGTACCGCCGTCGCAACCGCCACCACCAGGCCGTTCGTCGCCCTCGCCCCCGCACGTGCCGCCCTCCCCCAGTCGTCGGTGCGCATCCGGCGCCCCTCGGCCGCACCGGCCTGCCCCATCCTGCCCCGGGCGCCCTTGCGCCATCAGGGCAACGCCTGGGGCCGTCCGAAACGCGCGGCGTCCCGGCGGGGGTGCCCGCGCGACGGCCGGGCGCCTCTCGAACGCCTACAGGAACCGGCGGGCCCTCCGCAACAGCGGGCTTCCGCAGCAGTGGCGGAAAACGGGGCAACACAAAACCCCGACCACGAAGGCGGCCGGGGTCTGTATCAGTTTCTGGTATCGGCACTCACGAACCCGTGGGCACGGAGTCAGTCGCCTCCGTCCACAGGTCCTGCTCGGCGCGATCCGCCTGGATCTGGCGGTACACGAGGAGCCCGCCGATGGCGGCCAGTGCGACCAGGAGCAGCTTCTTCACCGCGCGACCTCGTCTTTCCTTGACGTAGGGGACCTCTGCCGCCCGACTATACACACCGACCGATATCGATCGGTGACCTGCGTCGGGGCTCAACTCCCGCCTCCGGAAGCGCAATAGACCAGGTCGGAAGCCGTTCCGATCGGAGGGTGATCACACCCGCACGGACGGTTACTTTGCTCCCTCTTCGCTCACTCTCACCAGGTTTGGGGAGATTTCCGGGCTTCTTGCGCCCATCCGAGTGGTGTTGATCTGAACATCGACGCGCCACGGGCGAAGGTCCACCACTTCGCGACCCACATACACATCATGAGGAAAGTACGCAAATCGCCCAACCCGAAAGTGAGGGGTTATGGCCCAGAACAAGGTCATGAAGCTGTGGACCACCATCGTCACCGCCTTCTTCGCGCTCTGCTCGGCGCTCGGTCTCGTCGCCACCTCGACCGCCACCGCCTCGGCGGCCACTCCCGGAAACGAGAACCCCAGCAGCACCGGCACCGCGCACAAGACCATCCCGACGATCCCGGCACCACGCCACTGGTCACGATCACACGCCAGTGCCCTGCCCCCCACGATGAAGCAGCGGATCCGGGCCGAGGCCCATGGAAAGTCCCCCAGTTGCCGGCAGCGCCCCCTCGATGAGACCCAGGCCGAGACCGCGACCAGCCCCGAAGAGCACTCGGCCACCTCGCTCGACTGCTGACCGACCGCCCCACGCAGTACCGCAACGTCTCGACCTCACGGCGACTTGCGTACGCATCAGTCGACACGGAAAGACCCCCGGCCGGGTTCGGCCGGGGGTCTCGCGCTTTTGTCACCTGGGAGCATGGCCGAGGAAACGACAACGCCTCCGGAAAGGTGGTGAGTGCCGCCGTGATCCGGCGCATCACCGTTGTCACCGCCGTCCACGGCCCGTCCGCGCGCTTCCTGCCGGACGCCTACGCGTCCCTCGGCGAGCAGCGGCTTCCCGATGACTGGGAGTGGGAGTGGGCGATCCAGGAGGACGGCACGACGGACGAGGTCCGCCCGTACGTCCCCGAGGACCCGCGCCTGAGCTTCCGGCAGGGCCGTCCGGGCGGTCCCGGGGTCGCCCGCACGATCGCGCTGGCGCGCGCCACGGGCGCGTACGTGAAGGTCCTGGACGCCGACGACCGGCTCACACCGGGCGCACTCGCCCGTGACCTGGCCGTGCTGGAGGCGGACCGCACCCTCGGCTGGACGACGTCACGGGCCCTCGACCTGCTGCCCGACGGCTCGACCATGGGCTTTCCCGGCGATCCGGAGGAGGGACCGCTGGAACCCGGTGTCGTACTCGACCACTGGAAGCGGAACGACTTCCGGGCACCGGTCCACCCGGCCACCCTGTGCGTCCGGCGGGAGCTGCTCACCGCGCTCGGCGGCTGGATGGCCCTGCCGGCGTCCGAGGACACGGGCCTGCTGCTGGCGCTGGACGCCGTGAGCCGAGGCTGGTTCTCGGCGGAGGCCGGCCTGCTGTACCGCAAGTGGGAGGGCCAGGTCACGGGCCAGGTGTCCCATGCCGATCCGGTCGAGCGCGAGGCCCGGATGGCGGTCGCCGAGGCTCGGGCCCGCGCGCTGGCGGACCTCGGATGGGCCTACCCGGGCGGTGCGCCCGCCCCGTGAGTCGGCGCGCGAGCACGATTGCCTGTGCAGGGCGCCTCCAGGCCGCTTCGCGGACCCCCGGCCGTCGGACTCCTCGTGCCCTGCCCGTACGACGCCGTATCCGTGCTCGCACGCGAACACGGTCGGCGCCGGTGGGCTCCTTCGTCGCTTCCCGGCGAACGGCGCCCTGAAGCAGCCCTGTTGGCGCTACCGCTGCCCGCCCGCGGCCGACAGCCAGTGGGCCACCCGGCGGACCGTCGGCTCGTCGAGCAGGTCGGCCATCGCCCGCACCGCCGCGCCGTCCTCCTCGCTCAGGTCGTACAGGCCCGCCCTGCTCAGACCGGCCAGGAGCACCTGGTGCCGGCGACCCGTCATGCGTTCCGCCAGCCTGGCCGGTTCACCGGCGCCGACTGCCGGCACGCCGGCCGGAGCCGCGGGAGCGGACGCCTTGGCGGCCGGGGCGTCGAAGAGGTGCCAGCCGCCGTCCTGGGGCCCCCACAACGCGACCGTCACCTCCTCGCCGCGCGCCCGCAGGGTCTGGGTCATGTCTCCCACGGCGTACAGCACCGGCTCCCGGTCCGGTGACTCGGCGCCCACCGTCCAGGAGTCCGGCGAGGGCCGGTGGAACATCGCGACCCAGCGCGGGGGACCGGGCGGTCGCGGGCACGGGGGACGCTTCAGCATGACACTCACCCCTTCGGGAACAACCGGCGGACCGAGACCGTATATGACGGACCGTCAGATGACCAGTGCGCACGGGCACCAGTCCCTGGTTCTGGCCTCTTCACGGCCGGCGTGGCACCCTGCCCGCACCCCGGAGCAGGGGGTGCGGTGTCGTCCCGGACGAGGGAGGCCGAGGATGAGCGGACGGGAAGAGACAACGACCGGAGCGGCCACGGAGGCCGCGGCACTGCGCAGGCTTCACGAGGCGCGTGCCCACAGCGCCTACGACCGCGCGGTCGCCGCGTGCCGGTACGCCGGTGTCGGCCGGGACCTGGCGCAGGTCGTACCGACGGACCCCGTCGGCCGGGCCGCGAACGCGCTGCGCCTGTCGGCCGAGTCGCTCGCCACGCTGAGCGCGAGCGCCCCGGACCCGGCTGCGGACGCCCGCTGCGCCCGCAACGCCGCCGCCACCGCGGCGCTGGCCGCCCAGGTGGCCGCGGCCCAGGACGGCGGCGCGCCGGCCCCGGCCACGGAGTCCGCCCCCACCTCGCTCACAGCGTCCGCCAGCGCCCTGCGCGCGGCACTGGCGGCGTCCCAGGCCGCCGCGGTCGCGGCCGGTGGCCGAGCGCGGGGGCGGGACGCGACCCTGAACGCCTCCGCCGAGGAGGCCGAGCGCCACGCCGTTGCCGCGGCCCGCGCGGCCGGATGGCTCCAAGCGCTCGGAAGGGCCGACTGAGTCGGAGGGCTGACTGAGGAAGCGAACACGACGGTCGACTCGGGCATAGCGCGCCGAACATGCGTCACCGGTGATGTTTCACGTGAAACGCCACCCCGCCCGACAGAACGCACCATTCCTCGCCCCGGCCGTTCGGCACCGGTCCCTCCCCTCGTGGGGACCGGTGCCGAACGGTGCGGAGTGTCGACCCGCGCCATGTCGGCTGGGCGCGGGTCGAGGAAGGGAGCCGACCGGGAGTGCTCGCGGGCCCTCTCGGCGGTCGGAGGGAAGTTGGCTGGGACCGCTCGGTGTTCTGTGCCGTCTCTCCAGGCACAGAGCCGTGGCCTGTCCGGACGGTGGGTGACGGGTTCGCTACTGCGTCCGGATCCTGCCATCTGTTGCCCGTCAGAGAGGAGGCCACTGCCTCCGGTCCAGTGCTTATCCGCAGGTCAGCCATATAGGGTGGGTTTTCCGGTCCGGACGTCCAGATGCGGGGGGAAGTAAAGGGGTGGGACCTTGAGTTCCGACTCAGGGACACGTACGGCCTTCGCCGAGCGGCTCGCGCTGCTGTACAAGGAGGCTGGAAACCCTCCCCTGAAGAGCGTTGCCGAGGCGGTCGTACGGCTGCAGCGGGTCGACGAGCGTGGGCGGCCCGTTCGGGTGTCCGCGCAGCGGATCAGCGACTGGCGCCGGGCCAAGAACGTGCCGGCCCAGTTCACCGCCCTCGCGGCGGTGCTGCACATCCTGATCCCGGAGGCGCGGCGTCTGCGGCCCGCGCCGGTGTCCACCGGACTGTACGACCTCGCGCACTGGCAGCGGCTCTGGGAACGCGCGCTGGCCGATCCGGTGGCGGGCGAACGGCCCGCCCCGCCCGCCGAGGAGAACCGGCGGCCGCCCGCCCAGGCCCCACCGGTCGCCGGAGGCGTGTGCCCGTACCGCGGGCTGGCCCCGTACCGGCAGGAGGACGCCCGGTGGTTCTTCGGACGGGAGCGCAGCACGAGCGCGCTCGTCGCCCAGCTGCGCGACGCCGAGCGGACCGGCGGTCTGGTGATGCTGGTGGGCGCCTCGGGCGCGGGCAAGTCCTCCCTGCTGAACGCCGGTCTGGTGCCCGCCCTCCGCGGCGGCGCGCTGCGCGACGGAGCTGCCACCGGCGTACCGAACACCGCTGCGGCACCCTCCCAACCCTCCCCGCAGACGGCCGCCGACCTCGTCCTGCAGCTCGTCCCCGGTGCCGACCCGCTGGGTGAACTGGTCCGCCGTATCCCCGATCTCAGCGCCGTCGCCGCCGAGGCGCGCCGGGCCGAGGAGGAGGCGACGGAGAACCCGGCGATTCCCGGCTCGGACTCCCCCCGGCTGACCCGGGCCGCCCGCAAGGCCGTGTCGGAGTGGGCCCGCCGGAAGGGGCCCGCCGAGAGCCGGCCGGTCGTCATCGTGGACCAGTTCGAGGAGGCGTTCACCCTCTGCCCCGACGAGGCGGACCGGCGTACCTTCATCCAGCTCCTGCACGCCGCCTGCACCCCACCCGCCGGCTCGGACGAGGCCGCCCCGGTCCTCGTCGTCCTCGGCATCCGCGCCGACTTCTACGAGCAGTGCCTCGGCTACCCCGAACTCGCCGACGCGCTCCAGCACCGGCACATGGTGCTCGGCCCGCTGACCAGCACCGGGCTGCGCGAGGCAGTGACCGGTCCGGCCAAGGCGGTGGGTCTTGAGCTGGAACCGGGGCTCGCCGAGCTGATCGTCCGCGAGGTGAGCGCCGATGGCCCGCGCGGAGCACACGACACGGGTGTGCTCCCCCTGCTCTCGCACGCCCTGCTCGCCACCTGGCAGCGCCGCAAGGCAGGACGGCTGACGCTGGCCGGCTATCGCGCGGCGGGCGGGATCCAGGGGGCGGTCGCGGCGACCGCGGAACGCGCCTGGTCCGGGCTCGACCCCGCGGCCCGCACGGCCGCCCGGCTGCTCCTGCTGCGCCTGGTCCGGCTCGGCGAGGACACCCAGGCCACGCGCCGGCGAGGCACCCGGCGGCAGCTGGCGGAGGAGTCGGCGGATCCGGGGAAGACAGAGGAGTCCCTCGAGGCGCTCGTACGGGCCCGGCTGGTGACACTCGACGCGGAGACCGTGGAGATCACCCACGAGGCGCTGCTGCACGCCTGGCCCCGGCTGCGGCACTGGATCGACGACGATCGCAACGACCATCTGCTGCGCCAGCGCCTGGAGGAGGACGGCCGCGCCTGGGAGGACTCGGGCCGGGACAGCTCGCTGCTCTACCGGGGCTCCCGGCTGGAACAGGCGCGCGGCTGGGCCAGGTCGGCCGGGGACACGTATCTGACCCGCAGCGCGGTGGAGTTCCTGGCCGCGGCCGTCCGGCTGCGCAAGCGCACGGTGTGGATCAGCCGCGCCGCCGTGGCCGCGCTGGTGGTGCTGGCCCTGGTCGCGGGCGGTTCCTCGGTGATCGCCCGGCAGCAACGGGACGAAGCCGTGTTCGAGCAGGTGCTCGCCGAGGCCGACCGGGTCCAGCGCACGGACCCGTCCCTGGCCGCCCAGCTCGACCTGGTCGCCCATCAGCTGCGCCCGGACGACGAGGGCACATACAGCAGGCTGATCTCGATCGTCAACGCACCGCTGGCCACCGCCCTGTCCGGCCATACCGGTGCCGTCTACCTCACCTCGTTCAGCCCCGATGGCAAGACGCTGGCCACGGCCAGCTACGACCGGACCATCCGGCTGTGGAACGTGGCCGACCGCAGCCACCCCCGGCCCCTCGGCAAGCCGCTCACCGGCCACACCAGTTGGGTGAGCAGCGCCGTCTACAGCCCGGACGGCCACACGCTCGCCAGCGCCGGCGACGACGGGACGATCCGGCTGTGGGACGTGACCGACCCCGCCCGCCCCAAGTCCCTGGGCAAGCCCCTCACCGGTCACCGGGGCACGATCTACCTGGTCGCCTTCAGCCCGGACGGACACACCCTGGCCTCGGCAGGCGAGGACAGCACCGTACGGCTGTGGGACGTGGCCGACCCGCACCGGCCGAGGAAACTCGAGGCCCTGCGCGGCCACACCGCACCAGTGCGCAGCGTCGCCTTCAGCCCCGACGGGCGCACGCTCGCGGCGGGTGGTGACGACGACACGATCCTGCTGTGGAACACGTCCGACCCGCGCCACCCGAAGGCGTACCGCACGGCGCTCAAGGGCCATACGGACCTCGTCCACTCGGTGGCCTTCAGCCCCGACGGGCACACCCTGGCCAGTGGCAGCGCGGACGACACGATCCGCCTGTGGAACGTCGCCGACCCGGTGCACCCGTCCGCGCTGGGATCCCCGCTGACCGGCCACACCGGACCGATCTGGTCGGTGGCGTTCAGCCCGGACGGCACCAGACTGGCCGCCGCGAGTGCGGACAGCACGGCGAGCCTGTGGAACGTGACCGACCCGACGGCCCCCTCACAGGTCGGCGAGCCGCTCGCGGGCAGCAGCGGCGAGATGTACGCCCTGGGGTTCAGCCCCGACGGGCGGACCCTGGCCACCGGCAGCGGCGACGCCAAAGTGCGCCTGTGGTCGATCCCGACCTCGGACGTGATCGGCCGCAGCGCGGCGTTCCGCCCGGACGGCCGGGTGCTGGCCACGGCGGCACAGGACGGCGGGATCCGGCTGTGGAACGTGGCGCGGCCCGGCCGGCCCGTGCTGCTGGGCCAACCGTTCATGCGCGGGAAGGACGGCCAGCGAGTGGGCTTCTCTCCCGACGGCCACACCCTCGCCGTGCTCACGGGCCGCCGGACGGTGCAGTTGTGGAACGTCACCGACCCCGCCCACCCGATCGCCGCGGGAGCACCCCTCACCCTGCAGAGCCGCTTCATGGGCGACAACGCGCTGGCCTTCAGTCCCGACGGCCACACCCTGGCCACCGCCTACGACAACCACAGTTTCCAGCTGTGGAACGTCACCGACCCCGCGCACGCCGTTCCCCTCGGGGGGCCGGTCACCAGCCACCGGGGATACATCAACGCACTCGCCTTCAGTCCGGACGGGCACACCCTGGCCAGCGGCAGCGCGGACAGCACGATCCGCCTGTGGAACGTCACCGACCCGGCCCGTCCGACCGGGCTCGGCACACCGCTGACCGAGCACTCCGGGCCGGTCAACGCGCTCGCGTTCACGCCGGACGGACACACCCTGGCCAGCGGCAGTGACGACGACACGGTCCGGCTGTGGAACGTCACCGACCCCACCGCGGCGATCGCGCTCGGCTCGCCGCTCACCGGCCACACCGAGGCGGTCACGTCACTGACGTTCGGCCCGGGCGGGCGCACCCTGGCCAGCGGGGGCGACGACAACACGATCCGGCTGTGGAACGTCACCCATCCCGACTCGGCGACGCCCATCGGCCAGTCGATGAGCCCCAACGGCCAGACGGGCAACTTCCTGTCCTTCAGCCCCAAGAGCCGGGTCCTCGGGGTCTCCAGCGGTGCCGACACGGTCCGCCTGTGGAGCCTGGACGCCGCCCCGGCGATCGACCACATCTGCTCGGTGACACGAGGTGTACTCACCGCGCAGAAGTGGCACGAGTACCTGCCCCGCCTCTCCTATGACCCGCCTTGTGGTCACTGATCGGCCAACCTGACCTGTTCTCGGCCGACTTGGCCCCGCGAAGCGCCCGGTCTTGTTACCCTTGGCCACAGCCCGATCGCTGGTGCATCCCCCGTCGCCAGCGATCGGGCCTTTTCGTCGGCTCGGAGCCCTGCCTCAGGCGGCGAGGGCGTGCCCAGGATGCAGGACCACCTTGGTGTAGCCCTCGATCCGCTTGTCGAACTTCTCGTAGGCCAGCGGTGCCTCCTCCAGCGGCAGTTCGTGGGAGACCACGAAGCTGGGCTTGGCCCGCCCGGCGATGATCAAGTCGCGCAGCTGGCGGTTGTACTGCTTGACGTTGCACTGGCCGGTGCCCATCTGCTGGCCCTTCTCGAACATCCGGCCGATGGAGACCAGCAGTTGACCGTGCTTGGCGTGCTCGTCGGGGCCGCCCGGGTCGGAGGGCACGTACAGGCCCGGTACGCCGAGCATGCCGGTCGGCCGTACCGTCTCCACCAGGGAGTTGAGGACGACCGCCGGCTCCTCGTGGCTGGCGTCGTGTGCCTGGGCCTGGTAGCCGACGGCGTCCACGCCCTTGTCGGTGCCCTCCCCGGCCGTCTGCTCCTTGATCTGCTCGGCCGGGTCGCCCTTGGTGAAGTCGATGGGGATCGCCCCGATCTCCTCCGCCTTGGCGAGCCGTTCGGGCACCCGGTCCACCGAGAACACCTTCGCCGCGCCACGCAGCAGCGCGGAGTAGGCGGCCATCAGCCCCACGGGCCCGGCGCCGAAGACGGCCACGCTCTCGCCGGGGGACACCCGGGCGAGTTCGCAGCCGTGGTAGCCGGTCGGGAAGATGTCGGCGAGCAGTACGAAGTCGGTCTCGAAGTCGTTGCCCGGCGGCAGCTTGAGACAGTTGAAGTCGGCGAAGGGCACCCGCAGCAACTCCGCCTGACCGCCCTTGTACGGGCCCATGGCCACATAGCCGTAGGCTCCGCCGGCGAAGCCCGGGTTGACCGTCAGGCAGAAGCCGGTCTTGCCGGCGAGGCAGTTCTTGCAGAACCCGCAGGCGACGTTGAACGGCATCACCACGCGGTCTCCCCGGGCCAGGGAGGTCACTCCAGGGCCGGCCTCCTCGACGACGCCGAGGTTCTCGTGCCCGAAGACGATGCCCGCCTCGGCCGCCGTACGGCCCTCGTACATGTGCAGGTCCGAGCCGCAGATCGCGGTCGATGTGACCCGTACCAGCACATCGTTGGGATGCTGGATCCGCGGATCGTCGACATCCCTGACCGTCACGCTGAAGGGCTTCTCATAGACGACGGCTTTCAACTCGGCCACCTCCGCGTAGAGCGCTGGACGACGGCGGCGAGGAAACCGCGGCCGGGGGACGCACGCTCGCTGCACCGCCGGTACTTCCAGGGAACGCCCACCGCTCAGCGATGTCAAAAGACGCCCGCCGGACCCGCGGCGGCGCTGCTAGTCCCCCTCCCCGGCCGCCTCCGCCCGGAGCTTGCCCGCCCGCTCCCGCGGGTCGTATCCGGGTCCGACGCCGTCGACCAGCACGACGTCCCCGTCGATGTGGTCGGTGCGCAGCCGAAGGATCTCCTGATAGGCGGAGGACGCGTACCAGGCGCGGGCCTCGGCGAGACCGGGGAACTCGATCAGCACCATGCTGCCCGGCCAGTCCCCCTCGACCACCTCGGCCGGCGGACCATGGACCAGGAAGCGGCCGTGAAACGGGTCGAGGGTGGCCTGGATGCGTTCCAGGTACTCGAGGACGTCGGGATGGTGGCGGCGCTCCCGCAGGTGCGCACAACCGTAAGCGGGCACGTCCGGCTCCTTCGATCGCTCGCTACGACGACTCGAACGTAGCCACGCGTGCCGCGGCCGCGATTACCTCTGAGGTAAGCCCGCCGAGGCACCCGCCACCCCGCCCCTGCCCGCTGGTGGTGCTGTCAGGCGCCGATGTCAGCGCCTCGCGCCCTCGCCGCAGCCGCTGAACTGCCGACCCGCCGGGCTGGACACGGGGTTCTCACTGACGCCGTCGGCCAAGGACACAGAACTCGTTGCCCTCGGGGTCGGCCATGACCACCCACGGCTGGTCACCCTGGCCGATGTCGACACGCCTGGCGCCCAGTGCCTCGAGACGAGCCACCTCGGCGTCCTGATCATCTGGCACGAAGTCGAGATGCAGTCGGCTCTTGCCCTTCTTGGGCTCATCAAGGAGGACGAACTCCAGCCCCGGCACGCGATCCGGCTCCGGGCGGATCGCGAACTCCACATCGGAGGTGTGGACCACAACCCAGCCAAGGGCCTCGGCCCACCACTGCCCCAGGGCCGCCGGATCTGCCGAATGAACGATTACATGGCGCCATTCCAAGGTCATTTGCCGAGCCTAGACCCGCCGCGACTTCGAAAACCAGTGCTGTGAAGCGCACCGGCGTCCGTCGCGAGCGCGAAGCCGTCGCGAGGCTTTCCGAGCTTCTGAACCTGTGGCCTCATCCTTGTCAGGTCGATCACGGGGCCCGCCGACGTCGGCCAGGCGCGCCTACGCCACGGCCGGTGATCCACTGGAGTCCGGCGCCGGGGCCCGCTCGGTGGTCCGGCCGGTGCAGCAACCGTCGCCGGTGGCGTCGGGGGCGGCGCTCTTGCCGAGGGTGTCGGCGTCGGCCTTGACCACGTACACCTCCCAGGGCTCCTGGCCGGGGCCGTGCACCCAGACCTTGTCCTGGAGGGCGTAGCAGCAGGAGGTGTCGTTCTCCTCGAAGGTGGCGAGGCCGGCGTCCCTGAGGCGGCTGGTGGCCGCGTTCACCTGCTCGGTGGACTCGACCTCCACACCCAGGTGGTCGAGGCGCGTCTCCTGCCCTGGCTCGCCCTCGATCAGGACGAGCTTGAGCGGGGGCTCGGTGAGGGCGAAGTTGGCGTAGCCCTGGCGCCGCTTGGCCGGTTCGGTGCCGAAGAGCTTCGAGTAGAAGGCGATCGACCCTTCGAGATCGCTGACACGCAGGGCGAGCTGAGCACGGGACATGGCAAGGGCTCCCATCCGCTTGCATTGACGTCTGTCTATGCAAGGTTGTGGCTTGAATCGAAGGATGTCAAGATAGACGCATGTCGAAGCAAGAGCTTGTGGTGCTCGGACAGAGCGGCGAGAACACTCCGTGCTGCCCAGGGCTGGTGACCGCGCCGCTGGACGAGGACCAGGCCGTCGAGCTGGCGAAGCTGTTCAAGGCACTGGGCGACCCCGTACGGCTGCGCCTGCTGTCCATGATCGCGTCACGGGCGGGTGGCGAGGTCTGCGTGTGTGACCTGACCCCGGCTTTCGACCTGTCCCAGCCGACGATCTCGCATCACCTCAAGCTGCTGCGCCAGGCCGCTCTGATCGACTGCGAGCGCCGGGGCACGTGGGTCTATTACTGGGCACTGCCCGCCACCCTCGACCGGCTCGCCGCGTTCCTGAAGACGTCGCAGACGGCCGAGGCGACCGCGTGAGCGCCTCGCTGCGCCGCCGGGCTCTTGCCGAGGCGGTGGGGACGGCCGCCCTGGTCGCGGTGGTCGTCGGCTCCGGCATCCAGGCCGCCGAGCTGAGCCGGGACGTCGGCGTGCAGCTGCTTGCCAACTCGCTGGCCACGGTCTTCGGCCTAGGCGTGCTCATCGCGCTGCTCGGGCCGGTCTCCGGCGCGCATCTCAACCCCGTCGTCACGCTCGCGGCCTGGCTCACCGGCCGCCGCGGCAAGGGCGAGCTGACCGCGCGGGACGTCGCCGCCTACCTCCCGGCCCAGATCACCGGAGCCATCGTCGGTGCCGTCATGGCCGATGCCATGTTCGGCAAGCCGCTCGTGCACTGGTCCACCCACGACCGCTACGCCGGTCACCTGTGGCTGGGCGAGGCGGTCGCGACCGCCGGCCTCGTCCTGCTGATCTTCGGTCTGGCCCGCACCGACCGCGCCCGCCTCGGCCCCGTCGCCGTGGCGTCCTATATCGGCGCGGCCTACTGGTTCACGTCCTCCACATCGTTCGCGAACCCTGCGGTCACCATCGGCCGGGCCTTCACCGACACATTCGCCGGTATCGCGCCCGGCTCGCTCGGCCCGTTCATCGTCGCCCAACTGCTCGGCGGCGCACTGGGGCTGGGGCTGGTGGCTGCCGTGTTCGGGCGCCCCGCGCCCGAGCAGAACGGGACCGTCCCGCTGCAGGGCGAACCCGAACTCGCCGCCCCCTCCCTCCCCTGACCGGCTTCGGCCCAGAAAGAACGCTCGCCATGACCACTCCCGCTGCCGACCGCCCGTCCGTGCTCTTCGTCTGCGTCCACAACGCCGGGCGCTCCCAGATGGCCGCCGCGTTCCTCACCCACCTGGCGAGCGATCGCGTACAGGTCCGCTCCGCCGGATCCGCCCCCGCCGACACCGTCAACCCGGCCGTCGTCGAAGCGATGTCCGAGGCAGGCATCGACATTTCGGCCGAGGTGCCCAAGGTGCTCACCGTCGAGGCCGTCAAGGCGTCCGACGTAGTCATCACGATGGGCTGCGGCGACACCTGCCCCGTCTTCCCCGGCAAGCGCTACCTCGACTGGGAACTCCCCGACCCGGCCGGACAGGGCGTCGACGCCGTACGCCCCATCCGCGACGAGATCGAAAAGCGCATCCGCGGCCTGCTCGACGAGATCGCGCCTACGAGTCACGCCTGAGCGCGACGAACGAGGTTCGCGTCGTGATCACCGGCCCCGAACACGCCAAGCAACGGCGCCGCTCCGGCTGACCCACCCCGATCCGCACACACCGTGGAGCGGGCGTGGTTCCCGGCGTCCGAACGATTGACGCTTTGAGCTGTCCTCTCCAGGAACCGCCGGCCGGCTGGGCGGCGCCTACGTAGGAACCGCGCGCACCGCCTCTACGCGGCCTGCGTCCTGGTGCTTGTGCTCGGCCGCCGCCGCAGCGAGTTCCTGGGCCTGCGCCGGCAGGACACCGACGGGAAGCGCGCCGGCGTCCGCCGCATCACGGCCCGGCCTGCCCGGCACACCTGCGGGGCCCTGCTTGCTTCATGACCATGGATGTCCACACGTGTCAGCCGCTGGCGCCGAAAAAAGACCCCCGGCCCTAATGGACCGGGGGTCTTTTCGCTGGTGGGGCTAACAGGATTTGAACCTGTGGCCTCATCCTTATCAGGGATGCGCTCTAACCAACTGAGCTATAGCCCCGCCGCGCTGTGCGGTGTGTGTCCCGCGCGCTGACTCCTGAAGATTAGCGCACGACCACGTCAGTCCCAAAATCGGTTGTCGGGGGACCGTCAGGTCAGGGACCCGCAAGGCGTCGGGAGCGCCTCACTCGTCCTCCGCCAGGGTCAGCTCGATGCCGCCCACGAAGCCCGCGGAGAGGTTGTAGATGAACGCGCCGAGCGTCGCGAGCGCGGTGGCCAGGACCACGTCGATGACCGCGATGATCGTCGTGAACGTCAGGACGTGGGGGAGCGAGAGGAACGACTGCAGGTCGAAGCCGTTCGCCTCGTTCGAGCCGGTCGCCTCCGAAATCGTGCCGCCCACCGTCGAGAACACGCCCATCGCGTCCATGACCATCCACAGCACCGCCGAGGCGACGATCGTGCAGATGCCGAGTGCGATGGAGAGCAGGAAGCTGACCTTCATCACCGACCACGGGTCGGCCTTGGCCACCCGCAGCCGTGCCTTACGGGTGCGCGGCGCCGTCCGGGCCCCCGTGCGCGGCCGCCGGACGGCGTCGGCCGGGGGCTGCGCCGGATAGGCCTGCGGCGGGTGGTACGGCCCTGCGGGCTGCTCCGGGCGCCGCTCCCCGGGGAGCGGCGACGACGACTGCGCCTCGCCGGCGGCGGCCTGGCCTCGGGTGTCCGTCACAGTTCCCCCCTGGGATCCAGACGTGCCGGCGGAGCCCTTCTCGGCCACCTTCACCGGCTTCAGGTTGGTCGTGTGCGGGTCGGTCACGCTGCCCGCATCCGCCCCGTGCGCGGCGGAGCCACGGCCGCCGCCGTCCGTTTCGGCACCCGTGGAGGTACCGGCCGATCCGGCGCCCGTGGCTCCGCTCACGATGACTCACTCCTCGTGCTACTCGGCCGAGGGCGCCTCACCCTCGTCCGTGCCGGTGGTCCCGGCATCCTCGGCGGTCTCGTCGACAGCATCCTCGCCGTCGACCTCCTCCGCTTCCCGCCCCGCCTCGGCGTTACGTGCGATACCGACCACGGCATCGCGCTTGCCCAGGTTGATCAGTTGGACGCCCATGGTGTCACGGCCCGTCTCCCTGACCCCGTTGACTCGCGTACGAATCACACCGCCAGAGAGAGTGATCGCGAGGATCTCGTCAGTCTCCTCCACGACCAGCGCCCCGACGAGCGAACCACGGTCTTCCACGATCTTGGCGGCCTTGATGCCGAGGCCACCGCGGCCCTGGACGCGGTACTCGTCGACGACGGTCCGCTTCGCGTACCCGCCGTCGGTGGCAGTGAACACGAACGTACCGGGTCGCACCACATTCATCGACAGAAGTTCATCGCCCTCGCGGAAACTCATGCCCTTCACACCGGAGGTGGCGCGGCCCATCGGGCGCAGGGAGTCGTCGGTGGCGGTGAACCTGATCGACTGTGCCTTCTTGCTGATCAGCAGCAGATCGTCGTCGGCCGAGACCAGCTCGGCGCCGATCAGTTCGTCGTCCGTTCCGTCCTCGCGCTCGCGCAGGTTGATCGCGATCACGCCGCCGGAACGGGGCGAATCGTAATCCTTCAGAGGCGTCTTCTTGACCAAGCCCGACTTCGTGGCCAGCACCAGGTACGGCGCCGCCTCGTAGTCGCGGATCGCGAGGATCTCGGCGATCGCCTCGTCCGGCTGGAAGGCGAGCAGGTTCGCCACGTGCTGGCCGCGCGCGTCCCGGCCGGCCTCGGGGAGCTCGTACGCCTTCGCCCGGTACACCCGGCCCTTGTTGGTGAAGAAGAGCAGCCAGTGGTGGGTCGTGGAGACGAAGAAGTGGTCGACGATGTCGTCTTCCTTCAGCTTCGTGCCGCGCACGCCCTTGCCGCCGCGCTTCTGCGCCCGGTAGTCGTCCGTCTTGGTCCGCTTGACATAGCCGCCGCGCGTGACCGTGACGACGATGTCGTCCTCGGCGATCAGGTCCTCGATGGACATGTCGCCCTCGTACGGGATCAGCTTGGTCTGGCGGTCGTCACCGTACTTCTCGACGATCGCGGCCAGTTCCTCGCTGACGATCCCGCGCTGGCGGACCGGCGAGGCGAGGATCTCGTTGTACTCGTTGATCTTCGCCTGGAGTTCGTCGTGCTCCTGGACGATCTTCTGCCGCTCCAGGGCCGCCAGGCGCCGCAGCTGCATCTCGAGGATCGCGTTGGCCTGGATCTCGTCGATCTCCAGGAGGCCCATCAGGCCGTTGCGCGCGACCTCGACCGTCTCACTGCGCCGGATCAGCGCGATGACCTCGTCGATGGCGTCCAGGGCCTTCAGCAGACCGCGCAGGATGTGCGCGCGCTCCTCGGCCTTGCGGAGCCGGAAGCGGGTCCGGCGGACGATGACCTCGATCTGGTGCGTCACCCAGTGGCGGATGAACGCGTCCAGGGACAGCGTGCGCGGCACGCCGTCGACCAGCGCCAGCATGTTGGCGCCGAAGTTCGTCTGCAGATCGGTGTGCTTGTACAGGTTGTTCAGCACGACCTTGGCGACCGCGTCCCGCTTCAGGACGATGACGAGGCGCTGGCCCGTACGGGAGCTGGTCTCGTCGCGGACGTCCGCGATGCCGCCGATCTTGCCGTCCTTGACCAGGTCGGCAATCTTCTGCGCCAGGTTGTCCGGGTTGACCTGGTACGGCAGTTCGGTGACGACCAGGCACTGCCGGCCCTGGATCTCCTCGACCTCGACCACCGCGCGCATCGTGATGGAGCCGCGCCCGGTGCGGTACGCCTCCTCGATGCCCTTGCGGCCCACCACCAGGGCGCCGGTCGGGAAGTCGGGGCCCTTGATGCGCTCCATGAGCGCATCCAGCAGCTCCTCGTGCGAGACCTCGGGGTTCTCCAGGTACCACTGGGCGCCGGCCGCGACCTCGCGCAGGTTGTGCGGCGGGATGTTGGTCGCCATGCCGACCGCGATCCCGGCCGAGCCGTTGATCAGCAGGTTCGGGAAGCGGGCCGGCAGAACGGTCGGCTCCTGGGAGCGGCCGTCGTAGTTGTCCGTGAAGTCGACGGTCTCCTCGTCGATGTCGCGGACCATCTCCATCGACAGCGGCGCCATCTTGCACTCGGTGTACCGCATGGCGGCCGCCGGGTCGTTGCCCGGGGAGCCGAAGTTGCCGTTGGAGTCCACCAGCGGCATCCGCATCGACCACGGCTGGGCGAGGCGCACCAGGGCGTCGTAGATCGAACTGTCGCCGTGCGGGTGGTAGTTGCCCATGACGTCACCGACGACACGGGCGCACTTGTAGAAGCCGCGGTCGGGGCGGTAGCCGCCGTCGTACATCGCGTACAGCACGCGCCGGTGGACGGGCTTGAGGCCGTCCCGGACGTCGGGCAGCGCACGGGACACGATGACGGACATCGCGTAGTCCAGGTACGAGCGCTGCATCTCCGTCTCGAGCCCGACGGGCTCGACGCGCATGGCGAGTTCGCCGCCCTCGGTCTCGGGAGTCTCTGGAGTGTTCTCGTCGGCCATTGCTGGTGAAGATCCTTCCTGGTGCGGTCAGCTGAGACCGACTCAGATGTCGAGGAAGCGGACGTCCTTGGCGTTGCGCTGGATGAACTGGCGGCGCGCCTCGACGTCCTCGCCCATGAGGACCGAGAACAGGTCGTCGGCCTGGGCGGCGTCGTCCAGGGTGACCTGGCCGAGGACCCGGTGCTCCTGGTCCATCGTGGTCACGCGCAGCTCCTCGGCGTTCATCTCGCCGAGGCCCTTGAAGCGCTGGATCGAGTCCTCGCGGACGCGCTTGCCGCGCTGGCGGCCCATCTCGATCAGGGCGTCGCGCTCGCGGTCGGAGTACGCGTACTCCACGTCGTCCCGGCCCCACTTGATCTTGTACAGCGGGGGGCGGGACAGGTACACGTGCCCGGCCTCGACCAGCGGCCGCATGAAGCGGAACAGGAAGGTCAGCAGCAGGGTGCTGATGTGCTGGCCGTCGACGTCGGCGTCCGCCATCAGGATGATCTTGTGATAGCGGAGCTTCTCGATGTCGAAGTCCTCGTGCACACCGGTGCCGAAGGCCGAGATCAGCGCCTGGATCTCCTGGTTCTGCAGGATCTTGTCGATCCTGGCCTTCTCCACGTTGAGGATCTTGCCGCGGATCGGGAGGATCGCCTGGTACTGCGGGTTCCGGCCGGACTTGGCCGAGCCGCCGGCGGAGTCACCCTCGACGATGAAGATCTCGCACTTGGTCGGGTCGTTCGACTGGCAGTCGGAGAGCTTGCCCGGCAGGGACGCCGACTCCAGCAGGCCCTTGCGGCGGGTCAGGTCGCGGGCCTTGCGGGCCGCCACGCGCGCGGTGGCCGCCTGGATGCCCTTGCGGATGATGTCCGCCGCCTCGACCGGGTTGCGGTCCAGCCAGTCGTTGAGGTGCTCGTAGACCGCCTTCTGCACGAAGGTCTTGGCCTCCGTGTTGCCCAGCTTGGTCTTCGTCTGGCCCTCGAACTGCGGCTCGCTCAGCTTGACCGAGATGATCGCGGTCAGACCCTCACGGATGTCGTCACCGGTGAGGTTGTCGTCCTTCTCGCGCAGCAGCTTCTTGTCGCGCGCGTACTTGTTGATCAGCGACGTCAGCGCGGCACGGAAGCCCTCTTCGTGCGTACCGCCCTCGTGGGTGTGGATGATGTTCGCGAAGGAGTACACGCCCTCGCTGTAGCCGCTGTTCCACTGCATCGCGACCTCGAGGGACAGGCTCTTGTCCTTGTCCTCCGCCTCCAGGTCGATGACGGTGGGGTGCACCACCTCTCCCTTGCGGGAGTTGAGGTACTTCACGAAGTCGACGATGCCGCCCTCGTAGTGGTACGAGACCGCCTTGACCTCGGCCTTCTCGTCCGCGCCCGCCTCGTCCGCGCCGGCGACGGCCTTCGCCGACTCACGTTCGTCGGTGAGCCTGATGGTCAGGCCCTTGTTGAGGAACGCCATCTCCTGGAAACGCCGGGACAGCGTCTCGAAGGAGTACTCGGTGGTCTCGAAGATGTCCGGGTCGGCCCAGAAGGTGACCGAGGTGCCGGTCTCGTCCGTGGCCTCGTGCTGGGCGAGGGGCGCAGTCGGGACGCCGAGCTTGTAGTCCTGCGTCCAGCGGTGGCCGTCCGTCCTGATCTCGACGGACACCTTGGTCGACAGGGCGTTCACGACGGACACACCCACACCGTGCAGACCGCCGGAGACGGCGTAACCGCCGCCGCCGAACTTGCCGCCCGCGTGCAGCACGGTCAGCACGACCTCGACGGCCGGCTTGCCCTCGGAGGGCACGATGCCCACCGGGATACCGCGGCCGTTGTCGACGACGCGGACGCCGCCGTCGGGGAGGATCGTGACGTCGATCGTGTCCGCGTAACCGGCCAGCGCCTCGTCGACCGAGTTGTCGACGACCTCGTACACCAGGTGGTGCAGGCCGCGCTCGCCCGTGGAACCGATGTACATGCCGGGCCGCTTGCGGACCGCGTCCAGCCCTTCGAGCACGGTGATGGCGCTGGCGTCGTAAGAGGCGGAAGCTGCGGCCTCGCTGCTCACAGGGCCCTCGGCGGGCTCGCCGTTCACGCCGGCGTCGGTGGACGGGATGTTCTCGTTGGGGTTGCCGGAATCGGCCACGAAGCGCCCTTTCTGGCACAGCACGAGCCGGGCTCGTCGGCGGGTTGCCGGAGCGGCTGCGGCATGTTGCGGTGGTAAGCCTTGATCAGCGTTGCTCAGCTTTTCCCGGGCGGTCCCCACATTGGGGCGGGATTGTCTTCCAGTCTACCGGTAGCTCTGACATCGATGGGGGTTTGCCGGTACCTGAGTCCCCATGTGCCGCCCTGAACCGGCCTCGATCGGGTCCCGATATGCGGATGGGGGCTCCAAGGGGCTCACAGCGGCACTCAGCGCTTCGAGGCGTCAACCCTTGGCTACTGGGGGGTCAGATGGCGATCCGGCCGCCGTCCAGGGGCCGTCCGCACCCGTGCACGCGGGCGCGCCGGCACCCCCGTCCGATCCCTCGACGTGAGGTACGTCACCCGTACGTATCGCCGGGTCCGGTGCTGCCCGGAGCCCGCAGCGGGCCGTAGCGACGGGCCGGGGCGCCCGGATTGAGCACCTTGATCATTCGTACGGTGCCGTGCCCGAGGTCCTCGTTGAGACGGGCGACCAGCGCGGGCGCGAGGTGGCGCAGCTGGGTCGCCCAGGCCGTCGAGTCGCAACTCACGACCAGCACCCGCTCGTCCTCGTCGTACCGCTGCGGCACGCAGTGCTTGGCCAGGTCCTCGCCGACGATCTGCGGCCAGCGGCCCATCACCCCGCCCACCGCCGCGGGTGTCTCCCAGCCGCGCTCGGTCAGCAGCCGGTTGATGGCGGCACCCAGGGCCATCGGGTCACGGCCGTCGGCGCGCGCGCCGGAGCGCAGCCCGCCACCGCGCCGGGCCTGCTTCTTCTGCCGCGCCGCGTCGCCACGCGCGCGTGCCTGCTCCTTCGCCGCGCGCAGCGCCACGCGCGCGAGATCCACACCGGAGGGTTCGTCCGTGTTCTTCGCGTTCCGGGGGGCGGGTTCGTCGGTGCTCATACGCGCTCCACCGTTCCCCCGGCCACGGTGTACCGCGCCCCGGCCAGTACATGCGGTACGTCGTCGTCCACGGCGGCGGTGACCAGCACCTGCTCGCCGGGCGCGACCAGTTCGGCCAGCCGCTCCCGGCGGCGCGCGTCCAGCTCGGCGAACACGTCGTCCAGGACCAGCACCGGCTCGTTGCCCTCGGCACGCAACAGGTCGTACGAGGCCAACCGCAGCGCGAGCGCGTACGACCAGGACTCGCCGTGCGAGGCGTATCCCTTGGCGGGCAGCTGGCCGAGTTTGAGAATCACATCGTCCCGATGAGGGCCCACGAGGGTGACACCGCGCTCGATCTCCTGCTTGCGCGCCTCCGCCAGGGCCGCCATCAGCTGGACGTAGAGATCCTCGCGCGCCTGGGCCTCACCGGGCGCCGACGGCTTGTACTCCAGCGCGAGCGGCCCACCGCCGGGGGCCAGCTGCTCGTACGCCTTGTCGGCCAGTGGCTGCAGCGCGGCGATCAGGTCCAGCCGCTGGGCGAGCAGTTCGGCGCCCGCACGCGCGAGATGCTGGTCCCACACGTCCAACGTGGACAGATCCATCGACCGTCCGCCGTGCCGACGCGCGAGGGCGGCCGTCTTCAGCAGGGTGTTCCGCTGCTTGAGGACGCGCTCGTAGTCGGAGCGCACCCCGGCCATGCGCGGCGACCGGGCCGTGATCAGCTCGTCGAGGAACCGCCGCCGTTCACCCGGGTCGCCCTTGACCAGGGCGAGATCCTCGGGCGCGAACAGCACGCTCCGCACGATCCCCAGTACGTCCCTGGGCCTGACCTGCGAGGATCTGTTGATGCGGGCGCGGTTGGCCTTGCCGGGGTTCAGTTCCAGCTCGACCAGCTGCTGCCGCTCGCCCTGCCGGACCTGCGCCCGGATGACGGCGCGCTCGGCGCCCATGCGGATGAGGGGGGCGTCGGAGGCGACCCGGTGGCTGCCCAGGGTGGCCAGATATCCGACCGCCTCCACCAGGTTGGTCTTGCCCTGCCCGTTGGGGCCGACGAAGGCGGTGACGCCCGGGTCGAGCGGAACCTCGGCCCGGGCGTACGAGCGGAAGTCGGCCAGCGAAAGATGCGTGACGTGCATGGTCGTTTCGCCGGCCTTCCCCAGAGTGCTGATGAGCTGTGCGTCCACAGACCCGCGGGGGCGGCCCTGTGGATCTGTGGATTACTTCTTCTCTACGGCGTGCCCGCCGAACTGGTTGCGCAGCGCGGCGATCATCTTCATCTGCGGCGAGTCCTCCTGGCGGGAGGAGAACCGCGCGAACAGCGACGCGGTGATCGCCGGGAGCGGCACCGCGTTGTCGATCGCGGCCTCCACAGTCCAGCGTCCCTCACCGGAGTCCTGTGCATAACCGCGCAGGCCCTCCAGGTGCTCGTCGTCGTCCAGCGCGTTGACCGCGAGGTCGAGCAGCCAGGAGCGGATGACCGTGCCCTCCTGCCAGGAGCGGAAGACCTCGCGGACGTTCTCCACGGAATCGACCTTCTCCAGCAGCTCCCAGCCCTCGGCGTAGGCCTGCATCATCGCGTACTCGATGCCGTTGTGGACCATCTTCGCGAAGTGGCCCGCGCCGACCTTGCCGGCGTGCACCGAGCCGAAGCCGCCCTCGGGCTTGAGCGCGTCGAAGACCGGCTGCACCTTGGCCACGTTCTCGGCGTCGCCGCCGTACATCAGCGCGTAGCCGTTCTCCAGCCCCCAGACGCCGCCGGAGACGCCGCAGTCGACGAAACCTATGCCCTTGGCCGCCAGCTCCTCGGCGTGCTTCTCGTCGTCGGTCCAGCGGGAGTTGCCGCCGTCCACGACCACGTCGCCCGGCTCCAGCAGCTCGGCGAGCTGGTCGATGGTCGACTGGGTGGGCTCGCCGGCCGGGACCATCACCCAGACCACGCGCGGACCGCTGAGCTTGCCCACAAGCTCTTCCAGGCTGTGGACATCCGCGAGGTCCGCGTTGCGGTCGTATCCGATGACGGTGTGGCCCGCGCGGCGGATCCGCTCGCGCATGTTGCCGCCCATCTTGCCGAGGCCGACGAGACCGAGCTCCATCAGTTGTGTTCCTTAGGTCGCTGTGGCGGGACAGGCACCTTGGTGCCGAGCCGAGCCTAAACCGCCCTCTTCACGCACAGTTGTGGGCATACGCGCTCATGCGTAGGGACTGCGACCTGCACTTTTCCAGGGGCCGCCGCGACCGAGCCGACCAGCGGCCGCACCCCGCCCCGCCACAGTGCCGGGCACCCACAGCAGGTGCCCGGCACTGTGCACAGCTGTGGACGAAGGGTCAGCCGCTCAGCCGCACCGGCATGATCAGGTACTTGTACGCGTCGTCGGCCTCGGCGTCCACCGCCGGCTTCCCGCTGAGCAGCGCCGGCTTCGTGGACGTCGTGAAGGACAGCTGGGCCACCGGGGAGTCGATCGCGCTCAGACCGTCCAGCAGGAACGTCGGGTTGAAGGCGATGGAGATGTCGTCGCCGTCCAGCTGGGCGTCGACCCTTTCCACAGCCTGTGCGTCGTCGCTGGACCCGGCCTCGAGGATCAGCACACCCTGCTCGAAGCTCAGCCGCACCGGGGTGTTCCGCTCGGCCACCAGCGCCACGCGCTTGACGGCCTCCACGAAGGGCGCGGTCTCGATCACGGCGACGGAGTTGAACTCGGTCGGGAACAGCGTGCGGTACTTCGGCAGGTCGCCCTCGAGCAGTCGCGTGGTCGTACGCCGCCCCGCGCCCTCGAATCCGATCAGGCCCTCGCCCGCGCCGGAGCCGGACAGCGCGAGGATGACGCTGTCGCCGCTGGTCAGCGACTTGGCGGTGTCCTGGAGCGTCTTGGCGGGCACCAGGGCGACGGCGGAGACGTCCGGGTTCTCCGGCTTCCACAGGAACTCGCGGACGGCGAATCGGTAGCGGTCGGTGGAGGCCAGGGTGACCGTGTCGCCCTCGATCTCGATGCGCACACCGGTGAGGACGGGCAGCGTGTCGTCACGGCCGGCGGCGATGGCCACCTGGGACACGGCGGCCGCGAAGACCTCGCCGGGGACGGTGCCGGTGGCGTTCGGCATCTGGGGCAGCGCCGGGTACTCCTCCACAGGCAGTGTGTGCAGGGTGAACCGGGAGGACCCACAGACCACGGTCGCCCGTACACCGTCTGTGGAAATCTCCACCGGCCGGTTGGGGAGGGCACGCGAGATGTCCGCGAGCAGCCGGCCGGAGACGAGGACGGTGCCCTCCTCCTCGACCTCGGCTTCCACCGAGACGCGCGCGGAGACCTCGTAGTCGAAGCTCGACAGGCTCAGCTGGCCGTCCTCGGCCTTGAGGAGGAGGCCGGCGAGGACAGGCGCCGGCGGACGGGCCGGGAGGCTGCGTGCCGCCCACGCCACTGCCTCCGCGAGTACGTCGCGTTCCACCCGGATCTTCACCGTAAGCCGCCTCCTGCTGTTGCTACTGAGTCCTCCGACTCGGTGTCACCGCCCACTGCGAAGGGAAGGACACCGGGGACCAGTCTGACGCACCGCACTGACAGTAGGTGCCCGTCGGGGTCAAGTCGCTCCGGGAGGCAGCCGAGCGCGAAACGGCGAGTTGTGCACAGCCCCCGCTTCAAAGCGATTGCCGAACTCTCTCTAGTCGGGAGTAGTAGTAGGGCCTGTGGATACCGTGGATAACCACGTTTACCCAGCTCAGAGGCCGAATTTTGTCCACTGGCCCTGTGGGCGGAGGCGGTGGACAACCGGGTGTCTCTGTGGAGAACGGAAAGTTCTGCACACACCGCCCACAGCCCGAGGGCAGTTCTCCCCAGCTGCGTCCCCAGGTTTACCCACGTTTCCCACACCCCAATCCGGCACCTTCGTGTGACGGCTTTCACTCGACGCGGTGAGCTCGTGCGTCGCGTTGCCGAACAGTGGACAGCCGTGTGGAGAAGCACGGGATCGCTGGGGACAACCGGCTGCAGCCTGTGGGTCGTCCGTGGAAAACCTCATGCACAGCCTGTGGAACTTCGCCTCGTCCACAGCCTGTGGAGATCATTCGTCCACGATTCCACAGGCGGCTGAGCTGGGCGGACGTCGTACGGACAGGCTCCCTGTGGACGCCGTTCGGGACAACTCCACAGTCCCCAGGATGTGGACGGAAGAAACTCAGCGAATCTGTGGAGAGTGGCCGTAACTCGGCAGGTAATCGAACACAGGGTGGCGAACGGGAAACACCGCCCGGCCCACGTAACGGCCTCCCGCGGTCACCGGAGGGTGCGCGGCCGGCACCTCGTCGGCGCGGGCAAGCGATGCGCCGGCCCCGCCCGGGCATCGGCGCCGGGCCTTCACCAGGCGCCCGTCGCTGTGCACAGCGACCATGCCGAAGGGCGCCCTCAGGAGTCGTATCCCGAAGGCGCCCTCAACGTCGGCGTCGGCCCGGCGCGGCCTGCGTCAGCCGTTCTTGATGCGGTTCGTCAGCTCGGTGACCTGGTTGTAGATGGACCGCCGCTCGGCCATCAGCGCACGGATCTTCCGGTCGGCGTGCATGACGGTCGTGTGGTCGCGCCCGCCGAACTGCGCCCCGATCTTCGGCAGCGACAGATCGGTCAGCTCACGGCACAGGTACATGGCGATCTGCCGCGCCGTGACCAGCGCGCGCCCGCGCGAGGTGCCGCACAGGTCCTCCACCGTCAGCCCGAAGTAGTCGGCGGTGGCCGCCATGATCGCCGTGGCCGTGATCTCGGGCGCGCTGTCCTCGCCGCCGGGGATCAGGTCCTTCAGGACGATCTCGGTCAGGCCCAGGTCCACCGGCTGCCGGTTCAGGGAGGCGAAGGCGGTCACCCGGATCAGCGCCCCCTCCAGCTCGCGGATGTTCCGCGAGATCCGGGAGGCGATGAACTCCAGCACCTCGGGCGGCGCGTTCAGCTGCTCCTGCACCGCCTTCTTGCGCAGGATCGCGATGCGCGTCTCCAGCTCCGGCGGCTGGACGTCGGTGATCAGACCCCACTCGAAACGGTTCCGCAGCCGGTCCTCCAGTGTGACCAGCTGTTTCGGCGGCCGGTCCGAGGAGAGCACGATCTGCTTGTTCGCGTTGTGGAGCGTGTTGAAGGTGTGGAAGAACTCCTCCTGCGTCGACTCCTTGTCCGCGAGGAACTGGATGTCGTCGACGAGCAGGATGTCCATCTCGCGGTAGCGCTTGCGGAAGCTGTCGCCCTTGCCGTCGCGGATGGAGTTGATGAACTCGTTGGTGAACTCCTCCGAGCTCACGTACCGCACGCGCGTGCCCGGATAGAGGCTGCGCGCGTAGTGCCCGATGGCGTGCAGCAGATGCGTCTTGCCGAGCCCCGACTCCCCGTAGATGAACAAGGGGTTGTACGCCTTCGCCGGTGCCTCGGCGACGGCCACCGCGGCCGCGTGCGCGAACCGGTTCGAGGCGCCGATGACGAACGTGTCGAAGAGGTACTTCGGGTTCAGCCGCGCCGTCGGCTCACCGGGGCCGCTCGCCGGTGCCGGCTGCGCGGCCAGCGGGCCGGGGGCGCCGGTCGTGGGCAGGTCCGGGCGACCGGGGCCGCCGCGGTGCGCCGGGCCGCCGCCCGTCGGCTGCTCGGGCAGCTCACGGCGGACCGGGTCGCGCTGGTCGTACTCGGTGCGGGACGGGTCGTACTCGGGACGCGGGGTGTCGTAGTCCGGGCGGCCGGAGTCGTACTCGGCGCGGGGACTGTCGTACTCGCCCCGCTGCTGATCGTAGGACGGCCGGTCCCTGCCCTGCGAGCGGTAGTCCGAGGACGGCGGGCCGTAGGCGTCCGGACCGGAGCCGTAGGCGTCCTGCGACGACGGCGACGCATAGGGGTCGCGCTCGGGAAAGCCGAGCCGGGGCTGCTGCCAGCCGTACTCGTCCTGTGTGGGCCGCGGCCAGGCACCGGGCTCACGGCGCTGGTACTCGGCGGGGTACGCCGGGCGTACCACGGGGAGTTGGTCGGCGCGGCCGGTGGGCAGCTGGTCGCCGCGGGGCTGCGGCTCGGCCGGCGGCTGCTCGGAGCCGCGGTGGCGGCCGTAACCCTCGTAGGGACGGCTCTCGTACGACCGTTCCTCGTACGACCGTTCCTCGTACACCGGGCCGGAGGGCAGTTCCGGCTCCTCGTAGCGCTGCTTGGGGGCCTGCTGCACCGGTGCCGCGGGAGCCGGCGGCTCGCCCGCGGAGTCGTCCACGGTGATCGCGATACGGATGGGCCGGCCGCACTCGCGGCTCAGGGTCTCGCTGACGATCGGCGCGAGACGGCCCTCCAGTACGCCCTTCGCGAATTCGTTCGGCACGGCGAGCAGAGCGGTGTCCGCCACCAGTGCGAGCGGCTGGCAGCGCCGGATCCAGTGCTCGTCCTTCGCCTCGACACCCTGTCCGCGGCCCTCGCCGAGGAGCTGCTCCAGTACTCGCGGCCACACTGCGGCAAGATCGGCAGGTACGTCAGCCACAGGGCACGCTCTCTCACAGGTCCCACGAACGTGTGATCGCGGGACGGGTCGGGGTGTATTTCGGGTGGTCGGTGGGTCAAACCCGCCGGGGCGGGGGACAAAAGAACGAATCGGAGTTCAGCCACGGTAGTCAGCGCGGCGGGTACGGTTCAAGTTGTTGTCCCCAGCCTGTGGATAGTGTCTCTCCGTGACCCTCGGTTTGACCGGATGGCGTAGCCCCGCGTACCGTAACCAGGTCGAGTTGTCGATGGCTGCTGCCGCCTGCCTCCGATGGGCACAGGTCACGTCAGGTGATCGGGAAGCGGTGCACTCGGGCGTGACGCGAGCTACTCGTGGGCGCACGGTGACAGCCAGGACGGCACCCGCCACCACCGAGTTGATTTCTGGAGCCCCCGAGTGAGCAAGCGCACCTTCCAGCCGAACAACCGTCGTCGCGCGAAGACCCACGGCTTCCGGCTGCGTATGCGCACCCGTGCCGGCCGCGCGATTCTCGCGTCCCGCCGTAGCAAGGGTCGCGCCCGCCTGTCCGCCTGATCCCGATCAGGTCATGACGTCGTGCTGCCCCCCGAGAACCGGCTGAGGCGGCGCGAGGACTTCGCGACCGCGGTACGACGGGGGCGCCGGGCAGGACGCCCGTCTCTCGTCGTCCACCTTCGTAGCGGTGCCACGGACCCGCACGCGCCCGGGGAGAGCGCTCCCCCGACGCGTGCGGGTTTCGTCGTGAGCAAGGCCGTGGGTGGCGCGGTCGTGCGCAACAAAGTGAAGCGCAGACTGCGTCATCTGATGCGTGACCGAGTCGCCCTGTTTCCCCCCGGTAGCCTGGTAGTCGTACGAGCGCTGCCCGGAGCGGGCGACGCAGACCATGCACAGCTGGCCCGAGACCTGGATGCCGCTCTTCAGCGGCTGCTGGGAGGGGGCGCGCGATGAAGTACCCACTGCTGGCTCTGATCAAGTTGTACCAGTGGACGATCAGTCCACTGCTGGGGCCGGTGTGCAAGTACTACCCGTCGTGCTCCCATTACGGCTACACGGCCATCGACCGGCACGGTGCGATCAAGGGAACGGCACTCACCGCCTGGCGCATCCTCCGGTGCAATCCGTGGTCGCTGGGCGGTGTGGACCATGTTCCGCCGCGCAAGCGCCCGCGGTGGCACGAAATGCTGCGCAACGCTTGGCGCGCACGCAAGGGCGGGCCCTCCGCCGCCGAACCGGCCACCGAAGAGAAGCCTCTTTCCGGGCTTCCTTCGAGCCCGGCCGCAGAGACCTCGTCCCATGCCCAAGGAGCATGATTAGTGGACACGATTGCCAGCCTCTTCAGCTTCATCACGACACCCGTTTCATGGGTCATCGTCCAGTTCCACACGGTGTACGGCGCCCTCTTCGGGCCCAACACCGGATGGGCCTGGGGCCTGTCCATCGTGTCCCTGGTGATCCTGATCCGCATCTGCCTGATCCCGCTCTTCGTGAAGCAGATCAAGTCGACGCGCGCGATGCAGACGCTCCAGCCGGAGATGAAGAAGATCCAGGAGCGCTACAAGAACGACAAGCAGCGTCAGTCCGAAGAGATGATGAAGCTGTACAAGGAGACGGGCACCAACCCGCTCTCCTCGTGCCTTCCCATCCTGGCGCAGTCACCGTTCTTCTTCGCCCTGTACCACGTGCTCAACGGCATCGCCTCGGGCACGACCATCGGCGTCATCAACGAGCCGCTGCTCGCCAGCGCCCGTAAGGCCCACATCTTCGGCGCGCCCCTCGCCGCGAAGTTCAAGGACGGCGCCGCCACCGTCCACGCCCTGGGCGCCACGGTCACCGATGTGCGGGTCGTCACGGCGCTCATGATCGTCCTGATGTCGGCGTCGCAGTTCTACACGCAGCGCCAGCTGATGACGAAGAACGTCGACACGACGGTGAAGACGCCCTTCATGCAGCAGCAGAAGATGCTGATGTACGTCTTCCCGGTGATGTTCGCCGTCTTCGGTATCAACTTCCCGGTCGGTGTCCTCGTCTACTGGCTGACGACGAACGTGTGGACCATGGGTCAGCAGATGTACGTCATCCGCAACAACCCGACCCCGGGTTCCAAGGCTCAGGCCGCCTACCTGGAGCGCCTGACCAAGCACGTCACGCACGCCGGCAAGGTCCGCCGCCGCAGCGAGAAGACCATCGTCAAGGCGATCGTCGCCAAGGGCCGCGACCGCAACGAGTTCGAGCGCAAGTTCATCAACGCCCTGAACAAGGCCGGTCTCGCTGCCCAGACCGACGGCACCGTGGTGAACAGCACGGCCCAGGCCGCCGCGCAGACCGCGGACGGCCTGGAGACCACTTCGGCGGCCGACACCAGCGCCGGCGCCGCGGGGCGGCGTCAGCAGCCCAAGCGCCAGTCCAAGGCCCAGCGCCAGTCCGGCGGGCCCAAGCCGGCGGGCGGGTCCACCTCGTCGACCTCGCTGGAGAAGTCCGACGAGCCGCAGGACGCCAAGCCCGCCGCTGCCCAGCAGGCCCCGAAGCCTGGTTCCGGCACCCGCAGCAAGGCCCAGTCCGGCCAGCGCAAGGGTGGCCCGCAGCGGCCCAAGTCCCCGTCCAAGAAGTAAGAAGGAGCCCATCCCGTGACGGAAGGCACCACCTCCGCCGCTGCCGACGGTGCAGACACCCTCACCCGCCTGGAGCAGGAAGGTGAGATCGCGGCGGACTACCTGGAGGGTCTGCTGGACATCGCCGACCTGGACGGCGACATCGACATGGACGTCGAGGCCGATCGCGCCTCCGTGTCGATCATCAGCGACACCGGCGGCCGGGACCTGCAGAAGCTGGTCGGCCGGGACGGCGAGGTGCTGGAGGCCCTGCAGGAGCTGACGCGCCTGGCCGTGCACCGGGAGACCGGCGACCGCAGCCGGCTGATGCTGGACATCGCGGGTTACCGGGCCAAGAAGCGGTCCGAGCTGTCCGAGCTGGGCGCCAAGGCCGCCGCTGAGGCGAAGAACACCGGCGAGCCCGTCAGGCTCAAGCCGATGTCGCCGTTCGAGCGCAAGGTCGTGCATGACGCGGTGAAGGCCGCGGGACTGCGCAGTGAGTCCGAGGGCGAGGAGCCGCAGCGGTTCGTCGTCGTGCTGCCCGCCTGATCGGCCCCCACGTTTTACCGGCCCCGTCTGTAGAGCAGACGGGGCCGAACTTTGTCAGCCTGGTAGTTCTGGTGGCCGGTGCGCGAAGCGCCGGCGCTGTACGGAAGGACGGTCCCCGTGACGGAGGCAGCGGAGCTTCCCCCCGCGCCCGAGCAGGCGCGGGAAGTGTTTGGTGATCGCTTCGCCGATGCGGTCCGCTACGCGGAGCTGCTCGCCGAGACGGGCGTACAGCGTGGCTTGATCGGCCCGCGGGAAGTGCCCCGCCTGTGGGAGCGGCATCTGCTGAACTGCGCGGTGCTCTCCGAGGCCGTCCCCGAAGGAGTGACGGTCTGCGATGTCGGCTCCGGCGCCGGTTTGCCGGGTATCCCGCTGGCTCTGGTCCGGGAGGACCTGAACATCACTCTGCTGGAGCCGCTGCTGCGGCGCACCAACTTCCTCACCGAAGTCGTCGAGCTGCTCGGCCTGGATCACGTCACAGTCGTGCGGGGTCGCGCCGAGGAGGTCCTGGGCAAGCTGCCGCCGGTGCATGTGGTCACCGCCCGGGCGGTGGCCCCGCTGGACCGACTGGCCACCTGGGGCATCCCGCTGCTGCGTCCCTACGGTGAGATGCTTGCCCTCAAGGGGGACACCGCCGAGGAGGAGCTGAAGGCGGCGACCACGGCACTCAGCAAGCTCGGTGCCGTGGAGACGTCGATCCTGCATGTGGGTGAGGGGGTGGTGGACCCGCTCTCCACCGTCGTGCGGGTCGAGGTCGGCGAGAGCCCGGGTGGTGTGCGCTTCGCGGCCAAGCGGGCGAAGGCGGCCCGGACCGGTCGTGCCCGCCGCCGCCGGTGAGTTCACAGGATCGACTCCTCTGATCCGTCCTGCGGACGAGACGTACTCCACACAAGCTGCCAAACCTACGCAGGCCGGAGTGTCGCAAAGGCGCGGTCGCCGCGGCTGTGCATCGTGTTTCACGTGAAACGTCGCTCACTGCTGCACGGCATCATCAGTCGCGGCCGCGCTGCGGCCGAACCCCGCGACCGCAAGCCCCTCGGTTCTCTGGGAGAGGATCCTGTGTCCCGGGGCATTCCGCCCCTCTCCAGGGGCACGGAGTTGTCCACAGAGGTGGATTTCTCCACAGAACACCAGGCCTCACTGGTTCACGACCCCGAAGACATGGGAGGCTCTGTTCATTGCGAGCCTGAAGTCGAGGAGAGTGAATCCTTGCGGTCCGACGCCAACATCGCGGGACCGATGACCGATCCGGTCCCCGGTCCCCGTACCGAATCGATGGGGGCGGATGTTTCACGTGAAACACCGCCTCCGATGGACGACACTCCGATCGGTCGTGCGGCCCAACTGGCGGTTGAGGCTCTGGGCCGCGCCGGCGAAGGTCTGCCGCGGCCGGAGCAGACCCGAGTCATCGTGGTCGCCAACCAGAAGGGCGGCGTGGGAAAGACGACGACGACTGTCAACCTCGCCGCTTCCCTGGCCCTGCACGGCGGCCGCGTCCTGGTGATCGACCTCGACCCGCAGGGCAACGCGTCCACTGCTCTGGGGATCGATCACCACGCAGAAGTTCCTTCCATCTATGACGTGTTGGTGGAGAGCAAGCCTCTCGCCGAGGTCGTCCAGCCGGTCCCGGACGTGGAAGGGCTCTTCTGCGCCCCTGCCACCATCGATCTCGCCGGTGCGGAGATCGAGTTGGTGTCCCTGGTGGCCCGTGAGAGCCGGCTGCAGCGAGCCATCCAGGCATACGAACAGCCGTTGGACTACATCCTCATCGACTGCCCGCCCTCGCTCGGCCTGTTGACGGTCAACGCGCTCGTGGCGGGCCAGGAGGTGCTCATCCCGATCCAGTGCGAGTACTACGCACTCGAGGGACTGGGCCAGCTGTTGCGCAACGTCGACCTGGTGCGGGGGCACCTCAACCCCACACTGCACGTGTCGACCATCCTGCTCACCATGTACGACGGCCGGACGCGTCTCGCCTCCCAGGTCGCGGAAGAGGTGCGCACCCACTTCGGCGACGAGGTCCTGCGGACGAGCATTCCCCGCTCGGTCCGTATCTCCGAGGCGCCGAGTTACGGGCAGACGGTACTGACTTACGATCCTGGATCGAGCGGTGCCCTCTCGTATCTTGAGGCGGCACGAGAAATCGCGCTGAAGGGCATCGGTATCAGCTATGACGCGAGCCAGGCCCATATCGGTGCCCAGAACGACCCGAGCATGGTGGAGGGGATCCAGTGAGTGAGCGACGGAGGGGGTTGGGCCGTGGTCTCGGCGCACTGATCCCCGCTGCCCCGACCGAGAAGAATGCGGCTCCGCCCGCGCTGGGCGGCGGAGCCTCCGCCTCCCCCGCAGCGGTGCCGGTACTGACGACCGACCGCGGCGTGGCCGCTGCGAAGGTGGCCACGCTGCCGCCGGTTTCACATGAAACCGAAGAGGACCCGGCGGCCCCTGTCATGGAGACGCCGGCTCCTCCGATGGGTGCCCACTTCGCCGAGATCCCTCTCGACGCGATCTCGCCCAACCCGCGCCAGCCGCGTGATGTCTTCGACGAGGATGCGCTCCAGGAGCTGGTGACCTCCATCAAGGAGGTCGGTCTCCTGCAGCCCGTCGTCGTACGGCAGCTGGGGCCCGCCCGCTATGAGCTGATCATGGGCGAGCGCCGCTGGCGGGCCTGCCGCGAGGCGGGCCTGGAGGCCATCCCGGCGATCGTCCGGGCCACGGAGGACGAAAAGCTCCTCCTGGACGCGTTGCTGGAGAACCTCCACCGCGCGCAGCTGAACCCGCTGGAAGAGGCGGCCGCCTACGACCAGCTGCTGAAGGACTTCAACTGCACGCACGACCAGCTGGCCGACCGCATCGGGCGCTCCCGGCCCCAGGTCTCCAACACGCTGCGCCTGCTGAAGCTCTCACCGACGGTCCAGAAGCGGGTCGCTGCCGGAGTCCTCTCCGCCGGTCATGCTCGGGCGCTGCTCTCCGTCACGGACCCCGAGGAGCAGGACCGTCTGGCTCACCGCATTGTGGCCGAGGGACTGTCGGTGCGCGCCGTCGAGGAGATCGTGACCCTCATGGGTTCGCGGCCCCAGAAGCCTCAGCGCCCCAAGGGGCCGCGCGCCGGCTCCCGGCTCTCCCCGGCCCTGAACGAGCTGGCGACCCGTCTTTCGGACCGCTTCGAGACCCGGGTGAAGGTCGATCTCGGCCAGAAGAAGGGCAAGATCACCGTTGAGTTCGCCTCCGTGGATGATCTCCAGCGGATCCTGAGCACCCTCGCTCCTGGCGAGGGTCCGGTACTGCACCAGGAGCTCCAGGAGGACGCGACGGAGGACCAGGACGACTGATCCTGGCCCGACCCACCTGGTCGTGCGGGAATCGGGCCGTGTCCGGTGTGTACCGGACACGGCCCGCTCTTTGCTGTGGTGCGGTATCGAGTGAATCGCATCGTGGATACGATGCGAACGGGTATGGCGCATCCACCGGACAGCATCTGTATCTCTGAGTGGGGAGTCGGGGGCCATGCGATCGATGAGCCGCACCGGACTGGTGAGCGCGGGTCTGAGTCTTGGAGCGGTCGGCGGATTCGTCGGCAGCCTGCTCAGGGAACGAAGCGCTTTGACAGCCGCTCGTGATGCGGCGGGCGAAGGAAGCGAGGAACAGCCTTCATGGGGCGTCGGCTCGTGCCGCTCACGCTGGACAACCTTCAGGACCTTCCCTCACGCTGTCGCTCGTGTGTCTTCTGGGAGCTGGATCCCGTCAGCGGAGAAGCGGCGATAAAAGCAGGTACCGCAGCACTGGAGAAGGAAGCCTGGATCTCCGCCGTCCTGCTGGACTGGGGGTCGTGCGGCCGTGTGGTGTACGTCGATGACGTGCCGGTGGGCTTCGTGCTCTACGCCCCTCCAGCCTATGTCCCGCGCTCGACGGCGTTCCCCACAAGTCCTGTCTCGCCGGACGCCGTACAGCTGATGACGGCGTTCGTCATGCCCGGCTATCAGGGCCAGGGACTGGGCCGAGTGCTGGTGCAGACAGTCGCCAAAGATCTACTCCGCCGAGGCTTCAAGGCGATCGAGGCCTTTGGCGACGCCCGCTGGAAGGAACCCGCTTGTCTGCTGCCGGCGGACCATCTGTTGTCCGTGGGCTTCAAAACGGTCCGTCAGCATCCCACACATCCCCGGCTGCGGCTGGAGCTGCGGTCGACGCTCTCCTGGAAGGAAGACGTGGAGATGGCGCTCGACCGGCTTCTCGGGGCGGTTCAGAAGGAACCGGTGCTGAGGCCGCTGTAGCCGCGCGCCGCGGAGGGACATAAGCGAATGGGCCAACCCTTGAGGGTTGGCCCATTCGTGTTTCACGTGAAACGTCACTCAGCGATGAACTCTTCGAGGTCGCGGACGATCGCGGCCTTCGGCTTGGCGCCGACGATGGTCTTGGCGACCTCGCCACCCTGGTAGACGTTCAGGGTCGGGATGGACATGACGCCGTACTTCGCGGCCGTACCCGGGTTCTCGTCGATGTTCAGCTTGACGATCTCGATCTTGTCGCCGTACTCGGCAGCGATCGCTTCCAGGGACGGGGCGATCTGCCGGCACGGACCGCACCAGGCGGCCCAGAAGTCCACCAGAACGGGCTTGTCGCTCTTGAGGACGTCCTGCTCGAAGGAATCGTCGGTCACATTCTTCAGGGTGCCGGCCACGGCGGGCTCCTTAACTCGATCGTGCGGTGGGGCGGGGAGGGGGAAGGTCAGACGGCGGCGGTCTTCTCGGGCTCCGCCTTGTCCTCATCCGCGAGGGCGGAGAGGAAGCGCTCGGCGTCCAGAGCGGCGGAGCAGCCGGTGCCGGCCGCGGTGATCGCCTGGCGGTAGGTGTGGTCGACCACGTCACCGGCGCCGAAGACGCCGGTCAGGTTGGTGCGGGTGGAGGGAGAGGCGACCTTCAGGTAGCCCTCCTCGTCCAGGTCCAGCTGGCCCTTGAACAGCTCGGTGCGCGGGTCGTGGCCGATCGCGATGAACAGCCCGGTGGCGGGAAGCTCCGACAGCTCGCCGGTCTTGACGTTGCGCAGCTTCAGACCAGAGAGCTTCTGCTCGCCCTGGATCTCGGCGACCTCGCTGTCCCAGACGAACTTGATCTTCGGGTCGCCGAAGGCGCGCTCCTGCATCGCCTTGGAGGCACGCAGCGTGTCCCGGCGGTGGACGATCGTCACGGACTTGGCGAACCGCGAGAGGAAGGTGGCCTCCTCCATCGCGGTGTCACCGCCACCGATCACAGCGATGTCCTGGTCCTTGAAGAAGAACCCGTCGCAGGTCGCACACCAGGAGACACCGCGACCGGAGAGCGCGTCCTCGTTCGGCAGGCCCAGCTTGCGGTGCTGGGAGCCGGTGGTGACGATGACGGCCTTCGCCTTGTGGACCGTACCGGCGGTGTCGGTGACGGTCTTGATCTCACCGGTGAGGTCGACGGTGACGACGTCGTCCGGGATGAGCTCGGCACCGAAGCGCTCGGCCTGCGCCCGCATGTTGTCCATGAGGTCGGGGCCCATGATGCCGTCGCGGAAGCCCGGGAAGTTCTCCACTTCGGTGGTGTTCATCAGCGCGCCACCGGCGGTGACGGCTCCCTCGAACACCAGGGGCTTCAGCGACGCGCGCGCGGTGTAGAGCGCCGCCGTGTAGCCGGCGGGCCCGGAGCCGATGATGATCACGTTACGGACGTCGCTCACGGCTTGATTCCTCGTCTCTGGTCTGCGTCAGTCGACCGGTGGGAGCCCGTTTCCGGACTCTCACCCCACCCAACGGATCCTACGGGGCGCGCATTCCCGGTGTGTCAGGGCACACGCATGCGTCGAAGCGACGGACGGAGGGGCCCAGCTGGGCCAGTCAGCGCTTCAGGTCTGCACCCAGGCCTATCAAGATCATCAACGGGAAGGTTGCGCCTCTCCACATGCATGGCAGTGTGGCGACGAAGTACCTGGCCGTGGGGGCTCACCGCACAGGAGTGCGTCGGCGCCACCGGTTCATCGGTGGCGCCGCATTCGCGGTCACGAGCGGGGATAGGACTTCTTCAACAGCACGGTGCCCGAAGACGCGGGCTGCTGCCCGATACAGGCCGCGTCGACGATGTAGACCGTGACATGCGCGCTGTCACCGGCATTGGGCACTACGACCAGATAGGCGGACTTACCGTCGTACGTTCCCGTCTTGGCACCGAGGACATCATCACCCCGGTGGAGCGCGGCCCGGACGCAGTCGGGGACGGCGACGTCGGTCTGCAGCAGTGTGTGTGCTCCGCCGCTCGAGGCGGGCGTGTTCTGCTCGGACTTGAGGCCCGATCGGGACCGCTGGTTGTCGGAGCCCCCGTGCTTCTTGTTGTTGGTGATCAGCAGGTCCTTCACCTGGCTCTGGACGCTCTCACCGGAGAAGGGCGCCACGGAAGGGGTCGGCTTTCCGTGTGCGGTGTTCGTGTCGGAGGAGTGATCTCCGAGTGACTGCAGCACCAGCGATCCCGCTCCGAGGACGGCAGCCGTGAGGACAGCCCCGAGCACCACGCGCCTGCGCCGTCGCGCGCGCTCGCGTCCCTTGCGTCCCGGACCGGTCGCTGCCTGAGAACGACCGGTGGGCCGATCCGAGGGGGGCGATGTTTCACGTGAAACATGCCCCTCACGTTCCCCGGAGTCTGCTCGGCCGGGCTTGGTCGTCGGAGCGGATGCGCTGAGCAGTGCCTCGGCGGCGAGAGCGGCATCGATGCGACCGGCCACGTCGGCCGGCATGCGCTCCGCTCCCGACACGGAGCCCAGCAGCCCGCGGATCTCCTCCAGTGAGGCATGGACGTCCGCACACAGCTCGCAGGCGTCCAGGTGCTGTCGTATGTCCCTGGTGCGGTCCGGAGGAAGAAGGCCTTCGGTGAGGTCCGAGATGTCCTCGACGTCCGGGTGCCCGGCTGTGTCTGTCGTGGAAGTCACGCTCGCCCACCTCCGCCCTTCACTACGGCTGAATCGCTCGGTCCGGTCTTCTCGGGGCTCCCGCTGGTAGGCCCCGTTGCAGGTGGGACGGATGTCCCCTGCACCCGGTTCCGTCCCGCGCCGGGTTCTTCGGCGCTTCCGGAGCCTTCGGGCCGTAGATGGGCGAGGAGAGGCATCAGCCGGGCTCTGCCCCGGGCGCACCGGCTCTTCACCGTGCCTGTCGGCACGTCGAGAATCTGGGCGGCCTCGGCCACGGGATAGCCCTGCATGTCCACGAGTACCAGAGCGGCGCGCTGGTCGTGCGGGAGGGTGCCGAGCGCCTCGAGGAGCTGGCGGTGCACGTCGTTCCGCTCGGCCGGCTCGGAGGCTGACTCATGCGGCTCCAGCAGCTGCTCCAGCCGCTCGGTGTCGTCGACCGGAGAGGTTTTCCGGGAGGCCGCTTTGCGGGCACGGTCCAGGCAGGCGTTCACCGTGATCCGGTGCAGCCACGTTGTGACGGCCGACTGCCCTCGGAAGGTGTGGGCAGCCCGGTAGGCCGACACCAGGGCGTCCTGGACGGCGTCGGCGGCCTCCTCACGGTCCCCCAGCGTCCGCAGAGCGACCGCCCAGAGCCGGTCCCGATGCCGCCGCACGATCTCACCGAAGGCATCGGGATCGCCTTCCACGTGGCGGGCGAGCAGATCCTTGTCGCTCACCGCGTCGTATCCGGCGCCCTCCGCCATCTGCCCCCTCCGGTTCGGGTGAGACGTCAGCCCGTGAACTGCACTTCGCTGATGCCCTGCTTGTAGCCGGCCTCGGCGTACGCGGCGGTGTCAGGACCCGAGTACGGCACAGCCGTCATCCACACAAGGACATACCGCGTCTTCACGGACTTGGTGACCTTCACCGTAGCGGTGGTGCCCGTGGTCGTGACGTTGCCGATCTTGTCCATCGAGTCGAGTGACGGCGGTGTCAAAGAGCCAGCCGCGTACAACTCGATCGTCGTGTGGTTGCCCGGGTAGCGCAGCCCGATCGTGGCAGCGTTGATCTGCTTGGCCGAACCCAGGTCGTAGACGATGCCGACGCCAGGCTTGTACGGCGCGAGCGGAGGACCCTCGTTGAAGGTCTTGGTCCGCCAGTAGGTGCTTGTGTCGCCGTCATAGGTCTTCTGGACGTCGCCGGGGTGCTGGGGGTCTCCCTGGGCGACGAACTCCTGGCTGCCCTTGATGCTTATCGGCGCCGGCTTGGGCTTCGCGGCGCCCTTGTCACCGTCGTCCGTCTGCTGGCTCTTGTTGGTGTCCTCCGACTTGCCGCTCTGGTCCATCAGGGCGTCCGCCAATTGCCAGCTGCCCAGGCCGAGGGCGGCGATGAGGAGAGCCGACACCGCCCACTTCAGGGCCTTGCCGGTGCGGCTCTGCAGCGGAGGCGGCGGGGCGGTGACCGGCTGAGTGACACCGGGGTGCGGCGCCGGGCGGCCGTACGTGCCCTGCTGGTAGGTCGTGCGCTGGTACTCCGGCGGGGCCGTGAACGCCGGCTCCGGCGGGCGGATGCGCGGCATCTCGCCGATCGCCTTCACCAGCTCCTCCGGCGTGGTGCACGGAGCCTCGTGACGGGAGGCCGTGGCCCCGTCGTTGACGAGTGCGCGCATGGCGAGTTCGGACAGACCCCGGTGAACGCCCGCCCGCACCTGGTCCGGTGCGATGAGGCCCACGCCCTTGGGGAGGCCGGACAGGCCGTACGCGTCGCTCTCGTAAGGCCAGCGCTGGGTCAGCGCCGCGTACAGCAGAGCGCCGATCGCCTCGGTGTCGGTGCGCTGCGGGGTGTCGGAGCTGATGCCGCGCAGCGCGGCGTTCACGGCGAGGCCGCGGAGGCGCCACTGGCCGCTGGAGGTGCGCAGGACGGCGTTCGGGTTCAGCCGGAGGTGGGCGAGCCCCTCGCGGTGCGCGGCGGCCATCGCGGAGGCCACCTGACTGACCATCTGGTAGGCGTCGTGCGGCTCCAGCGGGCCCGGAGCGAGGAGCGCGGTCAGCTCGGTGGCGTCGGGCAGCCACTCGTGCACGACGTAGACGAGGTCGTTCTCCTCGACGGCGTCCAGGACCTGGACGAAGCGGGGATCGCCCAGCAACGCGGAGGAACGGGCGGCAGCCAGCACGGAACGTGCCCGTGTGTGGTCCGCGGGCAGGATGTGGACGCCGACGGCCCGACGGAGTTTCTCGTCGACCGCACGCCAACTGCTGAACCCGTCCAGACGGGTGACGCACTCCTCCAGTCGATAGCGTCTGGCGAGCTTGTGCCCGCTGTGCAGCTCCGGAGGCGAGGCCTTCTTTCCGGGACTCTCCGTCCTACCGCTCCCCTGTGCCTCGTCGCTGTCCGTGTCCCGCTCCGGGTTCTTGGCCACCCCGTCGGCCGTGGACTGGTCCGCCTTGGCGGTCAGCGGCTCGTCACCGCTGTTGTCTGCCACGTCGACGGCAGCCGTGCTCCGTTCCGCCACCGTCGTCCCTGCCTCCCCATCCGTTGCACGCTGTCCGACGCCGAAACCAATTGTGCCCACAGTCGGCCGCTATGCACGACACACGGCGGCGGACGATGGTTGTGCGCCTACCCCCGCCTCAGCGGCCCAGACGCCCGCGAACCATGCCCACGAGCGAGTTGAGTTCCTCGATACGCATACGGCGAGCGGCGACGAAGAAGATGCCGAGAAGAACGGCACCGCCGACGACCAGCGCGGCGAAGGAGCCGACCACCCCCTGACCGAGGCTGTGCCCGATGCTGTAGCAGGCCACTCCGCTGAGCAGAGCCGCCGGCACCGAGGCGATGCACAGGCGCGCGTACGTCCGCATCACCCGGACACCGTCCAGGTCGCCGCCGAGCCGCTTGCGCAGCCGCCGCCAGGCGACGCCCACACCGATCGCGTAGGCGAGGCCGTACGCGGCCGCCATGCCGGCCACCGCCCAGCGCGCCGGCAGCAGGAAGTAGCAGAGCGCCGAGGCGCCCGCGTTGACTGCGGCGACGATGACGGTGTTGTAGAAGGGCGTGCGGGTGTCTTCGTAGGCGTAGAAGGCCCGCAGGACGACGTACTGCACCGAGTACGGGATCAGGCCGAGGCCGAAGGCCATCAGCATGTAGCCCATGTTCGTGGCCTCGCCGGTGCCCGAGGAGCCGAAAATCAGCGTGCACATCGGAATGCCGAGCGCGAGGAAGCCGAAGGCGATCGGGACGATGGCGACGGCGGTGGTGCGCAGGCCCTGGGAGATGTCGTCGCGGACGGCGCCGCCGTCGCCCTCGGCGGCCGAGCGCGAGATGCGCGGCAGCAGGGCGGCCATCAGGGACACCGTGATGATGGCCTGCGGCAGGCCCCAGATCAGCTGCGCGTTCGCGTAGGCGGCGAAGCCGGTGCCGGCGACGCCGGAGTCCTTGCCGGCCGCCGTGGACAGCTGGGTGACGATCATGGCGCCGGCCTGGTTGGCGAGGACGAACAGGACCGTCCACTTGGCGAGCATCGCGGCCTTGCCCAGGCCGTGGCCCCTCCAGTCGAACCGCAGCCGTACCCGGAAGCCCGTCTCGCGCAGGTAAGGGATCATTGCCAGCGCCTGGACGACCAGGCCGAGCAGCACACCGACGCCGAGCAGGCGCTGACCCTCCGGCGGGATGTTGGTGACCGTCATGTGGGAGTTCGCGGCGGTGCCGTAGACCCAGATGAACATGCCGAGCGTCACGATGATGACGATGTTGTTCAGGACCGGGGTCCACATCATCGCGCCGAACTTTCCGCGCGCGTTGAGAATCTGACCCATCACCACATGGATGCCCATGAAGAAGATCGAGGGCAGGAAGTAGCGGGTGAAGGTGACCGCCACGTCGTTGGCCGCCGGGTTGGTGGCGACCGGGTTGGACAGCATGCGCACCAGCAGGGGCGCCCCGAACATCGCGAGACCGGTCAGCGCGGCCAGGGCCACCATCACGAGGGTCAGCAGACGGTTGGCGAAGGCCTCGCCCCCGTCTTCGTCCTCCTTCATCGCCCGCACCAGCTGCGGCACGAAGACGGAGTTCAGGCCACCGCCCACGGTGAGGATGTAGATCATGGTCGGCAGCTGGTAGGCGACCTGGAAGGAGTCGCCGAGGAAGCCGAGGCCGAGCGCCGAGACGATCAGTGCCGAGCGGACGAAACCGGTGAGGCGGGAGACCATCGTGCCCGCGGCCATCACGGCACTGGACTTCAGCAGCCCACCGGCCTTGCCGCCCTTCTTCGCCGGCGCGGCGGGAGCCCCGGCAGCGGCAGCCGCCTCGGCTTCCGCGCCCCCCTGCGGGCCGGCGGGATCCGGGGCCGCGGCGGGGGCGGGCACCGGCGGCTGCGCCGGGCTCCCCGGGGTGGCCGGGTAGGAGGCGGCGACGTACGGGTTGTGCTGCTGCCGGCCCTGTCCCGGCGCCTGCGGGTAGGGGTCGGCGTGACCGTACCCGCCGCCCGGAGCGGCACCGGGAGCGGAGGCCGGCCGGGTGAAGCCCGGCGGATCCATGGGCGCGTGTCCGCCGCCCTGCTGCTGGTCCTTGAAGAGGTGCGCGAAGGCGTCCGGCTCGTGGTACTCCTCGCCGGAGTGCGTGACCAGGTCGTCCACGCCCACGTACTGGGTGGTGCGCGGATCGTCGCCGTACGGCATGTACGGGGTCGCACCCTCCGGCTCCGGCGCCGGCGTCTGCGCCCACACACGCGGGTCGGGCGCGTACGGCGACTGAACGGGCCGGCCGTACAGCGGCTGCTGCTGGTCGTAGCTGCCCGGCGGGGGCGGCGGGTGCGCGGCGCGGTCGTAGAGCGCCTCGGCGACCGGGTCCTGAGAGGCCAGGTCGTGAGCGCGGTAGGGGTCCTGGCCGTAGGCGTCCTGGAGGTACATGTCCGCCGGCTGCTGCGGCGGTACCTGGCCGGGCTCCGGCGGCGTCTCGGGGTAGCCCGAGCCGGCCGCGCCCTGGCCGCGATCACCGTCGTACGGCGCGTTCATGTACCCCACCTCATCGTCCCTGGCCCATTGGCCACGACATCGCTCAACGGTCCACTCTCTCACCCGTCCCGGACGGGTCGGTGCTTTCCGGTGCGGTGTCCGGCGCAGGGTCACTCGGGTGCTCCGGGTCGTCTTCCCGGGCGGGAGAGACCGATTCCGCCGGCTCCTGCGGGAGACGATCCGCAGGGGCGTCGGGGTTCCCGGGCTGGTCGCCGGCCTCCTCCGGCGCACCGGGATCATCGTCCTCCGCCTGGCGGGCTGCCGCGCGCTTGCGCTGGGTGTACATCCGGAAACCGGCGAGGACGAGGAGAAGCACACCGCCGCCGATGACCAGCATCACGGTGGGGGTGATCTCGGTGACCTTCACGTCGAAGGTGACGGCGTCGCCGTACTTCTGGCCGGCCTGGGTGTACAGCTGGGCGATCACCGTGACGCGGCCGTTGGCGTTGGCCGAGGTGGTGAACTTCACGGACTGGCTGTGCCCGCCGGAGATCTCGACCGGCTGCTCGTAGTACGCCTTGCCGCCGATCTTCAGACGGGTCGGCATGGTCGAGGTGAGACGCAGGACCAGGTGTCCGACCGGCTGGACGAGGTTGTTCTGGACGGTCACCGGGATGGTGGCGCTGCGGCCGGAGAGCTTGGTCTCCGACTTGTCGATCAGCTTGACCTGGTCGGCCAGATCGTCGAGCCACCTCTCCACGCCGTCCCGGTAGCTGCCGGCCTCACCGCTCCTGCCGCGCCACGACGTGGACATCTCGCGGTTTATGGCCCGCCCGAAGGGCGTGACGACGCGGGACTGGTCCGAGAGGATCACCTGGAAGCTGCCGAGCTTGTCCTGGGTGCGCGCGATCTGCTCGAAGGCCGTTCGCGGCAACTCCTGAGAGCGCAGCGAGGAGGGGTAGGCGGATCCCGACGGGATGCGGGTGGTGGCGTTCGGGTCGGGCTTGTCCTTGGCTGCCGCGCTGAGGTCCTGGGACTGCGACCAGTTCCCGCCCTCGAGCGTCTTCAGGGCCTCCGCCATCGCCTGCGCCTGGCTCGCCGTGGGCATCCGCTGCGGGGCGACGACGATGCTGCGCTGCTTGTCCGTCTGAGCGTTCACCTCGAGGCTCTGCGCCAGGAACTCCTGCACGGCGAGTGTGGCCGAGTCGGCCTTCGTCAGGTCTCCCTCGAAGGCGGTGGACAGCCGGGCGTCGGAGACCACCGCCGTGGTGCCTCCGCCGACCGGGCGGGCGGCGGAGGGCGTGTACGGCAGCCCGGCGGTCTCCTGGAGGCTGTCGCTGCGGGCGATCACGCGGTCGGCTCCGGCTGAGGTCGCGACCTTCATGATCGACGGATCCACGGCTCCCTCCACCGGCCAGGCGAAGTCGGTGGTCGGTGTGACGTGGAGCACGGTCTTGACGGTGGTGGCGGCGACGTCGGTGGCGTCCTTGAGGTGGCTGAGGGAGCCGGTGACGCTGGTGCCGTTGTGTGCGAGGGAGGCCAGGTCGGGGTCGGCGAAGGGCAGGGCGACTACCTCCTTGCCCGCCACTGCCTGCTGCAGGTCCGCCAGCCACTGCTTGGCGATCGCCTGGTGCTGCTTGGGGCCGGGTGTGGTGGCGTCCCCGTCACCCTGCAGCCGGTAGTTGCCGGTCGCCATCGCGTCCACCGAGGCCAGCAGGTCCGGGTCGATCACCCAGGTGACGTCCAGGTCCTTGCCGAGATCCACCATCTGGGCCAGCCGACCGCCCGGCGCGAGTTCCTTGGCCAGGTCGTCGTTGAGGAACACCGGTGTCTGGAGCTCGCCGGCGCCCGTCTTGGCCGTCATGTGGACCGTGGAGATCAGCGGCCACAGGAATGTCGTCTTGGTCTTGGTGCCGGCCTCGGACGGCTGCCACGGCAGGAACGTCCGCTGGACGCCCAGGTCCCGCTCCCAGGGCTGCGCCGCGGTCTGGCCGGAGACGGAGACGTCGAACTCGTACACGCCGTCGTCGCCGAGGTCGAGCTTGTTCACAGGGACGGAGATGCTGAAGTGCTCGGAGACGCCCGGGGACAGCTTGGCGAACTTCTCCTCGTACTTGCCACCGACCTCGGAGCCGCTGCCGCCCTGCAGGTCGTCGGAGTGCTGGGCGACGGTGTCGATCGCCGACCGGGTGGTCAGCATGGGGCCCACGCGCAGGCCCACGTGGGCGCCGGTGACCGTCTGCTTGCCGTTGTTGGTCACCGTGCCCGACACGGTCAGCGTGTCCCCGTCCGTGGGAGCGCTGGGACTGAGTGAGTCAAGGGCGACGGACACCCTGTCCGAGGAAGCGGCCTGGGCGGGCGACGCGGCGGGCAGCTGGAGCAGCCCGGCCAGCACGGGCGCAGCGGCGAGCAGCGCGCCGGTGCGCCGCAGCCACCGGCGGGCAGGTGAGGCACTGGTCCCCTGGAAGTCAGCCGCCTCGGCCACGCGCTCGCCCGTCCCTCGTCGTCAGTGGTCGTCGGAATGTGCGTCCACGCATGGTAACGATGTGCGCTGAGGGGAAGTGCCGCGGTCTACATCACAAGATCGAAGAACAGCGGCGACCTGTCCTCTATATCCAGTATCGAGGGGAGAGCTTCCGTACGCCGTAAGGGCAGCCCTTGCACGGGTATGCCGAGAGCTGTCCGTGATCCCTTTCACCGGGCCGTCCCGCGATCTTCACCCGGCCGCCCCCGGACGAAATCGAGGCCGCCCCTGGGCGCCGGGGCACGTACCCTCTTCTGTTGTGCCGAACCCCAACGAAGACACTCCCTCTGCCCTGAGTCAGGCGCAGCAGCGCGCGGTCGCCGAACTGCTGCGGGTGGCCCCCGTCGCCGACGATCTCGCCCGCCGATTCCAGGAGGCCGGGTTCTCCCTGGCCCTGGTCGGCGGATCGGTCCGCGACGCGCTGCTCGGCCGGCTCGGCAACGACCTGGACTTCACGACCGACGCCCACCCCGAGGACGTACTCAAGATCGTCCGTCCCTGGGCGGACGCCGTCTGGGAGGTCGGCATCGCCTTCGGCACCGTTGGCGCGCAGAAGGCCGCCCGTGTCGGAGACACCGACTGGCAGTTTCAGATCGAGATCACCACGTACCGGTCGGAGGCCTACGACCGCACCTCGCGCAAGCCTGAGGTGTCGTACGGCGACTCCATCGAGGAGGATCTCGTTCGCCGGGACTTCACGGTCAACGCGATGGCCGTGGCGCTGCCGGAGAAGGAGTTCATCGACCCGCACGGTGGCCTGGAGGATCTCGCGGCGCACGTGCTGCGGACGCCGGGAACTCCTGAGGAGTCGTTCTCGGACGATCCCCTGCGGATGATGCGGGCCGCCAGGTTCGCCGCTCAGCTGGATTTCGACGTCGCCCCCGAGGTCGTCATCGCCATGACCGAGATGGCTGGACGCATCGAGATCGTCTCGGCCGAACGGGTCCGGGACGAGCTGAACAAGCTGGTTCTCTCCGCGCATCCGCGCAAGGGGCTGTCTCTGCTCGTCGAGAGCGGACTTGCCGATCATGTATTGCCCGAACTGCCGGCGCTGAGCCTGGAGCGGGACGAGCACCACCGGCACAAGGACGTCTACGAGCACACGCTGATCGTCCTGGAGCAGGCGATCGCGCTCGAGCAGGATGGCCCCGATCTCACGCTCCGGCTGGCCGCGCTGCTGCACGACATCGGCAAGCCGCGTACGCGCCGCTTCGAGAAGGACGGCCGGGTCTCGTTCCACCACCACGAGGTGGTCGGCGCCAAGATGACCAAGAAGCGCATGACCGCCCTGAAGTACTCCAATGAGCTGGTGAGGGACGTCTCACGGCTGGTCGAACTCCACCTGCGCTTCCACGGCTACGGCACCGGGGAATGGACGGACTCGGCGGTGCGCCGTTACGTCCGTGACGCCGGCCCGCTGCTGGACCGCCTGCACAAGCTGACCCGCTCGGACTGCACCACCCGCAACAAGCGGAAGGCGGCCGCGCTTTCGCGGGCCTACGACGGTCTGGAGGAGCGCATCGCCCAGCTCCAGGAGCAGGAGGAGCTGGACGCGATCCGCCCGGACCTCGACGGAAACCAGATCATGGAGATCCTGGGTGTCGGCCCCGGCCCTGTCGTCGGCAAGGCGTACAAGCACATGCTGGAGCTCCGCCTGGAGAACGGTCCGATGGAGCACGGTGCGGCTGTGGCGGCACTCAAGGAGTGGTGGGCCGAGCAGAGCTGATCTTCGCTGTGCCGGGATCGGCGATGTTTCACGTGAAACACTCCGTCCGGGCCGAACGCACCGAGGGGCGATGTTTCACGTGAAACATCGCCCCTCGGTGCGTTCTGATGCTACTTGTTGTCTCCCAGGCAGAGGACGAACGAGTCGCTGCCTTCCTTCCACTCGATGGCAGCGGTCGTTCCCTGGACCGACTGGCAGGCGAGCTGCGCGATGCTGGTGCTGCCGTCCTTCTTGAGCACCTTGTAGTCCGCCTTCGAGTCGCCGCAGTCCAGCTGCTCGATCTTCGGATCGCTGTCGGATCCCTTGTTCGTCAGGCAGTCACCGACTGCCAGCTTCTTGGTGTCGTCGTTGTGGTTGAAGTACCAGCCGCCGGCCACGACGATGAGGCCGACGACGATGCTGGCTATGCGCAGGTACTGCCTGACACTCCGCTTTGGCCGCTGAGGAGGCACCGTTGCATACGGCGCTGTGCCCGGCGGGGGGAACGCGGGCTGGCCCGGCTGCTGTGGGTAGCCGCCCTGGGGTGGGTAGCCGCCCTGCTGGGGGTAGCCCCCCTGGGGTGGATAGGGGGCCTGGGGTGGATACGGGGCCTGGGACTGGGGCTGGCCGTACGGCTGCTGGTCCTGGGGTGGCGTGGTGGTCACTAAGGGGTCCCCCTAGAGGTGCTGGGCGCCTGCAATAAGAAGCGCATAAGACGCGGGAAAGTTACCGGGCGCCACGGAGGTGGCTGAAGTCCAGGGGGACTCTGTGGCTTTGATGTGACACTTACCGGAGTTCAAAGCGGGCCATAGCCCCAGCAACTGCCCCGTAGATGAGGGCGGTTGTGACGACCAGCGCTGCCGAGCGGCCGTCCGGCGGCAGCATCAGTGCCGCCACTCCGGCGGCGCCGACGAAGGCCACGTTGAACAGCACGTCGTACACCGAGAAGATCCGGCCGCGGAAATCGTCGTCGACGGAGGCCTGGACGATCGTGTCCGTGGCGATCTTGGCGCCCTGGGTGATCAGGCCCAGGACGAAGGTGGCCACCAGGAGGGGCCCGGTGGCGAAGGGCAGACCGAGAGCGGGCTCCAGTACGGCGGCGGCGCCGGAGCACACGACGATCCAGCGCCCGGGACCGAGGCGTCCTGCCGCCCACGGCGTCACCGCGGCCGCCGCGAAGAATCCCGCACCCGACAACGCCAGAGCGAGACCGAGCAGCCGGAGGCCCTCCTCGGACGTCGTCGTGAGGGCGTAGCGGCACAGCATGAGCAACAGAACGAGGAGCGCTCCGTAGCAGAAGCGCATCAGCGTCATCGCGGCCAGCGCCCAAGCGGCTTCCCTGCGCCGGGGAGCGGTCAGATGGCGGACGGCCGCTATGAGCGCGCGTGCAGTGTCGGCGAGAGCGGTGCCCATCTGGGGTCGTTGGGGTTGGCGGTCGGGACCGAGGAGCGCGGGCGCGATGGTCAGGGATACCAGGCCGGCACACAGGTAGAGGAAGGCGCCGAGGACCACCACCGCCGCGTCGGAGCCGGACGCCACGAGCCGTACGCCGAAGGCCAGGCCGCCGCCCGCGGTCGCGGCGAGCGTCCCCGCTGTCGGGGACAAGGAGTTGGCGAGCACCAGCCGCTCGGCGTCCACCACGCGGGGCAGGGACGCGGACAGCCCGGCGAGAACGAAGCGGTTGACGGCTGTGACGCACAGTGCGGAGACGTAGAAGAGCCAGGCCGGGACCTGGCTGACCATCAGCGCTGCGGTGACCGCGGCTAGCAGGGCGCGCAGCAGATTGCCGTAGACGAAGACCTGCCGGCGGCGCCAGCGGTCCAGCAGGATGCCGGCGAACGGGCCGACCAGTGAATAGGGGAGCAGGAGGACCGCCATGGCCGAGGCGATGCCGGTGGCGGAGGTCTGCTTCTCCGGCGAGAAGACGACGTACGCGGCGAGCGCGACCTGGTAGACGCCGTCGGCGCCCTGGGACAGGAGGCGGATGTACAGCAGGCGTCGGAAGTACCGCAGGCGCAACAGGACGCGCAGGTCACGGACGACGGGCATGGGGCACAGCCTCACACATGCGGAAGGTCCCCGGGTCAGGGAACCCGGGGACCTTCACAGCCCTGGCAGGAGCGTTCTCGTGCGAGCGATCGGCCGCGGGGCGCCTCAGCGCACTGCGCCGTGCCGGGTCAGCGCTCGACGTCGCCGCGGATGAACTTCTCGACGTTCTCGCGGGCCTCGTCGTCGAAGTACTGAACCGGCGGGGACTTCATGAAGTAGGAGGAGGCCGACAGGATCGGGCCACCGATGCCGCGGTCCTTGGCGATCTTGGCGGCGCGCAGGGCGTCGATGATGACACCGGCGGAGTTCGGGGAGTCCCAGACCTCGAGCTTGTACTCCAGGTTCAGCGGAACGTCACCGAAGGCGCGACCCTCGAGGCGGACGTAGGCCCACTTGCGGTCGTCCAGCCAGGCCACGTAGTCGGACGGGCCGATGTGGACGTTCTTCTCGCCGAGGTCCCGGTCGGGGATCTGGGAGGTGACGGCCTGCGTCTTGGAGATCTTCTTGGACTCCAGGCGCTCGCGCTCGAGCATGTTCTTGAAGTCCATGTTGCCGCCGACGTTCAGCTGCATCGTGCGGTCGAGGATGACACCGCGGTCCTCGAAGAGCTTCGCCATGACGCGGTGCGTGATGGTCGCGCCGACCTGGGACTTGATGTCGTCACCGACGATCGGCACACCGGCCTCGGTGAACTTGTCGGCCCACTCCTTGGTGCCGGCGATGAAGACCGGGAGGGCGTTGACGAAGGCGACCTTCGCGTCGATGGCGCACTGGGCGTAGAACTTCGCCGCGTCCTCGGAGCCGACCGGCAGGTAGCAGACCAGGACGTCGACCTGCTTGTCCTTCAGGATCTGGACGACGTCGACCGGCTCGGCGTCCGACTCCTCGATGGTCTGGCGGTAGTACTTGCCGAGGCCGTCGAGGGTGTGGCCGCGCTGGACGGTGACACCGGTGCTGGGCACGTCGCAGATCTTGATGGTGTTGTTCTCGGAGGCGCCGATCGCGTCCGCGAGGTCGAGGCCGACCTTCTTGGCGTCGACGTCGAACGCGGCGACGAACTCGATGTCGCGCACGTGGTACTCACCGAACTGCACGTGCATCAGGCCGGGGACCTTGGACGCCGGGTCGGCGTCCTTGTAGTACTCGACTCCCTGCACGAGCGACGCGGCGCAGTTGCCCACGCCGACGATGGCTACGCGAACCGAACCCATTCCGGTTGCTCCCTGTGTGTACGAGTGAGGCCCTGAGTGGGTCTCACGTGGCGGTGTCGCCGGGCGTATCCGTCCGGGGGGTGTCCCCGCGACGGGGCAGGTCGCCCGTCGATCCAGTGATGGTGTCCTGCGGAGCGGACCCCCCGGACGCGGAACCTCTCAGGTACCGCCCGGCCCGCTCGCTCTCGATGAGCTCGTTCAGCCAGCGCACTTCGCGCTCCACGGACTCCATTCCGTGGCGCTGGAGCTCGAGTGTGTAGTCGTCGAGGCGCTCCCGCGTGCGCGCCAGGGAGGCGCGCATCTTCTCCAGGCGCTCCTCCAGGCGGCTGCGCCGACCCTCCAGCACACGCATGCGCACATCGCGCGACGTCTGCCCGAAGAAGGCGAAACGCGCGGCGAAATGCTCGTCCTCGTACGCGTCGGGGCCGGTCTGCGAGAGCAGCTGCTCGAAGTGCTCCTTACCTTCTGCCGTCAATCGGTACACGATCTTCGCTCGGCGTCCGGCGAGGGGAACGGCGTCCTCGTGGGTGCTGCCCGGCTCCTCGATCAACCAGCCGTTGGCAACCAGCGTCTTGAGGCAGGGATAGAGGGTTCCGTAGCTGAACGCCCGGAACACACCCAGGGACGTGTTGAGCCGTTTGCGCAGCTCGTAGCCGTGCATCGGGGACTCGCGCAGCAGGCCGAGCACGGCGAACTCGAGGATGCCGGAACGTCGGCTCATCGTCGCCTCCTCTCGTCCCGCTGATCGCTGACGCGGGTCTCACAGTGCCTCTCAGCGTCTTTATCTCGCGCTGATGTATCGACTCGATACATCACGACGATAGAACGGCCTTGCTCAGGCGACAAGGGGGACGACCGTGAACGGGATCACATCACCGATTCATCCGAGGCGGGTTGCCTGTTTTGGGGTGAACTTCGGGGCTCGGCGGGTTTTGGCGGTGCGTAGTCTGTGCGGCATGCAATCCACCGGGAACCAAGTGGCGCCCGGGGAGCGTCGTCATCCCCGGTGCAGTACGGGTGAATACAGAACCGACCACATCCGTACTTCGGGGGGACCGGAAATCAGCCGCCGTTCCAGGCGCGCACGGGTGCGCCTGCCCGAGGAGTAATCGTTCGATGAGCGAGCACCGTCGCAAACCGCCGCAGCCGCAGGGAGGCGGACGTGCCGCGGCCCGACGCGGCCAGTCCGGTTCGTCCCCCGGTCGCCGTGCGGCACCGCGAGGCGCCACCGGGTCTCCCGCCGACTCGTACGGCTACGCACCTTACGGGTCGGAAAACGAGGCAGGGCCCTACGGTGGCCGAGCCGAGGCCCGGCGCGCGGCGCAGAGAGGTGGCCGCCGCCGAGCGGCCGAGCCCGCCGGCCGTGGTGGTCGGCGCGGCGGTCCGGGCGGCCCCAGCGGGCCTGGCCGCGGCGCGGGCCGTGCGGCTCCCCCCGGCAGGAAACGGATCATCGACTATCCGCGTGCCGACAGGTATGGCTGGCGCCGCTGGATGCCGTCCTGGAAGCTCGTCACCGGTCTGTTCATCGGGTTCGTCGGAAGCCTCGTGGCGGTGGCGGGCATCGCGTACGCGATGGTCGTCATTCCCAACGAGGCCGCGGTCGCCAAGGCGCAGAACAACGTCTTCTACTGGTCCGACGGCTCGGTGATGGTCGCGACCGGCGGTGAGGTCAACCGCCAGAACATGAACTTCGCCAGCATCCCCAAGGAGATGCGCTACGCGGTCATCTCGCAGGAGAACAAGACCTTCGAGACCGACAGCGGCGTCGACCCGAAGGGCATCGCGCGTGCCGTCCTGAACATGGCCCGCGGCGGTCAGACACAGGGTGGCTCGACCATCACTCAGCAGTACGTCAAGAACGCGATGCTGAACGACCAGGCACAGACGTTGTCCCGGAAGTTCAAGGAGATCTTCGTCGCGATCAAGGTGGGAGCCCAGGTCCCCAAGGACAAGATCATGGAGGGCTACCTCAACACCACGTACTTCGGCCGCGGTGCCTACGGGCTTCAGGCTGCGTCCCGGGCGTACTTCAACAAGGACGCGACGAAGCTGAACCCGGGTGAGTGCGCCTTCCTCGCGGCGATGGTCAAGGGTGCGACGTACTACGACCCGGCAGGGGCGACTTCCCTCGACGCCTCTGCGACTCCGGAGGCCAACAGCAGGCGGGCCCTGGCGCAGATGCAGGACACTCTTGACAAGATGGTCAAATACGGCCATCTGAGCCCTGCGGAGCGTGCCAAGTACACGACCCTCCCCAAGATCCAGAATCCGCGGTCCAACGGCCAGCTGGGGGGTCAGATCGGCTATCTCGTCGACCTCGCAAAGGCGTACCTGGTCAACAACCCGCAGTCGCACATCACGGCCGACGATCTGCAGAAGGGTGGCTACCAGATCTACACGACCTTCGACAAGAAGAAGGTCAACGCGCTGGAGGCCGCCGTGAAGAACGTCCAGAAGGCGAACATCAAACCCAAGCAGCGGCCCAAGACGGACACCTACGTCCAGTTCGGCGGGGCTTCCGTGGATCCGACCTCGGGTGCCATCAAGGCCATCTACGGCGGTGAGGACGCCACCAAGCACTTCACCGACAACGCCGACTCGACCGGTGCCCAGGTGGGTTCGACGTTCAAGCCGTTCGTGCTGGCGGCGGCCATGCAGTGGGGCGTACGCAACCCGGACGGCCCTGAGGAGCAGCCTCAGGACGAGCGCACGACGGCCTCCCCCAAGAGCCTGTACAGCGGCAAGAACAAGCTCAAGATCAAGCAGTACAACGGACAGGTCTGGACCGACAAGGACGGCAACGAGTGGCTGCAGACCAACGACGGCGGTGAGTCCGTCGGAAAGGCGCCGAACTACAAGATCGACCTTCGCGAGGCGATGCAGTTCTCGGTCAACTCCGCCTATGTCCAGCTGGGCATGGACGTGGGGCTGGACAAGGTCAAGGAGAGTGCCATGGACGCGGGCATTCTCAAGGGCAGCCTGGCCAGCGCCAATTTCCCGTCCTTCTCGATCGGTACGTCGGACCCCAGTGCCATCCGCATGGCCTCCGCCTACTCCACGTTCGCGGCCAGCGGTCAGCAGCGTGATCCCTACTCCGTCGTGAAGGTCAGCGACAAGGACGGGGTGGTCTTCACGCACCAGGACAAGTCCACCGAGGCCTTCACCCCGAACGTCGCCAACAACGTCACCGACGTGCTGAAGACCGTGGTGGACAAGGGCACCGGCACCAAGGCCCAGCTCCCCGGCCGCGACGTCGCCGGTAAGACCGGTACCACGGACGGCAACAAGTCCGCGTGGTTCGTCGGCTACACCCCGCAGCTGTCGACCGCGATCAGCATGTTCCGGTTGGACGACAACGCGAAGAACAAGAACCGGACGTTCCTGGAGATGTACGGAACGGGTGGCCAGGAGAAGATCCACGGTGCCTCGTTCCCGGCCGAGATCTGGCACGACTACATGGCTGAGGCGTTGCAGAACGCGCCGGTCATAAAGTTCCCGGCCCCCCAGCCCATCGGCACGGTGCTCAACGCCGACCCGAGTCCCACACCGACTCCCTCGGTCACTCAGAGCCAGACGACGAGCCCGTCGCCGAGCCCGTCGCCGAGCCGGACCGCTCCGTCTCCGTCCCCGTCCACGAGCGACACCTGCCAGTGGAGCTGGGGCAACCCCTGCAATGGCAACGGCAACGGCAACGGCGGTACGGACACGGGTGGCGTCGACGGAGGCACGGATCCGTCGCCCACTGTCACGGACACGACCGGGACCGGCGGCACTACGCGAGGCAATGGCAACGGAGGCATCTTCGGAGGCCAGACCGGTTAGCCGGCAAGCCTGACCGGTTGGCACCCTTTCGCCCGCCGCGGGTGTTTCACGTGAAACATGGGCCGTCGCACTCCACCAGGTGCGGCGGCCCTCGGCGCTTTCCCAGACAGGTACGGCAGGATGTGCCCCATGCCCAGTGCAGAGATGACGCCCGCGAGCATGCACGAGCCCGAGCGTGTGCGGCCCGCCGCGGCAGAACCGGTGCGACCGACCAGTGAGGACGAGATCGCCAGGGCCGGCAGTGAGCTGATCGGCGGTCCCCTGGGGCGGCGTGCCCTGCTCGGGACCTCCTGGTGGACGCCTGTCCGGGTGGTGGCGCTCGTGGCGATCGGCATGTTCGCCCTCGGCCTGGTCCAGAAGGCACCCTGCTACAACAGTGCCTGGTTCTTCGGTGCGAGCAGTCAGTACACGCACGCCTGCTACTCGGACATCCCGCACCTCTACCAGGGGCGCGGGTTCGCCGACCATCTCGTGCCGTACTTCGACAGGCTCCCGGACGACATGTCCGGCGGCATGGGCTACCTCGAATACCCGGTGCTGACCGGCGTGTTCATGGAGGTGGCGTCCTGGCTGACCCCGCACAGCGGCACCATTCAGCACCAGGAGCAGTGGTACTGGTTCGTCAACGCCGGAATGCTGATGGTGTGCGCGGTCGTCATCGCCGTCTGCGTCGCCCGCACCCACAACCGGCGCCCCTGGGACGGCCTGCTGATCGCCCTCGCACCGGCCTTCGTGCTCACCGCGACCATCAACTGGGACCTGCTGGCGGTGGCTCTCACGGCCGCCGCGATGCTGATGTGGTCCCGGAGCCGTCCCCTCGCCTTCGGCGTCCTCCTGGGCCTCGCCACAGCCGCCAAGCTGTACCCCGTTTTCCTGCTGGGCCCTCTCCTCGTGCTGTGCTGGCGGGCCGGAAAGTGGCGGGAGTTCTTCCAGGCCGTGGGCGGCGCCGTGATCGCCTGGCTCGTGGTGAATCTGCCGGTGATGCTCTTCGCTTTCCAGGGCTGGTCGAAGTTCTACACGTTCAGCCAGGAAAGGGGCGTCGACTTCGGCTCGTTCTGGCTGATCTGGGCGCAGAACTCCAGCAACCCGCCCAGCACCGGCTTCGTGAACACCGCTGCCATGGTGCTGGTGGTCCTGTGCTTCCTCGGCATCGCGGCCCTGGCGTTCACCGCCCCGCGCCGCCCGCGCTTCGCGCAGCTGGCCTTCCTGGTCGTAGCGGCCTTCATCCTGACCAACAAGGTCTACTCCCCGCAGTACGTGCTGTGGCTGGTGCCGCTGGCGGTCCTCGCCCGGCCCAAGTGGCGGGACTTGCTGATCTGGCAGGCGTGCGAGGTGGCGTACTTCCTGGGCATCTGGATGTACCTCGCCTACACGACCAGCGGGGACGCCCATAAGGGTCTGCCGACGCAGGGCTATCACTGGTCGATCGTGCTGCACCTGGCGGGCACGCTGTACCTGTGTGCCGTCGTCGTACGGGACATCCTCATGCCGGAGCGGGACGCGGTGCGACGGTCGGGCGACGACGACCCGTCGGGCGGCGTGCTCGACGGGGCCGAGGACGTCTTCGTGCTCGGAGCGGCGGCCCATCCGCCGCGCCATGCCGCCCACTTCGAGGGGCCATCGGTGGACTGGGGCAAGCCCGCCCCGCCGTCCCCGGAGGAGCGTTCGCTCTGAGCGAACGCACAGCCGGACGGGCATCGAGAAGGCCGTACACGCGCGCTGCGTGTACGGCCTTCTCGCTGTCCTGGGCCGGTCTCGGCGTCCTGCGCCGCCGGGCTCAGCGGTCCACGAGCCGGTCGAACTGCGTGGTGGTGTGCCGCAGATGGGCCACCAGCTCGTCGCCGACCTTCGGCTCCGGTGCGTCCGACGGGACGAACAGGATCGACACCTGCATGTGCGGCGGCTCGGCGAACCAGCGCTGCTTGCCGCCCCAGACGAACGGGGAAAGGTTCCGGTTGACGGTGGCGAGGCCGGCCCGTGCTACGCCCTTGGCGCGCGGCATGACGCCGTGCAGGGCCTTCGGGGCCTCCAGACCCACCCCGTGCGACGTTCCGCCCGCCACGACCACCAGGAAGCCGTCGGAGGCCGCCTTCTGCTGGCGGTAGCCGAACCGGTCGCCCTTGGACACGCGCGTGACGTCCAGCACGGCGCCGCGGTACTCGGTGGCCTCGTGGTCCCCCAGCCACAGCCGCGTGCCGATGCGGGCGCGGAACTGGGTCTGCGGGAACTGCTGCTGGAGGCGGGCGAGTTCGTCGGCCTTGAGATGGCTGACGAACATCGTGTGGAGCGGCAGCCGGGCCGCGCGCAACCGGTCCATCCAGCCGATGACCTCCTCGACGGCGTCCGAGCCGTCGGTGCGGTCCAGCGGCAGATGGATGGCGAAGCCCTCCAGCCGGACGTTCTCTATGGCGTGGTGCAGCTGCGGCAGGTCCTGTTCGCTGATGCCGTGGCGCTTCATCGAGGACATCACCTCGATGACGACACGCGCGCCGACGAGGCCGTACACGCCGTCGACCGACGACACCGAACGCACCACCCGGTCGGGCAGCGGCACCGGCTCCTCGCCGCGCCGGTACGGCGTCAGCACCAGCAGGTCACCGCCGAAGAAGTCCTTGATGCGCGCGGCCTCGTACGTGGTACCGACCGCGAGCAGGTCCGCGCCCAGCCGCGTGGCCTCCTCCGCCAGCCGTTCGTGCCCGAAGCCATAGCCGTTGCCCTTGCAGACCGGGACGAGTCCCGGGAACTGCTCCTGCACATGCTTGTGGTGCGCCCGCCAGCGCGCGGTGTCGACGTAGAGCGTGAGCGCCATGGCCGGACCCGGACCCTTTCTCGTGGCTGCCGTGTATCAGGGGTGTGAGAGCTGTGAAAGCTATGGAATCAAACGCCCGCGGCTCAACGGCGGGACATGTAGATGTCGAGCGCCTTGTGGAGCAGCTTGTTGAGCGGGAAGTCCCATTCGCCGAGGTACTCGGCGGCCTGCCCGCCGGTGCCGACCTTGAACTGGATCAGGCCGAACAGGTGGTCCGTCTCGTCCAGCGAGTCGGAGATGCCGCGCAGGTCGTAGACGGTGGCGCCGAGCGCGTAGGCGTCGCGCAGCATCCGCCACTGCATCGCGTTCGAGGGCCGGACCTCACGGCCGATGTTGTCGGAGGCGCCGTAGGAGTACCAGACGTGCCCGCCGACGATCAGCATCGTCGCCGCCGAGAGGTTCACGCCGTTGTGCCGGGCGAAGTACAGCCGCATACGGTTCGGGTCCTCGGTGTTGAGGGCCGTCCACATGCGCTGGAAGTACGACAGCGGGCGCGGCCGGAAGTGGTCGCGCACAGCTGTGATCTCATACAGCCGCTGCCATTCGGCCAGGTCCTGGTAGCCGCCCTGGACGACCTCGACACCGGCCTTCTCGGCCTTCTTGATGTTGCGGCGCCACAACTGGTTGAAGTTCTTGTGGACCTCTTCCAGCGAGCGGTTGGCCAGCGGCACCTGGAAGACATAGCGCGGCTGCACGTCGCCGAAGCCGGCGCCGCCGTCCTCACCCTGCTGCCAGCCCATCCGGCGCAGCTTGTCCGCCACCTCGAAGGCGCGCGGCTCGATGAAGTCGGCCTCCATGTCGCGCAGTCGCTTGACGTCCTGGTCCTGGATGCCCTTCTTGATCGTCTCCGCGGTCCAGCGGCGGATGATGACCGGGGGGCCCATCTTCACCGAGAAGGCGCCCTGCTGCTTCAGGTGCGCCAGCATCGGCTGGATCCAGTCGTCCAGATTCGGCGCGAACCAGTTGATGACCGGGCCCTCGGGGAGGTACGCGAGGTAGCGCTTGATCTTGGGCAGCTGGCGGTAGAGGACCAGGCCGGCACCGACCATCTCGCCGGTGCGTTCGTCGAACCAGCCCAGGTTCTCCGAGCGCCACTCCGCCTTCACATCGGCCCAGGCCGGGACCTGCATGTGGCTAGCCGCCGGCAGGCTCTGGATGTAGGCCAGATGTTGCTCGCGGCTGATGGTCCTCAGGGTCAGGCTCATGTCGGGGCGCTCCTCGGGCTGGTGTGTCCCCATGGGTACAGGGGCTCCGGCTCTCGCGCCGAAGCCTACTGCGCCTTGCCGGCGCCCCGACTGGGCGTATGGGCCTTGACCCCGGCCGGACGGGCGACCGGGGCGCCCGTGGTGTTCGAAAAGGGCGTCCGTCGGTCGGCCGCCCCTGACCGATCAGCTTCCGATGAGTCCGCCGAACAGTCCGCCGTGGGCCATGCTGATCAGGAAGCCCACTCCAGAGGCGCCGAGGCCGAGGATCAGCCCGAAGCGCTCCCGTGTGGTCACCGAGATCCACTGTCCGTAGATGCCGACGCCGAGGCCCACCAGGCCGGTCCACGAGCTCAGCAGGTGGAGACCGGGGAAGAAGGACGTGATGAAGGACAGGACGCCGAGGACGAACGTGACCCCCATCAGCGCGTCCTGAAGCGGACGGCGCTTGCCGTCCGTGGCGAAGAGGGAACCGGCGACGTTGGGATGCATTGCCTGTGCCATGGGCACCTCCTGCGGAAGGCGGCGCAGAGTAGCGCCGTACACACCCGACGTGTACAGGGTGACTGCCCTCCCGGCCGGATTTCAACCGGAAGCGGGTGTGCGGGTAGTCTGTAGCGTCTGCACCGGTGTCTGCCCAGACCTGTCCAGGTAACACTGCGGGATCCCCTCAGAGGCCCCCGATTGTCAGTGGTGGCCGATACCGTTGCGTACGCATCACAACCCTCCTGCCACGGAACGACCGTGGCCGCTGAGTCCAAAGGAGGTGGGTTCCACATGCGTCACTACGAGGTGATGGTCATCCTCGACCCCGATCTCGAGGAGCGTTCGGTCTCCCCGCTGATCGAGAACTTCCTGTCCGTCGTCCGTGACGGTGGCGGCAAGGTTGAGAAGGTCGACACCTGGGGCCGTCGTCGTCTCGCCTACGAGATCAAGAAGAAGCCCGAGGGCATCTACTCGGTCATCGACCTGCAGGCCGAGCCTGCGGTCGTCAAGGAGCTCGACCGCCAGATGAACCTGAACGAGTCGGTCCTCCGGACCAAGGTCCTCCGCCCCGAGACCCACTGAGCTTTCCCGCTCAGCTGATCTCGGGATTCGAGTAGCAAGCAAGCAGCCAGAGCAAACCCGCCGAGAGGTTCCCCATGGCAGGCGAGACCGTTATCACGGTCATCGGCAATCTTGTCGACGACCCCGAGCTGCGCTTCACCCCGTCCGGTGCGGCGGTCGCGAAGTTCCGCGTCGCGTCCACTCCCCGCACCTTCGACCGCCAGACGAACGAGTGGAAGGACGGCGAGAGCCTCTTCCTGACCTGCTCGGTCTGGCGTCAGGCGGCGGAGAACGTCGCCGAGTCGCTCCAGCGAGGCATGCGCGTCATCGTGCAGGGCCGGCTGAAGCAGCGGTCCTACGAGGACCGTGAGGGCGTCAAGCGCACGGTCTACGAGCTGGACGTCGAGGAAGTCGGCCCCAGCCTGCGCAACGCCACGGCCAAGGTCACCAAGACCGCCGGGGGTGGCGCTCGCGGTGGCCAGGGCGGTTACGGCGGCGGCGGCCAGCAGGGCGGCGGCTGGGGCGGTGGCCCCGGTGGCGGCCAGCAGGGCGGCGGCGCTCCGGCCGACGACCCGTGGGCGACCGGCGCTCCCGCCGGTGGCAACCAGGGTGGCGGCGGCTGGGGCGGCGGCTCCGGCGGCGGTGGCGGCTACTCGGACGAGCCCCCGTTCTAAAGGGCTCGCATCCCCACTTCTTGATCACACAGGAGAAACACCATGGCGAAGCCGCCTGTGCGCAAGCCGAAGAAGAAGGTCTGCGCTTTCTGCAAGGACAAGGTCACGTACGTGGACTACAAGGACACGAACATGCTGCGGAAGTTCATTTCCGACCGCGGCAAGATCCGTGCCCGCCGCGTGACCGGCAACTGCACGCAGCACCAGCGTGACGTCGCCACGGCCGTCAAGAACAGCCGTGAGATGGCGCTGCTGCCCTACACGTCCACCGCGCGCTAAGGGAAGGGTGACCGACTCATGAAGATCATCCTCACCCACGAGGTCTCCGGCCTCGGTGCCGCGGGCGATGTCGTCGACGTCAAGGACGGTTACGCTCGCAACTACCTGATCCCGCGGAAGTTCGCTATCCGCTGGACCAAGGGCGGCGAGAAGGACGTCGAGCAGATCCGCCGCGCTCGCAAGATCCACGAGATCCAGACCATCGAGCAGGCCAACCAGATCAAGGCCCAGCTCGAGGGCGTGAAGGTCCGCCTGGCCGTCCGCTCCGGCGACTCCGGCCGTCTCTTCGGTTCCGTCACCCCGGCCGACATCGCATCCGCGATCAAGGCTTCCGGTGGCCCCGAGGTCGACAAGCGTCGCATCGAGCTGTCCGCCCCGATCAAGACCCTGGGCGGCCACGAGACGTCGGTGCGTCTGCACCCCGAGGTTGCCGCCAAGGTCAACATCGAGGTCGTCGCGGCGTGACGCTGCGCTCGGTTTGAGCAGCTGAGAGAAGGGCCGTCCCCTATGGGGGCGGCCCTTCTTCGCGTCCGGCCTCCTATGCGGAGGCGGCATGTTTCACGTGAAACAGGGACACGTTGTGCCTCTGTCGAGTTGCTCAGCGGGTCGCGCCGGTGACGATCCAGCGACCCGAACGGGTTCGCAGCCACAGAGTCAGCATGCGGATGGTCATCATCAGCGTCATCGCGCCCCACAATGCGGTGAGCCCCCCGCCGAACGAGGGGATGAGCAGGGCGACGGGAGCGAAGACCGCGAGGGTGACCACCATGGCCCCGGCCAGGTACGGACCGTCGCCGGCGCCCATCAGCACTCCGTCCAGCACGAAGACGATCCCGCAGACGGGCTGCGAGAGCGCCACCATCAGCAGGGCGGGCAGGGCCGCATCCTTGACCACGAAGTCGCTGGTGAACAGCGGCAGGAAGAGCGGACGTGCGGCCACGACCAGAAGACCGAGGACCACGCCGGTCGCGACGCCCCACCGGACCATGCGGCGGCAGGCCTCACGCGCTCCGTGGGCGTCGTTCGCACCGAGATAGCGGCCGATGATGGCCTGTCCCGCGATCGCTATCGCGTCGAGTGCGAAGGCAAGCAGGCTCCACAGGGACAGGATGATCTGGTGGGCAGCGATGTCGGCGTCGCCCAGATGCGCCGCGACCGCTGTCGCGATCATCAGGATCGCCCGCAGCGAGAGTGTGCGGACCAGGAGGGGGACACCCGCCTGCGCCGAGGCCCGGATTCCGGCGGCGTCAGGGCGGAGGGAAGCCCCATGCCGACGGGCGCCGCGGACGACGACGGTCAGATAGACCGCCGCCATGCCGCACTGTGCGATGACGGTGCCCCAGGCAGAACCGGCGATGCCGAGCCCGGCTCCGTAGACGAGTCCCGCATTGAGCGCGCCGTTGGCGATGAAGCCCGCGCCGGCGACGACGAGAGGGGTTCTGGTGTCCTGCAGCCCGCGGAGCACTCCCGTTGCGGCGAGGACGATGAGCATGGCCGGGATGCCCAGCGAGGAGATGCGCAGATACGGCGTGGCGTAAGGCGCTGCGGTCGTGGAGGCACCGAAGAGCTCCACGATGCCGGGAGCCAGGGGGAGGACGACGGCGATGACTCCGATGCCGAGCAGCAAGGCCAGCCAGATGCCGTCCATGCCCTGGCGAATGGCGGCCTGCAGATTGCCCGCGCCGACGCGGCGGGCCACAGCGGCGGTGGTGGCGTAGGCGAGGAAGACGAAGACGCTCACCGCGGTGGTGAGGAGTGCTGAGGCAACGCCGAGACCGGCGAGCTGAGCAGTCCCGAGATGGCCGACGATCGCACTGTCCGCCATGACGAAGAGCGGCTCGGCGACGAGCGCGCCGAAGGCCGGCACGGCCAGCGCGACGATCTCTCTGTCGTGCCGCCGGCTGGTGGCCTTGGATACCGCGGGAGCCTGGGTCATGGGCGCTAATCTAATCGTCCACAGGTAAGTGATGCAAATACTCAATGACCCTTACTCTCCTTCGCGGTGCACGTCCTCTCGCGCGTCGTTCGAGGTGATCTTGGCCTGAGGGGGGAAGTTTTTCTTCTGCACAGCCGGTGGACGGTAAAAGTGCAGGTCAGATGGTTCCGTCCAGAGGGATGGAGGGCTTGTTCACAAGGCTGTCCACCGGGTCGTGCACAGGTTTCGAGGAGTTCTCCACAGCATCGGGGCCGTCGTCCACATGGCCTGTGGATAACCAGATTGGCTGACGGTGCCGAGGGGCCTACCGTGGTCCGGCGCCCGCTTCTTCCCCGGGCCCGGGGGACCTCTCTTTCCCGGCCCTGGAACCGTCACAAAACCGACGCACCGTAACCGGAGCAGGGCCTCTCAGTTGTCAGTGCCGTGCCGTACAAAAGAGGGCACGGCGAGGTCCGCCGTGCGGACGGGAGGAGGTGGCTCGGTGAGCATTTCCGAGCCCTTGGACGATCCGTGGGCCGACGCCGGACCCAGTGATCGTCTGCCGGCCTCCCGTCGCCGCGGTGACGGCGGCCGGGGTCGTGACGAACAGCACGACCGGGGCCGGGAGAACGCCTCCTGGGACGGCGGCGGCTCCTCCTTCGAGCGGGTGCCGCCGCAGGACCTGGACGCCGAGCAGTCGGTACTGGGCGGCATGCTGCTGTCCAAGGACGCCATCGCCGACGTCGTCGAGATCCTCAAGGGCCACGACTTCTACAAGCCCGCGCACGAGACGATCTACCAGGCGATCCTGGACGTCTACGCCAAGGGCGAGCCGGCCGACCCGATCACCATCGCCGCCGAACTCACCAAGCGCGGTGAGATCAACAAGGTCGGCGGCGCCGCGTATCTGCACAGCCTCGTCCAGACCGTGCCGACGGCGGCCAACGCCGAGTACTACGCGGAGATCGTCCATGAGCGCGCGGTGCTCCGCCGCCTGGTCGAAGCCGGCACGCGCATCACACAGATGGGATACGCGGCCGACGGCGACGTGGACGAGATCGTCAACCGCGCCCAGGCCGAGATCTACGCCGTCACCGAGCAGCGCACCAGCGAGGACTACCTGCCGCTCGGCGACATCATGGAAGGCGCCCTCGACGAGATCGAGGCAATCGGCTCGCGCAGCGGCGAAATGACCGGTGTGCCGACCGGCTTCACCGACTTCGACTCGCTGACGAACGGATTGCACCCGGGCCAGATGATCGTCATCGCGGCCCGGCCCGCGATGGGTAAGTCGACACTCGCGCTGGACTTCGCGCGCGCCGCCTCGATCAAGCACAACCTGCCGAGCGTCATCTTCTCCCTCGAGATGGGCCGCAACGAGATCGCGATGCGTCTGCTGTCCGCCGAGGCCCGGGTCGCCCTGCACCACATGCGGTCCGGCACGATGACCGACGAGGACTGGACCAGGCTCGCCCGCCGCATGCCGGACGTCTCGGCCGCGCCCCTGTACATCGACGACTCCCCCAACCTGTCGATGATGGAGATCCGCGCCAAGTGCCGGCGCCTGAAGCAGCGCAACGACCTGAAGCTGGTCGTCATCGACTACCTCCAGCTGATGCAGTCCGGTGGCTCCAAGCGCGCCGAGAGCCGTCAGCAGGAGGTCTCGGACATGTCCCGTAACCTCAAGCTGCTTGCCAAGGAGCTGGAGATCCCGGTCATCGCGCTCTCCCAGCTCAACCGTGGCCCTGAGCAGCGCACCGACAAGAAGCCCATGGTCTCCGACCTGCGTGAGTCGGGCTCCATCGAGCAGGACGCCGACATGGTCATCCTGCTGCACCGTGAGGACGCGTACGAGAAGGAGTCCCCGCGTGCGGGCGAGGCCGACCTGATCGTGGCCAAGCACCGAAATGGCCCGACAGCGACGATCACCGTCGCCTTCCAGGGCCACTACTCCCGCTTCGTGGACATGGCCCAGACCTGATCCGAGACCGGCCCGGGACGGCACATGGAACCCGGGGGAAATGCGCTCGACGTTCCCCGTCACAGCAGGTGGACTGGGCTCATGACGTCATCTCAGGAAGAGCTCCTCCCCGGAACGCGCCGCGCGCTGCTGCACCGGATCGCCGTGGCACAGACCGACGGGCGGGCGCCGTCACTGGTCGCTGCTGTCGTACGGGGCGGTCGGGCCGTGTGGCACGGGGCGCGGACCGCGGTGGACGGACACGGGCCGGACGAGACCGTGCAGTACCGGATCGGGTCCATCACCAAGACCTTCACGGCAGTCCTGGTGATGCGGCTGCGTGACGAGGGGCTGCTCGACCTCGGTGATCCGCTCGAGAAACACCTGCCGGACACCGGCGCAGGCGAGGCGACGATCGCCGAACTGCTCGCGCACACCGCAGGGTTGGCGGCCGAGTCGCCCGCGCCCTGGTGGGAGCGGACGCCGGGCACCCTGCGCCCCGAGCTGAGCGATGTGCTCGGCGAACACCCCCTACTGCACCCCGTCGGCCGACGGCACCACTATTCCAACCCCGGTTATACGGTGCTCGGCGCGCTGGTGGAGCAGCTGCGCGGCGCTTCCTGGGAGGAGGTGTTGCGCAGCGAGATCCTCGAGCCGCTCGGCCTGCGCCGCACGAGCTCGCAACCGCAGGACCCGCACGCCGGGGGATGGGCGGTGCATCCGTGGGCGGACGCGATGCTGCCGGAGCCGCTGGAGGACCTGGGCAGAATGGCGCCGGCCGGCCAGTTGTGGTCGACCACGGGGGACCTGGCGCGGTTCGCCGCGTTTTTGGCCGTCGGTGATGACCGGGTCCTGAGCGCGGAGTCGGTGCGGGAGATGCGCACGCCCGCGGCACCCGCCGAGGCGGCTGACGTCTTGGACGGGATCACCTACGGCCTCGGTCTGCAGATCCAGCGCCGTGACGGCCGTCTCCTGATCGGGCACTCCGGTTCGCTGCCGGGCTTTCTGGCCAACCTCACCATCAGCGTCGAGGACGACGTGGCGGCGGTGGTGCTCGCCAACTGCACCAGTGGACCGCTGCTGGGAACGGTGGGTGCCGACCTCGTACGGATCGTGGCCGAGGCGGAGCCGCGGATCCCTGAACCCTGGCGACCGCTGCGCGAGGTCGATCCGGCGGTCCTGCAGATGGCGGGGCAGTGGTACTGGGGGACCAACGCGTTCGGCCTGCGGGTGAACGCCGATGGCCTGCTCGCGCTCGCCCCACTGACCGGCAGTGGTCGGCGCGCCCGTTTCCGCTCCAACGGTGACGGTACCTGGACGGGCCTGGAGGGCTACTTCGCCGGAGAACTGCTGAGGCCCGTACGACGCGCGGACGGCGTCCTGAGCCACCTCGACCTCGGCTCCTTCGTGTTCACCCGGCAGCCGTACGACGCGGAGGCGCCGGTCCCCGGAGGAGTGGATCCGGAGGGGTGGCGAGGTATTCGCTAGCCCATGGGCGACGGGGTGCGTTTCACGTGAAACACACCCCGTCCTCTCGTGGTCTGCGGCCGTCAGAGCCGCAGTTTGAAGCCCTCGTGCGTGGCGCTGAAGCCGAGCCGTTCGTAGAAGCGGTGGGCGGCCGTGCGTGTCTTGTCGGAGGTCAGCTGCACCATCCGGCAGTCGAGCCGGCGAGCGGTGTCGATAGCCCACTCGATGAGCAGGCTGCCCAGGCCGCTGCCCCGTTCGTCGGCGTGGATGCGTACCGCCTCGATGAGCGCTCGGGTCATGCCCTTGTGGGAGAGCCCGGGAATGATCGTGAGCTGAAGCGTGCCGATCACGCGGCCGTCACGGACGGCGACGACGAGGCGCTGGTTCGGGTCGGCGACCAGGCGCTCCAGCGCGGCCCGATAAGGGGTCATGTCGTCGAGGCACTCGCGCTGAGCCCCCAGCGGATCGTCGGCGAGCATGGCGACGATCGCCGGAAGGTCGTCGGCGGTCGCACGTCGTATGTCAAGATCTCCCACGCTCGCACCCTACGCCGGTACGTTCAGGGACTCCACGACCTTGACGAGCGGGGTCAGTTCCGGGTTCCTGGAGGCTTCGTCCAAGGCCTCGCGCAGGGCGGCGTCGTTGGTGGGTCGAGCCTCCTCGAGTAGCCGCAGCCCCGCCTCGGTGACGTTCGTGTAGATGCCGCGCCGGTCAGTGGGGCACAGATAGCGCTCGAGCAGCCCCCGGTCCTCCAACCGGGTCACCAGGCGCGTGGTGGCGCTCTGACTGAGGACGACCGCGTCGGCGACCTGCTTCATCTGAAGATGGCCGCCCTCACCGTTGTGCTGGCGGCTCAGCACATCGAGCAGGGAGTACTCGCGCACGCTCAGGTCGTGCTTCGCCTGCAGGGCGCGCTCGATGTGCGCCTCGATTCTTCCGTGCAGCGCAGAGAGGGCGCACCAGCCCTGCGCGAGCGCGGTGAGCGCGGGGTCCGTCGCTGTCATTGGCGTTTTCCTCCGTCCCGGAGCGGCTGCATCAAGGGTAGAGCACGCCTGCAATAGTGCGCGCTTGCCATTAACCCGCGCCTGCAATTATTGTGAACGCACATAAAGCGCTCCTGCAATCGTCTGGGAAGGTGTACCCCTCCATGCCTCTCGCGCTTCTGGCCCTCGCGATCGGGGCCTTCGGAATCGGAACGACCGAGTTCGTGATCATGGGCTTGCTGCCCCAGGTCGCGGGCGACTTCGGGGTCTCCATCCCCACGGCGGGCTTGCTCGTGACGGGCTACGCGCTCGGCGTCGTCATCGGTGCCCCGCTGATGACCGTGCTCGGTACCAAGGTCGCGCGCAAGCGCATGCTGATGCTGCTGATGGGCCTGTTCATCGCCGGGAACCTGCTCTCCGCAATGGCCCCCGCCTTCGCGATCATGCTGATCGGACGCGTGGTCGCCTCGCTCGCGCACGGTGCCTTCTTCGGCATCGGCTCGGTCGTCGCGGCCGAGCTGGTGGCACCCCACAAGAAGGCCGGCGCCATCGCCATGATGTTCACCGGCCTGACCGTCGCCAATGTGGTCGGTGTTCCGCTCGGCACGCTCATCGGCCAGCACGTCGGCTGGCGCGTCACCTTCGCCATCGTCGCCGCCCTCGGGGTCATCGGGCTCGTCGGCGTCGCCAAGCTGGTGCCCGAGCTGCCGCGGCCCGAAGGCGTGCACCTGCGGCACGAGCTGGCCGCCTTCAAGAACGCCCAGGTCCTGCTCGCCATGGCGATGACCGTTCTCGGCTTCGGTGGTGTCTTCGCGGCCATCACCTACATCGCGCCGATGATGACGCACATCGCGGGCTTCGCCGACGGCTCGGTCACCTGGCTGCTGGTCCTGTTCGGCGTCGGCATGGTCGGCGGCAACCTCGTCGGAGGCAAGTTCGCCGACCGCGCCCTGATGCCGATGCTGTACGTCTCCCTGGGTGCCCTGGCCCTCGTCCTGGCCCTGTTCACGGTCACCGCGCACAACAAGATCGCGGCAGCCGTGACCATCGCCCTGATCGGCGCCCTGGGCTTCGCGACCGTACCGCCGCTGCAGAAGCGTGTCCTCGACCAGGCGCACGGTGCGCCGACGCTGGCGTCGGCCGTGAACATCGGCGCCTTCAACCTTGGCAACGCGCTGTCCGCCTGGCTCGGTGGCATCGTGATCGCGGCCGGCTTCGGCTACACGGCCCCCAACTGGGTCGGCGCCGCCCTCGCCGCGGCCGCCCTGGTCCTCGCCGTCCTCTCGGCCATGCTGGAGCGCCGTGAGGGTGCCCGCAGCACCGTCGTCGGTTCCCGGACGTCCGCCGGTCAGCAGACGCCGGTGCACCACTGAACCCGCGGACCACCGCGCGCCCCACCACCCGTATCCCACGGACCTCCGCACCGAGGACGATCTCCGGTGCGGCCAGCACCCCACACCAGCAACACCTGAGGAGAGAACCTCCATGAGCACCACCGCCCTCGCCCCGCTGTCCATCGAGGACGCCGAACTGCTCGTCACCACGGCCCGCCGCGCGGCCGAAGAAGCCGGGGTCACCGTCAGCATCACCGTTCTGGACGCCGGCGGCCATCTGCTCGCCTTCCGCCGGGACGACCGGGCCGTGCTGATCTCCGGCGAGACCAGCACCCGCAAGGCCTACACGGCACTCCAGCTGAACACCCCCACCGCCGAACTGGTCGACGCCGTTCAGCCCGGCGGCCTCTTCCACACGCTGCCCACGGCCCTCGACCGGCCTCTGCTGTTCATCGCGGGCGGTGTGCCCCTCCACCGGGACGGCCGGCTGATCGGCGCCATCGGCGTCGGCGGCGGCATGCCGGAGCAGGACCACGGCTTCGCCACAGCGGCCGTGCAGGCACTCGCCTGATCCCCGCCCGAGACGGGCAACGCCGGCCCCGCCGTCCGATGCGGCGGGGCCGGCGTTCGTCGTATGTCAGCTCAGCCCGCGGCCACCGTCAGCGGTGCGAAGCGCCGGGTCCAGTCCCCCGGAAGGTCCGTGATGCCGTACGTCATCACGGCGTTGATGGCCACGGAGGCGAGTCCCCGGGTCTTCGCCCAAGCGAGCAGCTTCTCGTGACGCATGTCGATGTCGGTGCGCAGTGGACGGTCCGTACGGGCCGCCAACGAGGTGATGAGAGCCTGAGCGGTCTCGGTGTCCCGTGCGATCAGCGGACCGATGACATGGGTGTCCATATTGGGCCATGCGGCCGTGTAGCCGACGATCCGGCCGTCCTCCTCGGCCACCCGCAACTGGTCGGCGAAGGCGGGCAGCCGGGTGATCAGGGGAGTGCGGTCGGCGCCGAACACCTCCTCGTCCAGGCGCAGGATCGCAGGAAGGTCCTCGGCGGTGGCGGCGCGCGTGAGCACGCCGGATTCCGGGCCGCCGGGGATGAAGCGGCCGGTCAGCATCTCTGCCCGACCCGTCACCTTGAAACCCAGTTCCTCATACAGGGGACGACCGTTGGGCGTGGCGTGAAGGGTGAGCGGGGTGGTCCCCATGGTCGATACGACATGGCGCATCAAGCGGCGCCCGACGCCCTGCCGAGCATGGCGTTCGGCCACCAGAACCATGCCGATGGCCCCGAGATCCAGGCGCTCCCACGAGCCGTACTCTGTGACGACGCACGCGGCGACGAGACCGCCCTGGGGATCGTCGATGCCGAAGCCCTTTCCTGCCGCGAGAAGGAACCCCCACTTGTGTTCCTCCCGTGGCCACCCCCGGTCCTCGGACAAGTCGGCGCAGGCGGTGAGGTCGCGAAGCGTCAGGCGGCGGATGGGCAGAGCAGCGAGGGAAGGAGTCGACACGCAGGTCAGGCTGTCCGACCGGCAGCCCCGACGTCCACCCGTTTCGGTGTAGACACACATGCTTTTGGCCATGCCGTGGCCATATGCACAACCTGTGGACAGCGGGTGGTGTTTCACGTGAAACATCGGTGGCCCGGCTAGCCTCGGGCCATGGCGAGACTTCATCTCTTCGATCTCGACGGCACCTTGCTGCACGGCAGTACCGCACCGGTGGAGATATCCCGCCAGTTGGGCCTGGAGGCGGAGACCGCGGCGCTGGACCGGGCGATAGCCGAGGGGCGGATCGATCCACCCGAGTACGCGGCGCAGGTGTATGCCTTGTGGGTCGACCTGACCGAGGCGCACGTCAGTGCCGCATTCGAGGCAGCTCCTTGGTTGGCCCGCATCCGAGAGGTCTGGGCCGAGATCAGGGACGCGGGTGAGTACTGTGCGGTGGTGTCGCTCTCGCCGTCCTTCTTCGTGGAACGCCTTCTCGCCTGGGGTGCTCACGCGGCGCATGGGTCCCGCTTTCCGGCCGTGCCGTTCACCGAGCCCGTCGATCCGGCTGGGGCGCTCAGCGCCGCGGCCAAGGTGACCGTCGCGGACCGGCTGTGTATGGAGTTCGGGGTGGCGCGGGCGGACTGCGTGGCGTACGGCGACTCGTTGTCGGACAAAGATTTGTTTGCTGCCGTACCGGTCTCCGTGGCAGTCAACGCGGACGCCCATCTGGCCGGACTCGCGACCCACACCTACACGGGACGGGATCTGTGGGAAGCCTATGAATTGGCTCGCCTGACGGGTAGTTGACGGACCTCATGGTTCGCACCCTTGCCCGATTCGTGAGGAAGGCAGGGGGGACTTGTGCACGTGGCGATGGCCGGTAGGGTCGACTTCGGTTCACGTCCGGGATGGATTCCATATCCCGTGCGGGCCGAGAGCAGGGCTAGCAGCCTAACGGGACGGAGTACACGAAACCCGCGTTTCCGGGTGCGCGCCCGCGGCGTCCGATCGGGATGGGAAGCTGCGGAGAGCGCGATGGCTGGCCGCTCGCCGGGGGAAAGCATGCACCTTGCGGTGATGAGGTGCGCAGACCGACCGAAAGACGTTCGAGGCGAGGGCACACCATGGACGCTCCGACCACCACGTCGGGGGAGAACGGCATGCCGGGCGGGGGCGGCTGGTTCACTCCGCGCAAGACAGCAACGGCTCCGCCTCCGGACGCTGACCGAGCGACGCACGACGACCCCCTCCCGGCGCCGGCCCCACGGCCGGTGGACCCGGTGGCCCCTCAGCCGTTCGAGGTGCCGGCGGCACAGCGCGTCCCGACTCAGCACCTGCCATTGGCCGTCGAGGAGGGGTCACCGGACGCCATCCTCATACGTCGCACACTCTCCGAGATAGGCCCGATAGCCGACAAGGTCACCTCCTATTTCTACGCGCTGCTCTTCGTCCGCCATCCCGACCTCCGGGCGCTGTTCCCGCCGGCGATGGACACCCAGCGGGACCGCCTGCTGAAGGCTCTGCTCACGGCGGCCGAGCATCTGGACAACACCCCCGTCCTCGTCGACTACCTGCGGAACCTCGGCCGCGGACACCGCAAGTACGGGACACGTGCCGAGCACTACCCGGCAGTCGGCGAGTGTCTGATCGGCGCGTTGAGCAAGTACGCCACCACCGTCTGGAGCCCGGAGGTCGAAGCGGCCTGGGTGCGTGCCTACACGACGATGTCCCAGGTCATGATCGACGCCGCGGCGGCGGACGAGCTGCGGTCCCCGGCCTGGTGGCATGCCGAGATCGTCACGCACGACCTCAGAACCCCTGACGTCGCGATCCTGACGATCCGCCCGGACCAGCCCTATCCCTTCCTCGCCGGCCAGTACGCGAGTGTGGAGACGCCGTGGTGGCCACGGGTGTGGCGGCACTACTCCTTCGCCTCCGCGCCCCGCTCGGACGGCCTGCTGACCTTCCATGTGAAGGCCGTACCGGCCGGCTGGGTCTCCAACGCGCTGGTGCACCGTGCTCGGCCCGGGGACGTCATACGTCTCGGGCCGCCGACCGGCTCCATGACCGTCGACCACACGACCGACAGCGGACTGCTCTGCCTGGGCGGCGGCACCGGCATAGCGCCCATCAAGGCCATGGTCGAGGACGTCGCCGAGCGCGGAGCACGCCGGCCTGTCGAGGTGTTCTACGGCGCCCGCACCGACCACGACCTCTACGACATCGACACCATGCTCCGGCTCCAGCAGAGCCACCCCTGGCTGTCGGTCCGGGCGGTCATCGACCAGCAGGCCCACCTCCAGCTCCCGGACGCCCTGCGCGGCTCCGGTCCCTGGACCGAGTACGACGCCTACCTCTCGGGGCCGCCCGGAATGATCCGTAGCGGAGTCGACACCCTCCGGGACATCGGCATCCCGACGAGCCGCATACGGCACGATTCGGTGGAGGAGCTCGTCGTCGGCGGCTGAGCGCGCTAACCGAGGTCGGGAGCGTGCATGGCGCGCACCCCCTCGATATTGCCGTCCAGGTAGTGGCGCAGGGACAGTGGGACCAGGTGGACGGATGCAATGCCGACGCGCGTGAAGGGGACACGGACGATCTCGTATTCACCGGCCGGCTCATCCACTTCGGGGCCATGTCGCAGGCCCGGGTCCATGGACTCCAGTCGGCAGACGAAGAAGTGCTGCACCTTCACGCCGGTCGCGCCGCCGTCCTCGCCGATGTGTTCGACGGTGTCCACGAAGCACGGCACCACATCGGTGATCTTGGCGCCGAGTTCCTCGGACACCTCACGGTGCAGGGCGTCCACGACGGTCGGATCTCCGGGCTCGACCCCGCCCCCAGGAGTGACCCAGTAGGGATCGACACCGGGCTTGGTGCGTTTGATCAGGATCAGGTCGTCACCGTCCAGAAGGACGGCACGGGCGGTGCGCTTGACCACGGGTCGGACGGTCATGGGAGAAATGTGGCCCGGCTGGTTCCACGTGAAACATCGCAAAGCGTCACTGCTCGACCGCTGTGCGTGGAGGGGGTGCTGAACGGCCTCAGCACCATGCCGTGGCCGCCCGCTGAAGCCACTCGTGGGCCCGCGCTATATGGGGCATGGCGAGGGTGCCGGTGCGGACCGCCAGGAAGTAGGTGCGCAGCGGAGGCACCGCCGGGTTGTGCAGGGCCGCGATCGTGCCGGCGCCGAGGGCCGTGGCGCACAGATAGCGGGGCAGCACCGCGAGTCCGGCACCTGCGACCGCGCAGGAGAGCACCGCTCGTAGATCCGGGACGATGATCGTGCCCGAGGCCGCCGGGCGGGAGTCGAAGACGGAGGCCCAGTAGCGGGCGACGAAGGGCAGCGACTCGTGGACTTCGACGACGGGCAGATCCTCCAGCGCCGGCGCTCCCTCAAGCCGCAAGGCCTCCGCACCGATCCGCTCCGCCCAGCGTGGAGCGGCGACCAGCACGTGTTCCTCGTCGCAGAGCGGAGTCGCGGTGAGCAGCTCGCCACGCGGGCGGGCCGTGGTGATGGCCAGATCATGATGTCCGGAGGCGAGCCCCTCCAGGGCTTCCTCCGCCGTGCCGAAGGAGGCGCGCAGCGCGAATCCCTGGCCGTCGTCGCCGGTCAGCTCCGTAAGGGCGGGCAGCGCACGTTCGGCGATGAATTCGGGCGGACCGGCGAGGTGCAGGGTCCTGAGCGAGGACTCGTCGTCCAGGCCGCTCTCGGCTATCTCCACCAGGGCGTCGAGATGGGGAGCGGCCTTGTGCGCGAGCTCGTCGCCGATGGTCGTCGGGGTCACTCCACGGGCCTGACGGAGGAAGAGAGGACTGCCCAGCTGCCGTTCCAGTGTGCGGATCTGTGAGGTGACGGCGGGCTGGGAGAGGCCGAGCAAGGCGGCGGCCCGGGTGAAGGAACCAGCCCGGTGCACAGTGACGAAGGTGCGCAGCAAGGCCAGGTCCATGGCGTGCCCTCCCCAATCCCTGCCTCCTCCGGCCCCCAGGCAGGTCCCAACTATAAATAAGTCGATAGGTCTCTGTCGCTAGCGTGATTGGACACTGACACAGAGTCAACTAGCCTTGTGCACGCGGTTCTCGGCGCGCGGAACCGATGACGGTCCGAGCCACGAGGGGGGAGGCTCGGACCGTCGTGCGCCGTCATCGGGAGGACACGCAAGGGCTCACTCGGCGGACTCGTCCAGCGCCCGGAGCACGTCAGCGATCAGGTCCTGGGGGTCCTCGGCGCCCACGGACATGCGGATGAAGCCCTCCGGGACCGCGTCCCCGCCCCAGCGGCGGCGGCGCTCGGCCGTCGAACGCACCCCGCCGAAGCTTGTCGCGTCCTCCACCAGGTGCAGGGCCTGAAGAAAACGTTCGGCACGCGCGCGTGTGGGCAGCGTGAAGGAGACCACGCAACCGTAGCGGCGCATCTGCTGTGAGGCGATCTTGTGCGAGGGGTCGTCGGGCAGTCCGGGATAGCGCAGGTCGGACACCTCCGGTCGCTGCTTCAGGGTCTCGGCGACCGCGAGGGCGGTGGCGTTCTGCCGCTCGACGCGCAGCTGGAGCGTGGCGATGGACCGGTGTGCGAGCCAGGCCTCCATGGGACCGGAGATGGCCCCAACGATCTTGCGCCAGCGTCGGACGGCGGCCATCGCCTCGGTGTCGCGGCCGGTGACGTAGCCCAGCAGCACATCGCCGTGGCCGGTGAGCTGCTTGGTGCCGCTGGCCACGGAGAAGTCGGCTCCCAGCTCCAGCGGGCGCTGCCCGAGCGGGGTGGCGAGGGTGTTGTCGACGGCCACCAGGGCGCCCTGCGCGTGGGCCGCCACCACCAGCCGCCGGATGTCGCACACGTCGAGCCCCGGGTTCGACGGGGTCTCGAGCCACAGCAGCCGGGCGCCCTCGAGGACGTCCAGCTGGGCGTCGCCACCGGTGGGGGCGGTGCGCACCTCGATGCCGTACGCCTCCAGCTGCGCGCGGACGAGCGGCAGGACCTGGTAGCCGTCGGACGGCAGCACGACCGCGTCGCCGGCACGCAGCTGGGAGAAGAGCACGGAGGAGATCGCTGCCATGCCGGATGCGAAGACGAGCGTTTCGACGTCGACGCGTCCGGGCGCCTCCAGCTCGCCGATGGCGCGCTCCAGCAGCGTCCAGGTCGGGTTGTCGTCACGGCCGTACGAGTACGGGCCCGTCACCTCGCCGGGCAGGTGGAAGTGCGCGGCGAACACCGGGCCGGGCAGGGTCGGCTCGTGCTTGACCGGCTCGGGCAGTCCTGCGCGTACGGCGCGCGTGCCTTCGCCGGTACGACCCTCGTCCTTGGTGGTGTCGCTCATGCGGCCCTACCTTCTTTCGCACGGCCCGGTCGTTCGCGACGATGGGGTCGCGCGAGCGGGGCAGGGATGGGTTTCATGCTGGCTGCCGTCGATGG
>NZ_JBFAWF010000004.1:80925-437770 GCF_040680195.1 Streptomyces sp. NPDC052109 | reverse complement strand
GGACCTGCTGTCCAACAACCCCGACAAGGCCGAGCAGCTGCGGGCTCTCGGCGTCACGGTCCGGGACCGGGTGCCGACCGGCGTCTTCACCACGGTCCACAACGTCCGCTACCTGCGCGCGAAGGTCCTCCAGACCAGCCACACCCTCCCTCTGGCCGAGCTGAGCGTGGGCTGATCGGCGGGCGCGCCGCAAGGGGCCCATCCGTTCCGAGGCACCCGGGTCAAACGGCCGGAGCGTGCGGATCGTGCTCACCGGGGCAGCCCGCGACGGCACGAACCTGCCGATCAGCGCCCGTGGCGCCGGTCCGGAAGGGCCAGGGCCGGCAGGGCCGCCGTGGCCGGCAAGAGCGCCGCGGTGGCATACACCGCGGTGCGGACGCTCGGACCCCGCTCCTGCCGCCGGTACGGCGGGCCGACCGGGAAGGTCCAGTGCCGGGAAAGCGTCTCCCCCGACCCGCGGCGGAGACGGGCGCGCCGATCAGGGACGGGGCGGCGGCGTTTCGGCGGGCCTACGGGCGCGGGGACATGAGTCCCACCGGTTGGACATCGACTCGCCCAGCGCCTGCGGCCGCCAGTACCGGACCGCCGCCTCGGCCTCCGCCGGCCCGCTCAGACGTATGTTTTCTTCGCCCCAGGGCACTTCCACACACCACCCCGGTCTCCGGGACCCGCGGCGAACGCTGACCGCGGGGTGGACCCGCAAGGTGGCGCGGGTACCCTGAGGGCCCAGACCACTGCGCTCGGAGTACTTCGAACGGAGTGGTGTCCGTCGGATACACGCACAGGGAGCCGGACACCGCATGGTGAGACGCAACGACCAGCGGCGTGCCGCGCTCGTCGACGCCGCGATCGAGGTGCTGGCGCGGGAAGGGGCGCGCGGACTGACCTTCCGCGCGGTGGACGGGGAGGCGGCCGTACCTCCCGGCACGGCGTCCAACTACTTCTCCAGCCGCGACGACCTGCTCACCCAGGCCGGCGCCCGTGTCTACGAGCGGCTCCAGCCCGACAAGGCCACCATCGGCCGCCAGCGGTCGGCCGGCCGCGACCGGGAGACGTACACGGAGCTGATGCGCGAACTCGTCGGCCGGGTCGCCTCGTTCCGCACCGGCTACCTCGCGCTGCTCGAACTCCGCCTGGAGGCCACCCGTCGCCCGGACCTGCGCACGGTGCTCACCGAGCGGGTCCGCGCCGACCTCGCCGCCAACATCGCCTACCACGAGACCTCCGGCCTCCCCGGTGACGCCACGGCCGTCAGACTGCTCTACCTCGCCCTGAACTGGCTGATCGTCGAACAGCTCACCCTGCCGGACGTACTCTCCGAGGCGGAGCGGGACGCGCTGGTCACGGCGGCGGTGGAGCGCATCGTGTCCGGCGCGTGAGCCACCCTATATTCACGGAATGCAATTTCCTGCTTACTCGCATTTTCGATCAGTGGTGCCATACGACCTGTTGGGTACTCTTTCGAGGCACGGAAACACCCGAATGCCCGACACCCGATCCGCCAGAGGGGCTCGTTAGGCGGTCGTGACACGGACTGAAGAGCGCACACCCGGAAATCTTCGCTCGACGATCACATTTCAGGTGAAGCGTGACGACGGGGAGGTGTTCATTGACGGATGTTCTGATCTTCTCGATGAGTTCCTGAGAAGAATGAGCCAGCTGGAAAGCGACTACCTGCAGGCGATGTTGGGGCTATAGGACTTACGTGATGGACAGGATTCACGACGAAGACCTCTTCAGTGACTCTGAGTTCAGCACGATCGAGATACAGTGGGATCCGGTCGAAGAGCTGGCCCAGATGCTGTCTGCCGCGTCCGGCGCGAACCCCGAACCGTCGCCGCCGCACGAACGGTCCAGCCACCGCAGAACCCGGCGGCGGCTCCGCGCGGAATCCCGCACGCACGACAGCAATCGTGGTACCCACACGATCCTGGTCGCGACAATCTCGGTGTGCGCGGTGTGTATGTTGGGCTGGTCGTTTTCCTATTCTTATGCCCAGCTGCGTGCCACCGCGTCCTTCGTACTGCCGATGAGACTGGCCCAGTGGTGGCCGCTGACGGTGTACGGGCCGTGGCTGGTGGCTGCGCTGTCCATTCTGCGGGCCACCGTGCAGAGTCGGAGTGCGCGGAGATCCTGGGGTGTGGTGCTGGGCGCATCCGCCATGGCGGTCGCCCTGTGCGTCAGCCATTCATCACATTCACTGCTTTCCCTGATCATCTTCGGAATTCCACCGATCACCGCGCTGGTGTGTTTCTGGGAGATCGTCGGCCAGGTCTCGTCCAAGGTGGCGCGACCCCGGCACGCCGCACACAGCCGGCGCGACTCCACGCAGTAGGCCACGGCCGTCAGGGGCGTACGGGGATCTGCACGGCGGTGTGCGTGCACGGTCCCGGGCCGCGGCCCCCGTTCGCCCAGTCGAGCGGGGGCCGGTCCCGTGCGGCGTCCGGAACCGCCTGGTCAGAGCTTCAGGGGAGGAACTTCACCTCCGGGAAGGCCGGGCACGGGCCGTCGAGCAGGTGCCCCCGCTTCCTCAGGTGCAGGTCGAAGAAGGCGAGCGGGTACGCCTGCTGGATCCGCACCGCCCGGGCCGGATCGAGGGTGCCGACCCAGCCCTGAAGATCCGCGTCGCTCATCCCGACGGCCTGTGCCACCTGTGGGATCAGGAACTGGACGTCGCAGTACGACGAGTGAACCGCCCCTTCCGCCTGGACATTGAGCCGCCAGCCCCGCAGGTGCGACCAGAACTCGGCGACGCTCGGCTGCGTGGCCCGGGGGAACTCGGCGGTCATCAGCATGAACGGCCGGTCCAGGTCGGTGGTGACCGTCGGCTGCATCGGCCCGTCGAAGCTCACCCCGGCCCGGACGCGCCGGTCGTCGCTCATCACGAAGGCCGTCGCGGACGCGCCCTTCGACCAGCCGAACATGCCGATGCGCTGCGCATCGAGGGCGCCGAGCAGGCCGGCCGGCAGCGGCCGGTGTTCGGCGTCGGGGTTGCTCCCGGCGGCCAGGTCCTCGACGCGGTCGAGCACGAACCGGATGTCGGTGGCGAAGTCCCTCGGTGTCAGGGCGGGTACGTCGAGCGGGACCGTGAGCCGGCCGTCGGGGAACACGCCGAACGCGTCGTACGTGTGGTCCACCGTGACCACCACGTACCCGTGGCTGGCGAGCTCCTGCACCACTATGGTGGTGTCCGCCCGGTGATCGTGCGCGCCGTGCGAGAAGACGACGACGGGCAGTCGTCGGCCCGTTCGCAGCACCGGGGCGCCCTCGTGGCCGGCCGTGAGCGGCGCCACAGCGACATCGGCCGGAAAGCCCGCCGAGGTGAGGAGTGCCCGCACCACGGCGGGGGACGTCCAGTTGGCCAGTGGATACCGCTCGACGCCCCGGGCGGGATACCAGACGGCGGCCATCAGCTCCCGGTGACGCCCGGGGCCGGCCAGGGGATCGGGACGTGATCTCCTCGGCGACCCGGAGGTTCATCCCGATGGTGACCAGCCGTCCCTGCGCGCCGTCGTGCAGATCCCGCTCGATCCTGCGCAGCTCCGCGGCCGCGGAGCCGACCGCCTCGGCCCGCGTCTCGGCCAGCTCCCGCACCCGCCGGGCCAGCGCCGGGTCAGGGCCCCGTCCGAGCAGCCGTCCGGCGTCCGCCAGCACGGTCCTGGGCAGCAGCCAGAGCCCGAGGGCCAGCAGCACGGCCCCCTGGATGCCGCCGAGGACCGACGCATGGTGAGCCACCATCTCAAAGTTGAGGGACGGCGCCGGCATGCCCGGGGAGCCGAACTTCCGTACTTCCACGAGGTGTTGCCCGAACCCGCTCTGTGCAATGTCGTACGCCCCGATCCCCACCAGCCCCAGGACAGCCAGGTTCGCCGCCGCCCTGGGCCACCGCACCAGCCCGGCCACGACGGCTGCCAGCAGTGCCAGCCCGACCAGGTAACTCGTCACGGCCGACCCGATCCCGGTGCCCGGCGGCGCGGACTGCCACAGATCGAGGCCGAACAGGTTGCCGGTCATCACCACGATGGCGGGCAGCAGCAGGGCCCAGCGCGCGGACCTGAGCGCATCGGCTCCGGCCAGGCGCTCGGGCCTACCGTTCGCCGGCGAGCGCAGAGCCGCACCGGCGAAGGCGGCAAGCACCGGGATGCTCACACAGCCCACCAGGATATTCAGGGGTGTCAGGCCGTAGGAAACAGAGGAACGCGTGACCGCATGAGTGAGCCAGTACGTCCATTCCAGCAGTTCGCCGGTCACCGCCGCGACCACGGGCAGTACCCACCGCCTGGGCACGCGCGCCGAGGAGAGCAGCGTGGTGGCCAGCAGGCCGGCCATCAGCAGCGCCGACGCGAGCAGCCCGTCGGGCTGCAGATCCGGCACGGTGACGACATAGCCGCCCGTTCCTTCGGTGTTGTGCAGGGCAAGCACCAGAGCCGGCACACTGCCGTACGCGGCCGTACCCACCAGCCCCGCCACGACCGGCCAGCCGATCCGCCCAGCCGGTCGCGCGCTGCGCGCCGACCGGTCCCGCGCCTGCTCCGCTCTGAAAGCCAGCACGGCGCAGACCGCGGTCAACGCCACGAGCAGGCCCCCCGCCCAGGGCGCCCCGTTCACCGGAACCGGAAACGGCCACATATTCGCCCCTCGTCTCGTCTTCCTGGCCACGCGCTGCGGCCTGGAGATCATGCTGCTGCGAGGGCTCGGCAAGCACCATGGGCCGAAACCTACTTCCGCGGTAGGCAAACACCCCCCCCCCGAGGCCGATCTCGGCCCGTGCGGAAGTGCGGCCCGCGCGGCGTTCCAGCGCCTCGGCGGGGCCCGGGGAAACGAGTCGGCGCCCGGGCCGGCCGAAGCCGTCCCGGGCGCCGCCCAGCAGGTCAGAGGGCATGGAGCCCGCCTGCGAACCGTAGGCCCTGTGGGACTCGAACCCACAACCAATGGATTAAAAGTCCACTGCTCTGCCAATTGAGCTAAGGGCCCAGGCGATGTTGCCTGTCCGAGCATAGCCGGACGAAGCCGAGTCTCCGATCGGGTATCGGTGACCCGGCCGCGTCAGGCGGAGTCCAGGACGGGAGGGAGCAGGAGGATGGTCACTTTTCGACCAGGTCCGGGGCCGCTGCCCGCTCCCCGTCGAGGAACCAGTGGCGCGCCGAGGCAAGCCACCAGGTCGCCGCGGAGCCGAGGACGACCAGGACGGCGACGGGGGCGTAGTTGAAGGTCTTCCAGGTGACCGGGGAGACCTGCGGCAGCATGAAGAGGATCGTGATCACCACGACCCAGGTCACCGAGACGATGCCGATCGGGCCCGACCAGCGGCCCAGGTGCCACGGCCCGCGCTCGAAGGCGGCGCCCCTGCGGACGCGCAGGAAGGTCGGGATGACGTACGCGATGTACAGGCCGATGACGGCAATCGAGGTCACGGCCGCGTACGCCGTGGAGTTGATCAGGTAGGGCAGGCCGAGTGCCAGGGCGCCCAGCGCGGCCAGCCAGACCGCCGCCACGGGGGTGCGGGTGCGCGGGCTGACCGTGTGCCAGACGCGGGAGAGGGGCAGCGCGCCGTCGCGCGAAAAGGCGTAGATCATACGGCTGTTGGCGGTCACCGACGCCATCCCGCAGAAGAGCTGGGCGCCGACCACCACCAGCAACAGCAACTTGCCGGTCGTCGCCCCCAGCGCGTCCAGGAGGATCTGGGCCGGAGGTGCGCCCGTCGGGGAGGTGAGTTCCCTGTCGTAGGACTGGATCGCGAACGTGAAGCCGAGCAGGAGCACGAAGCCGGCGATCCAGGACGTCCAGATCGAGCGGACGATGCCCTTGGGGCCCGCCGTGGAGGCGTCGTGGGTCTCCTCGGTCATGTGGGCGGAGGCGTCGTAGCCGGTGAAGGTGTACTGGGCCATCAGCAGGCCGAGGAGGACGACGTACGGACCGCTGCCCCAGCCCGTCTCGTTGACGAACTTCGTGAACACGAAGGACGCCGACTGGTGGTGGTCGGGGACGAGGGCGAGCACGCCGACGATCACCGCGACGCCCAGCACGTGCCACCACACGCTCACGCTGTTCAGGAGCGCGACGATCCGGACGCCGAAGGTGTTCAGCAGGCCGTGCAGGACGAGGATCGCCGCGAACAGCAGGACCGTGCGGCCCGGTGTCACCTCGAAGTCGAACTGGAGGTTCAGGTAGGCCCCGAGGAAAGACGCCGCGCCGAAGTCGATGCCGGCGGTCACCGCGACCTGGCCCAGCACGTTGAACCAGCCGGTGAACCAGGCCCAGGCCGCCGCCGAGCGTGGCGGGGCGAGGCGGTGGGCCCAGAAGTACAGGCCCGCCGAGGTGGGGTACGCCGAGCAGATCTCGGCCATGGACAGGCCGACGAACAGCGTCATCAGGCCCACCGCCACCCAGCCCCAGGTGATCACCGCGGGACCGCCGGTGGTCATGCCGAAGAGGTACAGGGTGAGGCAGCCGGACAGCACCGAGATGATCGTGAAGGAGACGGCGTAGTTGGAGAACGCCGACATCCGGCGGGCGAGGACCTGGGTGTAGCCGAGCTGGGCCAGCCGTTCCTCGTCCGACAGGCCGTGCGTTCCCTGCTGTCCGCCCGCTCTCGCGTCGTCTGTCATGCCCCCAGCAATGCCCTGGGCAAGCGCGTGACATGCGTCACCCGTGACGGAAAATCGACGGCGGGGCCGGCACCTCGGCCTATGGCTAGAAAAGGCCCGCGTAGACCTTCCAGCCGCCGCTGATCCTCACCGGCGTGCCGAACGAGCCCCGGCCGTTCCCGGCGAGGCGGTACAGCGTGCCCGTGCCGTCCCGCGCGACCAGGTCGCTCGCGCCGTCCCCGGTGAGGTCACCGACACCGACGACCGCGTCGTACGAGCCGCCCCAGTGGGAGAAGACCCTGACCCGGCCCTTCAGCGAGCCGGTCCCCGTGCCGTCGTAGCGCCACAGCGTGCCCGCCTTGTCCCGGGCCAGCACGTCCCCGGTCCCGTCGCCGGTCAGGTCCCCGGCGCCGACGATCTTCGGGTAGCCCTTCCAGGCCGAGGCGATCCTCCGGCCGGCCGCGAGCGTGCCGTCGCTCCGCGCCGCGAACAGATACACGTCACCGGTGGACGCCCTGCGCGCCAGCAGGTCGGCCCGGCCGTCCCCGGTCAGGTCGCCGGGGGAGGTCAGCACGTCGTAGGCGTTCCAGCCGGTGCCCAGCCTGGTGTACGGCGTCGACGGGGTCGGTGCCTGGCCACAGGCGGGCCGGTAACCGCGCAGCGAGCCGTCGGGCATGCGCACGAGGACGTCGTTGCAGCGGTCGCCGTTCAGGTCACCGAAGGGCACCGCGACGGCCTTGGCCGACCAGCCGGCTCCGGACGCCTTTCCGGCGAAGCCGCCCCGGCCGTCGCCCTGCTGGAAGGTCAGCCGTCCCGAGGAGTCGAGGGTGAGGAGGTCGGCGAGGCCGTCCTGCCCCACGTGGTCCCGCCGTACCGGCGCGGCGAGGGGACCGGCGGTCAGCAGGTGGACGCGCTCCGCCGGGTCCACGTAAGCGAGTTGACCGGTGGCCGCGTCCAGCGTCCAGCGGACGCGACGGTCCGATCCGGCGGTCTGCCCGGCGGTCTCCGGTGCGGCCGGCAGGTCGGCCACGTCCGCGGAGACCGCCTTTTCGGAGGTGACGTCGGTGCGGACCAGCTTGCCGCGGGCCGTGTCGTGCCGGATCAGGAACCCGTCGGCGAGCAGGGCGTCACCGGCCGGCACGGCCACCGACCGGCCGCGGGCGCGGTCGAACACCCCGGCCCTGGCCTCGGCCGCGCAGGCCCAGTAGATCCAGCGGCCGTGGACCTGCAGTTCGCTGGGCACGCAGGGGGAGCCGACGTTGACGTCCACGGCCGGGTCGCTCGAGTCGAGCCGGGTCATGGTCAGGTGGCCCGCGGTGGAGGTGGTGGTCCAGAACTGGCCGGCCCACAGCGCGCCGGTCGCGGCCTTCCGTGACGCGACGATCCGACGGCGCGACGACCAGTCGAAGACGACCTGCTCGCCGCCGTCCGCGATCGTCGTGTCCATGCCGTCCGCCGACGTCACCCGGCTGTCCGGGGCGAAGAGGGCGCCGTCCTCCTGGCCGGAGGGTGTGCGGTGGCGGAGGGATCCGCCCGAACCGGCGTAGACGACGGTTCCGTCCGACAGGCCGAAGGGAGGGCTGCAGTCGGACACGGCCGGACAGGGATCCCCCTGGGCACCCGCCTGACGCAACGGACCGGCCTGCGGCGGCGAACTCCGCGAGACCGTGCGCGAGTTCCACATGACGTCGTACGGAGAGGCCGCCGACTGGTCGGTGTAGGTGAGCGTGCCGCCCGCCAGGGTCAGCGCGCCGACCCGCGCGGGCAGCGGCGGAAGGCCGAGGACCTCGCGGGCCGCCACCTGGCCGTCGGACGACTCGGTCACCCGCTGCACACCCCAGTCCTGGGGGCCGGAACCCGCCGCCACGACGACCGACCCGTCCGGCGCCTGCTTGAGAGGGCCGTCGGTCCTGGGCAGCAACTGCTGCCAACCGTCACCGGTCAGAGGCATCGTCAGCAGGGCGTACGTCTTGTCGTCGACGGCCACCAGGCGGTCTCCGAGGACGGTGAGCCCCATCTTGTGCGCGGTGACCGTGGCCGGGATCTCGACCACCGGTCCCTGCGGGTCGTCCCGGCGCACCAGGCGGGCGCCCATGCTCGGCAGCCACAGGCCGACGTAGTCGTGGGTGAGCACGGGGACCCAGCCGTCACCGGTGCGGTACGGCTCGAAGACCTTGGTGAGGGAGCCGTCCCGAACGTCGACGAGCGCCAGTTGGTAGCGGAAGACGTGGGGGTCGTCGGTGGTGATGCGGTACCGCAGCAGCAGCGACCGTGCGTCCCGCTCGGTCGCGGCCAGGATGCTCGCCCCCTGCGGGAAGCCCGTCACCACCGTGTCGGCCGTGCCGCCGTCGGCCGTGGGCCTGAGCAGATGCACCGCGCCCTCGTCGGTGGACGTGCCGCGGCTCTCGTACGCGACGACGGTCGTCCCCGCCGTTCCGGCAGGCTGCAGCCCGGTGGGCACCGTCACCGATCCCCGGTCGGCGCCGGTGGTGACGTCACGGAAGCGGTAGACGTACGGGCTGCCGCTCAGCGACACCTCGTACGCCGTGTCGGACTGCGCCAGTCCGAGCGTGCCCCGCATGCCGTCCCAGTGGGCGAACGCGCTCAGGTCCCGGGTCCGGCCGGTGGCGTAGTCGGTCCACTGCTGGTGGTCGATGCCCTCCGGCTGCGACAGCAGGCCCGTGTCGCCGTAGCCCTCCAGCCCCGCGAAGCGCGGTACGGCCCTGACCCCGGCGGGCAGGACGGTCTCCCCCGCCCCGCCTACGGCCGCGAACGTCCCTGCGGCTCCCGGCGCACCTGCGGCGAGCACGAGGACGGCGGACAGCGCCGCGCCCCCGAGCAGCCGACGCCCTGCGAACGCACGGCTCTTCACGAAATCCCCCGGCCCGTGTCCCCTGGCTGAATGAAATGTGCATGCCCTGTGCGGGCCACGGGAGCGTACCAGCGGCAGTTCTCATGAGCGCCGGGATTTCCCCGAGCACGCCGAAGGGCCCGTACGAGGTCGTCGTACGGGCCCTTCTCAGGTCACTCGGAAGTCAGCCGGCGTCAGCCGTTGCGCTTCCAGCGCGGCTTGTCCTCGCGGCGGCCGAAGGAGCCGTTGCCGCGGTGGTCGTCACGGCGGCCGTAGGGGCGCTCGTGGCCGCCGGAGCGGAAGCCGGGGCGGTCGTCGCGGCGGTCGCGGTTGAACGGGCGGTCGCTGCCACGGTGCCCGCCGCGCTCGTCCCTGCGGAAGCCACCGCGGTCGTCACGACGCTCGAAGGAACGGCCACCGCGGTCGTCACGACGGTCGCGGTCGAAGGGACGGCGGTCGTCGCGGCGCTCGAAGCCACGGCCGGCACGGTCGTCACGGCGCTCGAAACCACGGCCACCGCGGTCGTTGCGGTCGTTGCGGTCGTTGCGGTCGCGGTCGAACGGACGACGCTCGTCACGGCGGTCGAAGTTACGGCCGCCGCGGTCGTCACGGCGGTCGAAGCCACCGCGGTCGCCCCGCTCCTCACGGCGCTCGAAACCGCGCTCGCCACGGTCCCGGTCGCGGTCGAACGGACGGCGGTCGTCACGACGGTCGAAGGAACGGCCACCGCGGTCGTCACGGCGGTCGAAACCACCGCGCTCACCACGGTCCCGGTCGCGGTCGAAGTTCCGCCGCTCCCGGCGCTCGTAAGGCGCCGAGGCCGCCGGACGCTCCTCGCGCTCGGCCTGCTGCCCGGGGATCACGACCGCCTCGGCCACCGCGAGCTCCTCCGCCGCCGTCGCCTGGGCCTCGGCCACCGCCACCTCGGGGTCCTCGCCGCGCTCGCGGGCGACCCGGGCGACCAGCCGGTCGGACTCCTCGCGCAGCTCGGTCGCGCGGCGCTGGGCGCGCTCCAGCTGCTTGGTGAGCTGGACGACCTCGCGCTCGGCCTGCTGGGCGGCGTTGGCGGCGGACTCGGCCTGGACCTCGGTCATCGAGCGGGCGCCGGTGATCTCGGCGACCTCCGGGTCGAAGGTGGCGCCGCCCTGGATGATGTGGCGGGCCGCGTCGACGCCGGCGTCCTCCATCAGGCGGAAGATCTGGCGCCGCTGGTGCGGGAGGGACAGGGAGACGACCGTGCCGGTGCGGCCCGCGCGGGCGGTGCGGCCGGCGCGGTGCAGGTAGTCCTTGTGGTCGCCGGCCGGGTCCACGTTCAGGACGAGGTCGATGCCGTCCACGTGGATGCCGCGCGCCGCGACGTCCGTGGCGACCAGGACGTTGACGTACCCGTCCTTGAAGTCGGCCAGGGTGCGGGTGCGGGCGCCCTGGGTCATGCCGCCGTGCAGCGCGTCGGCCTTCACGCCGGCGTCGCGCAGCTGCTCGGCGACGCGGTCGGCGCCCAGCTGGGTGCGGACGAAGATGATCGTGCGGCCCTTGCGGGAGGCGATCGCGGCAGTGACCGGCGCCTTGTCCTTGGGCTTCACGATGAGGATGTGGTGGGACATGGTCGTCACCGCGCCCTGGGCCGCGTCCACCTCGTGGGAGACGGGGCTGTTCAGGTAGCGGTCGACGAGGGTCTGGATCTCGTTCTCCATCGTGGCGGAGAAGAGCATCCGCTGGCCGCCGGCCGGGACCTGGTCGAGCAGCTCGGTGACCTCGGGCAGGAAGCCCAGGTCGGACATCTGGTCGGCCTCGTCGAGGACGGCGATCTGCACGTCCTCCAGGGAGCAGGCGCCGCGGTTGATGATGTCGCGCAGTCGGCCCGGGGTGGCGACGAGGATGTCGACGCCGCGCTCCAGGGCGTAGATCTGGTTGCCCATGGAGGTGCCGCCGCAGACGACCTTCATCTTCAGGCCGACGACGTCGCCGTACGGCTGGAGGGCGTCCGCGACCTGCATGGCCAGCTCACGGGTCGGGGTGAGGATGACGGCGCGGGGCCGCTTCTTCTCGGTGCGGCCGCCGGCCAGCTGGGCCAGGGTCGGCAGGCCGAAGGAGAGGGTCTTGCCGGAGCCGGTGCGGCCACGGCCGAGGATGTCCTTGCCGGTCAGGGCGTCCGGGATGGTCGCGGCCTGGATCGGGAAGGGGGTCGTCACACCGTTCTGCGCGAGCTTGCGCACGACGCCCTCGGGCAGGCCGAGGTCGGCGAAGGTGATCTGGGGGGTCTGGGTCTGGGTGGTGTCGGCCTCGGGGGCCTCGGTGACCTCGGTCGTCACGTCGACGAGTTCGTTTTCGAGCTCGTTCTCGGACACGACGATCTGATCAGCACTGGACACGGACATGCGAATGCGAAACCTTCCGGAGTCTCTTCGGCACGCGCCCGTCAACTCCGTGATTCGCTCACGACCGCCTCAATGCGGTCCGCCACGGCAAAGGAGAGTACGCGCCACACGGCGCGCTCTGTGGTGGCGCCGGGCAAATGGGATCAAACGATCTACCACCATACGCACCCACCACCCCTGAATGCAAACCGAGCCCACCGCGATGGCCGGCCGAGGCTCATCACCGCAGGTCGGCGCCGACCCGGCCGCTCACGCCGGCGCGCCCGCCGTCGGTGCCGGCTCGCGCTGGACGAGCTGCGGACCCGTCTCCCCGTGTGCCGAGGAGGACGGCTCGGCCGACGGGGGCTCCGAGGTCGCCGGAGGCGGGGTGGAGGCCGGCGGCTCGGGCGGGGCGGAGGTGGCCGGCGCGGTCGGCGGGACGTTGGTCGGCGCCGGGTCCCCGGGCTTGGCGGTGCTGCCGGGCTTGCCGGGCTTCGCCGGGGCCGCGGGGGAGCCGCCCTCGCCGGACGGGGTGGCCGACGCGGAGGGCGACTCCTCTCCCGGCTTCGCCTTGCCGCCGTGCTTGTGCTTGCCGTCGTCCGCGGTGCCGTCATGCCCGCCGAGGCTTCCGGCGCCGTCCGCCGGGCCGCCTTCGGGCGCCCCACCGCCGTGCCGCCCCGCCGAGTGCGAGGGCCTGGCCGGGCCCGCGTCGTCACCCACGTTCACACAGCCGGTGGCAGCGGCGAGGGCCAGCACCGTGACGGTGAGCCGGACGGGTACGGGCAAGGGGCGCACGGCGGCCACCTCCGGAGGCAAGGAAAGGAGTCAACCTCCCCAACTCCCGCCGCCCACAAGAGGACACGCGCCCCTCACGCATCGACGCCTCACCCGCACCGACACCCCGAGTCCGCCGCAGCCGCACGCACGGGCGGCAGCCGACCGCAACGCACGTCGGGATGCTCCCGCACGCACGGCGCCGCACACCCGCACGCGGGCCGGCGAAGCCCTCTCCGGCCGCCGCCCAGCAAACCCCTCACCCCTGTTCGGCCACACAAGCGACCCGCGCCCAGCCACTCACCCCGGACCGCTCATCCATACCCGAGGGCATGGAGGCGGTTGTCGTCGATGCCGAAGTGGTGGGCGATCTCGTGCACCACGGTCACCTCGGTCTCCGCGACGACATCCGCACGGCTGTCGCACATCCGCAGCGTCGGCCCGCGGTAGATGGTGACCCGGTCCGGCAGCACCCCCGCGTACCACTCGCCCCGGTCGGTCAGCGGCGTGCCCTCGTACAGTCCGAGCAGCTCGGGGTCGTCGGCGGGCGGTTCGTCCTCCACGAACACCGCCACGTTGTCCATGAGCCGCGTCAACTCCGGCGGGATCCGGTCGAGCGCCTCGGCGACCAGTTCCTCGAACTCCTCGCGCGTCATCTCCAGCACACGGCCATTGTCCGGTACGAGGGGCCGTACGAGGGCGGCGCGGCACGGCATATCCACGCCGGTACATGGGCATACGGCACCAATGGTCCGCGTCCCCGTCGCAGCCCTCCGCACGATGACGAACCGCCTGCGCCCCGCCCGCCACGGCACCCGCCCGCTCCCCGCCCTGGAACTCGCCGCCCGGCCCCGCCCCTGGATCCGCGCCCTCGGGCTGACGGCCGTCGTCCTCGTCGGCGCCTGGCTGGGCCTGCTGATCGTGGGAAGCGTGCGGGCCCCGGTGGGCCCCATGAACACGACGATGGCGCTGCGCCCGTCGCTCACCGGCGGCACGAAGATCAACGTCTCGCCGCTGGGCGCGCTCACCCTCGACAGCCATGTGGCCCCCGTCCGCCTGGACGTCAACGTGGACCAGCTGGACCCGCTGCGCTCCCAGTCCCTCGTCGACCACCCGGAGCGGATCTCCGGCCTCCAGGACGAGGTCGCCCAGGACGTCGAGCACGGCGCGCTGGACCTGGCCGTGCGCTCCTGTGTCGCCGTGGTCGCCGGAGCCACGACCCTCGGCCTCGTCGTCTACCGCAGCCCGCGCCGGGCCCTCGCCGCCGGCGGCCTCGCCCTGGCCCTGCTGGCCGCGTCCGGGGGGAGCGCGTACGCCACCTGGAACCCGAAGTCGGTGCTGGAGCCGAAGTTCTCCGGACTGCTCAGCTCGGCACCGGCGGTGGTCGGCAACGCGCGCAGCATCGTCACCGACTTCGACGTCTACCAGAAGGAGCTGGCCCGCCTGGTGACGAATGTGACGAAGCTCTACGACGTCACCTCCACGCTCCCGGCCTACCAGCCGGACCCCTCCACCATCCGGGTCCTGCACGTGTCGGACATCCATCTCAACCCGGCGAGCTGGAAGATCATCGCCTCGCTGGTGGAGCAGTACAAGGTCAACGTGATCGTCGACACCGGCGACACGATGGACCACGGCACATCGGCGGAGAACGGCTTCCTGGACCCGGTCAAGGGCCTGGGAGTGCCGTACGTATGGGTGCGCGGCAACCACGACTCCACGGCCACCCAGCGCTATCTGGAGCGGATGAAGAACGTGCACGTCCTCGACGACGGCCGGGCGCAGACGGTCGCCGGCCTGCGTTTCGCCGGCATCGGTGACCCGCAGTTCACGCCCGACCGCTCGGTGGTGCCCGGCGGCGACGCGGCCGAGCGACTGGCGGGCGACCGGCTGGCCAGCGCCCTGCGCGACCAGCGGGCGGCCGGCACACCGGTCGATGTCGCGATGGCCCACGAGCCGGTCGCGGCCCGCGAGACGGACGGCGACGTACCGCTGGTGCTGTGCGGACATCTGCACCACGAGGGGGACGAGATGCTGCCCTACGGCACACGGCTGCGCATGGAGGGTTCCACGGGCGGAAGCGGGCTGCGCGCGGTGGAGCGCAAGTACCCCGCCCCCATCGAGGCCTCGATCCTCTACTTCGACCGCGACAGCCGCCGCCTCCAGGCCTGGGACGCGATCAAACTGGGCGGACTGGGCGAGACGACGGCCGAGGTCAGCCGCCATCGGGCGGACGAGAACCGACCGAAGAGCGCGCCCTCCCCGGGCACCCCGCCGGCTTCTCCCCGCACCTCGTCCGCCCCCTCGCCGTAAACCGTTTTGGCGATACTCCCCGCCATCCCATATGCTTCTCACGTCCCCGACGCGCTGAGAAGCGCCCAGGCGGGCCGATAGCCCTCATCGTCTAGCGGCCTAGGACGCCGCCCTTTCAAGGCGGTAGCACGGGTTCGAATCCCGTTGGGGGCACGCAACACCGTGTGCGACACTGTTGCACGCACGCTTGGTCCTGTGGAGCAGTTTGGAGTGCTCGCCACCCTGTCAAGGTGGAGGCCGCGGGTTCAAATCCCGTCAGGACCGCTGAGGTTTCACGTGAAACCTCGTGGCTGGGTAGCTCAGTTGGTACGAGCGTCCGCCTGAAAAGCGGAAGGTCGCCGGTTCGACCCCGGCCCCAGCCACAGCCGCCCTACTAGGGCAAACACCCCCTCCGGGATCTTCCCGAGGGGGTGTTTTCATGTCGGCTACGCCAACCGATACGCCAACGGCTCCTACAGAGCGGCGGACCGATCCTCGCGGAGCGAGCTACCGCGGCTAGAACTGCTCACTAGCCTTGCGGTGATCGATGACGCTGTCCGGACCCGGAGACATGATCGTCTCGTGACCGTTCTCAGCCCGCACCCTGTACGGCGGATTCCCGTTCGGCCCGAGGACTTCCACGATCTCCACCACCTGATCCTGTTGCCCGACTACGCGTCCATGGACGACGAGCCGGTCACCCTTGCTGGCGTGCATTTCCCTCTCCTCTTCTCGTAGAGATCCAGGTCAGTCCATCCCCCACGCTGTCGCGCACTATCGCCGGTTTCAGGACTGTTCCACCAAGATCACTCGCTCGGGCGATACACGGCCGACAGACCCCATGCACACGATCTGCGACCTGTAGGCATCAGGAGAGGGTGTCCCCGAGCTTCCGGAGCGCCTTCCGCTGCTCGTCCAGAGAGGCATGGGCGTAGACCTTCATGGTCACCCCGATGTCACTGTGTCCCACGATCTGCCGGACGACGTGAGGCGGCACGCCCAGGTCGAGCAAGAGCGAGACGGCCGAGTGCCGAAGATCGTGGAACCGGATCTCCAGACCGAGACGCTTCCGGAGCGGGTCCCAGCTACGCCGGAGATTGTCCGGCACCAACGGGGTGCCGATACGGGACGTGAACACCAACCCCTGTTCCTTCCATCCCATGCCGGCGGCGGCGCGCTCCTGGGCCTGCCGCTCGCGGTGCTGGGTGAGCGCCTTCACCACGAGGGGCGGGAGCGGGACGGTGCGGACCGACGCCAGAGTCTTGGGCTTGACCAGCCGCAGCTCTCCCCCGACGCGCTGTAGCGCGCGCTCGATGGTCAGCGTTTCGCGGTCCAGGTCGATCGCGTCCCAGCGGAGCCCAAGCAGCTCACCGCGCCGCATTCCCAGGACCAGAGCGAGCGCGTAGAGGGCGTGCAAACGGTCCCCCTCGGACGCACGAAGCAGGAGCCGGGCATCGGCGACGCTGAGCCCCTTCCCGGTGTCGTAGGTGGGCGTGGGCACCTGCACGAGCTGCGCGACGTTGCGCACGATCAGCTCCTCTCGTACGGCGTTCTGCAGCGCGTTGCGCAGGACGGCATGGATGGACTGCACCATGCGGCGCGACAGCAGCGTCCTGCAGCACTCGCCGGCCGCGCAGCACTCCGGCTCCGGTCGCTCCTTGTCCCAGCCGTGCTTGCAGCACTGGCACTCGGAGGCGACGCGGGCCAGCCACGTGCGGACCTCGGCGGCCCGCAAGGCTCGGATCTTCTTCCGGCCCAAGCCAGGAACCAGATGGACGCGGGCCACACTCTCGTAGCCCTGGTAGGTCTTGGGGCGGCGGTGGACCTTGACCACGGTCGCGAGCCAGTAGGTGAGGTAGTCCTCCAGGTTCATGTTCGTGTCGGGCACCGGGATGCCTTGGTTCTCCTGAGCCCTGGAGTTCGGTGATCTTCTGCCGTACCTCGTCACGGGTCTTGCCGTAGACCGAGACGCGGTTACGGATGCCGCTCGTCTTGGTCACGTACACGCGGCCGTGGTAGGTGCCGTCCCTGCGGATGGTGATGCTGCCTTCGCCGTTGGCGCGCTTGGCCATCAGTCGTCGTCTCCCAACCGATTCTGAATGTAGGTGTGGAGGGCATCGGCCGGTACGCGCCGGGCGCGGCCGATGGTGAAGCTCTGGAGCTGCTTGGACCTGATGAGGTCGTAGACCTTGAAGCGGCTCAGCCGCAGCGCGGCCATGACCTCGGGGACCGTGAGCGCCTCGTGGCTTGGAGGCAGGGCGGTGCTCATGCGGTGACTCCTCCGGGGCAGTCCTTCGGGGGCCTCTGTGGGGGCCGCTACTTCCGCTACCGCCGCTACCGCGCAGGTCAGGGGCCTGTTCGCGGTCGCGGGAGGGGGTAGCGGTAGCGGATGGGTAGCGGCGGGGTAGCGGCTCACAGCCCGGCTTGCCGCTACCCCATTGCTGCTGGTCAGGCCGCGTTTTCCGCCTCAGGTAGCGGAAGTAGCGGACTTTCCGGGGGTGGGGGGCAGTAGCGGGCCCACGCGTCGCGCAGATCGGCGGCGTAGTAGCCCTTGAGGACGCTTCCGGCGGTCTTGATGTTGCGTGAGGTGATCGGCTCGTTGTCGGCCGTCATGTACTCGGCGAGCATCCGGGACAGGCGCCGGTTGTCGAGCGGCTTGCCGTGCAGGGCGGCCCATGGGGCGTCGTCCAGGGCGCTGAGCCGGTCCAGGATGGCAACGGTGGGCAGACGGTCGATGCCGGTCAGGACGTGGTCGCGCAGGTCGGTCAGCAGCCGGATTCCCAGGCTGCCCTTGTCGTTGGCCTTGGACGCGGTCACCAGCGTCACGCATGCCATGCGGGCTCGTTCGGGCCAGTCGCCGCCGGCCGCGTCGGCGACAGCGAGCAGGGGTTCCCACACGTCCGCCGGGCGGTCGGTGACGCCTTCGGGCATGTCGGGCCAGGCTCCCATGACGAACCCGCGGGCGTGTCGGCCCATTGTGCGAGTCGGTCACGCAGCCTGTGCCCTTCCGCCTCGTGGACGCGGGCCCGGAACGGTTCGATGCGTTCGTTGCGGGCCCGGCGCCGCATCCGGATGGCGACTGAGCGGGTCATGATCGTGTCGGGCAGGTTGCCGGGTCCGGCGACGGCGACCCCGATGGCCTTCCCGCAGCCAACCCCAGTGGAGCGACCCGGGGACCGGCGAGCGCGCTATTCCGAAGTGGCGCGCGAGCATAGATGAAGGGCGCACATGGGTCGTCGTCGGCGAGCGTGATCAGGTGCTTGCCACCGTCAGCCGTGGTCCTGTCGACCGTGACTTCTGGACCGATGCCGACCACCCCGAAACAGCGCTGTACCTCTACAAGCTGATCGTTGCCCGAGAAGCGTCCGGCCGGCAGCTCGGAACACGGGTCATCGACTGGATGTCCCGGCTAGCCGCGCTAGAAGGACGAACCTGGGTGCGTATCGACACGTGGCGCACCAACACCGGTTACTGCACGCCTACTACGAACGGTTGGGGTTCCAGCACGTACGCACCGAGGCACCGTCCCACAGGCGCTCCGGCTGGCTTGCTCAACGTCGGGCCGGCGAGATGGCTCTGCCGCATGACCTCTTGCCCGTGGGGTCCCGCGACGGGTGGCACGGGGACGTGGCGGCGCCCCTCGAAGTGCCGCACCAGAGGGCGGCCGCAGCAGCCAACGACGACTTGACTAGCGGAAACGGGACGACACCCTGACATCAACAGTCACGTACACCAGCACACAGCACCCAGACCCGCTCCGGTTCACCACCACCCTGGGCTGACGGCGCAGAGTGGCCCGGATCGGCATCCGACCCATTCGAGGGCAACGCGCCCGTGAATTGGGGCACATAACACCCGCTTGCCTTCTAAATCGCAATGGCGATGAGCCTCTCGGCGAGCCCGCGCCCGCGCTTACGAAGGCTTCCAGGACCGGAAGATATGAACGGCACGCCCAGGGGAACAGCGACGGTGGAGTGAAGCCATTCCGCTGCCACTACCTGTGTCAAATCCGTTTAGGAGTGCAACGGCGTTGCCTTCGGCTGACCGTTCTCTACCCTATCAACGCATTGCAACGGCATGCATTGAACGGTACGACTAACGTTACGATTGCAAATCGTGCAGCTAGAGGAACGGGCTGGCAGGCGGTGCAGCCGAGGCCTGGAATGCGTCACTGTGGTTCCACCAACCACAGCGTGGCTGCCCCCGCTAACTGTCGAGGCTGACGGGGGCAGCGCGCGCCTGACTCCAGGGAGCCAACATGAGTGTCGCCTACTGCTTACCTCTGCCGTCAAGGACTGCCCGGAAGCGCTGGTTCGTCGTCGTGGTGCCTGTGCTCTTCGCCGTTCTCTTTCCTCGCTTCGCGGAGGCCGTCGCGTCAACGGCAAGCATCTTGGCCGCCGTCGGCGCCAGCGCAAAGGAGGCAGACAACCGTCGTAGGCATGCTGAGCTGAGGCGCTAGGTGTTCTGTCCACGGAGGTTGGTGACGCAGTTCTCGGCTGAGAGATCTTGAAATGGGTGAGGGCCTTCTGGCCTGGTGTGGATTGCGACATCTGCACCAGCGACCAGAAAGGCCCTCGTGCCCCACCGTAATGCACCCCTGACCGAGACCGGCCGTCTGCGCCTGGCCCGCTGCGTGGTCGAGGAGGGCTGGGCCGTGCGCCGGGCCGCCGAACGCTTCCAGGTCTCGCCCACCACGCTCAGCGGTGGGCCGACCGCTACCGGCAGTTCGGCGAGGCGGGGATGCGCGACCGTTCCTCCCGACCGCGCACAAGCCCGCGTCGCACCCCGACCCGCACCGAACGCCGCATCATCAAGGTCCGCGTCCTGCGCCGGTGGGGACCGGCCCGCATCGCACACCTGCTCCGTCTCGTGCCCTCGACCGTGCACCGCGTGCTGACCCGCTACCACCTGGCCCGCCTCACACACCTCGACCGGGCCACCGGCCGTGTCATACGCCGCTACGAACGCGACGAGCCCGGTGAACTGGTCCACGTCGACATCAAGAAGCTCGGCAACATCCCCGACGGCGGCGGCCACAAGGTCCTCGGCCGTCAAGCCGGCCGAAAGACCCGCGCCAACGCCGGCTACAGCTACCTGCACACCGCCGTCGACGACCACTCCCGCCTGGCCTACAGCGAGATCCACACCGACGAGAAGAAAGAGACCGCCACCGGCTTCTGGACTCGGGCCCAGGCGTTCTTCACCCAGGCCGGGATCACCGTCGAACGGGTCCTGACCGACAACGGCGCCTGCTAGCGCTCACGCGACTGGCGAGACCTGCTCACCGCGGCCGGGATCACCCACAAGCGAACCCGGCCCTACCGGCCCCAGACCAACGGCAAGGTCGAACGCTTCAACCGCACCCTGCTCGACGAATGGGCCTACGCCCGCCCCTACCGCTCAGAACAGGAACGACGCGACACCTTCCCCGCATGGCTGCACACCTACAATCACCACCGCGGACACACCGCGCTCAAGGGCCAACCACCCGCCAGCCGCGTCCCCAACCTCACGGGTCAGTACAACTAGGGCCGGCAGACGGTGCTGCAGTTCGTTCGGGGCCCAGTTCCTTCGGGCTTTGATGCCAAACAGCACCAAGGCCCCTCCACGCGTTCCACGGACACGCCTTCCACAGAGAGGTGAGATGACAGCAGACGAGTCGCTAAGCCGTCTCGACGACGATGACTACCCCGCCTACACGATGGGCCGGGCTGCCGAGTTGCTCGGTACCACTCCCGGCTTTCTCCGCGCCATCGGCGAAGCGCGACTGATCACACCACTGCGCTCCGAGGGCGGCCACCGCCGCTACTCCCGCTACCAACTGCGCATCGCGGCCCGCGCGCGCGAACTCGTCGACCAGGGCACCCCGATCGAGGCCGCATGCCGGATCATCATCCTCGAAGACCAGCTCGAAGAAGCCCAGCGCATCAACGCCGAATACCGGCGCGCCGGCGGATCGTCCAGTCCATCGGCCGCAGCCTGAGGTGAGCGGGCCCGCCGGTATCGGCGGGCTGTCACACCCGCGCGTGGCCGGGCTGTGGCGCGCAGAGATGGTGCTCGTGTCCGAACGGCTCCACCGGCACGTCGCTCACCTCCGGCCCCGGTCGCGGCGCCGCCACAAAAGGTGAGGCGGCTGGCACGCTCCCTACCCGGGCGCCGCCGCCTCCCCTCCAGGCATCCCCCATACGGCCCCAGTCGTTGATCCGGCCGCGAGTGCGGCGAGAGCACCGTGCCGCAGTGGTGAATGCGCCTGCTGTAGTGGTCAGTGGACGGCGAGGGAGATGGCGATGTAGTGCGCGGTGAAGGCCCCCACGGTCAAGGCGTGGAACACCTCGTGGAAGCCGAACCAGCGGGGCGAGGGGTCGGGGCGTTGGACGGCGTAGACCACCGCGCCCGCGCTGTAGAGGAGACCGCCGGTCACTGTCAGGGTGACCACGGCCGCACCACCGGTGTGCAGGAAGTCGGGCAGGTAACGCACCGGTGCCCACCCCAGGGCCAGGTAGCAGGGGGTGTACAGCCAGCGGGGAGCGTTGACCCACAGCACGCGGAAGGCGATACCGGTCAGCGCGCCCGTCCATACGATCCACAGCAGCAGGGTTCGCCGGTCAGGAGGGAGGAGGCGCACGGCCAGAGGGGTGCAGGTCCCGGCGATGATCAGGAAGATGTTGGCGTGGTCGAGGCGACGCAGGACGGCCTCGCCCATCGGCCCCCAGGTACCCAGGTGGTAGACGGCGCTCGTCCCGAACAGCAGCCAGGCGGTGACGGAGTACACGGTGCAGGCCAGGGCCGCCTGCTGGGTCCGGGCCAGGCAGACGAGGACGATGCCGGCGCTCACCGAGGCAGGGACCATCGCGGCATGGAGCCAGCCACGCAGCTTCGGCTTGACCGGCTCGACCAGGTCGGCCGCCCACTCGACCAGGTCGGCAACCGGGTGAAACTCCTCCCCGGCATTGCCATGATGTGATCCGCCGGGGAGACCGGCCACGGCGTCCCCAGACACAGCTTCCCGTCCTGTCTCGTTCTTCTGGGCATCATCGGCAACCATCCGATCATGCTAAGAGCCTGCCCGTGACAGCGTCCCTCGAAGTCGGTCTCGCCACCGACTGGGCCTGCGGAAGCCGTGTAAGCCGCCTGGCCATGGGAATGACCAAGGTTCCCGAGCGCGTATCTCCGCCCACCTACGCCCAAGGACCGCCGATGCTTCCCGAGTTCCCCTCCCACGCATCCGCCCCCCTCGCTGATCAGCTGGAACAGAGATTGGGGCTGCCCTCACAGTTCGAAACCGGCCGTTTCGACGTGGAGCGTGTCGCCGACATAGCGGTCCTCGCGGCGGCCCACTCCGACGGCTACGCGGCCACCGCGCATCTCCTCGGACTGCTGGCTGCGCTCCCCGCCCCCACCGACGCAGGAGAACGCTTCTGGTCCAACCTGTGGAGATCCTCGGGCACCGCCTACCTGCTGCCGACCAATATCAAGGACCTGGTGCTGCGTTCGCTGGCCGGAGAGGGAGCCGGTCTGGCCGGACAGATCCTCTCGGCCGTAGACGAGATGACGCCTCTGCAGCGCGTTGCGGCCGCAGAGGTGATCGGCCAGGCGCTCGCCGAGTCCGACCACCTCCCTGATCTCAAAACACAGGTCATCGGCGAACTTTGGCTCCGGGACCTGGAACTCACCGCCTGGCGCGTCCTTCACGCGGACCACAGGTCGCCCGATGCGGCCGGACGTAATGCCTTCATCGAAGCATGGACGAGTGTCTGACCCCGGCCGAGCCGGCACACACAAGCATCCCAATCATTCGGGACGTTCGAGCATTGACCTGTGATCGAACGAATCCGGGCACGACTCGGACGGTGGTGGGAGGCGTCGGTCAGTTGGTCCTTGCCGTGAGGACGGGTTCGTCATGGCACGGCTGCGACCCGTGCGCGCACGGGCGCGCCGCACTTTGCTGGTTCCTGACCACCGACGGACACTGTGCCGACCTGCGCACAGGGGGCCGGTGACGCCGCCTACGCGCCGTACCCGCGGGGCAGTCTCGATACCGCCGGTACCTCGGTCTCGCCCTGGCCGACGAGACTCACACGCCCGGCTGCCTGGTGACCGCGGCCTTGGACGTCGTGGAGTGAGTGGCAGCGCGCCTTCACGGACGCCGTGATCGCCGCCCAGCCGAGGGACGGCGGGCACCCGGGGCAAGATCGGGCGCACTTCCGGCACAGCGCCGACGGCACTCGGCCACAGCAGTACACCGAGTGGCCCAGCGGCGAGGCGCACCAGGAGTCCGCGGAGGCCGGCCACCACGGGGCACGAGATCTTCGCGGCACCACCGGGCGCACGGCTGACCACCGAAGGCGGTACCGCCTTGACCCCTCCGTGTCCGGCCGCAGACGTCATCGGGTCGTCCCCGGACACCCGCTGTGGTGCCCCGACCCTGTCGGGAGGAAGAGATCGCACAGGTAATGGATCACCCTGTCCCGTTCTCCGGGTACCGTCATCGTATGAGTCATCCGCACCCGGATCTGAAAGCCGCCCCTCCCCTGCCTGAAGGAGGGCTGCGGGTCATCGCCCTGGGCGGCCTGGGTGAGATCGGCCGCAACATGACCGTCTTCGAGCACGCGGGCAAGCTGCTCATCGTCGACTGCGGCGTGCTGTTCCCCGAGGAGACCCAGCCCGGCGTGGACGTGATCCTGCCGGACTTCACCTCGATCCGGGACCGGCTGGACGACATCGTCGCCGTGGTACTCACGCACGGCCACGAGGACCACATCGGCGGCGTGCCGTACCTGCTGCGCGAGCGGTCCGACATTCCCGTCGTCGGCTCCAAACTGACGCTGGCTTTCCTCGAGGCCAAGCTGAAGGAACACGGGATCCGGCCGCGCACGGTGCGGGTGCGAGAGGGCGACCGGCGCCATTTCGGCCCCTTCGACTGCGAGTTCGTGGCGGTCAACCACTCCATCCCCGACAGCCTCGCGGTCGCGATCCGCACCCGGGCCGGGATGGTGCTCCACACAGGCGACTTCAAGATGGACCAGTTCCCTCTCGACGACCGCATCACCGATCTGCGCGCCTTCGCCCGCCTCGGCGAGGAGGGCGTGGACCTGTTCCTCACCGACTCCACCAACGCCGAAGTACCCGGCTTCACCACCTCCGAGCGTGAGCTGAACCCGGCGATCGAGCAGGTGATGCGCACCGCGCCGCGCCGGGTCATCGTCTCCAGCTTCGCCAGCCACGTGCACCGCATCCAGCAGGTCCTGGACGCCGCCCACCAGCACGGCCGCAAGGTCGCCTTCGTCGGCCGGTCGATGGTCCGCAACATGGGCATCGCCCGTGACCTGGGCTATCTGAAGGTCCCCTCCGGGCTGGTCGTGAGCACGAAGGAGCTGGAGAAGCTCCCGGACCACAAGATCACTCTCGTGTGCACCGGCTCCCAGGGCGAACCCATGGCCGCGCTGTCACGCATGGCCAACCGCGACCACATGATCCGCATCGGCAAGGACGACACCGTCCTGCTCGCCAGCTCCCTCATCCCTGGCAACGAGAACGCCATCTACCGGGTGATCAACGGACTCACCCGGTGGGGCGCCCACGTGGTCCACAAGGGCAACGCCAAGGTGCACGTCTCCGGGCACGCCAGCGCCGGCGAACTCGTCTACTGCTACAACATCGTCAAACCCCGCAACGTCATGCCCGTGCACGGCGAATGGCGCCACCTGCGGGCCAACGCCGACCTCGCCATCCGTACCGGTGTCGACCCCGAACGGGTCGTCATCGCCGAGGACGGCGTCGTCGTCGACCTCGTCGACGGGCGCGCCTCCATCACCGGCAAGGTCCCCGCCGGCAACGTCTACGTGGACGGCATGGAAGTCGGCGGCGCCACCGAAGCGTCCCTCAAGGACCGCCTCACCCTCGCCGCCGAAGGCGTGGTCACGGTGGTGGCGATCGTCGACGCGGACACCGGCGCCCTCGCCGAGGCCCCCGACTTCCTGGCCCGCGGCTTCGTCCACGACGAGGCCACCTTCGAGCCGGTCGTCCCCGTCATCGAAAAGACCCTGGCCACCGCGGCCGAGGAGGGCGTCGGGGACGCACGCCAACTCGAACAACTCCTCGCCCGCGCCGTGGCGAACTGGGCGTTCCGCACCCACCGCCGCAAACCCCTCATCATCCCCGTCATCATCGACGCCTGAGCCACACCCCGGAAGGCGTCCGGGGTCGGACGCGGATGTGCACGAGGTGAAACCCGGCGACGAGTCGTTCCTGATGTCCAGCCTCATCACCGGCCCACCGGGGCGGCCCGTACGAATCGCGTCCGGGTTTCGCCCGGACGCGTCCGGGGCGGCCCGGTGGCGGGAGCGCTGCGCCGGGCATCCCGCAGCGCCTTCAGCAACTGACCTGCCGCCGGAGCAGCAACATGAGGGCCACGGGGACCAGAAACGCGGACAGCCCGGTGTACGGCCGGAGGAGGAGAGAAAGCCCGTCAGTCATGACGGGCATTTGACGCTCCGATCGCCTCACAGCCCGTGCCCAAGGCAGGAAAACCCATGTGAGCTGCAGATTCTCGCGTCCACACACCCCTCGTCGGCACCCGCGACGGCCACATCGCGGCCGGCGCTGCGGGTAGGACACTGACGGCGCGGATCCGAGCGGCTCGCAGACGAGATGAGCGAGGTTGGCAGCTCGTTCGCATGCCGTTTGTCCGGGTCTTGGTTTCAGGCGTGGTCGAGTGACTCCGAGGTATCGGCACAGGCGTCTGTGAGTCGCCCGTCGAGCGCAGCGTGCACTGTGGGGAAGACGGGGAGCAGCGCGCCGAGGCCGAGGAGGCGCCACACCTGCTGATAGTGGTCGCTGAGGGCGGCGAGGCGCAGGGTGCCGGCATGGTTGTCGAGCGCGCGGGACAGCGTGATGATCATGCTGACGCCTGAGGAGTCGAGGTACTGCACTTCGGAGGCGTCGAGTACGAGAGTGGCGCCGCCCTCCTTGATCAGGTCTTCGCACTGGGCGCCGATGTCGGAAGCGTTGCCGTAGTCCACCTCCGTCGGCAGCCGCACAACCGTCGCGTCCGCGTGCCGTACACGCACCCTCAGCATCGACAACCGACTCCCATCCCCATCGTTTATGCCCGTGCCACCGGCGCCTTTCTGTTTGTCGCCGCCCGTCGACACCACCGCGCCTACCCTGGGGCGACTCCGGTCACGCGTGTCTTCAAGCGCTGGGCCGGTGAGCAGACCGTTGTCACCAGCGGGCTTAGCCGGGCAGCTCGGTGTGCAGGCGGATCGTGGTCCCTTCGTCCGGTGTGGACCGGATCTCGACAAGATCGCAAAGCTGGTGGACGAGCCACAGCCCGCGTCCACCCACCTGGATCGCGGTCGGCATGGTACGGCCGGCCAGTGGGTCGTCCAGGTAGCCGGCGTCGCGGAACTCGCAGATGAGCCGTCGTTCCTCGCTCCAGGTGCGCAGCACGCCCTGTCCGCCGCCGTGGCGGATGCTGTTGGTGGCCACCTCTGTCGCGGCCAGATGCAGTTCGCGCAGGCGCCGACCGGTCAGGCCGTGCTGTTCGGCGCAGGCAGCGATCTTCTCTCGGAGGGCGGGCAGGTCGCCGCTGGTGTAGAGGAACTCGTCGTACGGGTCACAGGGGTCGGTGAGGGCCGCGAACGCATACGGTGCGCGCGCGTCGTAGTCCTCGCACGGCACCGTCCGGCCGTCCCTGCGGATCTGGGGGTGGCAGCGTGCCATCGGGGTCAGGGCGGCCTTGTCGCGTGCGACGTCATAGGGGCACAGCAGCCACCAGGCCGGGCCCTGGGCGAACGCCCTGTTGAGCAGCCACTCGTGGTAGCGCAGTTCCTCGGCCTCGGCAGGACTGCGGACCTGGTCCCAGGGGGATTCGCCGATCCCGCGGACGGGCCGCCCCTCCGAGACGTGTTCCTTGATCCATTCTTGCCAGGCAGCGATGAGCCGCCCGGGATGACGCGACACCCGGCTGGTGTCGACATAGCGCACGGTGTCGTTCTCACGGATCTCCGCACGCAGCAAAGACGCCTTTTCCTGTGGCACCGCCACGACGACGGCCTCGTCACCGTCGAGCGCTTCCTGAATGAAACCCAAAGCGCCCGTGACGAATTCATCGCTGCCCGAGTACGGATACAGCTCATGCCGGTATCCAGTGCCCTCGAGGGGAGCGGACGAAGAGGAGGTCACGGCGTCATCACCACCGGAACGTCGGGGACCGCGAAGCCGGACAGCTCCCAGGCGAGCCGCACGGTCTCGTTCGTGCCTTCCAGGATGACCTTGCGATCCGGAAGGTGCCGGGCGGCATCGGCCAGCGCGCTCATCCCGGCGGCATCGAAAAACTCCAGGGTCTGGCAGAGCAGACGCACCGTCGGCGTGTGAGCGACGAGGGTGCACAGGATGGCGCCGAAGGCCACCGCGCCGTCGCTGTCGACGGTCCCGGTCACCGTCCAGCCTTCCTGCTCGGTCCGGTACACCCGGAACGCGGGGGAGACCGGACGGCTGCCCAGATGATGCGGATGCACACAACTGATCTGCTGCAGAGCCGGCGGGTCCCAGTCAGCACCGCTGTAGGCGCAGACCACCATCGCCCCGGTGTCGGCGGCGAACTCCTCGAGATCGAGCTCGCTGCGCAGCCACTGCCCGTTCCGGTCCGCGCGAGGGCCGGGCACGACATGGTGCAGCACGCGAAGAGAGCGGAACCCCTCCCGATGGGCAGCGGCCGCCTCCCGACGTACCGCAGAGAGAAGCGAACCCTGCAACCGCGCAGGGTCCAGTACATGCGGTGCGAACTCGCTTTCCGCCCGCGGGGCGGGGCCGACGATCACGACCTTGTCGCCGTGCAACGCACCGTCCGCGACGAAAGCCCGGCTGCGGTCGATGACGTCATCAGTATGATCCAACAGGTGGCAGACATGATCGCCAGTGTCGACCTCGTCCAGGGTCGGCAGTACGCGCGGCGCTCTCACTACTCCTCCCTCGCTCCTCCCTCACCCTACTGCTCCTGTCATCTCCTCTGCTCTGTTGTCCCCTCCCGCATGCTCCCCAAGGCGTGGGAACTGCGCTCGCCGCCTTGTCCGGCTGCCGTCGCCCTGGTGACCAGGCGCCTGCCTCGGAAGGTCTCCCGCAGCCGGCTGAGAAGAACTGCCAGGAGCGGCCGGCGCCGAGTGCCGGACGGCATGCAGCGCGAGCAGCGGTGCTCAAGGCTGAGGCAGCCGCCCCGGCACTTCCTCTCCCGGATTTGCGGCGTTCCGGCAGCACAGCGAGGCATGTCAATCTTGCTCTCCGACCAGGATTTCGTTGATCACTCTGCGATGGTCGCCCCGGCCTCGACCCGTCAGAGCCGGGCACGATGCGCCGGTGGACACGGAGACGAGCGGAGGGCACTCGGCGCGGCGACGCAGACGTGGCGACCGTGGCGCTCCTGCGCTCCCGGAAGGTCGGGGACCTCGCGGAGCAGCAGTCCGGCTTGCGGGCCTACGCTCGTACCGAAGGCGGTCAAGAAAGACCTGGCGAGATCATCTGCGCGCGTGCAAAACGATTCCGGCGTAGACCGGCAAGACTCCTTCTTGGGCCAGCCGCCGACGGCCGGAGCAGGAGATCGACGGTGATGGACCAACGCGCGTAGGTCAGTGCTTGAAAGCGTCCTCGCCCTTTTCCTCGGCTTCGCGGGCGTCCCCGGTGCTCTCCTCGGTCTTGCCCTTGGCCTGCCCGGTCTTCGCCTTCGCCTTCTCGTTGGCAGTCGCAGAACAACGTCGTAGCTTCAGGACCGCAGTCGCGGTAACCGGCTCGTGCCCCCGGCGACGAGCGGCCGCGACCGGCCGCTCTCCACGAGCGGTTCGACCAGGCCAGGTGGCGGCGCTCGCTGCGGCCGAGGAAGAAGGTCCGCGGTCCACCAGCCCACCAGCCTCGGAACGGTTCCCGCCGGACTGCCTTGGATCGGCTTCCACCAGTCAGTCCGTCTCGCGCATCGGCGGTCACCGGTTGGTCCCGACGCCTCCGCCGCGGTCGGTCCTTCAGGGACCGGCCCCGGCGCGCACTCACCGTCTCAGAGGACTACGGCAGGGGCGGGTAGGCGTTCTGCATGATGCTGCCCGACGACCTTCCGATCTGATGTCGGATGGTGTCTGGCCGTGTCGTCCGTAGGATTCCGTCGGTCGCGACGCTCGCGACCCTTGCCTGTCGTAAAGGGACACTGAACCGTTTTCGTCGGAACGCGGGATTCGAACGAGCGTCGCCAACCGCCTCGGAACTCGTCGGAAGGTCAGTGGATCGGCGCCTGCCCGGCGCCTCCCTCAACGCCCCCTCCACCTCGCTCGCCCTCGCGCACCACCCCGAGATCGCGGGCAGCGCCTCCTCGCTGCCGGGCATGGCGCGCTCCGGGTCCGGCGGGCTCGCCGCCCCGCTCGTCGGCCTCCGGCGCGGGCACCGTCCTCCCGCTCGGGCTGGTCACCCTCGCCTGCGCCGCGCTCGCCTTGATCGTCTGCGCCCTCACCGTCCGCTCCCACACCGGGGTCGCATGCCCGCCCTGAGACCTGGGCCGTGCGGGCAGGGCCGTCCGCGGTGCTTGGAGGGCTCTTGACGTAGTCGCAGGACTGGAGAGCGATCGCACGGCAATCAGCAAGTGGTGACACGCATCGCAATCGTCGTCCTGACTCTCGTCGCAGGCGTCCTGGAGTCCCTGGCAGCGGCCTGGATCTCCGCCTGGTGGTTGCTCGCCGCCGTGCCGGTGATGCTGCTGGGTCTGCTGGGCGCGTGGGATCTGCTGCAACGCCGGCATTCGGTGTTGCGCAACTATCCCGTCCTCGGCCATGCCCGTTTCCTCATGGAGCGCCTGCGTCCGGAGCTGCAGCAGTACTTCATCGAGCGGAACTTCGACGGCCGCCCCTTCGACCGCGACGTACGCAGCATCGTCTACGAGCGTGCCAAGGGCACCGACGCGGAGGAGCCGTACGGCACCGAACGGGACGTGTACCAGGCCGGATACGAGTTTCTGGTCCCCTCGATGGCGCCCCGTCCGGTGCCGGAGGACCCGCCGCGCGTGCGGATCGGCGGTCCGGACTGCCGCCGTCCGTACGACATGGCACTGTTGAACGTGTCGGCCATGAGCTTCGGCTCGCTGTCGGCCAACGCGATCCTGGCCCTCAACGGCGGCGCGGCGGCCGGGCGTTTCGCCCACGACACCGGCGAGGGCGGGCTGTCGGAGTACCACCTGCGCCCTGGCGGCGACCTCGTGTGGGAGATCGGCACCGGATACTTCGGCTGCCGCACGCGCGACGGCGACTTCGACCCCGCCGAGTTCTCCGACAAGGCGGGGCACGACCATGTGAAATGCGTGTCCCTGAAACTCTCGCAGGGCGCCAAGCCGGGCATCGGAGGTGTCCTGCCGGGAGCCAAGGTGAACGCCGAGATCGCCCGGGTCCGGGACGTGCCCGAAGGACGCACGGTCGTCTCCCCGCCGTATCACCGGGTGTTCTCCACGCCGCGCGAACTCGTGCGCTTCATCGCCCGCATGCGTGAGTTGTCCGGTGGGAAGCCTGCCGGTTTCAAGCTGTGTGTGGGCTCGCGCCGGCAGTTCCTGGCTGTGTGCAAGGCCATGCTGGAGGAGGGCACGGCGCCTGACTTCATCGTGGTGGACGGCGCCGAGGGCGGGACCGGTGCGGCGCCGCTGGAGTTCGCGGACCATGTGGGCACCCCGCTCACCGAAGGTCTGCTCACCGTGCACAACGCGCTCGTGGGCGTGGGCCTGCGCGACCGGGTCAGGATCGGGGCGAGCGGCAAGATCGCCACCGGTGCCGATCTCGTCAAGCGCATGGTGCAGGGCGCCGACTACGGCAACGCCGCGCGGGCGATGATGTTCGCCGTCGGCTGCATCCAGGCGCAGAGGTGCCATACCAACACCTGCCCCACCGGCGTCACGACCCAGGACCCCCGTCGGGCCCGTGCCCTGGACGTGCGGGACAAGACGCTGCGCGTGCAGCGCTTCCAGCAAGCGACCGTGGCCGGCGCACTGCAGATCATGGCGTCCATGGGCGTCACCGACCCCGCACAGTTGCGCCCCCACATGCTCCGCCGGCGCATCGACCCCCTCACCGAACGCTCCTACGAGGAGCTCTACGAATGGCTCGGGCCAGGGCAGTTGCTCGCCGAGCCGCCGGCTTCCTGGGCGGCCGACTGGAAGGCCGCCGACCCCGACCGTTTCACCGTATGACCTGGAGGAATCACGTGGCCCGTACCGTTGCCCGCGTCATCGTGGACGCGCTGAGCGAGCTTGGCGTGCGCCAGGTGTTCGGCGTCGTGGGAGACGCCCTCAACCCCCTGACGGACGCCATCCGCACCACCGAGGGGCTGGACTGGGTGGGGTGCCGGCACGAGGAGGCGGCGGCCTTCGCCGCGAGCGCGCAGTCACAGCTGACCGGAACCCTCGGCGTCTGCATGGGCACGGTCGGACCCGGATCGGTGCACCTGCTCAACGGGCTGTACGACGCGGCCAAGAGTCACGCCCCGGTCCTGGCGATCGCCGGACAGGTGCCGCTCGCGGAAATCGGCAGCGACTACTTCCAGGAGGTCGACAACGACGCCCTCTTCAGCGACGTGGCCGTCTTCCGTGCGACCGTCACCTCGCCCGACCAGCTGCCGCAGATGCTGGAGACGGCGGTGCGCCACGCACTGGGCCGCAAGGGCGTTGCCGTCCTCACCGTGCCCGGCGATCTGGGCGAGCGCGAACTGACCGCCGACCGGCAGCCACGGTTCTCCCTGCACACTCCCGTGAGCCGGCCGGAGGAGTCCGCCGTGCGCCGCGCCGCCGAACTCCTCGACCGTTCCGAGCGCGTCACCCTGCTCGTCGGTGAGGGAGCCCGGACCGCCCGCCAGGACGTCCTCACCCTCGCCGACCGCCTGGCCGCGCCCATGGTGCTCACACTGAAGGCCAAGGCCGGTTTCGAGGGCGAGACCAACCCCTTCCAGGTGGGGCAGACAGGGCTGATCGGCAACCCCGCCGCGGCGGCGGCCCTCCAGGACGCGGACACTCTCCTGCTGCTCGGTACGGACTTCCCCTACCGAGACTGGTATCCCGAGGGCCGGACCGTGATCCAGGTCGATACCGAGGCCACCCACATCGGACGCCGCGTACCGGTCGACGTCGGGCTCGTGGGCGACACCGGGGCCACCGTACTCGACCTCCTGGGCCACCTCGCCGCCGCGCCCGCCGGGTCCGACGGCGCGCGAGACCGCTCGCACCTGGAGAAGGCACGCGAACGCTTCGACCAGTGGCGCTCCGGTCAGGCCCGGCTCGCCGACCCCTCGCACGACAAGGGGCTGGTGGGCCGCATCCGCTCCGCACTGGACAACCGCGGCCACGACATCCGTCCGGAGACCCTGGCTGCAGCCGTCGACCGTGCCGCGGCGGAGGACGCCGTCTTCACTTCCGACACGGGCATGGCCACGGTATGGCTCTCACGCTTCGTCGAAATGCGCGGCGAGCGACGCCTCATCGGCTCCTACAACCTCGGCTCGATGGCCAACGCCATGCCTCAGGCGCTGGGCGCCCAGTGCGTGGACCGCGAACGACAGGTCGTCGCGTTCTGCGGTGACGGCGGACTGAGCATGCTCCTGGGCGACCTCATGACCTTGAAGACGTACCGACTCCCCGTCAAGCTCGTCGTCTTCGACAACCGCCGGCTGGGCATGGTGAAACTCGAACAGGAGCAGGCCGGCCTGCCCGAGTTCGGCACGGTGCTCGACAACCCCGACTTCGCCGCCGTGGCCGAGGCCATGGGCATCACCGGCATCCGTGTGACGGACCCGGCCGACGTGGAGAGCGCCGTGCGACGTGCCTTCCGCAGTCCGGGCCCGGTGCTGCTCGACGTCCTCACCAACCCGGACGAGATCGCCGTGCCGGCCAAGCCGACCGTCGAGCAGGGCTGGGGGTTCGCGGTGGCCAAGGTGAAGGAGGTCGTACGGAGCCACGGAGAGCCGAGCGGGAACTGACGACACCCGGGGAATACCGGTCGGCGGCCGGGGTATGCGCGTGCTTGCCGGACGCTGGACCGGCGACGGCGATGCTGAGCGACCGGGAGGGGTACCTGATGATGCCGACGACGGCCGTGCGGACTGCCGAGAGGGCAATGGACGTTCCGGAGATTGCGGACCCGGCCAAGGTCGCGCCGACGGACGCCCGGGAGTTGTCGAAGCTGTTCTTCGATCAGCTGGCACGGCTGGAGGAGGGCACGCCGGAGTACCAGTACGCGCGCAACACGCTGATCGAGATGAACATGTCCCTGGTCCGCTTCGCGGCCGGCCGGTTCCGCAGCCGCGGGCCGGAGGAGATGGAGGACATCGTCCAGGTCGGCATGATCGGGCTGATCAAGGCGATCGACCGGTTCGAGCTGTCCCGCGAGGTGGAGTTCACCTCCTTCGCCGTGCCCTACATCGTCGGTGAGATCAAGCGGTTCTTCCGGGACACCTCCTGGGCGGTGCACGTGCCGCGGCGGCTGCAGGAGGCCCGCGTCCAGCTCGCCCGCGCCACCGAGGAACTGCGCAGCCGGCTGGGCCGCACGCCGACCACCAAGGAACTGTCCGAGCTGATGTCCCTCCCCGAGGACGAGGTGGTCGAGGCCCAGCTGGCCTCCAACGGCTACAACTCGGCCTCCCTGGACGCGGCGATCGGCGGGGGTGAGGACGGCGAGACCGCGCTCCAGGACTTCATCGGGACCGAGGACACGGCGCTGGAACTGGTCGAGGACTTCCACGCCCTCGCCCCGCTGATCGCCGAACTGGACGAACGAGACCGCAAGATCATCCACTGGCGCTTCGTGGAGGAACTGACCCAGGCCCAGATCGGCGAACGCCTGGGAGTTTCCCAGATGCACGTCTCCCGCCTGATCACCCGCCTCCTGACCCGGCTGCGCGAAGGCATGCTCAGCACCACGTGAACGTCCTGGACCCGGCGGTTCACCGTGGTCGGACGCTCGCCTGACGCTCGTTCTGCCGGAGTGCCAGGCGTGTGGGCAGGGCGCGCCGGTGTTTTCGGTCCAGACGAAGAGGTCCACGACGACGTCACCGGGTTCGAGGGTGCGTACCTCGGCGCCGGTCTCCTCGACGACGCCGGGGAGCTCTCCTTCCGCGAGGTCGGACGTCCGGAGGGTCCGGTCACGCTTCGGGGATGGCGCGGCCGTAGCGGGCGAGGGTGACGTCCTCGGGTTCGGGGCCGCCGCGCCGGCCGGTCTCCAGCGCGTCCAGGGCGGTCAGCTCGTCGGCGGTGAGGTCGAAGTCGAAGACGTCGATGTTCTCGGCGATGCGTGCGGGCTTGGTCGACTTGGGAATGACCGAGCGGCCCTGCTGGATGCCCCAGCGGAGCAGGACCTGGGCCGGGCTCTTGCCGTGGGTCTGGGCGATGCGGGTGACGACCGGGTCCTGGGGGACGCTTCGGCGGTTCTCGCCGTAGCCCGGGTAGAAGGTGATCCCTCCGATGGGGGACCAGGCCTGGTTGAGGATGCCGTGCTCGTCGTCCAAGTCCAGGACGGCGCGCTGCTGGAAGTAGGGGTGGATCTCCAGCTGGTTGACGGCGGGGACGACGGAGGTGGCGTCGAGCAGCATGGTCAGGTGGTCGACCATGAAGTTGCTGACGCCGATGGCGCGGACCTTGCCGTCGGCCAGGAGCTTCTCCAGCGCGCGGTAGGCAGCGAGGGTCTTGCCGAACTCGGATGGCAGAGCCTGGTGCAGGATCAGCAGGTCGATCCGGTCGACGCCGAGCTTCGCGGCGCTCTTGTCGAAGCCGTGGAGGGTCTCGTCGTAGCCGTAGTCACTGATCCAGATCTTGGTCTCGACGAAGACGTCGTCGCGGGGCACCGCGGAATCGCGGATGGCCTGGCCGGCCTCGCGCTCGTTGCCGTACGCGGCGGCGGTGTCGATGTGCCGGTAGCCGAGGTCGAGCGCGGCAGCGACAGCGGCCCTGGTCTCGTCCGGCGGGGTCTGGAAGACCCCGAGCCCGAGGGCGGGCATCTCGATGCCGTTGTTGAGGATGAGGGTCTGCATCGGAGGGACCTTTCGTTGCGGGTGGCCCGTGCGGGCACGATGAGGGTGGCGACGGCCGGGACGGCCAGCGCGAGCAGGACGGCGGACCCGGTCAGGGCGGTGCCCGAGCGAGCCGCGATGTCTGCGGCCGTGTGGCCGGTGAAGACGGCCGCGGCGACAGCGGTCAGGATGCTCAGGCCCAGCGCGCTGCCGATCTGGTGGACGGTGTTCACCAGGCCCGAGGCGGCTCCCGCGTCGGCGGGGGCGACGCCCTCGACGCCGCTGGAGGTCAGCGGGGCCAGCGTCAGGCCCTGGCCCGCGCCCATCAGCACCATGGGCAGCGCCACCCCGGTCGGGTAGGGGGTGTGCAGGTCAAGGAGGCTGAGCCACACCATGCCCACCGTGGTCGGGACAATCTCGGTCAGGAGCACCAGCGGCCGTGGGGCCCGCTCCAGCAGCCGGGGCACCTGGACGGCGAAGACGAAGGTGACCAGCGTCATCGGCAGGAAGGACAGACCCGCCCGCAGCGGGGTCCAGTGGTAGACGCTCTGCACGAACTGCGCGGTGAAGAAGAAGCCCATCATCCCGCCCATGTGGAGCATCCGGGTGACGTAGGCACCAGTGCGCTCCCGGCCGGCGAACAGCCGCAGCGGCACGATCGGCTGCGCGGCCCGCCGCTCCACGCGGACGAACAGCCCAAGCATCACCACGCCCGCCACCTGCGGCATCACGGTGGCGGGGGCGGTCCAGCCGAGGCCGGCCGCGTCCACGATGCCGAACACCAGCGCGGTCGAGGCCGGCGTCGCCAGCAGCGCCCCGGCGGCGTCGAAGCGGCCTCGCCGGCGCTCGGCCCCGGGCAGGAACCGCGCGGCCGGCACCGTCATCGGCGGTTCCTCGGCGTCGGTTCCGGTGATCGCCCGGGCGGCGGACGAGGTGGCGCCCACACACGCGGGGATGTTCACCGTGCTGATCACAGCTTGCCTGTTCCCGGCCGCACCAGCACCTTCAGCGCCTCGCGTGTGTCCCTCGCCCGGTAGCCGTCGGGGACCTCGTCGAGGTCGACGGTGCGGTCGAAGACCCGGCCGGGTGCGATACGGCCCTCCACGATGTCGGGGAGGAGCTCGTCGATGTAGGCGCGGGCCGGGGCGGGGCCTCCGGTCAGGGTGACGTCGTGGCCGAAGAGGCTGCCGAAGCCGATCGGGGCTTCCTCGTACTGGGGCGCGCCCACGCGGCTGATGGTGCCGCTCGGGCGGACCACTCCGTACGCCTGCTCGTAGGCGGGCCGGTGTCCGACCGCTTCGAGGACGATGGGGCTGCCGCCGCCGATGAGCTCACGTACCTTCTCGATGCCCTCCGCTCCGCGTTCGGCGACCACGTCCGTGGCGCCGAACGCACGGCCGAGGTCGGTGCGGGCGGTGTGCCGGCCCGTGAGGACGATCTGCTCGGCGCCGAGCCGCTTGGCGGCGAGTACGGCGAGCAGGCCGACGGCGCCGTCCCCGACCACCGTGACGGTGCTGCCCTGTCGCACGCCGCCGCGGACGGCGGCGTGGTGGCCGGTGCCGAGCATGTCGGACAGGGTGAGCAGGGAGGGGATGAGGGCGTCGTCGGCTGTGACCGGGAGCTGGACGAGGGTGCCGTCGGCCAGTGGCACGCGGGCCGCCTCGCCCTGGCCGCCGTCGATGCCGTTCCGGGCCCAGAACCCGCCGTGCACGCAGGAGGTCTGCAGCCCGGCCCGGCAGTGCTCACAGGTACCGTCCGAGTAGGCGAACGGGGCGACGGCCAGGTCGCCCTTCTTCACCGTCCTCACGTGGCTGCCGGTCGCTTCGACCACGCCGATGAACTCGTGGCCCATGCGGACGGGGGCGTCGGAGCCGGCCATCGAGCGATAGGGGTGCAGGTCGCTGCCGCAGACGCAGGCCGTGGTGATGCGGACCAGCGCGTCGGTGGGTTCCTTGAGGATCGGGTCGGCGACGTGCCCGACCCGGACATCGCCGGCTGCGTACATGAGTGCTGCGCGCACGCGTCCTCCTTCAGGTCGGTTCCTGGTTCGGACCCGGGCTCGGCATGTCCGGCCCGGGTCTCCTCCAGCGAACCGCGCGCAGGCACGCGGGTGGGAGTCACCGCTCTTCCAGGTAACGGCAGTACCTCCCAGGTCTGCGGCGACGGACCTACCGTGAAAGGGCCGGCACTCGATCCACGCCGATCAAGAGGAGCCCCCCGTGCCCCTGGCCCCCGCTGAAGCCCACACCCACCTCACGTCCCACGCCTGCCGGTCCAGGGTCACGTCCTCCGACGGCATCGCGGAACACCCGCTCGGAGTCTGACCATGGCCGGAACGGACAGGAAGAACCTGGCCGCCGAGGTCCGCGAGTTCCTCGGCACCCGGCGGGCACGCATCACCCCGGAGCAGGCCGGGCTGCCGGTCTACGGCGGGAACCGCCGCGTCGCGGGCCTGCGCCGTGAGGAGGTCGCCCTGCTCGCGGGCATGAGCGTGGACTACTACGTCCGGCTGGAGCGCGGCAATCTCAGCGGCGCCTCCGACTCGGTTCTCGAAGCCCTCGCGCACGCACTGCAGCTGAACGAGGCCGAGCGCACGCACCTCTACGACCTGGCCCGGGCGTCCACTCCCTCGGGCAGGCGTCCCGCGGTGACCTCGTCCCGGGTGCGGCCCACGATCCTCAGGCTGCTCGACTCCATGACCGGCGTCCCGGCGTTCGTGCGCAATGCCCGGTTCGACATCGTGGCCGCCAACACGCTCGGCCGCGCGCTCTACGCACCGGTCTTCGACTCCCCCCTGTTCGCCCAGCGGGGGCCGGTCAACAGCGCACGCTTCATGTTCCTGGACCCGGCCAGCAAGGATTTCTGGGCCGACTGGGACAAGGGGGCCGACGACGCGGTCGCCTTCCTGCGCACCGAGACGGGCCGGACACCGCACGACAAGGCGCTGACCGACCTCATCGGAGAGCTGACGACGAGAAGCGACGACTTCGCACGTCTGTGGGCCCGCCACGACGTGAAGTTCCACCGCTCCGGCGTGAAGAACCTGCACCACCCGCTGGTCGGCGATCTGGCGCTGCCCTACGAGGCGATGGACCTGCCGTCCGACCCCGGCCTCCGCATCAACTTCTACACCCCCGAACCGGACTCGCGACAGCAGGAGGCCCTCGGCCTCCTCGCCAGCTGGGCGAGCACCGGCACAGTCGTCCCCTCCGGGAACGACTGACCACACGGACGAGGAGAACAGATTCATGCAGTACCGACCGCTCGGCCGCACCGGCGTCCAGGTCAGCCCGCTCTGCCTGGGCGCGATGATGTTCGGCCCCTGGGGCAACGAGGACGAAACCGACTCGGTACGGATCATCCACCGAGCCCTCGACGCGGGCGTCAACTTCGTCGACACCGCGGACGTGTACTCCGGCGGCGTCTCGGAGGAGATCGTCGGCAAGGCGATCGAGGGCCGGCGCGAGGAGGTGTTCCTCGCGACCAAGTTCTTCATGCCGATGGACCGGGACGACCCCAACCAGCGCGGCGGCTCGCGGCGCTGGATCATGCGTGCGGTCGAGAACTCCCTGCGCCGCCTCGGCACCGACCACATCGACCTCTACCAGGTGCACCGCCCCAGCCCGGACACCGACGTCGACGAGACCCTCGGCGCCCTCTCCGACCTCGTCCACCAGGGGAAGGTCCGGTACATCGGCTCCTCGTCCTACTCCGGCTCCCAGATCGTCGAGGCCCAGTGGGTCTCCCGGGAGCGCCGCCTCGAGCGGTTCGTGACCGAACAGCCGCCGTACTCGATCCTGGTCCGCGGCATCGAGGAGGACGTCCTGCCCACGGTGCGCCGCCACGGCATGGGCACGCTCACCTACAGCCCCCTGGCCGGCGGCTGGCTCTCCGGCCGCTACCGCAAGGACAACACCTCCGGACCGGCCTCCGCGGCGCGCCCGCAGGCCCGCTTCGACCTGAGCAGCCCGGCCAACCAGCGCAAGCTCGACGCCGTGGAACAGCTCGCGGTCCTGGCGGAGAAGGCGGGCCTGACCCTGATCGAGCTGGCCGTCGCCTTCGTCATCAACCACCCCGGCGTCACCTCGGCGATCATCGGCCCGCGCACCATGGAGCAACTGGAAGCCTTCCTGCCCGCCGCCGACGTCACGCTCCCGGCCGACATCCTCGACCGCATCGACGAGATCGTGGCACCCGGGGTGACCGTCAACCCCGCCGACAACAGCTACGGCGACTTCGAGCTGCGAGTCGACCAGCGCCGACGCTGACACGATCCGGCGCCGATGCCGGGTTGATGCGGCCGGAGACGGTGACGCGCATTTGACGCTCCGGCCGCATGGGTGGCTCGACTGCGGGGGTGAGAGGGGGATGCGAGCGGGCCGCCTCGTTCACGGCGGAGCCGTTCAGCGCGTCGGCGAAGCGGATGTTCTCCTCGCCGGGAACCCCGAAGACGTACTCCACACCCCCGGCCCTCATCCGCCGCCGACGGAGGCGGCCGTGAAGGACACCGATGCCTCAAGCACGCCGGGGCCGTTCGGCGGCGTCGGGGTGGCGGCGGCCGCGGTCGGCCCGCACGCTGGAGCCGGACATGGACATGCGCCGCCGAGCATCGTGCTGCGCGGAGGGCTCTGGGAGGCCTGTGTGACCGCTTCGTCGCCCGCCACCGACGCACCCCCGGCTCGCTACGACGACCTGCGTACTCTGGTGATCAACTGCACCTTGAAGCGCTCGCCGGAGACGAGCAACACGCAGGGGCTGATCGACCGGAGCACCGCCATCCTGGACGCCCAGGCGGTACACGTCGACGTCGTCCGGGCCGTGGACCACGACATCGCCACCGGGGTGTGGCCCGACATGCGGGAGCACGGCTGGCAGACGGACGCCTGGCCGGACCTCTACCAGCAGGTCCTGGCAGCCGACATCCTCGTCCTGGCCGGACCCATCTGGCTCGGGGACAACAGCTCCGTGATGAAGCAGGTGATCGAACGCCTCTACGCCTGCTCCAGCCTGCTCAACGACGCCGGACAGTACGCCTATTACGGCCGCGTCGGCGGCTGCCTGATCACCGGCAACGAGGACGGCGTCAAGCACTGCGCCATGAACGTCCTCTACAGCCTGCAGCACCTGGGCTACACCATCCCTCCGCAGGCGGACGCCGGCTGGATCGGCGCGGCCGGCCCCGGCCCCTCCTACCTCGATCCCGGTTCGGGCGGTCCGGAGAACGACTTCACCAACCGCAACACCACCTTCATGACCTGGAACCTGCTCCACCTCGCCCGGGCGCTGAAGGACCTCGGCGGCATCCCCGCCTACGGCAACCAGCGCACCGCCTGGGACGCCGGCTGCCGCCGCGACTACGAGAACCCCGAACACCGGTAGGCCCACCAGCGGCCGGGTCGGCCGTGCCGGCGGGCAGTGGTTCCGCCGTTCGGCTGGAGACGGGTACCGGCTTGCACCTCGGGCACGGACAGCCCACCGGACCTGTGCCAGCTTGTAGGTGTCCTGTTTGCCCGGTACGGGTCGTGGCATCGGGGGCCGTCCTTTCGCGAGCGCGGCTCGAAGACTGGAGGAGACGGCCGATGGCTAGTGGCGGACGGTCACCGGGTTCGGCCCCGACCGGCGGGTCGCGACGCCGGAGACCGCAAGAGACGCCGGCGCCGAAGCGGCTGAAGCGCGTACGCGGCGCTGTGACCGCCGCCGCCGCCGCGGGCCGTGCGCGGACCCGTGCAACGGCGCAGCGTGCCGGGCAGCTGCCCCCGCCCCCGGGGCCGTTCCGTCCCGGATTCTGGCGCAGTCCGATCCGCGGGCCTTGGCTGACCTCGGTGTTCGGCCTGGTCCTCCTGATCGGCATTCCGCTGCTGTTCGTCACCGGACTGCTCTCCTACGCCTCCTACAACCCCGGGCTCGGCCCCCTCAACGACGAGACCCCCGACAAGGGCGTGCTGGGTTTCTACCTCTTCGCCTGGCCGACGCACCCGTACTGGCTCTACCGACTGCTCCAGGGCGTGCACGTGACGCTGGGCGTGGTGCTGGTGCCGGTCCTGCTGGCCAAGCTGTGGTCGGTGATCCCGAAGCTGTTCGAATGGCTGCCGGTACGCTCCGTCGCCCACGGCCTGGAGAGACTGTCCCTGCTGATGCTGGTCGGCGGCGTCATCTTCGAGTTCGTCACCGGCATCCTCAACATCCAGCTCTACTACGTCTTCCCGGGCTCGTTCTACCGCCTGCACTTCTATGGCGCCTGGGTCTTCATCGCCGCCTTCGTCGTCCACGTGTGCCTCAGACTCGGCCGGATGACGCGGGCCCTGCGCTCGCGCAGCCTGCGCGCCGAACTGCGCACCGACCTCGCCCACACCGTGCCCGAACCCCCTGATCCCGACGGCCTGGTGGCGGCCTCTCCCGCCCCGCCCACGATGACCCGGCGCGGCGCGGTGGGCATGGTGGGCGCGGGATCGCTGCTCCTCCTCGTCGTGACCGCCGGACAGAGCATCGGCGGACGGCTGCGCGCCACCGCGCTGCTCGCACCGCACAACCGCGATCCGGGCAGCGGCCCGAACAGCTTCCAGATCAACAAGACGGCGGCGAAAGTCGGCGTCACCCCCGCGCTCGTCGGCCCCGACTGGCGGCTGGAGGTGCACGGACGCGGAACGCCACGGGTCTTCACCCGCGAGCAGCTCCTGGCGATGCCCCAGCACGCCGCCGCACTGCCGATCGCCTGCGTGGAGGGATGGTCCACCGAGGACCAGCACTGGAGCGGCCTACGGCTGGCCGACCTCGCCGCCCTGGCCGGACTGCCCGACGCGGAGAGCGTCCTGGTCCAGTCCATCCAGCCCCCCGGCCCCTTCACCCGGGTGGTGCTGCGGGGCAACCAGATCCACGATCCTCGAGCGCTGCTCGCACTCCGCGTCAACGGCGCGGCCCTCTCACTCGACCACGGCTACCCGGCCCGCGTCATCGTCCCGGCCAACCCCGGCGTGAACAACACCAAGTGGGTCCACCGGCTCACCTTCAGGGCGTGACCATGGCTCCATTCATCCGCTGGTACGGCTCCGGCCCTCTCCACCTGCTCGTCCTGATCGCCTCGTTCGCCCTGACCGGCTACGCCATGCTGAGCCTGTTCGCCGTCCAGCCCTGGCAAGTGGCGATCTGGTTCGTGGGCGCGGCGATCCTCCACGACCTCATCCTGCTGCCCCTGTACTCGCTGGCCGACCTGTCGGCCCTCTCTGTACTGCGGCACCGGGCCGCCGGCAGACCGACGGTGCCGTGGACCAACTACCTGCGCGTTCCCGCCTTCCTGTCAGGTCTGCTCCTGCTGGTGTGGTTTCCCCTCGTCTTCCGCCTGGCGGTCCCCTACCCCGGAGACACCGGGCTGTCCGACAGCGTCTACCTCGGTCGATGGCTGGCGATCACCGGCGTGCTCTTCGCGGCCTCCGCGGTGGTCTTCGCGGTGAGACTGCGCCGCGTGCGCCGGGCCGGCCGCGGCGGCGAGAGCCGACCCGCCGCGGGGCAGGGCGCAGCACCGTGACGACGGACGAGGACGAGCTGTACGACGCCGACGAGGACCCCTACGCGCTCGCCCTGCGACCCGGCCGTGCACCGGTGTACCTACGGCTGGCCGACGGGCGCCGGATCCGGATGCCGGTGCACCGCTGGCACGAGCAGCCCACGGTGGCCGACAAGACCGTACTGGAACGCTGCGTCGGCCCCGTCCTCGATGTCGGCTGCGGCCCGGGCCGCATGTGCAGAGCACTCCTGAGCCGGGGAGTCTTCGCCCTCGGGGTCGACATCACGCCTCGCGCGGTCGCACTGACCACCGCGCTGGGCGGGCTCGCACTGTGCCGGTCGGTCTTCGACCGGCTGCCGGCCGAGAGGGGCTGGCAGACGGTGCTGCTCATCGACGGCAACATCGGCATCGGAGGCGACCCTCATGGCCTGCTGCGCCGCTGCGGCGGCCTCATCGCTCCCACCGGGTGCCTCGTCGTCGAGGTTGAAGCCGGCGACGTCGAAGAGCTGTGCAGCGCCCGGTTCGAGGACCTCCAGGGCCGGAGCGGTCCGTTCTTTCCCTGGGCACGGCTCGGACGGCGGGCGCTCCACAGGATCGCCGCCGACCTCGCCCTCGGCGTCATCGATCAGTGGACGAGCGGGCACCGCTGCTTTGCCGCCCTCGCCCACCGGGAGCCAACGTGTGACCGCCCTGACGCGGGCCCCGCAGTGACGGAAGCCGGCGGGACAGCGGTCGGCCGAGCCGGATCCTGACCTGCTCCCCTGCGCGACGTCGCTGCCCTCCGCGAGGCGGGTGGGGCGGGCTCAGGCGTCGCCGGGCGCTCCACGAGGACACCGCGACCCCACCGCAGACATGCGGAAGGAAGGTCTGTCCGCATCGAGTGAGAAGGCAGCGGCTTCGCCGCAGTGGCCAGGACGGCGACGGGTGGGGTTCCGCGGGCGCTGCGCGTGCCCCCCGGCCGCAAGACGTCCCTGTTCCGTAAGGCGGTCGGACGTTCCGTGGCGGCGTTCTCCCGGCTGGGATGGAGGGCATGAGATCGCGCTTCTTTCCGCCCGCGTTCAAGGGCAGGCTGCACGACGCCCGCACGGCGACCTCGATCGGGCGGTGGCTCGGCCTGGCGCTCGCGGTGTGCTTCTGCACCGGCTTGATCAGCCACTTCATGCAGCACCCGCCGGGATGGCTCGCGGGCGAGCTGCCGAGCCGCCCGGTGTGGGGCTACCGGTTCACGCAGGGGCTCCACGTCGCTTCCGGTATCGCGGCGATCCCCCTGCTGCCGGCCAAGTTGTGGACGGTGTATCCCCGGCTGTTCGAGTGGCCCCCGGTGCGCTCGGTGCGGCACGCCCTGGAACGGCTGTCGGTGGCCGTCCTGGTCGCGGCGGCCCTCTTCGAGCCGGCGACCGGCCTGCTGAACACCGCCCAGTGGTACCCGTGGCCCTTCTCCTTCGTGGAGGTGCACTACGCCGTGGCATGGCTGCTCGTAGGAGCGCTGGTACTGCACATCGCGGTCAAGGCACCCGAGATCGCGGCACACTGGAGCCGTCGCTCGCCGGGCACGCTGGCGCTTCCGGCGGAGGACGGCCCCGATCGACGTTCCCTGTTGGCGGCGGTGGCAGCGGCGGTCGGAGCCGTCACCGTGACCACGGTGGGGCAGTCCTTCACCCCGTTGAAGGACCTCACCCTCCTCGCACCCCGACACCCTGACCACGGTCCCGAGGGCCTGCCGGTCAACCGGACCGCGGCCGCGGCCGGCGTCGGCCTCGTCCACGCCGAGCGCTACCGCCTGACCGTGGCCGGACCGCGGCCGTACACGCTGACGTTGGACGACATGCGCGCACTGCCCCAGCACGAGGTCGAGCTGCCGATCGCCTGCGTGGAGGGCTGGAGCAAGTCGGCGCACTGGACGGGCGTGCGCGTCGTGGACCTGCTGGAGCGGGTGGGAGCCCCGGCCCACGCGCGGGTACGAGTGGTGTCGTTGCAGACCCGGGGCGGCTACCGGGTCTCCGAGATGGGCCATGAGCACGCCCGGGACCCGCTGACCCTGCTCGCACTGCGGCTGAACGGTCAGGAACTGTCGCCCGACCACGGTTACCCGGTGCGCCTGATCGCTCCGAACCGTCCGGGCGTACTGCAGACCAAGTGGGTCGGCCGGCTGGAGGTGCTGTCATGAGGCTCAACGTGCTGCGAGCGCTGGCCGGCATCGCCGGGCTGGCGCTGATGGGTGTCGGCGTGTCCCTGCTGCTGGACAGGCAGCAGGACCTGAGGGGTGTGCTGGAGTGGCTCGGCGGGGCGGTCGTGCTGCACGACGCGCTGATCGCGCCGCTGGTGCTGCTCGTCGGGCTGGTGCTGGTCCGCGGCGGAGTGCGGGGGCCGATCCGCGGGGCGCTGCTCACCGGGGGTGCCCTGACCGCGGTGGCGTTGCCGGTGCTGCTTCGGCCGGGGCCGCGGGCCAACCCGACGGTGCTGCCGCTCGACTACCCGCGCAACTGGTTGCTGACCCTGGTGGGCGTGGCCACGGTCACGGTTCTGCTGGTGGTGGCGAAGGGGGTCCGTCGCGGCAGACGGCGTCCACCTTCGTGACGACCGTGTCTTACGGGTGCCTTACGCACCCCGCCGGCTGCCGGCAGGCGGATCTCGCCCCTCGGCTGTCAGGGGGAGGGGCGGCGAACGTCAGAGATCCGTAAGGGCCGCCACCGACGTCAGAGATCCGTAAGGACGCCAAGTCCCTTATGTTCCTTTTGTGTTCGTAGGGTGAGTGGGGTGATCGAGACTTCCCCCTCTTCTCCTGCCCGGGTCGACGTGCTGCCCTGTCTGGACGAGGCCGAGGCCCCGCCGTGGGTGCCCGACCGGATCCCGCCCGGCCGGCGCGCCATCGTGATCGACAACGGTTCCACCGACGGCTCGGCGGACATCGCCCGCGCACTCGGCGCCCACGTGGTGACCGAGCCGGTGCGCGGCTTCGGCGCCGCCTGCCACGCCGGCCTGACGGCCGCCACCGCCGACGTCGTCTGCTTCTGCGACTGCGACGCCTCCCTCGACCCCGCCCTGCTGCCGGACATCGCCGCGCCCGTGCTCGACAGGACCGCCGCTCTGGTGCTGGGCCGGCGGCGCCCCACGACCCCCGAGGCGTGGCCTGTGCACGCCCGCCTGGCCGGCCTGGAGCTGGCCCGGCGCGTCCACAGGCGCACCGGGGTGCGCCTGCACGACCTCGGCCCGATGCGCGCCGTGCGCCGCGAGGCCCTGCTCGCCCTGGACCTGACCGACCGGCGCTCCGGATACCCGCTGCACATGGTGGTGCGCGGCGCCCACGCCGGCCGGCGGGTGCGCGAGACGGACGTGCCCTACCACCCGCGCACCGGCCGCTCCAAAGTCACCGGCACCTCGCGAGGCACCTGGCAGGCGGTGCACGACATGCGTGCCGTGCTCGCCGAGACGCCCGCCGGCACGACCGCCGTCGTCGGAGTGCGGGGAGGCGGACGATGAACCCCCCGCCCCCGGTGACCCTGTTGGTGATCGCCAAGGAACCCGTGCCCGGCCGCGTCAAGACCCGGCTCACCCCGCCGTGCACACCCCGGGAAGCCGCCACCCTGGCCGAGGCCGCCCTTACCGACACGCTCCACACCCTGCTGCGAGCGCCCGCACGCCGTCGCGTCCTCGCTCTCGAGGGCGCCCCCGGCCCCTGGTTGCCCCCCGGCTACGAGGTCGTACCTCAGAGCCCCGGCGACCTGGACGAGCGGATCGTCGCCGCCTTCGCCCACTGTGACGGTCCGACGCTCCTGGTCGGTATGGACACCCCGCAGCTGACCGTCGGCATGATCGCCGACGTCGGCCGGGACGGCCGCGATGCCTGGTTCGGTCCGGCCGCTGACGGCGGCTTCTGGGCACTGGGCCTCGCCGATCCCGCCCGGGCCGGTGCCGTGGTCCGCGGGGTGCCGATGTCGACGGACCGCACGGGCGCGATCCAGCGCAGCCGCCTGGCCGAGGCAGGCCTCGCCGTCACCGACCTGCCGGTACTGCGCGACGTGGACACCGCAGCCGACGCCGTCGCGGTCGCCGACCGCTGCGCACGGGGCTCCCGCTTCGCCACCGTCCTCAACTCGATGGCGGAGGTGGTCCGATGAGCGGGACGGCGGTCGGCATCGACCCCGCCCTGGCCAAGCGGCCGGAGCCGGCCAGGGCGGACTCCCGGGCGCAGAGCCCCACGGTAGCCGTGGCCAGGGACCACATGCCGACGCTCCCCGTACGCCCCACCGCGCCCGTGGGACCGGGCACCCCGTGGATCGACGATCCCTATGCCCACGCTCTGCGCACCGGACGCGGCCCGCTGTTCCTGCGCCGTCTGTCACACCCTGACCCGCCCGACGGGTTCGGCGAGGAGCACGTGCTGCCGCTGGACGTGGAGCGTTGGTGTGCACCGGCCGATGCGGCGGACACGAGCGTGCTGCGCCGATGTACGGGCTCTGTCCTGGACGTGGGTTGCGGACCGGGACGCATGGTGGCCGCGTTGGCCGCCCGCGGCGTACGGGCGTTGGGCGTGGATCTCAGCCGGGATGCCGTGAAGCGCACCCGGCGCAGTGGTGGCGCCGCCATCCAGCGGTCGGCCTTCGACCGACTCCCGGGCGAAGGCCGCTGGCGCACCGTGCTGCTGATGGACGGCAACATCGGCATCGGCGGCGATCCCGTCGCCCTGCTCCGCCGCATGCGCGAACTCGTCGCCCCCGGTGGGCTCCTGCTGGCCGAAGCCGCCCCGCAGGACGTGGACCAGCGCCTCACCGTGCGCGTCGAGGACGCCCACGGTCACCACGGGCGGCCGTTCCCCTGGGCCAGGCTCGGCACCACCGCGCTCCTGTACGCCGCAGACTCCGCCGGCTGGGTCCTGACCGGCAGGTGGACGGCCGAGGGACGCCCGTTCGTGGAACTGCGCCGACGGCGCGCGGATCACCCCGACGCGCGGCCCCCGATCACCGAAAGGCCCCACCACTCATGACCGACAGCGCCCCAACGCGTCGGTCGGCGTCCCGGCCCGCTGAGCCGTCGCCCGACTTGCCCGCAGAGCCGGTGAACCGCCGCGCCGGCCGTACGCGTACCACCCTGACGGTGGCGGTGCTCGTCGCGCTCTGCGCAGTGGTCATCGGCACCCTCCACGCCGGCGACAACCAGAGCGCCCCCGGCCGCCTGCTCGTGGGATACGCCATCGCCTGGGCACTGTTCGCCGCCGGGGCCTGGGCCGTGCGCAAGGTACCCGTGCGCGCCGCGGCCCTCCTGGTGCTCGCGGGCTCGGCCGCGGTCGCGCTCTCCGGCCTGGCGGCACCGCCCCGCACCAGCGACGACATGTACCGCTACGCCTGGGACGGCCGCGTGCAGGCGGCCGGCATCTCCCCCTACGCCCACCCGCCGGCCGCCCCCCAGCTCGCCCGTCTGCGGGACGAGTGGCTGTTTCCCACCCGTGGAGCCTGCGACGGCTGGGGGCTGAGGCGCACCGACAGCGGGGCGTGCGTCCGCATCAACCGGCCCACCGTGCCGACGATCTACCCGCCCGTCGCGGAGGGCTGGTTCTTCGCCGTCCACGCCCTGTCGCCACCTGGCACTCGGCACAAGCCGCTCCAAGTGGGCGGCGCGGTACTGGCGTTCGGCACCACCGTCGCCCTCCTCGCCGTCCTGCGGCGACGCGGCGACCCGCAACGGGCCCCTGCCCGGGCCGCACTGTGGGGCTGGTGCCCGGCCGTCCCCTTCGAGGCCGTCAACAACGCCCACATCGACACCCTCGGCGTCCTGCTCACCGTGCTGGCACTCGGCACCGCCACCGCCGGGGCGCGTCGCGGCGCCCTGCTCGGCGCGGCCGTCGCGGTCAAACTGCTGCCCGTGCTCGCGCTGCCCGGCGCCCTGTCCGGACAGCGCAGCGCGCGACGCACCGGGAGCGTGGCGGCGGCCGCGCTGGGCGCGGTCGCGCTCGCCTACCTGCCCTACGTCCTGCTCTCCGGCACCGGCGTCCTCGGCTATCTCCCCGGCTACCTGAACGAGGAGGGCTACGAACCCGGCAGCGTACGCCGCTTCGCCCTGCTACGGCTGGTCCTGCCGGACTCGGCCGCCGGAATCGCCGCTGTCGTCCTGCTCGCGCTGACGGCCCTGTTCGTGTGGTGGCGGGGCGACCCGGCACGCCCCTGGTGCGGTGCCCTCCTTGTGACCGGCACGGCCCTGCTGCTGTTCTCGCCCAGCTACCCCTGGTACTCCCTGCTCGTCATCGCCCTCGCAGCCCTGGACGGCCGCTGGGAGTGGCTCGCCGTCACCGTGGCCGGCACGGTCCTCTACCTCGCCGGGCGGCTGTTGCCCGGGTTCCCTTTGCAGGCATGGGCCTACGGTGCTGCCGCTCTCACTGTCGCACTGGGTGCCTGCCTGAGAGGCCTGAAGCCGACGCGGCCCCGGGAGTCCGGGTCGGGGCGAGCGTCGCTCCGGTGCGCTCCCCGAAGCGGCTGACGGTCCGCTGCGCCCAGGGATCCGGCAGCGGCCGCGCCGAAGCCGAACCGCAGGGCGACGCGGCGACCGGCGACGGCGAGGGCCTGGTCCGTGATCGCGAGGACCCGCTCGGTGTGCTCCGGGAACTCGGCTCCCGCGTCCGTGAGTTCGGCGTGCCGTGAGGAGCGGTCGAGCAGGCGGGTGCTCACGTCCAGGACCGCTACGCGCCCGCCCTGGACACGCTGCGCGCCGGGGTCCGCGCCGACGGCCACACCCTCGCCCTCTACGGGGCATCACCCTCTTCCTGGTCGAGGACACCGCCGACTGGACGGGCGCCCGTTCCGCCCTCCAGCGCGCCTGCCGGCGACGTGCCTAGGTGTACTGACCCGTGAGGTTGGGGACGCGGCTGGCGGGTGGTTGGCCCTTGAGCGCGGTGTGTCCGCGGTGGTGATTGTAGGTGTGCAGCCATGCGGGGAAGGTGTCGCGTCGTTCCTGTTGTGTGCGATGCGGGCCGGTCCCCACCGGCGCAGGACGCGGACCTTGATGATGCGGCGTTCGGTGCGGGTCGGGGTGCGACGCGGGCTTGTGCGCGGTCGGGAGGAACGGTCGCGCATCCCCGCCTCGCCGAACTGCCGGTAGCGGTCGGCCCACCGCTGAGCCGTGGTGGGCGAGACCTGGAAGCGTTCGGCGGCCCGGCGCACGGCCCAGCCCTCCTCGACCACGCAGCGGGCCAGGCGCAGACGGCCGGTCTCGGTCAGGGGTGCATTACGGTGGGGCACGAGGGCCTTTCTGGTCGCTGGTGCAGATGTCGCAATCCACACCAGGCCAGAAGGCCCTCACCCATTTCAAGATCTCTCAGCCGAGAACTGCGTCACCAACCTCCGTGGACAGAACACCTAGGGCGTCATCCGACGCAGCCGGGCCCGGGGTGCCCTGATCGCCGCACAGCACCCGCGCGCCGTACGCCTGTCCGTCCCCCCGACAGCCCACCGGTGCGCCGAAGTTCGGCAGCGGGCTCCTCGACGCCCCTGACGCCTGGACCACGCCGTGGCACTCCGCCGCACTCCACCGCTCCGACGGCACCTGGTGGGGACCCCAGGCCCCGGACCAGGTCGGCCCAGCAGCCCGGCTCGCAGCCGCCGACGGGGTGGGGGCAGGGCCCTTGTGCCATGCGTCCAGTGGACGCATAGTGGCCGTGTCCTGCTCGTCGGCCTTGCCCAGGGAGCCCCAAGGAGCCCTCTTGTCCCTCGCGGATTTCCAGAACGAGATCTACCTGGCCGGCCTCGGTGAGGTCGTCCCGGAGCTTCCGACCGATCTGCACCGGCTGGAGGAGGTGGCGCGGGCGCGGCTGACACCGCAGGCTCACGGGTATGTGGCGGGGGCGGCCGGGGCCGAGCGGACGGCCAGGGCCAACCTCGCCGCCTTCGACCGGTGGAAGATCGTGCCGCGCATGCTCCGCGACGTCGCCGACCGCGATCTCTCGACCACCGTCCTCGGGACGGAGATGCCCGCCCCGGTGATCGTCGGCCCGGTCGGCGTGCTGCGGATCCTCCACCCCGACGGCGAGCTCGCCGTGGCCCGCGCGACCAAGGCGCTCGGCGTCACGATGACCCTCTCCACGGCCGCCTCGACCACCATGGAGGAGGTCGCCGCCGAGGCCGGGCCGCGCTGGTTCCAGCTGTACTGGCCTAAGGACCGCGAGCTGGCCGCCAGTTTCGTGCGGCGGGCCAAGGAGTCGGGTTACACCGCCCTGGTGGTCACCCTCGACACCTTCTCCATGGCGTGGCGGCCGCGCGACCTCGACCGGGCCTATCTGCCGTTCCTCCAGGGGATCGGCGTGCAGAACTACTGGAGCGACCCGGTCTTCCAAAAGGCGATCGGAGGGCCGGTCACCGACGACAACCGCGACCGGGCGGTGCTGCACTGGGTGGCCAACTTCGGTGATCCCCGCCTTACTTGGGATGACCTCGCGTGGCTGCGGGAGGAGTGGGACGGCCCGATCGTACTCAAGGGCATCCAGCACCTCGACGACGCCCGCCGCGCCGTGGACGCGGGTATGGACGGGATCGTGGTCTCCAACCACGGGGGCCGTCAGGTGGACGGGGCGATCGCCTCCCTGGAGGCGCTGCCCGCGATCGCCTCCGCGGTCGGCTCGCGGATCACCGTCCTGTTCGACTCGGGGATCCGCTCGGGCGCCGATGTCGCCAAAGCCCTGGCGCTCGGCGCGGAAGCCGTCATGATCGGCCGCCCCTACGCCTACGGGCTGGGCCTCGCCGGCGAGGACGGCGTACGGCATGTGCTGCGTTGCCTGATGGCCGAGCTCGAGCTCACCCTCGCCCTGGCCGGCCGGTCCACGCTCGCCGACGTCGGACGGGACCTGCTCGACGGCTGAACGCGGCGTTCCGTCACAAGGGGCTGCCGTAGCCCTGGGCAGAACCCCGCGTGCTTGCCACTATGCGTCCAGTGGACGCATAGTGGCGGTATGCGGGCGGGATCGGCGGCATGGTGGCGGGGGCGGTACGCGGCGCGGGAGCGGCAGCGGCCACGGGCGGGCGGCCTCGAGCTCGGGCGGATCACCCAGGTGGCGCTGGAGATCGTGGACGCCGAAGGCCTCGCGGCGCTCACCATGCGCAGGGTGGCCGAGGAGATGGGCGTACGGCACACCTCGCTGTACCGGCACGTGGCCAGCAGGGACGAGCTGTTGGTGGAACTCGTCGACCATGTGCTGGGCGAGGGCCTGGCGCCGGAGACCGGCAGAGGGTGGCGGGCCGATCTGGAAGAGGGCGCGCGGCAGTTCAGGCGGATTCTGCTCGCGCACCCCGCGGTCGTTCCGCTGCTGACCATGGGGCAGCTGCTGGGGCCCAACGCCCTGCGGGCCCGGGAGACCGGGCTGGGCCTGCTGATCCGGGCCGGATGGGAGCCGGCGCAGGCCGTCCAGATCTACCTGACCGTCGCCCACTTCGTCATCGGCACCGCGCTGCTGGGCACCGGTGGCGCGGCGCGCGGCGTCGGGGAGCGGACCGCGATGACGGAACTGTTCGCCGGGCTGCCGCAGTACCCGGTGGTCCGGCAACTCGCCGAGCCGCTCAACCTCCCCGACGGCGACCAGGAGTTCGCCTTCGGCCTGAACGCTCTGCTCAACGGTATCGGAGACCCTCGATGACTCCTGGACCCCCGACGACTCTCGCCGACTGGACCGCCGGCGGCACCACGGTCGAACTCAACGGGCACCGCCTGTTCGTCCGCCAGGACGGCGCGGGCAGGCCCGTGACGCTGGTGCACGGCTTCCCCACCTCCTCCCACGACTGGGCGATGATCGTCCCGGAGCTGGTCGCGGCCGGCTGCCGGGTGACCGCCCTCGATCTGCTGGGGTTCGGGCAGAGCGCCAAGCCGCGTCACCACCACTACTCCGTCCATGAACAGGCCGACCTGGTCGAAGCCCTCTGGCGGCATCTGGAGATCGGCGAGACCGCGCTGGTCGCCCACGACTACGGCGTCTCCGTCGCCCAGGAGTTGCTGGCTCGTGACCCCGGCCGGATCACCCGCACCGCCCTGCTGAACGGCGGCCTCTACGCCGACCTGCACCGCCCGATCCCGGCGCAGCGCCTCCTCCACAGCCGCGTCGGCCCGCTGCTGGCCCGGCTCACCGACGAGAAGAGGTTCACGGCGAACCTGCGCAGCGTCCTGGCCAGACCCGTCCCGGACGAGCTGCTGCACGACATGTGGACGTCCGTGGTCCGCGAGCGGGGCCATCACCTGGCCCCGCGTCTGCTCCGCTACATCGACGACCGCCGCGCCCACTTCCACCGCTGGACCGGGTCCCTGGAGCAGTACGAGGGGCCGCTGCTGTTCGTCTGGGGCCCCGAAGACCCCGTCAGCGGAGCCCACGTCCTGGACCGCCTCCGCCGGCGACGCCCGCACGCGACGTTCGCCGTGCTGGCCGAGGTCGGCCACTATCCGCAGGTCGAGGCCCCCGAGGAGACGGCCGCGGCACTGGCCGCCTTCCTCAGGGCCTAGCCAGGCTCTGGCTCCCGCGCGCGGGTTCGCCGGCCGGTGGCTGTTGCCGGGCCGGGGAGCGGCGCCGACGATGTGGACCATGAGTGAATCGGAGGGCCGCAAGGGCCATGGCGCGGGCCTTCGGCGCATTGCCGCACGGTGGGCCAGGCACCACAGGGAGGCCGTCGCGCGGAGGGAAGAGGAGGAACTGGACCGGGACGCGGACAACGCGAAGTTCGATCTCGGTGCCGACATAGCTCATCCGACGTCCGGGCACTCCCCGGCCGGCTTCGACGTCGAGGCCGACATCGGGCAGGACAAGGAGCCGCCGGAGCTGCGGGGGTAGCCGGGCGGTGCCGCTGGGCGGTCGAGCGCCGGGGCGACGAGGGCGTGGCGAGCCGGTTTGTCGTCCGTGGCCGTGAGGAGTGCGGGTGCCGGCCCCCGTCGGCGCGGCGCGCAGCCGGCTCGGCCGGGACGGGGCGACGACGGCCCATGCGCTGATGCCGACCGCCACGCAGACGCACGACGACGTCTGCGCGCCCCCGACCAGAGCAGGCGCGAGGCCGTGGCGACGCCGGAGGCCGTCGAGCGTGGCGCCCTGCCCCCGGAGACCTCCCCGGGTCACGTGGGCCCGGCCGCCACCTCACCACCTCGTGTTCCGCGGGGAGCGGAGGGATCCGGCGGCTCCGGGCGCTCTTCCCCGGACCGCGGCACCGGGCACACCGGCCGGGCTCAGGTGCCGTCCGGACCGGCCGTGGTGAGCGCCGCGCGGACGGCGGCGCGGACCCGGGCGTCGACCGCGTCGGGGTCGGCGGCGTCGAGCTTGCCGTCGAGGTGCAGGAACGCCAGGCCGTGGACCAGGGCCCAGACCGCCGTCGCCAGGGCATCGGGGTCGGCGGCGCCGGGGAAGGCGTGCTGGACGAGCGTCGTGACGTACGCGGAGACGGCGGCCGTCGCGGCGGCGCGCTCCTCGTCGGCGGGATCGCAGGGCTCCGCGAACATCACCCGGAACAGTGCCGGATGCGCGAGCGCGAACCGGACGTAGGCGACGCCGACTGCCGCCAGATCGTCCGGCGTCGCCGGTGCCGGGTGCGCCGCGGCCAGGAACCCGGCGAGTTCGGCGTAGCCCTCCGCCGCGACCGCCGAGAGCAGCGCCTCGCGGTCGGCGTAGTGGCGGTAGGGGGCGGTGGGAGAGACACCGGCCCGGCGGGCCACCGCGCGCAGGGAGAGCCCCGCGCTGCCGTCCTCCTCCAGCAGCTCCCGGGCCGCGCGCAGGCACCCGGCCCGCAGGTCGCCGTGATGGTACGGGCCGCTCGGGTTCGGCATGGAGCACCTCATGAAGTTGACGCTGCTTACATTGCCGCCCTAATGTGAGCGGTGCATACATTCTAGCGGGGGAGTGGAGGTCCCGAGATGTCGAGTGCGTTGTTCTCACCGTTGCCCCTGCGTTCCGGGGCGGTCCTGGGCAACCGGATCGCCAAGGCGGCCATGGAGGAGGGGATGGCCGGCGCCGGGCAGACGCCGGACGGGCGGCTGCTGTCGCTGTACCGGCGCTGGGGCACGGGTGGCGCCGGACTGCTGATCACCGGCAACGTCATGGTGCACGCCGAGGCACTGACCGGTCCCGGCGGCATCGTGCTCGACGAGAAGGCGCCGCTGGAGCCGTTCACCGCGTGGGCGGAGGCCGGCAGGACGGGCGGCGCGGCGATGTGGATGCAGATCAACCACCCCGGCCGGCAGGTCCAGGCCGACATGCCGGGCGTGGTGTGGGGGCCGTCCGACGTGGGTGTCGACATCGGCAGGCACAGCAAGCGGTTCGGGCGGCCCGTCGCCATGACCGCCGAGCAGATCGAGGCCACCGTGGAGCGGTTCGCGGTGACGGCGGCGCGCGCCGAGCGGGCCGGCTTCGACGGGGTGGAGATCCACGCCGCCCATGGCTATCTGCTGTCGCAGTTCCTGTCTCCGCTGGTCAACCGGCGCACCGACGCCTGGGGCGGCCCGCTGGAGAACCGGGCCCGGATGCTGCTGGACGTCGTCCGCGCGGTCCGCGCCCGGGTGGCGCCCTCCTTCGCCGTCGCCGTGAAGCTGAACTCCGCCGACTTCCAGCGCGGCGGCTTCGATCTCGACGACGCACGCCGGGTGATCGCGCTGCTCGAACCGCTCGGTGTCGACCTGGTGGAGCTGTCCGGCGGCAGCTACGAGAGCCCGGCCATGTCGGGCCGCCCGGCCGACTCACGCACCCGGGCCCGCGAGGCCTACTTCCTGGACATGGCCACGGACCTGGTCGCCACCAGCCCGCTCCCGCTGATGCTCACGGGCGGGATCACCCGACGGGAGACCGCCGAGAAGGTCCTCGCCGGCGGGGTCGCGCTCCTCGGCCTCGGTACCGCCCTCGCGGTCACCCCCGACCTTCCCGCCCGCTGGCGCGAGGGCCGCGAGGCGGACGGCCGGCTGCGCGCGGTGACCTGGCCGGACAAGACCCTCGCCGCGGCGGCCGGCATGGCGCTGGTCCGCCATCAGATGCGCCGTCTCGCCCGAGGCGCCGAACCGGCGACCGGCACCCGCCCGGCCCGCGCGCTCGTCTCCGACCAGCTCGTCCAGCGCCGCGCGCTGCGCCGCTACCGGTCGTGGCTGTCCGAGACGCGGCGCTGAAGGAGCCTCGCGGCGCCGAGGGAGCGGCGCGGCGCCCGGGGGAGAGACACGGCACTGAAGAAGAGGCGCGGCCCGCCGCGTTCGGCAACGCGGCGGGCCGGACCGGGTGGAACCGGCTGAACCGGCCGGACTCAGGCCCCGGCCGGGGGAGTCGTGCGTTCCTCGAACGCCTCCAGGATGCGCTCGGCCGCCAGCGTCGCGGTCAACCGGCCCTCCCGGACCAGCCGTTCGAGCTCCGGAGCGGCCGCGCGTACCGCAGGGGCGGCGTGCAGCCGGCCCAGCAGCTCGTCGCGGACCATCGCCCAGGTCCAGCCGACCTGCTGGTCGCGCCGCTTCTCGGCCAGCCGACCGCTGGAGTCGAGCAGCGCACGGTGCCGTTCGAGGCGCTCCCACACCAGTTCCAGGCCCGTCGAGTCGCGGGCGCTGCAACTGAGCACCGGCGGCGTCCAGAACGCCTCCTTGCCGTGCATCAGCCGGAGCGCGCCCGCCAACTCCCGTGCCGCCGCCCGGGCGTCGCGCTCGTGCGGACCGTCCGCCTTGTTGACGGCGATCACGTCGGCCAGCTCCAGGACGCCCTTCTTGATGCCCTGCAGCTGGTCGCCGGTGCGGGCCAGGGTCAGCAGGAGGAAGGAGTCGACCATGTCGGCGACCGCGGTCTCCGACTGGCCCACGCCGACGGTCTCCACGAGGATCACGTCGTGGCCCGCCGCCTCCATCACCACCATCGACTCCCGGGTGGCCTTCGCGACCCCGCCCAGCGTGCCCGCGCTGGGGGAGGGCCGGACGAAGGCGTTCGGGTCGACCGCGAGGCGTTCCATCCGGGTCTTGTCGCCCAGGATGGAGCCGCCGGTACGGGTCGAGGAAGGGTCCACGGCGAGGACGGCGACGCGATGCCCCAGCGAGGTCAGCAGCGTGCCGAACGCGTCGATGAACGTCGACTTGCCGACCCCCGGCACCCCGCTGATGCCGATCCGCCGCGCCCGGCCGCTGTGCGGAAGCAGCTGGGTGAGCAACTCCTGCGCCAGCGCCCGGTGCTGCGGCCGGGTGGACTCGACGAGCGTGATGGCGCGGGCCACCAGGGCCCGCCTGCCGTCGAGCACACCCTTCACATACGTGTCGAGATCGATCGCGGCCATGCGGGGCTACAGGTCGTGGCCGAGGTCGGCCGACAGCCGCTTCACCAGGTCGTGGGCGGCGTCCGGGATCACCGTCCCGGGCAGGAACACCTCCGCCGCGCCCATCTCCCGCAGCGTCGGCACGTCCTGCGGCGGAATCACCCCGCCGACCACGATCATGATGTCCTCGCGGCCCTCCTCGGCGAGCTTCTCGCGCAGCGCCGGGACGAGCGTGAGGTGACCGGCGGCCAGCGAGGACACCCCGACCACGTGCACGTCCGCCTCGACCGCCTGCCGGGCGACCTCCTCGGGCGTCTGGAACAGGGGGCCGACATCGACGTCGAAGCCCAGGTCGGCGAACCCGGTCGCGATCACCTTCTGGCCGCGGTCGTGGCCGTCCTGGCCCATCTTGGCGACCAGGATGCGCGGCCGGCGCCCCTCGGCCTCCTCGAAGGCGTCCACCAGGGCCCGGGTGCGGTCCACGGACGGGGACCGGCCTGTTTCGTTGCGGTACACACCGGAGATCGTACGGATCTGGCTCGCGTGGCGGCCGTACACCTTCTCCAGGGCGTCGGAGATCTCGCCGACGGTCGCCTTGGCGCGGGCCGCGTGGACGGCGAGCTCCAGCAGGTTCTCCTTGCCGTCGGCCGCCCGGGTGAGCGCGTCCAGGGCGTCCCGGCAGGCCTGCTCGTTCCGCTCCGCCCGCAGCCGCCGCAGCTTCTCGATCTGCTGGGCGCGTACGGCGGAGTTGTCGACCTTCAGTACCTCGATCTGCTCGTCGTTCTCGACGCGGTACTTGTTGACGCCGATCACCGGCTGCCGCCCGGAGTCGATGCGGGCCTGGGTGCGGGCCGCGGCCTCCTCCACGCGCAGCTTCGGAATGCCGGCGTCGATGGCCTGCGCCATGCCGCCCGCCTGCTCGACCTCCTGGATGTGCGCCCACGCCTTGCGGGCGAGGTCGTACGTCAGCCTCTCCACGTACGCGCTGCCGCCCCACGGGTCGATGACCCGGGTGGTGCCCGACTCCTGCTGGATGAGCAGCTGGGTGTTGCGGGCGATGCGCGCCGAGAAGTCGGTCGGCAGCGCGAGCGCCTCGTCCAGGGCGTTGGTGTGCAGCGACTGGGTGTGGCCCTGGGTCGCCGCCATCGCCTCCACGGCCGTACGTGTGACGTTGTTGAACACGTCCTGCGCGGTCAGCGACCAGCCCGAGGTCTGCGAATGGGTGCGCAGGGACAGGGACTTGGTGTTCTTCGGCTCGAACTGTGAGACGAGTTTGGCCCAGAGGAGCCTCGCCGCGCGCATCTTGGCGATCTCCATGAAGAAGTTCATGCCGATCGCCCAGAAGAAGGACAGCCGCGGCGCGAACGCGTCCACGTCCAGGCCCGCTTCCCGCCCCGCCCGGATGTACTCGACGCCGTCCGCGAGCGTGTACGCCAGCTCCAGGTCGGCCGTCGCGCCCGCCTCCTGGATGTGGTAGCCGGAGATGGAGATGGAGTTGTAGCGGGGCATCTTCTGCGAGGTGTACGCGAAGATGTCGGAGATGATCCGCATCGACGGCTTCGGCGGATAGATGTAGGTGTTGCGGACCATGAACTCCTTCAGAATGTCGTTCTGAATGGTCCCGGCCAGCTTCTCGGGCGGTACGCCCTGTTCCTCCGCCGCCACGATGTACAGCGCCAGCACCGGCAGGACGGCGCCGTTCATCGTCATCGACACCGTCATCCTGTCGAGTGGGATGCCGTCGAACAGCTGCCGCATGTCGTAGATCGAGTCGATGGCCACGCCCGCCATGCCGACGTCACCGGTCACGCGCGGGTGATCGCTGTCGTAACCCCGGTGCGTGGGCAGGTCGAAGGCGACCGACAGGCCCTTCTGACCGGCCGCCAGGTTGCGCCGGTAGAACGCGTTGGACTCCTCGGCGGTGGAGAAGCCCGCGTACTGTCGGATCGTCCAGGGCTGGTTGACGTACATCGTCGGGTACGGGCCGCGCAGATACGGCGCCATGCCCGGGTAGGTGCCCAGGAAGTCCAGGCCCTCCAGGTCACGGCCGGTGTACAGCGGCTTGACCCCGATGCCCTCCGGGGTCTCCCACAACGGCTCTTCGCTCCCGGTCGCCCGCGCGACGGCCGCACGCCACTGATCGGCACTGCCGTCGGCGACCGGCGTCCCCAGCTCGATGCCGGAGAAGTCGGGGATTCCCATCAGGACACTCCCATGCGGTCGAGGGTCGCGGACAGCACGTCCACTGCGTCGCAACCCGCGAAGACGTAACTGTCGATGCCGGCGTAGTCGCCCCGGCCCGCGAGGAACACATGGCGGGCGCCCGCGGCGCGCAGGGCCTCGGCGGTCTTCTCGGCCTGCTCGGCGTAGAGCGCGTCGCTGGAGCACAGCACGGCCTCGGTGGCGCCGCTGTCCGCGAAGCCGCCCTCGGTGACCGGCTCGATGCCGCCCGCCTGGAAGAGGTTGGCGGCGAAGGTGGCGCGCGCGGTGTACGCGGCGGCCGAGCCGAGCGTGGCCAGGAAGACGCGGGGGCGGCTGCCCGTCGCGGCCAGGTGGGCGTCGGAGCGGGCGCGCAACTGCTCGTACGCCTCGTCCCGGCGCACCCGAGGCAGCCCGCCGGACGGCGGCTCGGGCGCCCTCTCGCGCTCCACCGGCTTCTCGGCGAGCAGCGGGAACTCGCTGACACCGGTGATCGGCTCGCGCCGCTTGGCGAGCTTCTTGGAGCGCTCCGCCCAGGTCGTCGCGAGATCGGTGCGAAGCCGGCCGGAACGCAGCACGGCCGCCTGGCCGCCGTCGCGCTCGACGGTCCGGAAGAACTCCCAGGCTGCCCGGGCCAGTTCGTCGGTGAGCCGCTCCACGTACCAGGAGCCGCCCGCCGGGTCGATGACCCGGGCCAGGTGGGACTCCTCGATGAGGATCGTGGAGGTGTTGCGGGCGATCCGGCGGGCGAACGCGTCGGGCAGGCCGAGCGCGTGGTCGAACGGCAGCACGGTCACGGAGTCGGCACCGCCCACCCCGGCGGCGAGCGTCGCGACGGTCGTGCGGAGCATGTTCACCCAGGGGTCGCGGCGGGCCATCATCACCGGCGAGGTCACTGCGTGCTGTACCTGCGCGCCCGGGGCTCCGCAGACCTCGGCTACCCGCGCCCACAGCCGGCGCGCGGCGCGCAGCTTGGCGATGGTCAGGAACTGGTCGGCGGTGGCCGCGTAGCGGAACTCCAGCTGTCCGGCGGCCTGTTCGACACTCAGCCCCGCCTCGGTGAGCTCCCGCAGATACGCCACGCCGGTGGCGAGGGAGGCGCCCAGCTCCTGCGCGGCCGAGCCGCCCGCCTCGTGGTACGGCAGCGCGTCCACGGTGAGGGCGCGCAGCCCGGGGTACTCCCCGGCGCAGCGCGCGGCCAGGGCGGCGTACGGCGCGAAGTCCAGGGCGGTGCCGGTCCGGGCCTCGTGGCCCAGCGGGTCGCCGCCCAGGTTGCCGCGGGCGGCCCCGGCCTCCACGCCCTTCTCCGCGTACAGCCGCAGCAGCGCCTCGGCGGCCGGCTCGGTGTCCCGGCCGGCGTCCAGGACGACAGGCGCGAGGTCGAGGTAGACACCCTCCAGCGCCGGCCCCAGTCCGTCCACCGGGATGCCGCCCTCGCCCAGCACCAGCCACAGCGAGGTGCCGCCGTTCTCCAGGTCGGCCAGGACGGCGTTCTCCGTGAGGGCGGTGTGCCGCTGCCGTACGTCCCAGCCGCCGGCGGTGTTGCCCTCGGGGCGGCCGCCGCGCACATAGGGGGCGAAGCCCGGCAGACCGGGGTCGGGCGCGTCGTCGCGCGCGGTGTAGAGGGGCCGGGTGCGCAGCCCGTCCTCCAGCGTCGTGGACAGGGCGTCCTCAGCTGCCGCGCCCGAGACTTCCTTGCCCGACTTGCGGAGCACGCCCTCGACCAGGCGTTGCCACTGCTCGTGCGTCGCGTCAGGGAACTCGGCGGCCAGTGAGAGCCCGTCGTCAGGCAGGACCGTCATGGCTCGGACTCTAGGGCAGCACACTGAAGCGGGAGTGAACAAAGGCCTGTGAGGTTTCTCCACTTGCGCGTGTGACCTGCGCCGCTCAGCCGCCGGAGGGCTCGCCGTCCGGCTCGCGCGACTGCGGTACCAGCGCGCCCATGGCGGCGCGCTGGTCGGGGCCCATGGAGTCGGCGAGGGCCTGCCGGACGGTCCCGGCGAGCAGGGCGGAGGTCTCACCGAGCAGGTCGCGCGCCTTGTCGGTGAGAGTCACCTGCACGCCGCGCTTGTCGCCGCAGACGGACCTGCGCGCCACCAGGCCGGCCCGCTGGAGGCACGCGATCTGGTAGGTGAGCCGGGTCTTGGGGCGGCCGAGGAGATCGGCCACCTGGGTCATGCGCAGGCCCGTGCGGGGCTGTTCCGCCAGCAGGCACAGGATCAGGAACTCGTCGTGGGAGACGTCGAGGGTCTCCTTCACCACCGACCGCATCCGCTGCTCCACGGCGCCCGTGGCGGCCAGCAGGATCATCCACGCGCGCAGCTCGTCGGGCAGCAGACCGCTTCCCGAGGCGGGACATTCGAACTGGTCGGAGGGGTGCGCGTCGGAGGCTGACATGGGTTGAGTCTACCTGTTGTCCAAATTTGAATGAGCGGGTTGTTCAAATTTGGATGAGGCGCTAGCGTGATGTCATTCAAATTTGGACCATCGATCCCGGGAGTACGACCATGACCGTCGCCGTGGAAACAGGCACCTGGCAGCTCGACGCGACCGCGTCCACCGTGGGTCTGCGGCACAAGACCCTCTGGGGCCTGGTCACCGTGAAGGGCGCCTTCGCCACCGTCGGCGGCTCCGGCGAGGTGCGGCCCGACGGCTCGGCCACCGGCACCGTGACCCTGGACGCCGCTTCCCTGGACACCAACCACGCCAAGCGGGACACCCACCTGCGCTCGGCCGACTTCTTCGACGCCGACAACCACCCGGAGATCACCTTCGCGGTGCGCGGTGCCGACCGTCTCGACGGCGACCAGGTGCGGATCACCGGTCAGCTGACCGTGCGGGGCGTCTCCCGGCCCCTGTCCGTCACGGCGCGCCTGGGCGACGCCACCACCGACGCGCTCACCCTGGAGACGGAGTTCAGCGTGGACCGTGACCAGTTCGGCATGGGCTGGAACCAGCTCGGGATGATGCGCGGCCTGACCACCGTGACGGCCAGGCTGCGCTTCACGCACGTGCAGCCGTGAGCCGCCCGCTCAGCCCTTGATGCCCAGATCGGCCCGGCTGACGTCGATCGTCGAGAGTGTCTGCGGGGTCGCCGTGAAGGCGCGCAGCCGGATGTGCGTGCTCTTCTTCACGGGCAGCGGGAACCCGCCCTTGGGTGCCCGCAGCACGACGGTCGCCGTGCCGTGCGCGGGGATCGTGGCCGGGCCGTGCGCCAGCGACCAGTACCGGCTCATGCCCTGGCCCGTCGTCAGCATGTAGTGCGGGGTCAGCGCGGCGCTCCCGGTGTTGGCGACCCGCACGGTCAGGGTCGACAGGGAGCGCTTGGAGCCGTGCCGTTCCGCCGTGATGTCCATCCGCAGCGGCGGCTTGCCCGTCACCGCGAGGGTCGCGCTCACCAGCGCGGGCAGCATCAGCAGCACCACGCCCGCGGTCAGCGCGGGCCGGCGGCGCCGGCCCGTCAGCCATCGGGGCCGCGGCTGCCACGCGTTCCTGAACTCCGACAGGGGCACGGTGATCGCCGCCGCCAGCCACAGCGGCGTGTACATCAGGTAGTAGCCGTCCTGGGACCGGGTCGCCAGGTAGAAGGCGCACCAGGGCAGCACGGTCGCGGCCGGGCCCAGCCGGCGCACGAACAGCACGAACAGCGCCAGCAGGGCCGCGGCGAGCAGCATGCTCGCGTGGCCGTACCAGTCGAGCCGGTCGCTGCCGTGGGTGAAGTACAGCGAGATGTCGACCAGGCCCTGCCCGTGCAGCACCGCGCCCTGGGTCAGCGGCAGGGCGATGCCCCGCAGCCACGGCCCTGGCTCGCTCACCATGAGGTACGCGTTGATCAGCAGCCATGTGAGGACCGCGATCCCGGTGATCCGCAGTATCACCCGCGTGGCCTGCCGGCCGCCGAGTTCCCCACGGCGTACCGCGTAGATCCCTGCCAGCAGGAACGGGGTGACGAACCAGGGGAGTTGCTGGGCCGCGCACGCGGCGCCGAGACACACGGCCCGCGCGATCCCGGCGGGGCCCAGCCGGCCGCCGGCGCCGAACCGCGGCCAGCGCACCACCACCGGCACCAGCAGGACCAGGCCGACGATCGCGGGGTAGCCCTGACGGGCGTACATCGGCAGGAAACTGAAGCCCAGGCAGACCATCGTGGCCGCGGAGCGCCACGGAGCGGGCAGCAGCCGCCACAGCAGGACCGTGCCCAGGATCAGGACGACCGTCACCGCCGCCGTCGCCGGGGCGCCGTTGTGGCCGAGCCACAGGAACGGCATGGTGAGCAGCGGCGCGAGCGGCGGATACCCGTAGGTGAAGTCGTAGCCGCCGGTCGTCGTCGCCGTCAGGGCGACACCCTTGATGCGGAAGAGCCATGGCCACGGCTGGTCGTACACCTGGTGCCCGTGGAGGATCTCCTTCGCGGCCTGTGTGGTAAGTACCGCCTCGTCGCCGCCCGCGTGGTTCAGCGCCCAGGTGCACAGGGTCAGCGCGATCGCCGTCACGAGCACGATCACGTCCAGACGCGCCAGCGAGCGGGCACGGCGGACCGTCAGCGTGAGCACGCCGGTCACCAGGATCGAGGCGTAACAGACGGAAATGACGGCGGCGAGCACCAGTTGGTGCGTGGCCGCCTGCGTCCACACCGAGCGCGTGCCGATGAACAGGCTGACGTCGGCGAGCAGCGTGAGTACACGGTGCCACTGCGCGGGCGGCTCGTGGAGCTGCGCGCGGGCAACCGGAACGGCGGACACCGCCGACTGCGTCCGCCGGCCGGGTGTCACCTGCTGTGTTTCTGCCAACTGCACGGCACTGGACGCTAACGGCAACCGGTGAGCGGGACGAGGCGGCATGTGAAGAGTCCGGTATGAGGGCGGTAAGAAGCGGGCGTAATCGTACATGTGCCGCAGGTCGCTCCCGGCGCGGCGCCACCGGATCCGTCGCGCAGTGTGTCGCTGTTGGGCCGAACGGGTGACTTGGCGTAAGAATTGGCTGGTGCAGGCATGGAGTGCGAGTCAGGTCAGGGGGAGCCGGTGAGCCGTTACGACGTCACCGATGAACAGTGGGAAGGGCTCGCCCAGGTCGTGCCGCTGCGGGGCCGGGACGCCTGGCCGTCCGCGGTGAACCACCGCTCGCTGCCCGACGCCGAGACCGAGACCCGGCGCCGGTTCGTGGTGCTGCGGGTCAATGTCTTCGCGGACGCCCGTGAGGTCGCCGAGACCCTGATGGCCGGCGCGCCGGTCCTGCTCGACCTCACCGGCGCGGAGACCGAGGTCGCCAAGCGCGTCCTCGACTTCAGCACGGGCGTGGTCTTCGGCCTGGGCAGCGGCATGCACCGCGTCGACCGAAACGTGTTCCTTCTCACCCCACCCGGCACCGAGGTCAGCGGGCTGATGGAGGGCGTCGGAGTCTCGGGCGGCTGACGGGCGCCTCCGGCGGTGGCGCGCGGTGGGTCGTGACGGCCGGGTGGTTGTCTCGGGCGGTTGGACGGTGGGTGTGGCGGCGAAGCGCGGTGGACGCGACGGCTGGGGAACGCCTTCGGTCGCCGGGCCCGGTGTGCGTGGCGGTTGAGTGCGGTGGGCTGGCCGCCGAGCGGGATGCGGCCGGCGGTCGAGCGTGCTGCTCATGGCGGCCGAGTGGACGTCTTCGGCCGTTCTGCCCGGTGTGCGTGACGGCTGAGCATGTTCGTCTTCGGGATGGGCTCGGGGTACCGGTCGTCCCGGGCGGTGGGCGGCGTGGTGTCGGCCGGTGCGCTTCGGCGGTAGTTGCGGCGGCCCGGTGGTGCGCTCGGCGGCAGTGGTGGCGGGGGTGGCCGCGGGGCGTTCGTGGGCGCGGGGACGGTGTGTGTGGTGTGGCCGTGGTCGGCCCCGCCGTACTCGGCCGAGTGGCTCTCGTTCCGTACGGGCTGCCGACCACCGCCCGTACGTCTCCGGCCCGGCGGCCGCCCGTTCGTCTCCGGTGCCGGTGCCGGTGCCGGTGCCGGTGCCGGTGGCGCGTCCCCCGATCGTAGGAACGCCTCCAGGGCAAAACGGTTCCTCGGTGCGGGCGAGTTCTACCGTCCGAGGCATGGCCGTGCCCTCCGTGTCCGTCGAGCCCCCGGCGGTCGCCGCGTCCGCCGCGACCGTTCCCGCGCAGTCCCGCGAGCCCGCCGATGTGCGTGCCCGGATCACCGAGCTGCGGCTGTCCGCCTTCGCCGGGCATCGGCGGGCCGGATTTCCGCTGGGGGCCGTCACCTTGTTCGCCGGGCCGAGCGGCGCGGGGAAGACGACCGCGCTCACGGCGTACGAGGCGCTCGCCCGGCTCGGTGGTGGCGCCTCCCTCCAGGAGGCGTTCCCGGACCCGGTCGCCTGTGTGCCGCAACGAGCGCGCCCCGACGCCGGCGGGCGGCGCGGTTTCCGGATCGGGTGCACGGCCGACGGCGTCGAGGGCCCGGTCCGGCTCGACGTCGCCGTACAGGCCGAGCCGGACCTGAGGATCGTGGGGGAGCGGCTGACCGCGGGTGGAGTCGTCCTCCTGCAGACCGCGCTGCGCGACCCCGGGCGCCGTACCGTCCAGGCCGCCTGGCACACCGCGGGCACCGCCCCGGTGACCCGCGCCCCGCTCCCGGACGACCGCCTCGGCACCGCCCTGCTGCCGCTGCGCGTCGCCGGCAAGACGGACGGGCAGCGGCAGGTGCTCGCCGCGGCCGAGCAGATGGTGGTCGCCCTGCGCTCGGTCTTCCCCTGCGATCCCCGTCCCGAGTGCATGCGCACCCCCGTCCCCACCGGCTCCGGCCGGCTGCTGCCCGGCTGCGACAACCTCGCCGATGTGCTGTGGCGCACCCGTGCGGAGTGCGGCCGCCGCCACGGTCAGCTGGTCGAGGCGCTGCGCGCGGGCTGTGCCGGCCCGGTCGCCGACCTGTTCGCCGAACCACTGCCGCACGGCAGGGTGCGGGCGGTGCTGGACCGCGGCGACGGCTTCGGCACCGAACTGGCCCGGCTCGGCGACGGCGAGCTGCGCTACCTCGCGCTGACGCTCGTGCTGCTGACCGGCCCCGGCGTCCTGGACCTGGACGCCCCGGGCGAGGTGCCCGACGCGCTGCGCACCCTCACCGTCCTCGCCGACGGTCTCGACCGCGGCCTCGACCCCGCCCAGCGCCGGGAACTGCTGCGGACGGCCGTCCGGATGGGCGAGCGCGGGCACATCCGGTGCGTGGGCGCGGTGAGCGACGCCTCGTGGGCCGCCGGGACGGAGGGTGTGACGGTGGTACACCTGGACGCGTGACCGAACCTCTCGACCTGGCCCGACTCCAGCGCAGACTCGCCGAGTTCGCGGCCGCGCGGAACTGGCAGCCCTACCACACCCCCAAGAACCTCGTCGCCGCGCTGAGCGTGGAGGCCTCCGAACTGGTCGAGATCTTCCAGTGGTTGACGCCCGAGCAGTCGGCCCGGGTGATGGACGACCCCGGCACCGCGCACCGGGTCACCGACGAGGTCGCCGATGTCCTCGCCTATCTGCTGCAGTTCTGCGACGTCCTGGGCATCGACCCGCTGGCCGCCCTGGCCGCGAAGATCGAGCGCAACGAACGGCGGTTCCCCCCGCAGGGGGCGCACGGCGGATCCGATAGCGCAACCGAGCGCGGGCAACTGCCGGAGGACTGAACTCCGTTATCACTCTCCGAAGTCAATTCACCTGTCGAATCCGAATTGTTGTCCCCAGATTTCCCCCTACCTCTGGCTTTTCGCCCCCGACGCCTTCACTCTGGGTAGTGGACGAGCGAGTTCAAACGGGGCGTGCGCGGAAGCACGCGGAAGGACGGGGGCGAGGCATGGATGCGGTACGGCTCATCCTTGCGAGCAGGCGTGCGCTGGCGTGCGGCGCCGACGCGGGCGAGATCATGGCGGAGGTCTGGCAGGCGCAGGCCCTGGCCCAGGCGATCGGCAGCCGGCTCGCGGTCTCCGGACCGCCGGAGCTGCGCGGCGAGGCGCTCGGCCTGACGGAGCTGGCGGGCCGGGGCTGCGGGGTCCTGGACCCTCCGGACCTCGACCTCGGTGACCTGCGCGCCGCCCAGCTCACCGAGCTGGACGACGCGCGCGAGACGCTGCTCTGCCTCGGGGGTCTGCTCGGCGAGGTCGGCATAGCCCTGGTCGGCATCGCCAGCGCCGCGGCCGACGAGACGACGTACTGGCAGTGCATGGAGGCCATCGACGCGGCCGACGAGTCCCGTGACCGCGTCCTGGAGATGCTGCGCAAGCTGGCGGCGCGGGAGGAGGTGTTACCGCAGGACGAGAGCCGGAACAGCCCCAAGGGCAATCAGAACAGCCCGTCCGGCGTGTGAGGGCGGGGCCGCCCGACCGAAGCGGGGGTCCGGGGCCGCCCGTCTCCGGGGTGGGGCGTCAGGCGAGGCCGGCCTCTTCGGCGCAGCCCTGCTCCCCGCCGTGCAGGTCGGTCAGCGCCGACAGATCCGCGTTCAGCGTGGCCATCAGCTCCTCCAGCTCCTCCAGCAACCCCTTCGGCTGACCGGCGGAGCCACATTCTTCGGACATGACGGCCTCCTCGGCGCGGGGCGCCGGACCGTCCGGCTCCAACGGCCCAACGATCATCATCGGGACCGGTCACCGGTCCGCCCGGCGCCCGGCACGCCCGACGGGCGTTTTCACCCGACCGGGGATCGCCGTGCCGGCCGGTACCGGCGAGGTTGACGCGAGCCGCGGCGTGCAGGATGGATGTATGGACCTTCGAATCTTCACCGAGCCCCAGCAGGGGGCCACCTATGACACCTTGCTCACCGTGGCGAAGGCGACCGAGGACCTCGGCTTCGACGCCTTCTTCCGCTCCGACCACTACCTCAGCATGGGCAGCGCCGACGGCCTGCCCGGTCCCACGGACGCCTGGATCACGCTGGCCGGCCTCGCCCGCGAGACCAGGCGCATCCGCCTCGGCACGCTGATGACGGCCGGCACCTTCCGGCTGCCCGGTGTGCTCGCCATCCAGGTCGCCCAGGTCGACCAGATGTCCGGTGGCCGGGTCGAGCTGGGCCTCGGCGCGGGCTGGTTCGAGGAGGAGCACAAGGCGTACGGCATCCCCTTCCCGAAGGAGAAGTTCGCCCGGCTGGACGAGCAGCTCGCGATCGTCACCGGGCTGTGGGCGACCGAGGTGGGCAAGACCTTCGACTTCCACGGTGCCTACTACGACCTGACCGACTCGCCCGCGTTGCCCAAGCCCGCCCAGAAGAAGATCCCGGTGCTCATCGGCGGCCACGGTGCGACCCGTACGCCCCGGCTGGCCGCCCAGTACGCCGACGAGTTCAACATCCCCTTCGCCTCGGTCGAGGACAGCGAGCGGCAGTTCGGCCGGGTGCGTGCCGCCGCCGAGGAGGCCGGCCGCGGCGCGGACGAGCTGACGTACTCCAACGCGCTCGTGGTCTGCGTCGGCCGGGACGACCAGGCGGTCGCCCGGCGCGCCGCCGTGATCGGCCGTGACGTGGACGAGCTGAAGGCCAACGGCCTGGCCGGCTCCCCGGCCGAGGTCGTCGACAAGATCGGCCGGTACGCCGAGATCGGTTCCCGGCGGATCTATCTGCAGGTCCTGGACCTCGACGACCTCGACCACCTGGAGCTGATCTCGGCCCAGGTCCAGTCGCAGCTGTCGTAGGACGTACGGCGGGTGGCCGTGTCCCGCCCGGCTCGCCGGACCGGGCGGGACACGGCGGCCCTTCCGAGGCCGCCGTGAGCCCCCGCCGTGTCGCCCTCCTGGGATGCTCGCCGGCCCGGGCCGGCCACCCTCGCCCCCGCCGTCAGCCCTGCCGCAGGGCCAGGACCAGATCCCTTGGCAGGCCGTGGGTGTCATGGAGGTAGCGGAAGTCCTGCTCCGACAGCGGGCCTTGGAACCGGCGCCGGGCCAGCACCTGTCGCCCCCGCCGTACCAGCCCGCGGAACCGGCGCTCCTCCTCCAGCAGCACCCGACGCACGACGCCGGAGTCCATGTCCTGCCGGAAGTGGTCCAGCGTGTGCGTGACCGGTTCGTCCGGCAGGTCGTGGAGACTGCGCGACGGATCGTCCCGACACAGCACCGTCAGCACCCGTCGCAGCAGCCGGCGCAGCACATAGCCCCGACCGGTGGCGGCCGGGCGCACCCCGTCGCCGACGATCACGACGGCCGAGCGCAGATGGTCGAGGACCAGGCGCAGCGACGTCTCGTCCATCGGCCACAGGGCCGGTACCAGACGGCGCCAGGGGTCGAAGACGTCACACTCGAACACGGACGACTTGCCCTGGAGCAGCGAGGCGAGCCGCTCCACGCCCAGCCCGGTGTCGACGTTGCGCTGGGGCAGCGGCACGAGGGAACCGTCCTCGAGCCGGCGATGGCGCATCATCACGTGGTTCCACACCTCCACCCAGCGGTCGTCGCGCGTGGGCGTCGACCCGGGCGGGGTGTCGCCGGTCCACAGGAAGATCTCCGAGTCGGGTCCGCAGGGGCCGACGGGGCCGTTGGACCACCAGTTGTCCTCCACGGTGAGCTCGACGGGAACGCCGCGGTCCTGCCACAGCCGCAGGGAGGCGGTGTCCGGCCCGACCTGCTCGTCGCCGCCGAAGACGGTGGCGTGCAACAGGCCCGGATCGACACCCAGCCCCTCGGTGAGCAGCTCGTACCCCCACTCGAGGCTCAGCGGTCCCTCGTAGTCGCCCAGCGACCAGGTGCCGAGCATCTCGAACACGGTCAGATGGGTGGCGTCGCCGACCTCGTCCAGGTCCGTGGTGCGCAGACAGCGCTGGACGTTGACCAGCCGCCTGCCCAGGGGATGGGGCCGCCCCTCCAGATACGGCGTGAGCGGATGCATGCCGGAGGTGGTGAACAGCACGGGATCGCCGGGTGGCGGCAGGAGGGTCGAGCCGGTGATCCGGCGATGACCGCGCTCCTCGAAGTACTCGGTGAACGTGCGGACGACAAGCTCGGTGTCCATGAGGGTGGCTCCTTCGCGGTACAGCGGGGGAGGCACCGGAACAACGGGGCCGTGCGGTCGTCACACCGGGCAGGAAGGCGGATGCGCCACGGGAGCACCGACGGGCCGTGTCCGGTCGCCGGTGGGAAGAGGGAGGTCAGGCGGCGGCAACCGGCGAGCTGGTCGCTCGCGCGGTCGCGCTGGTGCTTCGGCCGGTGACATCCATGGCGGTGACCCTAACGCGCCGCGCCCCTCACGGCACGCGGTTTTCCCGCCGGGGCGTACGGCGCCCCGGCACCGCGGCCAGGCGCCACGGCGTGGTCTCCGGCGAGGTCGAGGCGGCCCGCATGCCGGACGAGGCGGCCGCGCCGGTCCGTGAGCCCCGTTGTGCCTTCGCCACCCGACGCGTTCCGCGCGGCGCCGGAAAAAGAAGGAGGGGCAGCCGGCCGCGTACCTCTTTCGCGGCCGTGCCTGTGCGACGCGTCTCGAGGCCGGCCTCACGTGAGCCGCGTCCGAGGGCGAGGGACCGCCGGCGTCCAAAGCGGCGGCGGCCCCGGCCCCGTCTCAGCCGCTCTGTGCGAAGCCGTAGTCGAGGATCTTCGTGGCGTCCGTGAAGCGCTGGGCCGCCGACGTGTCGGCGAGCACCGTGCCCACGACCGTCCGGCCGCCGCGGGTCGCCGCGAACACCAGGCAGAACTGCGCCTCCGGCCCCGAGCCCGTCTTCACGCCGATCGCACCCCGGTAGGAGCCGAGCAGCTTGTTCGTGTTGTCCCACTCCGCCATCGCGTGCGTTCCGCCGCCCGGCCGGTAGGACTGCATGTCCTTGTACACCTTGGTGCCGACGACCTTCTTGAAGGTCGTGTTCTTCAGGGCGACCCCGGCCAGCTTCGCCAGGTCCCGCGGCGAGGCGTAGTTGTTGCCGTTGGACACCCCGTCGAAGGAGTCGAAGTGGGTGTTGGTGAGGCCCAGTTCGCGCGCCTTGGCGTTCATCTTGCCGATGAACGACGTGGTCCGCTGGGCCGTCGTCGACCCCGTGCCGTAGGTGTCCGCGAGCGCGTAGGCCGCGTCGCAGCCCGAGGGCAGCAGCAGGCCGTACAGCAGGTCGCGCACCTTCATCGAGTCGCCGAGGATCAGGTTGGCGCTCGAATAGCGCTGGGTTTTCGTGGTGGGGTCGATGACGTAGTCGGTGTACTCCTTCCTGATCTTCACCTTCCGGTCGAGGTTCAGGTGGGGCTGGGACAGCACCACCAGCGCCGTCATGATCTTCGTCGTGGACCCGGTCCGCAGCCGTCCGTCCGGTGCCTTGCCGAACAGCGCCTTTCCGGTGGCCGGGTTGAGCGCGAACGCGCCCTGGGCCGACACCTGCGGTGCCGTGGCCGCCTGCGCGGGAGCGGCCGCGAGGACACCGGTGCTCAGGACGGCACCCGCGAGTGCCGCCACGACGGTCCTTCTGCGGGCACGGGCTCCGTGGCCGTGGGTCATGGTTCCCCCTTCAGTCAGTGGTCAGTTGACGGTGGGTCAGTCCACCAGCTCGGCCCCGACGGTGCCATGGTGAAGATCACAGGTACTTTCCGCGCGTCATCTGTGGGCTTCATGTGCCGGAACTGTGGGCTCCGTCACGGCGCTCTTGATCCGGACCTGATCGGATGGGCGGGTGCGCAAAGTCCTTCCCCTCGCCCTCGCCGGCCTGTTCGCCCTGTCGGCGTGCCAGTTGGCCGATCACGACGACCCCGCCGGGACGGCCCGCAGCCTCAACACCATGACGGCGCTCCCGCTGCACGCCTACCTTCCGGACCCCGCGTCGGACGGTGCGAAGGCCATCAGCAGGGCGCAGTGGATCCTGGGGAAGCAGTGCATGGTGCGGCTGGGCTTCGCCGGTTTCGCCGTCCTCGACACCAAGTCCCTCGAGTCGACCTATCCGGTCCGGCGGGGAACGCTCGTGGGCGAGGACATGCCCGGAGACGACAGCCCGTACGGTGTCGTGGACCCCGACCTGGCGTCCGAGCACGGCTACCACAACCGCCGGACCGACGCCTCCGCCCAGCCCCAGGAGTGGCCCGCCGACCAGTACGCCGCCCTCACCGGATTCGGGGGCAGCCACTTCGCGCACGGACACCGCGTTCCGGAGGGCGGCTGCCTCGGACAGGCGACGCGCAAGCTCTACGGCCCGCCGCCCGAGGCCACGAAGGTCAACGGCCTGAAGATGTCCGGCACTTACGCGCCGGCCCTGGAGCTGTGGTACGAGTCCCACGAGAAGGCGAGCAAGGACCCGGCCTGGAAGAAGGCCGACCGCGCATGGTCGGACTGTATGAAGAAGAAGGGCTTCCACTACTCCGACCCGGACAAGGCGTCCCTGGACTCCGACTGGTTCGGACACGAGAAGCCGTCGGACAAGGAGAAGGAGACCGCGTCCGCCGACGCCCGGTGCAAGCTCGACACCGGCTACGTCCCGGCCGTGCACGCCCTCGAGACCCGCGCACAGAAGAGCGTCATCGGCCGGAACAAGAAGCGCCTGGACGCGCTGCTGGCGGCGGACGAACGGGCGACGAGGAACGCCCGGACGGTCATCGGCCACGCGTCATGACACACGCCGAGGGCGCGCCGGCGCCTTCACCACGGCTCCTCCCGTCCGGGCGGGCCGGGTAGGCGCGGCGCCGACGGACACCCCGGTGCTGCGCCTGCTGACGGCGTCCGGGGTACGCGTCCACCCCGACCAGGGCTGCGCCGCCACGGGACCGCGCGTGCGGAGCCTGTACCCGGAGAACTGCGGCACGGGCGCGTACCGCCTGAACGGCCGCCCGGAGCTGCGCCTCGGCACGACGGGGACGCCGGGAAAACCAGTGGTCAACGGGGATTGCAGCCGGAAGACTCGGACATGTGTTCCTGACGATCTCCACGCGCGGCGACGCCGCCCACCCGGCCACCGACCTCGGGTACCTGCTGCACAAACACCCCGACAAGGCACAGAGTTTCTCCACCTCCCACGGCACGGCGCACGTCTTCTACCCCGAGGCGGACGACCGGCGCTGCACCGCGGCCCTGCTGCTGGAGATCGACACGCTCGCACTGGTCCGGCGGAGCAAGGGCAAGGGCCGTGGCGGCACCCCCGACGCGGCGCTCGCCCAGTACGTCAACGACCGCCCCTACGCGGCCTCCTCGCTGCTCGCGGTCGCGCTCAGCGGTGTCTTCTCCAGCGCCCTGCGCGGAGTGTGCACCGCCCGCCCCGAGCGGGCGGCCACCGCGCTGCCCCTGCGCATCGAGGTACCCGCGCTGCCCGCCCGCGGCGGCCCGGACGTCGTACGGCGCCTGTTCGAGCCGCTCGGCTGGACGGTGACCGCCGATCCCGTCCCGCTCGACGCAGAGTTCCCGCGGTGGGGCGACTCGCGGTACGTCCGCCTCGTCCTGGAGGCGGAGACGCTGACCCTCGCCGAGGCGCTGCGCCATCTGTACGTGCTGCTGCCGGTCCTCGACGACGCCAAGCACTACTGGGTCTCCGCCGACGAGGTCGACAAGCTGCTGCGGGCCGGCGAGGGCTGGCTGCCCGGACACCCGGAGCAGAAGCTGATCACCAGCCGGTACCTCTCGCGCCGCTGGTCGCTGACCCGGCAGGCGATGGAGCGGCTGGAGCTGGTACGCCTCGCGGAGGCCGACGACACGGAGGTCGAGGAGATCGACAACGCGGTCGCCGAGGAGACGGAGACCGAGGAGAAGCCGACCCCGCTCGCGGTCCTGCGCCGCGAGGCGATCCTCGGCGTCCTGCGGGACCGCGGCGCCGCCCGCGTCCTCGACCTCGGCTGCGGACAGGGCCAGTTGGTGCAGGACCTGCTGAAGGACGTGCGGTTCACCGAGATCGTCGGTGTCGACGTGTCCGTGCGGGCGCTCACCATCGCCTCCCGTCGCCTCAAGCTGGACCGCATGGGGGAGCGGCAGGCCTCCCGCGTCACGCTCGTCCAGGGCTCGCTCGCCTACACCGACGGCCGGCTCCGGGGCTACGACGCCGCCGTGCTCAGCGAGGTGATCGAGCACCTCGACCTGCCCCGGCTGCCCGCCCTGGAGTACAGCGTGTTCGGGCACGCCCGCCCGCCCACGGTCCTCGTGACGACCCCGAACGTCGAGTACAACGTCCGCTGGGAGAGCCTCCCGGCGGGGCACGTCCGGCACGGCGACCACCGGTTCGAGTGGACCCGCGAGGAGTTCCGCGCCTGGGCGCGGAGGGTCGCCGAACGGCACGGCTACACCGTGGAGTTCCGGCCGGTCGGCCCCGAGGACCCCGAGGTGGGCCCGCCCACCCAGATGGCTGTGTTCGTGATCGAGACCGGGAAGGAGGTGAAGGCGGCATGACCGAGGCACAGGGGAACAGGGAGCGGATCCTCCCGGTCACCGACCTCTCGCTGGTCGTTCTCGTCGGCGCCTCCGGCTCCGGCAAGTCCACCTTCGCCCGCCGGCACTTCAAGCCGACCGAGGTGATCTCCTCCGACTTCTGCCGCGGACTCGTCTCCGACGACGAGAACGACCAGAGCGCGACCCGGGACGCGTTCGACGTCCTGCACTACATCGCCGGCAAGCGGTTGGCCGCCGGCCGCCGCACCGTCGTCGACGCCACCAGCGTGCAGCAGGACGCCCGCCGGCAGCTGGTCGAGCTGGCCAAGAAGTACGACGTGCTGCCCATCGCCATCGTGCTGGACGTGCCGGAGGAGGTGTGCGCCGAACGCAACGCGGCCCGCACCGACCGCGCCGACATGCCCCGCCGGGTCATCCAGCGTCACATCCGCGAACTCCGCCGCTCGCTGCGGCACCTGGAGCGCGAGGGCTTCCGCAAGGTGCACGTGCTGCGTGGGGCCGAGGAGGTCGAGCAGGCCACCGTCGTCACCGAGAAGCGCTTCAACGACCTGACCCATCTCACCGGCCCGTTCGACATCATCGGCGACATCCACGGCTGCTCCACCGAACTGGAGGCGCTGCTGGCCAAGTTGGGCTACGCGGACGGGGTCCACCCGGAGGGCCGTACCGCCGTCTTCGTCGGCGACCTGGTCGACCGTGGCCCGGACACCCCGGGCGTGCTGCGCCGGGTGATGTCCATGGTCGAGACGGGCAACGCGCTGTGCGTGCCCGGCAACCACGAGAACAAGTACGGCCGCTACCTCAAGGGCCGCAAGGTCCAGCACACCCACGGGCTCGCCGAGACCGTCGCGCAGATGGACGGCGAGAGCGAGGAGTTCAGGGAGCGGGTGCGCCGCTTCCTGGAGGGCCTGGTCAGCCACTACGTCCTCGACGGCGGCAGGCTGGTCGTCTGCCACGCCGGCCTGCCCGAGAAGTACCACGGCCGCACCTCCGGCCGGGTCCGCTCGCACGCGCTCTACGGCGACACGACCGGCGAGACGGACGAGTTCGGGCTGCCGGTGCGCTACCCGTGGGCCGAGGACTACCGGGGCCGCGCGGCGGTGGTCTACGGCCACACACCCGTGCCGGAGGCGACCTGGCTGAACAACACCATCTGCCTGGACACAGGTGCCGTGTTCGGCGGCAGGCTGACCGCACTGCGCTGGCCGGAGCGCGAGCTGGTCGACGTGCCGGCCGGGCGGGTCTGGTACGAGCCGACCCGTCCGCTGCGCTCCGAGGCGCCCGGCGGACAGGACGGCCGGCCGCTGGACCTGGCGGACGTATCCGGCCGCCGGGCCGTGGAGACCCGGCACGCCGGCAGGGTGGCGGTCCGCGAGGAGAACGCGGCGGCGGCCCTGGAGGTCATGAGCCGCTTCGCGATCGACCCGCGCCTGCTGCCGTACCTGCCGCCGACCATGGCCCCGACGGCGACCTCGCAGGTGGACGGCTACCTGGAGCACCCGGCCGAGGCCTTCGCGCAGTACGCGGCCGACGGCGTCGGGCGGGTCGTGTGCGAGGAGAAGCACATGGGCTCGCGGGCCGTGGCCCTGGTGTGCCGGGACGCGGAGACGGCCCGGAAGCGCTTCGGCGTGGACGGCGGGCCCACCGGGTCGCTGTACACCCGCACCGGGCGGCCGTTCTTCGACGACGAGCAGGTGACCGAGGAGATCCTCGGCCGGCTGCGCTCGGCGATCGGCGACGCGGGCCTGTGGGACGAACTGGCCACCGACTGGCTGCTGTTGGACGCCGAGCTGATGCCGTGGTCGCTGAAGGCCTCGGGGCTGCTGCGCAGCCAGTACGCGGCCGTCGGCGCCGCCTCCGGCGCGGTGTTCCCGGGCGCGCTGGCCGCCCTGGAGGCCGCCGCGGCACGCGGCACCCACCTGGGCGGTCTGCTGGACCGGCAGCGCGAGCGCGCCTCGGACGCGGCCGCGTTCACTGCCGCCTACCGCCGCTACTGCTGGACCACGGAGGGCCTGGACGGCGTCCGCCTCGCCCCCTTCCAGCTGCTGGCCGTCCAGGGCCGCAGCCTCGCCCTGCTGCCGCACGACGAGCAACTGGCCCTGATCGACCGGCTGGTGGAGCACGACGGCACCGGTCTGCTGCAGACCACCCGGCGGCTGTACGTCGACACCGGCGAGACGGAGTCCGTGCGGGCGGGCGTCGACTGGTGGCTGGAGATGACCTCCCGCGGCGGCGAGGGCATGGTGGTCAAGCCGGCCGGCGCGCTGGTCCGCAACCGGGACGGGCGGCTGGTGCAGCCCGGCATCAAGTGCCGGGGCCGTGAGTACCTGCGGATCATCTACGGTCCCGAGTACACCCGGCCGGAGAACCTCGCCCGGCTGCGGCAGCGGTTCCTGAACCACAAGCGGTCCCTCGCCCTGCGCGAGTACGCCCTCGGCCTGGAGGCCCTGGACCGGCTCGCGGACGGGGAGCCGCTGTGGCGGGTGCACGAGGCGGTGTTCGGCGTGCTGGCCCTGGAGTCGGAGCCGGTGGACCCGCGCCTGTAGCCGGTCGCACGGCACCGTCGACCGTCACAGACCGCCCTTGTGTCGCACACACATCGTCCATATGGTGGACGGCCGTGCGGCACAAGGGTGTTCGCGCGTCGGGAGGGGAGTGGTTTCCGTGGAGATCAAGAAGGTCGTGGTCCGCGAGGAGCAGCAGAGCACCGGCCGCCGGCCGGCGATCCTGGAGAAGCGGCCGACCCGCTGAGCATGCGCGTTCACCTGGTCACGATGCCCTGGCATCCGCTCGACCTTCCGTCCCTCCAGCTCGGCCTGCTGAACCGGCTGGTCCGGCAGGCCCTTCCGGACGCCGAGGTCACGGAGTTCCACGGCTCCCTGCGCTGGGCGGAGTTCCTGCTGGAGCACTCCGGGGGCCGGCTGCGGCCGGGTGACTACGTCTCCGTCGGCAGCGACGCGATCTTCCACGGCCTGGGCGACTGGGTCTTCTCCGGCGTCCTCTACGACGACCCGGACTGGGGCCTGGCCCGGCTGCGGGAGTACGCCGCCGACCGGGACGTCCTCATCGACACGGCCGTCGCGATGCGGCCGTACGCCGCCGCGTTCGTGGCCGCCTGCGCCGAGGAGGTGCTGGCGGCCGTGCCGGACGTCGTCGGGTTCACCAGCACCTTCATGCAGAATGTCGCCTCCCTCGCGCTCGCCCGCGAACTCACGCGGAGGCGCCCGGAGCTGACGGTCGTCTTCGGCGGCAGCAACTGCGACGGGCCGATGGGACACGCCCTGCACCGCAACCACCCCTTCGTCGACCACGTCGTCCGCGGCGAGGCCGAGCACGCCTTCCCGGCCCTGTTGCGCCACCTGGCCGAGGGCACCGCCCCCGTCGACGTGCCGGGCCTGTGCTGGTGGGACGGCCCCGTGTCGCGCGCCAACCCCGCGACCCGGCGGACCGTGGCCCCCGCCGACATCCCCGCGCCGGACTACGACCAGTGGCAGGCCGCGCTGGACGCCTCCCCGGTCCGGGAGTACGTCCATCCGAAGCTCGTCGTGGAGGGCGCCCGAGGCTGCTGGTGGGGCGAGAAGCACCACTGCACCTTCTGCGGACTCAACGGCACCGCGATGGCCTTCCGTGCCAAGCCGGGGGAGCGGCTGTGGGCCGAGATCGACCGGCTGGTGCGCCGGCACCACATCCTCGACGTGGTCACCGTCGACAACATCATCGACATGGCCTACTTCCGGGACCTCCTGCCCCGCGTCGCCGAGAGCGGCTGGGACCTGCGGCTGCACTACGAGGTCAAGTCCAACCTCACCCCGGCACAGCTGGAGCTCCTCGGCGCCTCCGGCACCGTGCACATCCAGCCCGGCATCGAGAGCCTGGGCAGCAGGGTGCTGGACCTGATGGACAAGGGCGTCACCGGCGCCCGTAACGTCCGCACCCTGCGCGAGTGCGAGAACCACGCCCTGACCTGCTCCTGGAACCTCCTCTACGGCTTCCCCGGCGAGACGGCCGAGGACTACGCACCGGTGATCGACCAGCTGCCCGCGCTGGTCCACCTCCAGCCGCCGAGCGGCGCCCACCGCATCCAGCTGGAGCGGTTCAGCCCGCACTTCACCGACCCCGGCCTCGGCTTCGGCAAGCGCCGCCCGGCCGAGATGTACCAGCACGTCTACGAGCTGCCCGAGAGCGAACTCGCCGACCTGGTCTACCTGTTCGACACCGAGGACGCCGGGATCGCGGGCGAGGTCGAGCGGCGGCTGAAGGAGGCCGTCGCCGCATGGCGGGCCGGGCACCCGCACTCCCGCCTGCTGTTCGAGGAGGACGGCGAGGAGCTCCTGGTCCACGACACGCGGTACGGCCGGCCGGCGGCCACCCACAGCTTCACCGGCTGGCAGGCCGAGGCCCTGCGCCGCCTGCAGGACGGCAGGACCGTACCGGCGCTGCACCGGCTGCTGACCGCCGACGGCCACGGACCGACGGCGGACGAGCTGACGGACTGGGTCCGGCACGCCGTCGGGCTCGGCCTGTTGTTCCGCGACGGAGCGACCTGGGTGTCCCTGCCGACCTGGGGCGAGCCGGTCCGCCTTCCCGAGGGCGCCGCATGAACGCGCTGCCCGCCGCCGTGCCGCACCGGCGCACCGGACGGCAGGTGGAGGTGGCCCGGCCGCTGGACCTGAGCGGCGCGGGCCGCGCGACGGCGGAGGCGGTGCGCTTCCTGCGCGAGTGCCAGAGCCAGGGGGTGCGGGTGACCTGGCGGGCGACGGGCAGAGCGGCGTACGACATCGGTCTCCTCCGCCATCTGCCGCCTCCGGAAGAACTCGCCGACCAGGAGGTGGAGTTGGCGGCGTGGCGGGCCGGATACGCCTACGGCGCCCTCTACCACCGTCGGGGGCCCGGCTTTGTGACGGTGCTGGACCGCAGGGCGCGGGGCACGGCCGTACGGCTCACCCTCGACCACCCCGCTCTCCTCGCCGCGTTTCTCCGGCTGCAGGAACCGGCCCCGCTCGACGCGACCGACCGGGAGGCCGTGGAACTCCTCGTCGCCGAGCGGCTGGTGCTGGCCGCCGGAGGCTGGGCGGTGGCCCTGGCCCCGCGTATCCGGCGCTGGCCGGTCCCCTGTACCGCGATCTGAGCGCCCGCCGCACCGGCGGCCACCGTTGCCGTCGCCCACCAGCATCCCCGAAGGGGGCCTGGGCCTCGACGACACCCCCGTCGCCGTCGAGGCCCGGCGGTGGCGAGCCGCTTTCTCGTCATGAGGACGATAAAGGAAGGCCTGGCTTCTCGTCAATAAGATGAAAACAGGAAGGGTCGGAAACGGTCGACAAGGGCGTGAAGGCGGGCGTCGACGGCCAGGATGGAGGCATGGCATACCACGTCGACTCCGAGGCCGGGCGGTTGCGCCGCGTGATACTGCACCGGCCCGACCTGGAGCTCAAAAGGCTCACCCCCAGCAACAAGGACGCGCTCCTCTTCGACGACGTGCTGTGGGTGCGACGGGCGCGCGCCGAGCACGACGGATTCGCCGACGTCCTGCGCGACCGTGGCGTCACCGTCCACCTCTTCGGCGACCTGCTCACGGAGGCGCTGGAGATCCCGGCCGCGCGGACGCTCGTCCTGGACCGCGTCTTCGACGAGAAGGAGTACGGCCCGCTCGCCACCGACCACCTCCGCGCCGCCTTCGAGACGCTGCCCGCGCACGAGCTGGCCGAGGCCCTGGTCGGCGGGATGACCAAGCGGGAGTTCCTGGAGGCGCACGAGGAGCCGACCTCCGTGCGGTTCCACGTCATGGACGTCGACGACTTCCTGCTGAGGCCCCTGCCCAACCACCTCTTCACCCGCGACACCTCGGCGTGGATCTACGACGGCGTCTCCATCAACGCCATGCGCTGGCCGGCGCGGCAGCGCGAGACCGTGCACTTCGAGGCGATCTACCGGCACCACCCGCTCTTCCGCGACGAGATGTTCCACCTCTGGTCCGAGGGGCAGGCCGACTATCCGTCCACGATCGAGGGCGGCGACGTCCTGGTGATCGGCAACGGCGCGGTCCTCATCGGCATGAGTGAGCGCACCACCCCGCAGGCCGTCGAGATGCTCGCGCACAAGCTGTTCGCCGCGGGGTCCGCGCAGACGATCGTCGCTCTCGACATGCCGAAGAAGCGGGCCCTGATGCACCTGGACACCGTGATGACCATGGTCGACGGCGACGTCTTCACGCAGTACGCGGGCCTCGGCATGCTCCGCTCGTACACCATCGAGCCGGGCGCCGCCGACAAGGAGCTCAAGGTCACCGACCATCCGCCGGAGCACATGCACCGCGCGATCGCCGCCGCCCTCGGGCTCAGTGAGATCCGCGTCCTGACCGCCACCCAGGACGTGCACGCCGCCGAGCGCGAGCAGTGGGACGACGGCTGCAACGTGCTCGCCGTCGAGCCCGGGGTCGTCGTCGCCTACGAGCGCAACTCGACGACCAACACCCATCTGCGCAAGCAGGGCATAGAGGTGATCGAGATCCCGGGCAGCGAGCTGGGCCGGGGCCGGGGCGGTCCCCGGTGCATGAGCTGTCCCGTGGAGCGGGAAGCCGTCTGACCGGTGTGACCGGGTGGACTCCCGGGGCTCGCATATAAATGCCATTATTCGTATAGAATTCCAGAGTCCGTGTTCTCGTATCCCCTGGAGCGCCCCATGGCGACAGTCCCGACCGCCCTCGCCGGCCGCCACTTCCTCAAGGAGCTGGACTTCACCCAGGAGGAGTTCCGCGGCCTGGTCGAGCTGGCGGCCGAGCTGAAGGCCGCCAAGAAGGCGGGGACCGAGACGCAGTACCTGCGCGGCCGGAACATCGCGCTGATCTTCGAGAAGACCTCGACGCGCACCCGCTGCGCGTTCGAGGTCGCCGCCGCCGATCAGGGCGCCCACACCACCTACCTCGACCCGTCCGGCTCGCAGATCGGGCACAAGGAGTCCGTGAAGGACACCGCCCGGGTGCTCGGCCGGATGTTCGACGCGATCGAGTACCGCGGGCACGGCCAGGGGGTCGTCGAGGAGCTGGCCGCCTACGCGGGGGTGCCCGTCTACAACGGCCTGACCGACGAATGGCACCCCACCCAGATGCTGGCCGACGTGCTCACCATCACCGAGCACACCGACAGGCCGCTGGACGAGATCGCCTTCGCATATCTCGGTGACGCCCGCTACAACATGGGCAACTCGTACCTCGTCACCGGCGCCCTGCTCGGCATGGACATCCGGATCGTCGCGCCCCGGGTGCTGTGGCCGGACGAGACGATCGTCGAGGTCGCCCGGCGGCTCGCCGCCGCGTCCGGTGGCCGGGTCACGCTCACCGACGACGTGAAGGAGGGCGTGCGCGGCACGGACTTCCTCGCGACCGACGTCTGGGTGTCGATGGGCGAGCCCAAGGAGGTCTGGGACGAGCGGATCGCGCTGCTCGGCCCGTACGCCGTGACGATGGACGTGCTGCGCGCGACCGGCAACCCGGACGTCAGGTTCCTGCACTGTCTGCCGGCCTTCCACGACCTCGGCACCGCCGTCGGGCGCGAGATCCACGAGCGGCACGGGCTGACCGAGCTGGAGGTCACCGACGAGGTGTTCGAGTCCGAGCACTCCGTCGTCTTCGACGAGGCGGAGAACCGGATGCACACGATCAAGGCGGTCCTGGTGGCCACCCTGGCGGGTGCGTCACACAGCATTGCCTGACCCGCGTCACCAGGCCTTATCCTGGCCGGCGGCCCGGGACCACCCCACCCGGCGCCGCCGCCGACCTCACCCGGTCGCCCGCACCACCGAGAAACGAGCACCACCCGCATGCCCGCTCCCCGTATCAAGTCCCCGCACCTGCTGCTCGCCGAATCCGGCGCCGACCGCGAGGGACACGGCCTGAAGCGCACGATGGGCCTCTTCCAGCTCATCTGCTTCGGCGTCGGCGCCATCGTCGGCACCGGCATCTTCGTCGGCCTCTCCGACTCCGTCGCCCAGGCCGGCCCCGCCGTCGTCGTCTCCTTCGTCCTCGCCGCGATCACCTGCGTCTTCACCGCCTTCTCCTTCGCGGAGCTGGGCGGCGCGATCCCGGTCTCCGGCTCCTCGTACTCCTTCGCCTACGCCGGCCTCGGCGAGTCCACCGCCTTCCTGGTCGGCTGGTGCCTGCTGCTGGAGTACGGCATCTCCATCTCGGCCGTCGCCGTCGGGTGGAGCCAGTACGTCAACGAGCTGCTGCACAGCCTCACCGGCGTCCAGCTCCCGGCCGCGCTGTCCGCGGGCCCCGGGGACGGCGGCGTCGTCAACCTGCCCGCCGTGATCGTCATCGCCATGGCCTCGGTGCTGCTGGTGCGCGGGGTGCGCGAGAGCGCGCGGGCGACGGCCGCGATGGCCGCGGTCAAGCTCGTCATCCTGCTGGCCTTCTGCGCCATCGGCTACAGCGCCTTCAAGCACGGCAACCTCACCCCGTTCTCCCCGGCCGGCCTCGGCGGCATCGGCGCGGGCACCACGGCCGCGTTCTTCTCCTACATCGGCTTCGACGCGATCACCACGGCCGGCGAGGAGGCCAAGAACCCCCGCCGGGACATCCCGGTCGCGATCATGGTCTGCATGGGCATCGTGACCCTGCTGTACTGCGCGGTCGCGCTGGCCGCGATCGGCGCCATCGGCGGCAAGCAGGTCGCCGGCCGCCCCGCCGCCCTCTCCTACGTCGTCAACGAGGTCACCGGCTCGGCCGTCGGCGGCGGAGTGATCGCCTTCGGCGCGGTCGTCGCCATCGCCTCGGTCGTCCTCGCGGTGATGTACGGCCAGACCCGCATCCTGATGTCGATGTCCCGGGACGGCCTGATCCCGCGCGTCTTCGAGAAGGTGAACCCGAAGACCTCCACCCCGGTGGCCGGCACCCTGATCGTCGCCGTCGTCTTCGCCCTCCCGGCGGCCTTCGCCTCCCTCGACGCCGTGATGAACCTGTGCACCATCGGCACCCTCGCCATCATGGCCGTCGTCAACATCGCGGTGATCGCCCTGCGCCGCCGCGAACCGGGCCTCACCCGCAGCTTCCGGGTGCCGCTCTACCCCGTGGGCCCGCTGCTCGGCGTCGCCTTCTGCCTGTACCTGATGTACGAGACCGGCTGGCGGACCTGGGTCCAGTTCGCCGTGTTCCTCGTGGTGGGCCTCGCGATCTACGCGGTCTACGGCCGTCGGCACTCCACGCTGGGCCAGGTGGCCCCCGAGGTCACGCCGAGCGCCGCCGCTGAGCGGGAACCGCAGGCAGTCTGAACCACACCGCCTTGCCCGACGGGGTGGGGCGGTGACCGCAGGACGAGCTGAGGGCACGGATCAGCAGCAGCCCGCGCCCGCCCTCCTGCCAGACGTCGGGCTCCTCGATCACCGGGCGGGTCAGGTGGCCGGGCGGCGCCGGGTCCGGGTCGTGCACCTCGACCTGGCAGCCGCTCGGCATCAGCTCCACCACCAGCTCTATCGGGCCGCGCCCGGCGGTGTGCTCCACCGCGTTGGCCACCAGCTCCGCGGTGAGCAGTTCCGCGGTGTCGCTGTCGGCCGGGTGCTCCACCTCGGAGAGGGCCGTGCGCACCAGGGCACGTGCCACGGGCACCGCCGCGGCGGTGTGCGGCAGCGCGATGCGCCAGGAGGCCGATTCGGTGGGGCGTTCGTGCAAGGCGAGTCCGTTCATGGAGCAGGCTGTCCTGCTTTCGACTGTAGGCATGGTACGGGCCCGGCCACTTCAGGCCGTCGGTGGGCTTCGCCCGGGACCCTCGGCCCCGGTACCGGCGGCCTACCCCCGCGAACGACCCGGCTAGCGCGTCCGTGCCCACTGTTACGCCGCTGTCGAGAACCGGTGACGCACGTGACCCGGCTCGGCCGGTCGAACGCGGTCTGTCGCGCACTCGTGACGACAGTCACAAATGAGTGATAACTTCATGGGACAGTGCAACGTACGGCACCGCCGCCCAAGGAGGCCGCACGTCATGAGTCCCTTCACCGGCTCCGCCGCCCGCACCTCCGGCTGGGAGCATGTGCGCGTCCAGTTCGCCGACGGGGTCGCCACCGTCACCCTCGCCCGGCCCGAGAAGCTCAACGCGCTCACCTTCGGCGCCTACGCCGACCTGCGCGACCTGCTGGCCGAGCTGTCCCGGGAGCGCGCCGTACGCGCTCTGGTGCTGGCCGGCGAGGGGCGCGGCTTCTGCTCCGGCGGCGACGTCGACGAGATCATCGGCGCCACCCTCGCCCTGGACACCGCCCAACTGCTCGACTTCAACCGGATGACCGGCCAGGTCGTCCGGGCGATCCGCGAGTGCCCCTTCCCCGTGATCGCCGCGCTCCACGGCGTGGCCGCCGGCGCGGGGGCGGTCCTCGCCCTCGCCGCCGACTTCCGGGTGGCGGACCCGACCGCCCGCTTCGCCTTCCTCTTCACCCGCGTCGGCCTGTCCGGCGGCGACATGGGCGCGGCCTATCTGCTGCCCCGGGTCGTCGGCCTCGGCCACGCCACCCGCCTGCTCATGCTCGGCGAGACGGTCCGGGCCCCCGAGGCCCAGCGCATCGGCCTGATCAGCGAGCTGACGGAGGAGGGACGCGCCGACGCGGCCGCCGCGGACCTGGCCCGCCGCCTGGCCGACGGCCCGGCCCTGGCACACGCCCAGACGAAGGCGCTGCTGACGGCCGAGCTGGACATGCCCCTTGCGGCATCCATCGAGCTGGACGCCTCGACCCAGGCCCTGCTGATGAACGGCGAGGACTACGCCGAGTTCCACGCGGCCTTCACGGAGAAGCGTCCCCCGAAGTGGCAGGGGAGGTGAGGTGACATGAAGGTCGCTGTCATCGGTGGCGGTCCCGGCGGCCTCTACGCCGCCGCCCTGCTCAAACGCCTCGACCCGGACCGGGAGATCACCCTCTGGGAACGCAACGCCCCCGACGACACCTTCGGCTTCGGCGTGGTCCTCTCCGACGAGACGCTCGGCGGAATCGAACATGCCGACCCCGTGGTCTACGACGCGCTGCAACGGGACTTCGTCCGGTGGGACGCCATCGACATCGTGCACCGGGGCACGACGCACCGTTCCTCGGGACACGGCTTCGCCGCCCTGGGCAGGAAACGCCTCCTCGAGATCCTGCACACGCGCTGCCGCGCCCTCGGCGTGGACATCCGCTTCCGCACCGAGGCGCCGTCCCCGGACCGGCTGTCGGCGTCGTACGACCTCGTCATCGCCGCCGACGGTGTGCGCAGCACCACCCGCGAGGCCTATGCCCATGTGTTCCGCCCCCAGGTGAGCGCACACCGCTGCCGCTACATCTGGCTCGCCGCCGACTTCCCCTTCGACGCCTTCCGCTTCGAGATCGCCGAGACCGAACACGGCGTGCTGCAGCTGCACGGCTACCCGTATGCGCCGGACGCCTCCACCGTGATCGTGGAGATGCGCGAGGAGGTGTGGCGGGCGGCCGGATTCGACGACATGGCCCCGCACGAGTCCGTCGAACGGTGCGCGAAGATCTTCGCGGACGCCCTGCGGGGGCAGCCCCTGCGCTCCAACAACTCGGCCTGGACGACCTTCCGTACGGTGGTCGACGACCGCTGGTCGCACGGCAACGTCGTCCTCCTCGGCGACGCCGCGCACACCGCCCACTTCTCCATCGGCTCCGGCACCAAGCTCGCCGTGGAGGACGCCCTCGCCCTCGCCGCCTGCCTGCGGGAACAGTCCGACGTGCGCAGCGCGCTGGCGGCCTACGAGGAGGAACGCAAACCCGTCGTCGCCTCCACCCAGCGCGCCGCCCGGGCCAGTCTCGAATGGTTCGAGAACCTCTCCCTCTACCTCGACCAGCCGCCCCGCCAGTTCGCCTTCAACCTGCTCACCCGCAGCCGCCGCGTCACCCACGACAACCTCCGGGTGCGCGACGCCCGCTTCACCGGGGCGGTCGAGCGCGAGTTCGGCTGCCCGGCCGGCACGCCGCCGATGTTCACCCCGTTCCGGTTGCGCGGCCTGACCCTGCGCAACCGGGTCGTGGTGTCGCCGATGGACATGTACTCCGCCACCGACGGCGTCCCCGGCGACTTCCACCTCGTCCACCTGGGCGCCCGTGCCCTCGGCGGGGCCGGGCTGGTCATGACCGAGATGGTGTGCGTCAGCGAGGAGGGCCGGATCACGCCGGGCTGCGCCGGTCTCTACAGCGGCCGGCAGGCCGAGGCGTGGCGGCGCGTCACCGATTTCGTGCACACCCGGGCGCCCGGCACGGCGATCGGCGTGCAGCTCGGCCACTCCGGCCGCAAGGGATCCACGAAGCTGATGTGGGAGGGCATCGACGAGCCGCTGCCCCACGGCAACTGGCCCCTGGTCGCCGCCTCCCCACTGCCGTACAAGCCCGGCAGCCAGATCCCGCGCCAGCTGTCCCGTGCCCAACTCACCGACCTGCGTGAGCAGTTCACCGCGGCCGCCTGGCGCGCCGCGCGGGCCGGCTTCGACCTGCTGGAACTGCACTGCGCGCACGGCTATCTGCTCTCCGGCTTCCTCTCCCCGCTCACCAACCGGCGCACCGACGCCTACGGCGGCTCGCTGGAGAAGCGGCTGCGCTTCCCGCTGGAGGTCTTCGACGCCGTCCGCGCGGTGTGGCCGGCGGAGCGGCCCATGACGGTGCGCATCTCGGCCACGGACTGGGCCGAGGGCGGGACGAGCGCCGAGGACGCGGTCGGGATCGCCCGCGCCTTCGCCGCGCACGGGGCCGACGCGATCGACGTCTCCACCGGGCAGGTCGTGGACGGGGAGCGGCCGGAGTTCGGGCGGTCGTACCAGACGCCCTTCGCCGACCGCGTCCGGCACGAGGCGGGCGTCCCGGTGATCGCCGTCGGCGCGATCTCGTCCTGGGACGACGTCAACTCCCTGATCCTCGCCGGGCGCACGGACCTGTGCGCGCTGGGCCGTCCGCACCTGTACGACCCGCACTGGACCCTGCACGCGGCGGCCGAGCAGGGGTACGAGGGGCCGGGCGTCGTCTGGCCGGCGCCCTACCGGGCGGGCAGCAGACGCCCGCAGACCGGGCGCACGGACGCCCCGAAGCCGCGGCTGTCGCTCGGCGGATGATTGTCAGTGCCGTCTGCTGTACTCGACTCGTGGGGCAGTGAGACGAACGGAGACATCATGGGCGTGTCGCACGAGTACTTCCTGGCCGCCGACCGGGGCGCGGCGGTGGAGCAGGTCATCGGGCCGGACGGTGACCGGCTGGGCTTGGACGGGCTCGATGTAGGGGGCATGGACCCTCACCTGGCGCTGCCCCGGCTGATCGCCTTCGCGGCGGGCATACCGCCCGCCCGCGGGGAGCGGCCCGAACCGGTCTCGCCCGACCCGGACGAGGTGCCGTACCCCCACGAGACGTCGGTGGTGTCCGGGACCGCCTGGGACGATGGGACGTTGCTCGAGGAACTGCCCGACGCCTGGCGGGACGCGCTCGCCGACGTGGTCGAGGACGGGGTGCCGATGCTCGCGCTCCAGGCGTGCGACATCGACGAGGCGCACTTCGCCGACTACCTGCACGCCGAGGACAGCATCCGCACGTTCGTCGGCCTGGCCCACCGCGCCCGGACGGAGGGAGCACACCTGTACTGCCTGACCTCCCTGTGAAACCGTCGCGTCTCACACCCCCGCGAACTCGGCCCCCGCGTCCCGCAGCCTCGTGTGCAGCCCCTGGAACACCTCCGCCGAGCGCGCGCCCGGCCAGCCCGCGGGCAGCAGTCGGCCGGGCAGGCCGGGGTCGGCGTAGGGCAGGTGGCGCCAGGAGTCCAGGGCGAGGAGGTAGTCGCGGTAGGCCTCCTCCGGCGAGGTCCCCGTACGGTGCTCCCAGGCGCGCAGGACCGGGGCGTGCGCGTCCAGGAAGCGCTCGTGCTCCTTGGCGATCGCGGCCAGGTCCCACCAGCGGGCGACCGCCTCGGCCGTCGGCGCGAAGCCCAGGTGCTCACCGCGGAAGAAGTCGACGTACGGGTCCAGGTGCAGCCGGCGCAGGGTGTGCCGGGTCTCCTCGTACAGCCTCGCCGGGGCGATCCACACCCCGGGAGCCGCCGTGCCGAAGCCCAGGCCGGCCAGCCTGGAGCGCAGCACATGCCGCTTCTGCCGCTCCGACTCGGGCACGGAGAACACCGCGAGCACCCACTCGACGGCCTCCGCGGGCGCGGCCGCGTAGATGCGCCGGTCGCCGTCCTCCAGCAACTGCCGTGCCTCCGGAGAAAGCTCGTAGCCGGCCGCGCCCTGCTCGGTGCGGGCCGGCAGCAGCAGCCCGCGGCGTTTGAGCCGGGAGACCGAGGAACGCACGGAGGGCGCGTCCACTCCGACCGCGGCCAGGAGCCGGATCAGCTCGGCGACGGGCACCGGGCCGGGCATGAAGCGGCCGTACGCGCCGTAGAACGTGACGATGAGGGACCTGGGGGCGTGCTGCTCGGACACGTTGATCATTTTAGGTCGTCGGCATCACTGCCGGTCACCTTCGGTGCGCAGTCGGAACCGCTGCAGTTTGCCGGTCGCGGTGCGGGGCAGTGCGTCGAGGAAGACGAACTCGCGCGGGCATTTGTAGGGTGCCAGTTCGGCCTTGAGGAAGGCGCGCAGGGCCTCCGGGTCGCGCGCGGCGCCGGCGCGCACCACCGTGTAGGCCACGACCACCTGTCCGCGGGCCTCGTCGGGCCGGCCCACGACCGCCGTCTCCACCACGTCCGGGTGCCGCAGCAGCGCGTCCTCCACCTCCGGTCCGGCGATGTTGTACCCGGCGGAGATGATCATGTCGTCGGCGCGGGCCACGTAACGGAAGTAGCCGTCGGGCTCGCGGACGTAGGTGTCGCCGGTGATGTTCCAGCCGCCGCGCACATACGCGCGCTGGCGGGGGTCGGCGAGGTAGCGGCAGCCGACCGGCCCGCGCACGGCGAGCAGTCCGGGCTCGCCGTCGGGCACCGGTGTGCCGTGCGCGTCCTGCACCCGCGCCTGCCAGCCCGGCACCGGCACGCCCGTGGTGCCCGGCCTGATGTGCTCGTCTGCGGCGGAGACGAAGATGTGCAGCAGCTCGGTGGCGCCGATGCCGTTGATGACGCGCAGCCCGGTGCGCTCGTGCCAGGCCCGCCAGACGGCCGCGGGCAGGTTCTCGCCGGCCGACACGCAGCGCCGCAGCGACGAGACGTCGTGGCTGTCCAGTTGCTCCAGCATGGCGCGGTAGGCGGTCGGAGCGGTGAACAGAACCGAGACGTGGTGGCCGGCGATCGCGGGCAGCAGCTGGCGGGGGCCGGCCTGTTCCAGCAGCAGGGCGCTGGCGCCGGCCCGCATCGGGAAGACCACCAGACCGCCCAGGCCGAAGGTGAAGCCGAGCGGGGGAGAGCCGGTGAAGACGTCGTCCGCGCGGGGGCGCAGCACGTGCTTCGAGAAGGTGTCGGCTATGGCCAGCACATCCCGGTGGAAGTGCATGCACCCTTTCGGGCGACCCGTGGTGCCCGAGGTGAACGCGATCAGGGCCACGTCGTCGGCCGCGGTGTCGACGGCCTGGTACGGAGTGCCGGGCCCGGGCCGGTGCAGCAGGTCGTCGGGGCCGTCGCCGCCGTAGGTCGTGATCCGCAGCCCGGGTATGTCGGCCTTCGCCAGATCGTCCACCGCCCGGATGTCGCACAGCGCGTGCCGCACCAGGGCGATGTCGCACATGGTGGCCAGCTCGTGCGGGCGTTGCCGGTCCAGCACGGTGACCGCTATCGCGCCCGCCTTCAGCACCGCCAGCCAGCAGGCCGCCAGCCAGGGCGTGGTGGGGCCGCGCAGCAGCACCCGGTTGCCGGGGACCACGCCCAGGTCACCGGTGAGCACATGGGCGATCCGGTCGACGCGCCCGCGCAGCTCGCCGTACGTCCAGGTGGGGCCGTCCGGGGTGTGGAAGACCGGGCGGTCCGAATCGGCGTGGTCCAGGAGTTCGGCGGCGCAGTTCAGCCGATCGGGGTAGTGCAGCTCCGGCAGGTCGAACCTGAGCTCGGGCCACTCGTCGGGTGGCGGCAGGTGGTCGCGGGCGAAGGTGTCGACGTGGGCCGAGCGGTGCATGGCGGTTCGCCCCCTTGCCGTGACAGACGTCGAGACGGGCGTCGTGGTGGGCACCGGCGTCCTGGTGGGCTCGCGGATCGAGCGTATCGTGTTGGTGACGGCAGTCAACCTTCCGCGATAACGTCGGTGGGGAGCCGGGGCGGACCGAGGGGGTCTCCCGGGTGGCGACGGGAAGGGTCCTGGTGGACCCGCCCGGAGGGAGGGCCGGCAGTGTCCGCATTCTCGCTCGAACCGGAGCAGACCGCCTGGTGTGCCGAACTGCGCGCGCTGGCCGCCGAACGGCTGCGCCCGCTCGCCGACAAGGGCGAGCCGGGGCACGTCAACCGGCCGCTCCTCGCCGGACTCGGCGAACTCGGCCTGCTGTCACGGCTGTTCACCTCGGGCGCGCTGGACCTGTGCCTGATGCGGGAGTCCCTCGCCCAGGCCTGCACCGAGGCCGAGACCGCCCTCGCCCTGCAGGGCCTGGGCGCCCACCCGGTGCACGCCCACGGCAGCGCCGCCCAGCGCGAGCGCTGGCTGCCCCGGGTCGCCGACGGCAGCGCGGTCGCCGCTTTCGCGCTGAGCGAGCCCGGGGCCGGTTCGGACGCGGCCGCGCTGTCCCTCGCGGCCGAACCCGACGGCGGCGACGGCTGGCGGCTGACCGGCGCCAAGTGCTGGATCTCCAACGCCCCCGAGGCCGACTTCTACACCGTCTTCGCCCGCACCACCCCCGGCGCCGGAGCCCGGGGCGTGACCGCCTTCCTCGTCCCGGCCGACCGGGCCGGCCTCACCGGAAGCGCCCTGGAGATGCTCTCACCGCACCCCATCGGCGCCCTGGACTTCGACGCCGTGCCGGTCACCGCCGCCGACGTGCTCGGCGAGGTGGACCGGGGATTCGCCGTCGCCATGGGCACCCTCAACCTCTTCCGGCCCAGCGTCGGCGCCTTCGCGGTCGGCATGGCCCAGGCCGCGCTCGACGCGACGGTCCGGCACACCCGCCGGCGGGAGGCGTTCCGGGGCACGTTGATGGACCTCCAGGCCGTCTCCCACCAGGTCGCCGAGATGGCCCTGCGCACGGAGGCCGCCCGGCTGGTGGTGTACGCGGCGGCCACGGCGTACGACCGGGGCGCCGCCGACGTGCCGGGGCGCGCCGCGATGGCCAAGCTGCTCGCCACCGAGACCGCGCAGTACGTCGTCGACACCGCCGTCCAGCTGCACGGCGCCCGGGCCCTGCGCCGTGGCCACCTCCTGGAGCACCTGTACCGCGAGGTGCGCGCCCCGCGCATCTACGAGGGCGCGAGCGAGGTCCAACGGGGCATCATCGCCAAGGAGCTGTACGCGAGGACGAAGGAGGAGTCCCGGTGACGACCGAGCGCGTCAACCCGCCCGAGCTGTCCCCGCCGACCGGCTTCTCCCACGCGGTCGTCGCGTCCGGCTCCCGCGTGGTCTTCCTCGCCGGCCAGACCGCCCTCGACGCCGATGGCAAGGTCACCGGCGACACGCTCCCCGAGCAGTTCGAGCGGGCCCTCGGCAACCTCCTCGCGGCCCTGCGCGCGGCCGGCGGCACCCCGGCCGACCTCGCCCGCGTCACCGTCTACACCACGGACGTCGCCGCCTATCGCGCCCACGCAGGCCGACTCGGACAAGTCTGGCGGGAGTTGGCGGGCCGTGACTATCCGGCGATGGCCGTCGTGCAGGTCGTACGGCTGTGGGACGAGCAGGCGATGGTGGAGCTGGACGGGTTCGCGGTACTGCCCTGACCGGCAGCCGGACCGGTCAGGCCGCCACCGCGAGCCGCTCCGCCGGGAGGCGGCACGGCGGGACCACGCTGCCGTCCGGGTGCAGCTCGCCGCTGTCGTCGAAGACGATCGAACCGTCGCACAGCAAGGTCCAGCCCTGCTCGGGGTGGGCGGCCACGGGGTGCCGCGGGGCCGGGCCGGACGCGGGGTACGAGGACTGGTTGGAGCACATGGCGCACCTCCACATCGGGATGTGAGGGGCCGGCGGATGTGGCCGCCCCCGTCATGCATAGACCATGCTCTCCTTGTGAACGCCCCGGAACCGCGTGTCGTGAAGCGTGACAACACCCGGACAACTCCCGGACGGTTCCAAGACGCGCCACCGTTGGAGTGACGATCACACCCGGCGGCCCGGCAGCCCGGTACCAGTGGAACCCCCCATCCCATGGAACCGGGAGGTATCCCATGCCCGTACGCCCCGCCCTCGCCGCGGCCCTCGGCGCCGCCGCCCTGCTGTGTGCCACCGCCGGTCCGGCCGCCGCAGGACCGGCCGGCGCCGACTCCGCCGACCCTGCCGAGACCGTCAAGGTCGACACCACCGGCCGCATCACGGCCGACGGCACCGTCACGCTCTCCGGCAGCTACCGCTGCACCGCCGGTACCGGTCCGGTGTTCGTCAGCTCCTCGATCAGCCAGAGCGATCCGCAGGCCAAGCACGGCGTCGGCGGCAGCGTCGCCCAGTGCGACGGCGCCGAGCACCGCTGGGAGAACTCCGGCCAGGTCGACACCAAGGAGTACAAGGCCGGGAAGGTCCACGTCCAGGCCACCCTCATGGAGCTGCGCCCGTCGGGCCTCGTCCCGCTGCCCACCTTCCACGCGGCCACGGACCAGGACGTCACCCTCGCCAAGGGGTGAGCAGCGGGCCCATGCCGAGCGGCCCGGAGAAAGGACGCACCGGGCCGCTCCGCGCCGCGGCGGGACGCCGGTCGTGAGCGCCGGCTGCGGGACGCGTCGAGGGGGCGGAAGCCATGGTGAGGGGGGTCGGCCGCACCGGGTGGGCTTACCGCACGATGTCCGTCGTCGGCGGTTGCGCCAACAGGGCGGCCCGGTCCGCGGCGTGCAGCCGAACGCCTGTCGTCTCAGGCGGTGTTGAGCCCGTCCTCGTCCGACGGGGTCCGTCTCCGCCGCACCACCGTGGTGCCCGGCCGGCGCAGCGCGGCCACGAACTTGTAGCGCGACCCCCGGTACACCGAGCGCACCCACTCCACCGGGGTGCCCTCCGCGTCCCGCGAGTGCCGGGACAGCAGCAGCATCGGCAGCCCCACGTCGGTGGCGAGCAACTGCGCCTCGCGCGGGGTCGACAGCGACGTCTCGATGGTCTCGTCGGCCTCGGCGAGATGGACGCCGTACACCTCGGCGAGCGCCGTGTACAGCGACGGATACGTGGCCAGGGAGGCGCGCAGTCCGGGGAAGCGGCGGGCGGACAGATGCGTCGTCTCGATCGCCATGGGGTCGCCGCTGGCCAGCCGCAGCCGTTCGATGCGCAGCACCCGCTCGCCGATCCCGATGCCGAGCAGGCCCGAGAGCCGCTCGTCCGCCGGCACCTCCCCGATGTCCAGCACCTGCGAGGCGGGGGTGAGGCCCTGTGCCTGCATGTCCTCGGTGTGCGAGGTGAGTTGGAGCGTGCGGTACAGCTTGGGCTGGGCCACGAAGGTGCCCTTGCCCTGGATGCGGTCCAGGCGGCCCTCGCCGACCAGTTCCTGAAGAGCCTGCCGGATGGTGGTCCGCGAGGTGTCGAACCGGACGGCGAGCAGCCGCTCGGCCGGCATGGCGCAGCCGGGCTGCAACTCCTCGGCCATGGCGAGCAGTTGCTGTTTGATCCGGTAGTACTTCGGCACGCGCGCGGTGCGGCCGGACGCCCCCCTGTGCGGCTGGGCGCTGCTGACGTCGGTGGTCATGCCTGCCTTCCCGGCTGTGTCGACGGTCTCCCGTTATAGCGACCAACTGCCCTATGGTCTAGTCCAACTCGCTCGTCAGGGTCCGGTCCAGCCGGACGCCGGGCGAAAGGGGGCGGATGCGGACGCAGGCGCTCCGGTGACGTTCTCGTAACGGCCGGAATCGGCTTCGCGGACCACCCTTGACACCCCGAAAGGTCTAGGCCAAGCTCCACGGTACTGGTCTACACCATTAGTGGCCAGGTCCCGAGCCCTACGTGCAACAGCGTCGTACGCAGGTCACCGCCGAGGGCGTGGGGGGTTAGAGGCATCCCTGAGGAGGGTGGCGTGAAGCGCAAGCTCGCTGCCGCGATCGTGATCGCGGGCATGATGGTCTCCGTTGCGGCGTGTGGCGGAAACGACGGCAAGGACAGCGGCAAGGACGCGGGACCGTCGAGCTGGAAGGGCCAGACGCTGACCGTCTGGACCATGGACGGCTCCGCGCCGCCGCAGTGGACCAAGGACGTCCAGGCCGCGTTCGAGAAGAAGACCGGCGCGAAGCTGAAGTTCGAGATCCAGAAGTGGGACGGGATCCAGCAGAAGATCACCACCGCCCTCTCCGAGGACAACCCGCCGGACGTCCTGGAGGTCGGCAACACCCAGACCCCCGCCTACGCGGCCACCGGTGGCCTCGCCGACCTCGCCGACCTGAAGAAGGAGATCGGCGCCGACTGGACGCCGTCGGTCTCCCAGTCCTCCGTGTACGACGGCAAGCAGTACGCCGCCCCCTGGTACTTCGCCAACCGCGTCGTCATCTACAACAAGGCGATCTGGGCGAAGGCCGGCATCAAGACCACCCCGAAGACCCGCGACGAGTTCTTCAAGGACCTGGACACCATCGGCAAGAAGACCGACGCCGAGCCGATCTACCTGCCGGGCCAGAACTGGTACTTCCTCGACGGCCTGATCATCGGTCAGGGCGGCGAGCTGGTGAAGAAGCAGGGCGACAAGTACGTCTCCAACCTCGCCGACCCGAAGGTCGCCGCGGCCATGGAGATCTACAAGAAGTACGCCTCCTACTCCAAGGCCCCCAAGGACAAGGACGAGGCCACCCCGCAGCAGGCGACCATCTTCGCCAAGGGCAAGACCGGCGCGTTCATCGGCATGGGCTGGGAGGCCGGCACCGCGATCCAGGCCAACAAGGCCATCGAGAAGGACCTGGGCTACTTCACCATCCCCGGCAGCACGGCCGACAAGCCCGAGGGCGTCTTCCTCGGCGGCTCCAACCTCGCCGTCGCCCAGGGCAGCAAGAAGCAGTCCCTGGCCAAGGAGTTCCTGAAGATCGCCCTGTCCGACCAGTACGAGGGCGAACTGGCCAAGCTCAACGGCATCGTCCCGAACAAGACCTCCCTGGAGAGCAACCTCAAGGGCAACGCCGCCGCCGAGGCCGCCGCGCCCGGCGCCGCGGTCGGCGGCACCACCCCGCTGATCCCGGAGTGGGCCGCGGTGGAGAACACCCCGAACCCGATCAAGTCCTACATGACCTCCGTGCTGAACGGTAAGTCCCCGGCGGACGCCGCGAAGCAGGTCGAGAGCGAGATCGACAAGCGCCTGGCCCAGCAGAACTGATGACCCCGCCGGGGGCGCCCGAGGGTGCCCCCGGCTCAGTCGTCCGTACGGCCGGTTCGGCCATGGAAGAGATGGCAACTCATGTCAGTGCAGACCCAAGGCACGGACACGGCCGGGGAGCCCGCTGTCCGCAAGGCCCGGATACCGGGGCCGCCGCGGGGTGCGGACCGTGACCCCGGATCCCCGTCCCGCCGCGGTGCCGCCGCCCCCTACCTGCTCCTGCTGCCCGCGCTGCTGGCCACCGTGGTCCTGCTCGGCTGGCCCCTGGTCAAGAACGGCATGCTGTCGTTCCAGAACCTCAACCCGCGGCAGCTCATCCAGCACCTCACCGAGTGGAACGGCGTCGAGAACTACCGGCAGGTGCTGTCCGAGTCGGAGTTCTGGCACGTCGTCGAGCGCTCCGTCTTCTTCACCGCCGCCAACGTCGTCCTCGTCATGGTGCTCGGCACCCTGATCGGCCTGCTGCTGGTCCGGCTGGGCAAGAGGATGCGGCTGGTGCTCATGGCGGGCCTCGTCCTGGCCTGGGCGATGCCTCCCATCGCCGCCACGACCGTCTACCAGTGGCTGTTCGCCCAGCGTTTCGGCGTCGTCAACTGGGTCCTGGACAAGCTCGGCTGGCACACCATGGCCGACCACAACTGGCTGGCCAGCCAGTTCTCCACGTTCGCCGTGGTGATCCTGCTGATCGTGTGGCAGTCGATCCCGTTCGTGGCGATCAACCTCTACGCCGCCACCACCACCATCCCCAAGGAGCTGTACGAGGCCGCGTCCCTGGACGGCGCCGGCGCCTGGCAGAGCTTCACCTCGGTGACCCTGCCCTTCCTGCGGCCGTTCCTCTACGCCACGACCTTCCTCGAGGTCATCTGGGTCTTCAAGTCGTTCACGCAGCTCTTCGCGATCAACCAGGGCGGTCCCGACCGCCTCACCGAGACCCTGCCGATCTACGCCTTCGTCGAGGGCGTCGGCAACCAGCACTTCGGGGTCGGCGCGGCGATCTCCTTCCTGACCATCCTGGTGCTGCTCGTCATCACCTCGTACTACCTGCGCATGGTCCTCAAGCAAGAGGAGGACGAGCTGTGAACCGCTCGCTCTTCGGCCGTATCTGGCCCAACGCGACCGCCGTCGTCCTCTTCGTCGGCTTCGTGTTCCCCGTGTACTGGATGTTCGCGACGGCCTTCAAGCCGACCGGCGACATCATCTCCGAGAACCCGGTGTGGTTCCCGACGAACATCACCCTCGGCCACTTCAAGAAGGCGATCGACGCCGACCACTTCTGGACGCTGGTCGTCAACTCCGTCACCGTCACGGTCCTGTCGGTCGTCTTCGCGCTCGTCATCGCCCTGGTCGCGGCCTTCGCGCTCGCCCGGATGCGGTTCAAGGGCCGGCGCGGGCTCATCGTGACGTTCATGCTGGCGCAGATGGCCCCCTGGGAGGTCATGATCATCGCCATCTACATGATCGTCCGCGACAACGACATGCTGGACAGCCTGGTCCCGCTCACCGTCTTCTACACGATGATGGTGCTCCCGCTGACCGTCCTGACGCTGCGCGGCTATGTGGCAGCCGTGCCGAAGGACCTGGAGGAGGCGGCCATGGTCGACGGCTGCACCCGCACCCAGGCGTTCGTCCGGGTCATCTTCCCGCTGCTGGCCCCCGGTCTGATGGCGACCTCGCTGTTCGGGTTCATCACCGCCTGGAACGAGTTCCCGCTCGTCCTGATCCTCAACAAGGACATCGAGAAGCAGACGCTGCCGTTGTGGCTGTCGCAGTTCCAGACCGCCTTCGGCGACGACTGGGGCGCCACCATGGCCGCCTCGTCCCTGTTCGCGCTGCCCATCCTGATCCTCTTCATCTTCCTGCAACGCAAGGCTGTCAGCGGTCTGACCGACGGCGCCGTGAAGGGATGACCCGGCCGATGACCACACTCGCCACCGGCACCCACACCCTCATCCGTGACGCCCTCGCGGTACTGCAGCCGGGGTTCGACGGCACGACCGCGCCGGACTGGGTGCGCCGCCGCCTCGGTGAGGGCCTCGCCTCCGTCGCCCTGTTCGGCCGCAACGTCGTCAGCGAGGACCAAGTCACCGAGCTCACCGCGCAGTTGCGGGCCGAGCGGGACGATCTGCTGGTCGCCATCGACGAGGAGAGCGGCGACGTCACCCGCCTCGACGTACGCACCGGCTCCTCCTTCCCCGGCAACCACGCGCTCGGCGCCGTCGACGACCCGGACCTCACCCGGGCCGTCTCCCGCGAGCTGGGCCGGCGCCTGGCCGCCTGCGGAGTCAACTTCGACTGGGCGCCGTCCGCCGATGTCAACGCCAACCCCGACAACCCCGTCATCGGCGTCCGCTCCTTCGGCGCGAGCACCGACCTGGTCGCCCGGCACACCGCCGCCTGGGTCGAGGGCCTGCAGTCCACCGGCGTCGCCGCCTGCACCAAGCACTTTCCGGGCCACGGCGACACCAACGTCGACTCCCATCACGCGGTACCCCGCATCGACGTCGACGCCGACACGCTGTACGAGCGTGAACTGCCCCCGTTCCGCGCGGCCATCGCCGCCGGCACCAGGGCCGTCATGAGCGCGCACATCCTCGTGCCCGCCCTCGACCCGGACCGCCCCGGCACCCTCTCCCGCCGCATCCTCACCGAGCTGCTCCGCGAGGAACTCGGCTACCAGGGCCTGATCGTCACCGACGGCATGGAGATGCGCGCGATCTCCGGTACCTACGGGCTGGAGCACGGCGTGGTCCTCGCGATCGCGGCCGGCGCCGACGCCATCTGCGTCGGCGGCGGGCTGTGCGACGAGGGCACCGTGCTGAGGCTCAGGGACGCGCTCGTGGCCGCCGTACGCTCCGGTGAACTGCCCGAGGAACGGCTCGCGGACGCGGCCGCCCGGGTGCGGGGCCTGGCCGCATGGACCGCCGGGGCCCGCGGGGCGGGGGCCGCGACCACGCCCGACCCGGGGGTCGGTCTGGCAGCGGCCCGGCGCGCGCTCACCGTGACCCGCTCCGGCGCCGCCGCACCGGTCGCCGCACCGGTGTACGTCGCCCAGTTCGAGCCGGCCCGCAACATCGCCGTCGGCGACCAGACCCCGTGGGGCGTCGCCGCCGAGCTGCAGCGGCTGCTGCCCGGCACCGGCTCCGCCTCCTTCTCCGGCGACGGTGCCGGTGAGGCCGCCCTCGCCGCGGCCGGCGGCCGGCGGATCGTCGCCGTGGTCCGCGACGAACACCGGCACGACTGGATGCGCTCCGCCCTCGACACCCTGCTCGCCGCCCGCCCCGAGACCGTCGTCGTGGAGATGGGCCTGCCGCAGGCCGCCCCGCGCGGCGCCCTGCACATCGTCACCTACGGCGCCGCCCGGGTGTGCGGCGTGGCGGCCGCCGAGGCCGTCGTCGCCGGCTGACGCCCGATCCGCAACGGCCGCCCGCCGAGTCGGCGGGCGGCCCCGACCCCGAGCATGCGCAGGGAAATCGGTGGCCCCACGCGCCCTCGGGTATGCCACCGGCACATGTCGCACGTCCAAACCGCAGGTGTATTCCGACCCGATCATCCCGGAGCGAACACATGCAGACGTCCGCCCCCTACCTCCACCGGGCCGCCTCCGCGCGCCCCTACTTCAGCGCCGACGGCGAGACCTACCTCACCCCCACCCCGCTGCGCCACATCGAGAAGTCAGAGCCCCTCAGGGTGCTCTCCGAAGAGGACTTCGCCTTCTGGCAGACATACGGCTACGTCGTCGTGCGCGAGGCCATCACCCCGGGGGAGGCCAAACAACTCCTGGACTTCGCCTGGCAGTTCCAAGGGCTCGACCCCGACCGCCCCGAGACCTGGTACGACGAGCCGGAGTTCCGTTCCGAACTCGACCAGCACCTGTTCATCTACGGCTTCGTCGAGGCCTACCACCACCAGCTCCTCTGGGACAGCCGCCAGACCCAGCGGGTCTACGACGCCTTCGTGGACGTGTGGGACTGCGAGGAGCTGTGGGTCACACTGGACCGGCTCAACCTCAACCCGCCCAACCGGCACACCCGTTCCCGTGCCCAGATCGAGCCCACCGACGAGGGCTTCGACATCGAACTGCACTGGGACGTCGACACCACTCTCGCCGTCCTGCCGCAGCGCGTCCAGGGCATCATCGCCCTCAACGACACCCGGCCCGAGCTCGGCGGCTTCCAGTGCGCCCCGGAACTCTTCCGCCGGTTCGAGGAGTGGCGCGTGGGCCGGCCGGCGGGCCGCGACCCGGTCCGGCCCGGCACCGACCGCGCCGAGTTCCCGGTGACCCGACCCGACCTCCAGGCCGGCGACCTGCTCATCTTCAACGGGCTGCTGGCGCACGGCGTGGCACCGAACCTCTCTGACAACGCTGTCCGAGCCGTGCAGTACCTGTCGATGATGCCCGCGCTGGAGGAGCACACGGCTCTGCGCGACTCCCGGATCGACTCCTGGCGCACCCTCGCCACTCCCACCTGGAACGCCACCCTCCTCGGCGACGCCCGCGAGCCGGAGGCGCACCGCTACGGACCGGCCACGCTCACCCCGCTCGGCAGAAAGCTGCTCGGACTGGACCCCTGGACCACCACCGCGGAAGAGGCACAGTGAACCGCGTCTGCCTCTGCCTGCCCACCAACCGGGCCTGCTCCGCCACCATCGCCGCCCTCCACGACGAGGCCGCCTACGCCGCCCGCCGCCACGGCGCCGATGTCAACCTGCTCATCCTCGACTCCTCCGACGCCCACACCCGTGCCGAGCACGCCCGGACCGTCGCCGCCCTGCCCCCGGCCGGGAACGTCACCGTCCACCACCTCGACGAGGCCGCCCAGCGCGCCTTCCTGCGCCGCACCACCGAGCGGGCCGGCCTGCCCGAGCCCGACCGCCTGCTCCACCTCATGCTCCCGCCGGCCGTGTCCTACGGCGCCTGCACCAACCGCGCCTTCCTGCTGGCCGCCGCCCTCGGCTGTGCCTCGGTGCACCGCCGGGACTCCGACAGCACCTACCAAGTACACGCCGGCGAGCCGGTGTTCCCCGTCCACCACGAGCTGCCGTACCTCGGCAGGCCCGCCGCCGAGGCCGGGGCAGGCGGGCTCCACACCGACCTCGACCCGGCACTGCGCGGCCGCCCGGTGTCGCTGGCCGGGGCCTCCTTCATCGGCGAACTCTCCGTCGACATCGGGGAGATACGGCGCCTGGACGAGGGGATCTACCACGACGTCGTCGGCCTCTGGGCGCCCGGCGACTGGTCCGAGGAGCGCAGACGGGAGCTGGTCGAGGAGTCCTTCACCGGCGCCGGCACGGCACCCTTCACCGGTGACCGGTCGACCCTCACCGTCGTCGATCCGATGCGGGTCGACATGTGCAACATCGCCTTCGACCGCGCGGTGTACGAACGCGTCCCCCTGCCGCCCGCCACGGACACGATCGGCAGCGACTACTTCCTCCTCCACCTCGTCCACGACGCCGGCCTGCCCGGCATCCTGCACAACCGGCATATCCAGAACTTCCACACCCCCGAACGCCGCACCGACACCGGCTTCCCGGCCTACCAGCGGCGGTTCGTGAAGTTCCTGCTGTCGATGCTCTACTTCCACCACGTCTATGACCGCATGGCCGCCGAAGGCGCCGGACTGCTGGACGAGCGGCATCGGGTACGGGCCGACCGGATCGTGGAGTTCCTGCGGGGGAGCACCGGCGTGGACCGCACCGAGAACGTCTGGCGACTGGACCGGGTGGACACGGCGTACCGCAAACTGGGTGGCCGGTACGCGGAGTTCGCCGACCGACTCGCCGTGGAGCGGGAGCGGTTACTGGACGAGGCTCAGTCGGACATCGAGGACTACGCGTACCTGGTCGAGGCCTGGCCGGCGCTCGTCGAGGCGGCCCAGGCATGAGCGCCCCGAAGTGGCGCGAGGAACCGCGCGATCAACCACGACGAGCCGGTGGCCGCCCGACGGCACGTCGCGGCACTCCTTCGGGCGCACTCGCCCCACACCTCGCCGCGGCCCGAACCGACCGCATCATCTACGACCTCACCGGCATAGAGCACCAATACGACACCCTGCTGAACGAGCTCCCCGGTACGCACGTCCGCTTCGCCCTCAAGGCCTGCCCCGTCGACGAGGTCCTGCACGCCCTCGCCGCCCGCGGTGCGGGATTCGACGCCGCCGGCCCCGCCGAGATCACCCAGGCCCTCCACGCCGGCGCCCAGCCGGCCCGCATCCACTACGGCAACACCGTCAAGTCCGACCACGACATCGCCGAGGCCCACCGCCTGGGTGTCCGCACCTTCGCCACCGACAGCGTCGAGGACGTCACCGCCCTCGCCGAACACGCCCCCGGCTCCCAGGTGTTCTGCCGTCTCGCCACCAGCGGGCAGGGCGCCCTGTGGGGCCTGAACCGCAAGTTCGGCTGCGCCCCCGACGACGCCGTCCGCGTGCTGACGACGGCCCGCGCGGCCGGCCTCACCCCGGCCGGCCTGTCCGTGCACGTCGGCTCCCAGCAGATGACCGGTGAGGCCTGGCAGCAGGCCCTCGACACCCTCGCCGGCACCCTGACGGCCCTGGTGGGGCGTGGGATCGTACCCGACCACGTCAACCTCGGCGGCGGCCTGCCCGCGCTCGGCTACCAGGACCGCCACGGCAACCCCCTCGACCCGCCCCTGGACAAGATCTTCACCGTGCTCCGCGAGGGCATGGACCACCTGCGCGGACTCAGCCCCGCCCCCCTCGACTTCGTCCTGGAACCCGGCCGCCACCTGGTCGCCGACCACGGTGCCGTCCGCGCCCACGTCTCCCGGCTGACCCGCCGCCGGCAGCCGGACGGCACCGACGCCCACTGGCTCTACCTGAGCTGCGGCAAGTTCAACGGCCTCTACGAGATGGACCAGTTGACGCACCGGATGGTCTTCCCGGGCCATTCAGGGGCCCAGGAACACGTCTCCGCGATCGTCGCCGGCCCCACCTGTGACAGCGACGACGCCTACGGCGACGGCCGGCACCCGGTGCGCGTACCGGCGTCCCTCGCCTCCGGCGACCCGGTCTGGATCCTCTCCGCCGGCGCCTACGCCACCAGCTACATGACCCAGGGGTTCAACGGCATCCGCCCGCTGCCCTGCGTGTGCACCCGCGGGCAGGAAGGACACCACTGACATGACCCACCTCGTACGGGGCGTCACCGAGGCCGACTGGCCCGAGGTCGTGGCCCTGGAAGCGGAGGTCTACGCGGACACCTCGCTGACGGAGGGGGAGACCGCGCTGCGCTCCCGGGCCGCGGCGGGCACCTGCTTCGTCCTGGACCTCGACGGCCGGATAGCGGGCTACGCACTGGCTCTGCCCTACCCCAGGTTCAGCTGTCCCGACCTGACCCGGCCGGAGCAGACCGCGCACCGCTCCTCCAACCTCCACCTGCACGACCTCGTCGTCACCGCGCCCCTGCGGCGCAGGGGGCTCGGCACCCGGATGGCCCGCCACGTGTCGGGCGTGGCCCGCGCCCGCGGCTTCGCGACCATGTCGCTCGTCGCCGTCGCCGGCAAGGAGTCCTTCTGGCGGGCCAACGGCTACCGCACCCACCACGGGACGCGGTTGCCGGCCGGTTACGGCAGCGGCGCGGTGTACATGTCGGCGCGACTGGCCGCGGTGCGGGAGGCGAGCTGATGCCCAGTCCCTCCTTCCGGCGCGCCAAGTGGTCGATCGCGGCGCTGTTCTGCTTCCTCGGCTTCCAGTACGGCACCTGGGTCTCCCGCCTCCCCGCGCTCAAGACCCGGCTGGACCTGGGAGCCGGGGAGGTGGGCCTGCTGCTGATGGCCTGCGGGGCCGGAGCGGCGGCCTCGTTCCCGCTCGTCGCCGTCCTGATGCGCCGCCTCGGCTCCCGGCGGCTGTCCCTCGTCTCCGCGCTGTGCCTGATCGCCGTGCTGGCCGCCCTGGCCGTCGTACCGACCTACCCGCTCGCACTCCTCGCCGTCTGCGCCGACGGAGTCGCGGTCGGCTGCCTCAACGTCGCCATGAACGCCCAGGGCGCCGCCCTGGAGAAGGCGTACGACCGCACCGCCATGTCCCAGCTGCACGCCACCTTCAGCGCCGGCCTGCTCGCCGCAGCGCTGCTGACCTCCGGCGTGACCACCCTGACCGCCTCGGTGCCGGCCCACTTCACCGCGGCGGGCGCCCTGTTGCTGCTCCTGCCGGCCGGCGCCCGTTCCGGCCTGCTGACGCACCCGGAACCGGAGACGGCGGACGGCCCGAAGCGGAACCGCACGCTGGCCCTTCCCTCGTGGGCGACCCTGCTGATGGGCTGCGCGATGGCCTTCGGCACGATCACCGAGGGCGCGATGAACGACTGGTCGACGCTCTACCTGAAGGACGCGGTCGGGGCCTCCTCGGCGGTGGCCCCCCTGGGCATCGCGGTCGTCTCCGGAATGATGCTGCTGGCCCGCCTGCGCGCGGACCGCTGGCGCACCCGCTGGGGCGACGGCGCGGTGGTCCGGGTGGGCAGCGCGGTGGCCGCAGCCGGCCTGGCCCTCGCCCTGCTCACCGGCGGGGTGGTGCCGACCCTCCTCGGCTTCGCCTGCGTCGGTCTGGGCGCCGCCGCCGTCACCCCGTGCGTGTACGTCGCGGCGGCCGGTCACGGCTCGGATGCCCTGGCCCTGGTCGCCGCGATGGGCACGACCGGGCTGCTGGCCGGTCCGGCCCTGATCGGGTTCGTCGCCGGCGCCACGAGTCTGACCCTCGGCATGGGCACGGTCGCCGTCTCGGCCCTGATCGTCACACTGACGGCGTTCCGGATCCCCTGGACCGGCCGTGCCGCGGCACCCCTCACCGGGCCACCGGCACCGGCGCGTGAGAACGCGTAGGGATCTCCTGGCAGAGGTGCCGCGCCCTCGTATGGCCGAACACGACCGTCAACGCCCGCGGCTGTGCTTGCGTCGGGCCGCCGTGTCGCTGCCGTCCCACTGATAGCGATCTGTGCTGGACAGCCCCAGGAACTGCAGGACGCGTTCCACGAACTCGTCCCGCAGTTGCGCGAGCGTCTCGGGCAGGTTGTAGTACGTGGGGATCATGGGGTACACAGTGGCTCCCGCCTCCGTGACGGCGACCATGTTGCGCAGGTGGATGAGGTTGAGGGGCGCTTCACGGAGGCAGAGGACGAGTCTGCGCCGTTGCTTCAGCATCACGTCGGCGGCTCGCTCGACGAGGCTCTCCGACTGTCCGTGAGCGATGCGTCCGAGGACACCGGCCGCACACGGCAGGATGATCATCATGTCGCTCGGATAACTGCCGCTGGTCACTGGTCCGGCCATATCGTCCGGATCCAGGAAGCGCACTTTCGGCGATGTCGCCTCCAGGGCCCGGACCACCGACTCCGGATCCTCGCCGGTCTGGAATTCGAAGGCCACGAGTTTGCGCCCGTTGGCCGACACCAGAAGGTCGACATGGCCTACCCGGTCATCTCGCTGAAGTGCGGCAAGCAGGGCTTTGGCCACGCCGGTGCCGCCCGCTCCCGTGACGGCAACCGTCACACTCTGATGGGTCACGACTGTTCCTCTCCTGACTCACAGGGTCGGCAGCCTCATGGGCTCATGCCGGACGAGTGGCGTCTCGACGCCTGTGGCCGAGGACCGGTGCCGCCGACAGTCCGACACGCACGTTGATCGGTACCTCGCCATGTGACCGCCAAATCCCATGGGTCACTCGCCCAGCGGCTCGCGGATGCCGTCACGGCAGTCGGCAGCCTCCGGCTGTCCTCGGGCGGCAGGCGTCAGCGCGACGCGCCAGAGCCGGTGCCGTCCGCCGGCCCGGCTTCGGCGGCGAGGACCTTGGCGCGCACATCCTCGGGGAAGACGCCGTCGAACGTGGCGGGCGGAACGCGTCCGCTGCCCACCGCCGGGAGCAGGGCGTCGTGGACGACGACGGCTCCCCAGCCGTTGTGCAGTTCCTCCTCGGTGAAGCACGGGTACCAGGGCATGATCGGCCCGTGCCACTGCTCCTGCCGGAGCGACGGGTGCACGCGGGTGGCCAGTGCCCACAGCAGGTCCGAGTCGTTCGACGGATCCACGTCGTCGTCCAGGACGTAGACGACCGGGGAGAGCCGTCCGACGCGCGTGCCGTTCAGGACCTCGCCGATACGGTGCACGAAGCGCGCGGTGTCCATCCCCGGCATCAGGTCACGCCAGTTCTGCGGGACCGTGATCACCGTCCAGAAGCAGGCGGCGCCGAGCGGCAGCCAGGCCGTCGTGATGGGCAGCCCGGCCTCCCGCAGGACCGCGACGACCTCTGCGGAGATGCCCGCAGCCGGTGCGACGTGTGAATCGTCGACGGGGCGTCCGGCGGCGGCCAGTGGCCAGATCGGGTCGTCCCGGTAGGTGACCGCCTCGATGCTGAACAGCGGCTGCGGGGACGTCTCGGGCAGGGCCCAGCCGTGGAACTCCGCGAACGGGCCCTCCACGGCGTCGCGCATCGCGGAAAGGTGCCCCTCGATGACGACCTCGGCGGAGGCGGGCACCTCCAGATCGTTCGTCTCGCACGCACGGCGGGCGCCGGCAGGCGCGGGAGACAAGCCGTTGGATCGAAGAACTGCTCGGGCCCGAACGGCTCGAGACCCTGACTCTGCTGCTCAAGGAACTCGGAGACGCAGGCCGCGACCAGCAGGCGCAGTGAGGGATCAGGGCCAGGGGACCAGTGTCTCCGCGCCCGCTGCACCTCTCGTCCGGGAGATACGCGCGGACCGACAGCCGGGCGGGATCCGCCGGCGGGACACCTCCAGGGTGGTGCGGTCAGTCTGCGCCGGGCGACACGGGAACGCCCGGCGCGTGACGACGTGCCGCACGCTCCTGATCACCGGATTACCGGGCCCGCTGCCGCTCGACGCGCGGAGCGCACCAGCCCTGGACAGCGGTCGGCCGCCATGGGACCGCTTCCGCGAAGGGGCGGGACGGCCGGTCGCACATCTGATCAGGCTTATCGCTCGATCCGGTATCGCGGCTGACGCAGAGCGGTCGAGGCGTCAGGCTCGTGCCGGCGGTTGCCGGGAGTCGGGCGCCCGCGGCGAGTGACCGAGGAGGCGAGAGGCATCAGCATGGCAGACACTCCGCACAGCGGAGCACGTGCAGAGGAGCAGGCGGTCCTGCTCGTGGCAGGACTGATGGACCTGGCGGTGAGCACCGTCGGCTCGGCAGTCGGGGCGGCCCGGCAACTGCTGCGCCGTTCCGATGGCGCGGACATCGCCAAGGACGCGCAGCGCGACCTGATGGCCCGCGGCCGTATCGCACTGGACCGCTGTGCCACTGCCCCCGCCGCGCACCTGGAGGTGCTGGCCCGGCACGCTCTCGCCAGTCGGGCGGCGCCCGGTGGCGATGTCTGAGCGCTGGGACGCCGTCGCGTTCAGGAAGCGCATGGACACGGTCCTCCATGGCGTCCTGGCCGAGGAAGCCGAGCAGTTGGTCGGCATCGATCCCGCTCTCACGCCGATGGCCGAGCAACTGCAGGTGGCGGCCAGGCACGGCAAGCGGATCCGCGCCGCATTCTGCTACTGGGGATGGCGCGCGGCGGGGCAGCCCGACAACGACGCCCTCATGCGTGCGGCTGCCTCGATGGAACTGGTCCATGCGGCGGCGATCGTCCATGACGACCTCATCGACGACAGCCCGCTGCGGCACAACCTGCCCGCCGCGCACGTCGCCCTGCGCTCCGCGGTGACCGGACATCCGAGGCCGCACGCGGCCGCCCGCTCCCTGGCCATGCTGGTCGGGGATCACCTCATCGCCCTGGCGGGCCGGCTGTTCGCGGCCAGTGGCCTGCCCGCCGCGTACCTGGCCAGGGCGCGGCCGATCTGGGCGGAACTCGCTCGGGAAGTCATCGCGGGCGAATGCCTGGAGATCCTCAGCACCGGAACCCCACCGGATGCGGACGTGTCCTTGAAGGTCGTCCGTTACAAGACCGCCAAGTACACCGTCGAACAGCCCCTGCTCATCGGCGGTCTGCTCGCGGGCGCCGCCCCCCGGCTGCGCGCCGGCCTCTCCGCGTACGGGCTGCCACTGGGGGAGGCGTTCCAGCTGCGTGACGACCTGCTGGGCCTGTTCGGCGAGCCCCACCGCACGGGCAAAGCCGGCCTGGACGACATCCGCGGCCACCGCCCCACCACCCTGCTCGCCAAAGCCTGGCAGGCCGCCGGTCCTGCAGAGCGTGGGCGGCTCGCCGAGGTACTGGGACGCCGTGACCTCGGCGAGGAGGACCTGCGCGAGGTCCGCGAGCTGATGCTGGAGCTCAGGGCCCCGGAGCAGGTCGAGGACCTGATCGCCGCACGGGTGGCGGATGCCGTCGGCCACCTGGACGGGCTCGGCATGCCCGCGCCGGCCCGCAGGGCCCTGACCGAACTCGCCCGCTCCGCCACCGACCGCCGCCACTGACCCCCACTGCGCGACGGCACCACCCAGGTCGTCCTGGGCGGTGCCGTCGAGAGGACCGTGACATGACCTGCACAGAAGCCTCGATGAACGCCCTGCGCCAGTCCGGTGACGAACTCGCCGACGCTGTGGTGGCGACCCTGTTCGAACGAGGGGAGGTCGGCAAGTTCAACTCCCTGATGCGCCACGTCTCCACGGCCGGTTCGCCGCTGCCCGAGGGACTGCCTGACGTCGCCCGCGAGTACCTCCGGGCCACCGGCTTCCCACCGGACTGGGTGGACTGGGGCGAGATGGAAAAGGCGCGGCTGTTCTTCATCGACAACAACGTCCACATCTCCACCGCCCTGTCCTTCGCCTCCATGCCCGCCTGCTATGTCGTCCCGCACGTCGCGAAGCTCCTGTCGGCGACGCACGGACTGGACTACCCGTCCAGGCGGATGGCGGAGACCGGCCAGTTCACCGTCTACCTGATGCAGCCCGGCGCCTTCGAGGCCGGCAGCCGCTTCATCCCCGCCGCGCAGAAGGTGCGCCTGCTGCACGCCTCGATCCGCCACCACCTGCAGCGCGAGAACCGCTGGGACACCGGGACTCTCGGGACGCCGATCTGCCAGGAGGACATGATCGGCGGTCAGATGTTCTTCTCCCTGCTCGTCCTGGACAGCCTGCACCGCCTGAACATCCACATGTCCACCGAGGGCGCCGAAGCCTACTTCTACGCCTGGCGCGTGGTGGGAGCGATGCTCGGCGTCGACCAGGAGGCCGTACCGCGCGACCTGGACGAGGCCCGGCAGTTCCTCGACCTGTACATGGTCCGCCACATGGGACCGAGCCCCGAGGGCGCGCATCTGACCAGGCAACTGATCGACCTCTACGAAGAGGTGGTTCCCGGCACCTTCTTCGACCCCATCGTCTCCGCCCTCATCCGCTACCTGATCGGCGACACCTGCGCCGACTGGCTCGAGGTGCCCCGCACCGCCTGGGACAACGTCGCCAAGGTCGTCCCGGCCCTGCTCGGGGTTCTGGAAAGCATCGAGGACCGCTCCCCGTTCGGCGCCTGGGCCCTGGACCGCCTCGGCCACCTCACCACCGTCTTCGAGCTGTCCTCCCTCACCCGCGGACGCGTCATGCACTACGCCGTCCCCGAGCACCTGAAGAAGGACTTCGGCGTCAGCGGCACCGTGCCGCGCACCCGGCGCTGGACTCCACCCGCATCGACCGTGGCTACGTGAGGGAGGCGCCGCGGGGTGCTCGGCGCTGGTCCCGGCGGACGTGACGCTCATTTGACGCACCGGGCGTCCGACGGACCGCTCACGGTGACCCCAACCGGTCCCGATGGACGACTCGCCGACGAGCGGGGCGAGTTACGACTCGATGGTGGACGTCCCTGCGACCACGGGCCCTACAGAAGATTCAGCTGACGCAGGTCGGTGACGTACTTGGTGATCAGCGTGGCGGAAAGATGTGGTGTGTCCCCGGCGCCGCCGATTTCGGCTTCGCGGACGGCTTGCTGGAACCGGTGGGACGGGACGGCGGAGCCGCGGACGGGTGCGGCGGGTTGCCGGAAGGCGTGGATCAGCGGCAGCAGCGAGTGCCGGCGCCTGGGTTCCGGCAGGGCCCGCAGCGCGCACTCGAACCGGGTGAACCAGTCGTCGTAATCCTCGATGCGGCGGATGGGGTGGCCGGAGTCCGCCAACCAGTCGACGAACGTGTCCAGCGAGATTCCGTCGTCGTGCGGGTTGACCACGTTGAAGGTCCGGTAGCCGTCGGTGTTCCGCGCGGCGAGGGTGCTGACGGCCTGGGTGACGAAGTCGACGGGGAGGCCGTCGAAATGCGCCCGTCGCCGGTCACCCTGTGCGTCGGCCCGGTAGAAGGAGGCCGGGGCGGTGCCGGTGACCGCGAGGCTGAACAGGAGGCGGGTGAGCACGTCGGGGACGTTCAGCTGGCCGGTGTGGCGCTGATGGGCGAGGATCATGCCAGAACGGAGGACGGTCACCGGCAGGCCGCACGCGTCGTGGGCCTCCCGCAGCAGGACCTCACCCGCCCACTTGCCGGCCGAGTAGCCGGTGGCGTACCCGTCGCCGAGGGTGCGCACCGGGCTCACGACACGGATGTCGGCGCTCTCGTCGAGGCGTGACGGGTCGAGCCGGTCGGCCACGCCGACCGTCGACAGGTAGGTGAACGGCTTGACCTTCCCGGTCAGTGCCAGCCGGATCAGTTCCGCGGTGCCCACGACATTGGGGCCGAACAGCTGGTCGTAGGGCAGGACGTGGTTGACCATCGCGGCCGGGTGGAGGACGAGGTCGACCTCCTGGACCAGCCGGCCCCAGGTGTCCGGAGCCAGGCCGAGACGGTCCTGGGAGATGTCGCCGGCGAGCACGTCCAGGTGGTGCGCGGCCAGCTCCCCGTAGTGGTGCAGCAGGCCTGTGTCGCCGGTGTCGAAGGCGGCATCCAGACGCCGACGGGCGTCGGCGGCGTCACGTCCCCGTACGACGCAGATCAGCCTGCCGCCGGACCCGGCCAACCGTTCCAGCCAGTCCAGGCACAGGAAGCGGCCCAGATAGCCGTTGGCCCCGGTCAGCAGCACCGTGCTCTGCCCCGCAGCGCGGGGCAGCCGGCGCGCGGTACGAAGCGTCTCCGCGTCAAGGAACTTCTCCAGCGCGAGATCGGTGGCACAGACCTCGGCGCTGTCGCTGCCGTGCACCACGGCGAACGACGGCCGTTCGACGCCGCAGGCGCGTTCCGCCTCGATATGGGCCGCGACCGCCCGGAGGTCGTGCGTCGGGCCGAGCAACACCCCGACCGGCGTCTCGACACCGAAGACGTCCCGCAGCAACCGGGCGAACGACAGCGCGGACAGCGAATCGACACCCAGATCCGAGAAACGCGCGGTCGGGGTCAGGTCCGCGGCCGAGCAGCCCAGCAACGCACGAGCGGCGCGGCATACCGCCTCGAACACCGGCTGGCCGGGGCCGCCTTCGCGCACGGCACGGAGTGCCTCCTCCTGTCCGCTCGCCAACTGTTCGTAGAGCTGCTCCAGGCGGTCTCCGTAGCGTTCCCTGATCTGCGGGCGGAGATTCTTCCGGATCTCCGACAGCAGCCCGTTCTCGACCGAGAAGGGCTCTGTCTCGATCAGGAAGTCCCGTGGAATCTCGAACGACTCCAACTCCGCTCTGGCGGCGACTTGTTGCAGCGACTCGCGCAGCCGCCCCCGGAGTTCCTGGTGGCTCGCTGCCTGCCGAAGCGCTTCGTCGGTGGGCACCACGACGGCCAGCAGGTAGGCGCGCTCGCTGCTGCCGTACACGTAGATCTGCCTGATGAGGGGGCTGGTGACGAAGGTGCTCTCCAGACGGGAGATCGTGACGAACTCGCCCTGGGCCAGCTTCAGCACATTGTTGCGGCGGTCGACGTACACGAGCTGTTCCGGTCCCGCCTCGGCCATGATGTCACCGGTCCGGAAGAAGCCGTCGGCGTCGAAGACCTCGGCCGTGGCGTCGGGCCTCTTGTAGTACCCCGGGGTGATGGAGTCCGTCTTGACCAGCAGTTCGCCCCGCGGATACGGGGAGTCCGTGGTGAAGTAACCGAGTTCCGGCACGTCGACGAGCTTGTACTCGGTCACCGGGGGCCGCTGCACCCGCGAGTCGATCAGGATGCAGCCGGCCTCGGTCGATCCGTAACCGTCATGGACGGGCAGCTCCAGGCACGACTCCACGAACCGCTTGAGCTCCGGCGAGATCGGCGCGCCGCTGCACGTCAGCTGCAGCAGACGGCCACCCAGGACACGTTGGCGCAGGTCCGCCTTGACCGCGGCCTCCAGCGAGCAGCGGTCCTTGAACTCCGGAGCCCGGCGGACCAGCTCGCTCTGGTATGCCTGGAACAACATGTCGCAGACGCGCGGCACCAGCAGCAGCTTCGTCGGCCGGGCGAGCCCCATGTCCTCGAACAGCGTGGACAGGTCGCTCCGGGCGGTGAAGTACGAGGTACCGCCCCGCCCGAGAGTGCCGTACAGGGCCGTACGCCCGGCCGTATGACTGAGCGGCATGTAGCCGAGGTCGATGGAGGGAAGCTCATACTGGGCCGGACCCCAACCGACCCACTGCCGGTGCAGCATCCGCTCCGTGTAGACGGCGCCCTTCGGTGCCCCGGTGCTTCCGGAGGTGTAGATCAGCAGCCTCATGGGGTCCGTGTCCCGCTCCGGCTGCCCCAGTGGCGCCTCCGGAAGGTCACTGCCCAGGCCGACGATCGCGGCGAGAGAGTCGATCGCGGTCACACCGGCCCCTGCGAGCCGAGACCGCGCGGCCTCGTACTTCTCCCGCTCGTGGTCCACTTCCGGGTGGTAGCCGAAGACCACCAGCCGCGGACTCGACGGGCTCGACAGCACCAGCTCGACGGCCCGGTCCAGGACCTCCAGGCTTGCCGCCACCACACGCGGCTCGGTCTCCTCGACGATGCGCCGCAACCGGGATACCGGGGCGCCGGACTGCAACGGCACGCACACGGCACCCAGCCGCAGGCACGCCAGGTCGAGCACCGTATGGTCGACGCTGCTGAATCCGTACAGCGCGACGAAGTCCCCCGCGCCCACGGCGCGCTGTCCGTGCAGTCGCCATTCCGCCGCGACCGCGCCGGCCCGTTCCCACAGCTCGGCATAGCTGATCGTCGTGAAACGCGGCAACAGCACCTGCGAGGTGCGGCCCGACAGCGGGTCAACCACCGTCTCCGTCTCCCGCTCACCGAGAGCGGGGCGATCCGCATACGCGCGCATGATGCGGGCCACGGTCCGCGCCAGCCCGTCCGTGGAGGTGCGCACAGCGGCGCTGACCGATTCCAAGGGCAGTGCACCGCGCAACTGCTCGTCGTCGTCGGTCGCTTCCGAGCGCCGAGCGTCGTGCTCCGCGTCGTCCCGTCCTCGCATCACGGCAACGTGAACGAACGACATCCGGGTGAGTCACGTCCAGGGAGCCAGGGACTGGCTGTGTCAGAGAGTGCCCGAGTCGTCGCTTATCGTGTCTGGCGTTCGTATCGGTGCGGGCCCGACGAGATGTCGACGCGTCGGACCCGCACCACATCTCTTGTGGACAGGTGGCACAGGTGTTCATGGCGAGGGCGAGCGGGACGGCGCACGGCCGCCGCACGGCTGCGGGGCCACCCGAGGAGGCCGGTGCACGCGGCTGCGGCGGGCGGCGGGACCTGCCCTTCCACGGCGATGTCCCCGTCCCGCTGTTCGTCTGCGGCTTCCGGCACGGGGCAGGGATCGCCTTGGCGGCCGGCAGCGGCGGAAACGGGGGGGCGAGCGCATGACCGCGACGACGACGCGAGCGGCTGCCGAGGTGGACCGGCCGACGCCTGGCGCATGGACCGTCCTGTGGGCCATGACGGGCGGGCTGTCGATGCTCATGCTCGACGAAACGGTCGTGTCCGTCGCGCTGGCGGCGATGACACGTCAGCTGCCCCTGTCCCCGGCCGGTCAGCAATGGGTCGTGAACGCTTATGTACTGGCCATGTCCACCACCGTTGCCCTGGGCGGCAGACTCGGAACGAAGTTCGGGCCGGTCACGACGTTCCGGCTGGGCGCGTGGGTGTTCTTCACGGCATCCGCCTGCTGCGGCCTGGTCCCCTCCGGTGGGACGGGGCAGGAGTGGCTGATCGCCGCCCGGGTGCTACAGGGCTGCGGCGCGGGGCTGATGATGCCGGTGAGCGCCAGCATCGTCATGGCTGCCTTCCCGTCCGCGGTGCGCGGGCGGGCGATGAGCGTCTACGTGGGCGTCAGTCAGCTCTTTCTGGTGCTCGGTCCGCTGCTCGGTGGCGCACTGGCCGGCTGGGTCACCTGGCGTGCGGTGTTCTGGATCAATGTGCCGGTGGGGCTCGTCGTGTTGGTCCTGGCCCACCGGGGCCGCCCGGCCAATCCAAAGCAGCCGTCGCTGTCCGTCTCCCCCGTGCACGCCGTGCTTCTCGTGGCGGGCATCGGCGGGACGGTGTACGCGCTTCAGCAGTCGGCCCAGTGGGGATGGGGCTCGACGGCAACCCTGCTCGCCCTGGCCGCCGGTGTCGCGGCAACGGCCACGTTCACGCTGGTCCAGATGCGGTCCGCCGATCCCCTCGTCCGGATCCAGTTGCTACGGCACCGCGCGTTCGCGGGTGACGTGGTGGTGCTTCTGACCATCCAGTTCAGTCTGCTGCCGATGGCGGTGTTCGCCGCGCTGTACACACAGAACCTGCTGGGTTACAGCCCCGCGCAGGCCGGGCTTGTCTCGCTGGCGCTGATCGGTCCGCTGATGACCGGCGCCGCATTCGCCGGTCGCTGGTACGACCGTTCGGGCGTGCGCGCGCCGGTTCTCTCCGGACTCGGTCTCGCCACAGCGGGGGCGGTGCAGTGGGCGTCGGACATGCCGCACATCGCTTTGGCCTCGAAAATGCCAGGCGTGATGCTGGTCGGCCTGGGTCTCGGCCTGGTCCTGGCCCCCGTGAACACCGATGCGCTCAGCCGCGTGCCGCCGAGCGAGCGGCCGCAGGCGTCCGGGATCGTCCACACGGTACGACAGCTCGGTGGAACACTGGGGGTCGCCGTGGTAGGGGCGGTGGTTCTGGCGCACGAACATGCGGTGCCACCGGCTCAGCGCGCACACGACACCGCAGCGGCGATGCAGACCGGTTTCCTGGTCGTGGCGGCCGTCTTCGCGGGAGCGTTCCTCGCGGCCTGGGTCTTGCTGCCCCGGCAGCCCTCCCCGGCAGCACGGTGACCTTTGTCGGCCGGTGCGTGCGCAGGGGGAAGGGCCGCCGTGGATCGTGTCCGATGAGTGATCGTGTCCGATGAGTGGCGGGCACGGATCGAGCCGCTGCTTCCCGTCGTGCCCCTGTTCGTGCTGTACACCGGCATTCCGTGGGAGTTCCTGCCCCAGGAGCCGGGCTTCGGCTCGGGCATGACGTGCCGGCGGCGTCTGAGGGACCGGAACGACGCGGGTGTGTGGCAGCGCCTGCACGAGCGGCGGGAACCGCAACGACGTCACTCGGCTCATGCCGCTCGCCCAGGCCGTCCCGCCGGTACGTGGCCGACGCGGACACCCCGCCGACGGCCGGACGAGCTCTACGCCGACCGCGGCTCAGGACCTCGCCGTACACCGCCGAGCGGGCCGGCAGAGCTTCGCGCTGCTGCACTGGTTCCGTCGCGTGCGCATCCGGTGCGAGACCCGCGACGGCATCCGGGTCGGGGGCCCGGTGATCGCCGCGATCCGGCGGGTGAGCGTGGTGGCCTCGGCGTGTAGCTGAACGTGATGCCTGGACCGTGTCCTCCAGGGCTGTCGGCCGTTCTGAGGTGAGTGAGCAGGCGGTCGCGAACACTGGGGTGCGCATGACGTCCACTTCCCCTCATGGAGGGTTGATCCGTGTCGGCGTCGTGGGTCTGAGCGCGAGCGGCGGTTGGGCGGCCACCGCCCATGTGCCGGCGCTGGCCGGGCTCGACGGATACGAGTTGCGGGCGCTGAGCGCCAGCACCGCCGAATCGGCGCGTGCCGCAGGCGAGAAGTATGCGGTGCCGCTGGCCTTCGGCAGCGCGGAGGAGCTGGCCCGCAGTGAGGAAGTCGACCTCGTGGTGGTGACGGTGAAGGTTCCGCACCACCTGGAGCTCGTCCGACCCGCGCTGGAAGCGGGGAAGATGGTGTTCAGCGAGTGGCCGCTCGGTGCCGACCTCGCGCAGGCCGAGGAGCTGGCCGACCTCGCGCACCGCAGGGGTGTGCTCACGGGAGTCGGCCTGCAGGCCCGGTCGGCTCCGTCGCTTCGGTATCTGCGGGACCTGGTCGCCGACGGCTATGTGGGGCGGGTGCTGTCGACCAGCATGCTCGGGTCGGGCGGGATCGCGGGCGCCACCTACGACGACAACTACGCGTACCTGCTGGACGTCACGAGCGGAGCCACGCTGCTGTCGATCCCCTTCGGGCACTCGGTCGACGCGCTGACCATGGTGCTCGGGGAGTTCCGCGAGGTGTCGGCTCTCGTCGAGAACCTCCGCCCCGAGGTCACCCACGTCACGAGCGGGGTGGTCGCGGCCAAGACCGCAGAGGACCAGGTCGCGGTCACCGGTGTGCTGGAGTCGGGGGCCGTGGCCGCGATGCACTTCCGCGGTGGGACGCCTCGCGCCACCTCGTTTCACTGGGAGATCAACGGCACGGACGGCGATGTGGTCGTCAAGGCCGTCCAGGCTCCATGGTGGTGGTACGGGGGGCTGCGGCTGTACGGCGCCAGGGGCAGCGACGGCGCGCCGGTCGAACTTCCGATTCCCGCCCGTTACCAACGGTCGCTGGCCCAGTGGACCGAGCGAACCGCCGAGCCCGCCTGCAACGTCGCCCACCAGTACGCGCTTCTGCGCGACCAGATCACCGGGAACCTCGCACCGGGCGAGGACGGCGTTCCCGACTTCCGGCACGCCGTCCGGCGGCACGGCATGCTGGAGCGGATCAGAGAAGCGGCACGCGCCGGACGGAAGGTCGTACTCGCAGGCCGAGGCGCGTAGGCCCGAAGCGGGAAAGGTCCTGAGGCCGGCCGTTTCGCCCTCGGCGAGGATGCGGCAGGCCGTGTGGCGTCTGAGGGGCGATCGCCCTGGTTCTTGCCCGAGGCGACGAGAAGCTTCTGGGCGATCTGGAAACCGGCCCGGATCCTGCCGGCTACTCGGACGTCCACCTGCGAGGTGACCACCCGTGCCCGGAATGTCTGATACGTGCACCGGTGTTGGAGACGGTCGGTTCGTACTCGCCCTCGAGAGGCATGGCATCCTTCCCCTCGTCGTTAGGGATGTTCTCGCAGCTGACCAGCCGGGGCGCCAAGAGCGGCAATATCCGCAAGGCGCCGGTGATGCGCGTCGAGTACGACGGGCGCTATGCGGTGGTCGGCTCGGTGGGCGGATCCCCCAAGCATCCGCTGTGGTACTTCAACGTCAAGGCCGATCCGCACGTCGAACTCCAGGACGGCCCCGTGAAGCAGGACATGATGGCCCATGAGGCCACCGGCAAGGAGAGGACGGAGTGGTGGCAGCGCGCGGTCGCCGTCTTTCCGAGGTACGCCGACGTGCAGAAGAAGACCTCGCGGGAGTTCCCGGTGTTCGTTCTGGAACCTGTCGCCGGGCGGTGATCCCGGGCCGTCTCCGGGTCGTTGGAGGACACTCGACGATGACGAACGTTCGACAGCTGTCATCAGCTCGAGGCAGGTCAGGGCATTGACCAGACAGGGGCCGCCGGTCAGGCGGCCCCCTCGTTTCCTCGGTTGCCGAGTGTCCCTCGACAGGGTTCGACGCCGCCCGTCGAGGCTCCATCGACCGCGTGGGCAGGAGAGCTTCGAGCCGGCTCGCCAGCTTCTGCCGGGCGGCCGGCGCAGGGGCGTGCCCGATTCTCGCCCGCTGCTCCGTACGGGGCGCGACACGACCGCGAGCGCCCACCCTGCTTCCATGCGTGGCCAGGGCCTCGGCTTGCGGGCACCGGCACTTCGAGTCGTGGCGGTCTCTTCCCGCCCCGGGTGCGGCAGCGCGGCCGGCGGACGCGTCACGGCCGGGCAGACGCGACGTTCTACCGCCGATGCGGCCTGACCGGGCGTCAATCCGTGGCGACCGCACCCCTGCTGCCGCGCGGTCGATCAGGGCGCGCTGGTGACGTCGGCCCAGTGGACAGCGCGTCCGGCTTCCTCGCGGTGGCCGTGCGCGGCGGTGAGCTGATCGACAATCTCCAGTCCGCGGCCGTGCTCGTCAGGGGGGCAGGAGGCCGCCCAGTCGCCGTGCACGGCGGCAGGGCCTCCGTCGGACACCTCGATGTGCACTCGCTGAGTGCCCGGGTCGCGGCTCAGCCCGAAGTCCAGTGGAGGCTGGGCATGCTCCACGGCGTTGGTGACGAGTTCGGAGACGGTCAGGAGGACCGAGTCGGCCGCGTCCTCGGCGACGCTCCACTGAGCCAGGAGCCCTTTGGTGATCTTGCGGGCCTCGCCCGCGGCTTCCGGGTCGTGCGCGAGGGTCCACGTGTCGACCGATGTCGACGGACTCCGGGCAGGACCTGTGCGAGGGGGTGCCTCTGGGGCGTAGGTGCCGGTCACGGTCATCACCTTCCTCCGGGTGCCGCTGTGGCGCCCTGGTTGTGACCAGAACCCCTGAGGGGCTACGGCATTTATATCACCCTTCTATATAGGATATCTATATAGATAGAAAATATAGACATCCTATATAGAAGGGTGATATAGGTGTGGGTATGGACGAGACACCTGAAGAGAGTCGCCAGGAGGTGGCGACGGCGCTGAACGAGCTGGCCATCGGACTGGTCAGGCGACTCCTGTCGGTCCGGCAGGGCATGAGTCTGACCACCGCCTCGGCGCTCAGCCGGCTGGAGCAGGAAGGTCCGATCCGGCTGACCGCCCTGGCAGCGGCGGAGGGCATCGCCCAACCGTCGATGACCGCTCTGGTGCATCGGCTGGAAGACCAGGGCCTGGCCACTCGAGTGGGCCATCCCGAGGACGGGCGGGTCCGCCTGGTCGCCATCACGGGAGCCGGACGAGAGCTGATGGCCGAGCGCCGGCGCGCGCTGGGTGCCCGGGTGGCCGACATGCTGGCCGCGTTGCCCGAGCAGGACGTGCGGGCGCTCGGCGAGGCCATGCGCACGGCCCTGCCCATCGTCCGGCGGATGAGCCAAGCCGCCCCACAACCCCGCGTTTCCGGCGGCGAATCGCCCTCCTGAGCCTCCTGGCCGCGCTCTTGGGTGTCTCCTCCAGCAGGCGGGACCTGCTCCGCTGCCACGTCGCGCCCCACGCGCGCCGGGCCCGGTCCCGGTACCGCCCCCCATGTCCGACTTCCGGAAAGGGCGGAGAACCATGAGCACCAACTCGGCACCCGGCACCGACATGCCGTCGGCGCAGGTACCGGACTACCCCATGCCTCGGGCTGCCCGCTGCCCCTTCGACCCGCCGCCGGCCCTGCACACCCTGCAGGACCGGGCTCCGATCAGCCGGGTGCGGCTGTGGGACGGCAGCAGCCCGTGGCTGGTCACGCGCTACGAGGACGTACGGGCTCTACTCGCCGATCCACGGATCGGTTCGGACAGCGACCTCCCGCACTACCCCCATCTGAGCCCGGCCCAAAAGGAGCGCCGGAGGCAGTCGCGGACCTTCATCAACATGGACGATCCGGAGCACGCCCGGCTTCGCCGGATGGTGACCGCGGCCTTTTCCATCAGGCAGGTGGAGGCGCTGCGGCCTGCCATTCAGAAGATCGTCGACGGCCTGATCGACACCATGCTCGCCGGGCCCGAGCCGGTGGACCTGGTGGAGGCGTTCGCGTTGCCGGTGCCGTCACTGGTGATCTGCGAGCTGCTCGGCGTTCCGTATGCCGACCACGGCTTCTTCCAGGCCAACAGCAAGATCCTGATCAGGCGGACCAGCACCGTGGAGCAGGCGCGGGTCGCCACCCAGCAGCTGCTCGAGTACCTGGACCGGCAGATCGGCGTCAAACTCGCCCACCCGGCCGACGACGTGCTCTCCACGCTGGCCGCGCGGGTCAGGGCCGGCGAGCTCTCCCGGCATGAAGCGGCAAGCATGGGGATGCTGCTGCTGACCGCCGGGCACGAGACCACCGCGAACATGATCGCGCTGGGCACCCTGGCCCTGCTCCAGAACCCGGACCAGCTGGACCGGCTGCGCGAGAGCGACGACCCGAAGACGGTCGCCTCGGCGGTCGAGGAACTCCTGCGCTACCTGAGCATCGTGCACAGCGGACGACGCCGGGTGGCCCTGGAGGACATCGAGGTCGGCGGCGTGACCATCCGCGCCGGCGAGGGCGTCGTCCTCGCCAACGACGTCGCCAACCGCGATCCCGACGCCTTCCCCGCCCCCGACCGGCTGGACATCGACCGCAACCCCCGCCACCACGTGGCCTTCGGCTTCGGCGTCCACCAGTGCCTGGGCCAGCCGCTGGCCCGGGTGGAGCTGCAGGTCGTCTACAGCACCCTGTACCGCCGGGTCCCCACGTTGAAGCTCGCCGTGGATCTCGACGAGATCCCGTTCAAGCACGACGGGAGCGTCTACGGCGTCTACGAGCTGCCCGTCACCTGGTGAGCGCGGCCGAGTGCCGTGCTGGAAAGGAGTATCCGATGAAGGTGATCGTCGACCAGAACAAGTGTGTGGCCTCCGGGCAGTGCGTGCTGAGCGCACCGGAGGTGTTCGACCAGCGAGAGGAGGACGGCATCGTCGTCCTGCGCGCCGAGACCCCGCCCGAGCACCTGGCGGCCGACGTCCGGCAGGCCGTCGCCCTCTGTCCGGCCCAGGCGATCTGGGTGGAGGAACAGGGAGACGAGCAGTGAAGCGGATAGTCATCGTGGGAGCCTCGGCCACCGGCCTGACCGCGGCCGAGACCCTCCGTCGCCGCGGCTGGGACGGCTCCCTCACGCTGATCGGTGAGGAATCGCGTCCGCCGTACGACCGGCCGCCCCTGTCCAAGCAGATCCTGACCGGCGCCTGGGGGCCCGAACGTGCCACCCTGCGCTCCCTGCCGGATCTCGCGCGGCTGCGGGCCGACCTGCGGCTCGGGCAGCGCGCCGTCGCCCTGGACGTCCCGAGCCGCAGGGTGCGGCTTGCAGGCGGCGAGAGCATCGGCTTCGACGCTCTGGTCGTCGCCACCGGTGTGGCTCCCCGGCGCCTGCCCGACGGCGATCTGGCCGGAGTCCACGTCCTGCGCACGCTCGACGACGCGATCGCCCTGCGCGCCGCGCTGCGAACCGGGCCCCGGGTGGTCGTGGTCGGTGCCGGATTCCTCGGCACCGAGGTCGCCGCGGCCGCCCGGGCCATGGGGCTGGACGTGACCGTGGCCGAACCGGAGCCGGTCCCGGTGCGGCGCCCGTTCGGGAACCGGATCGGTGCGCTCGTCGCCGGGTTGCACAGGGACCACGGAACACACCTGCGTTGCGGAGTGCCGGTACGCCGGCTGCGCGGCGCCGGCGGCCGGGTGACCGGAGTGGAACTCGGCGACGGCACCACGCTGCCGGCCGACGTCGTCGTCATGGCGCTCGGTGCCGCGCCCGCGACCGGCTGGCTGGAAGGGTCCGGCCTGCGGCTGGGAGACGGGGTGGAGTGCGATGCGTATTGCCAGGCGGCACCCGGGATCTACGCCGCCGGCGATGTCGCCTCCTGGCCCCATGCGCACTTCGGCACCCGCATGCGGCTGGAGCATCGGATGAACGCCACCGAACAGGCCATGGCCGTGGCCGGCAACCTGCTCGGCGACGCGACTCCGTTCGCGCCTGTGCCCTACTTCTGGACCGACCAGTACGACACCAGGATCCAGGCGTACGGGATCTTCCCGCCGGGCGCGGAGACGCGGATCGTCTACGGCGGCACGTCGGACGGCCACTTCGCCGCCGCCTACGGGCACCACGGCAGGGTGGTCGGCGTACTCGGCTGGAACGCCCCTCGTCAGGTACGCACGCTGCGCCGTCTGGTCGTCGACCGCGCTCCCTGGGCGGCTTTCGCGGCCACACAGGAACTCAGCCCGGCAACGGTGAACTGACCGGAACGTCCCGCGGGTGGCAGGTAGGGAGGACCGCCGGTGTGCGTCGCCTCCTACCAGAGGCGCGTCGTCGGGTCCAGCGCGCCGGCAGCATGCACGCCGAGGCCCGGCCCCCGGGGCAGGAACTCGCCCAACTCGTCGGACACGACCCAGGCCGGCCGTTCCCCCTGCGGACGGACAGTCGACACCCTGACGGGCAGTTCCTACCCCCATGCGTCCGCGACCGAGCGCCGCACCACGGACACAGGCGCTCCTTCCCCCATCAGCAGGAGGGCCTGACGCAGCGCCTGCCCGAATCCCTTCGCCGTCCCCGCGATCCGAGGGTCCGCCCGCACCTGAACCAGGAACCGGCCGGCCGTGAGCCGGTACACCACGGCATGGACGCCGTTGCGCTTCTCCAGCCGCTGCGGCGGCCGGGGCTGGAGACCAGCCAGCAGAGGACCGCCCACCGGCGCGGCGGTGGCATCGTCCAGCCGTACCGGCCGGGGTAGGGGAAGGTAGTTGAACGACACCAGTCGATAGAGATCCAGCCGCCGCTGGCCGGTGAAGTCGCTGAGCCACGCGCCGAGCAGGGGTGGCGCCTCGATGCCAGGCTCAGCCCCTTGCCCGGCCCAGGTGTCGAAGTCGCCACTGAGCCGGGGCCCGGGCAGCGAGACGACCGACTCGTAGAACGGCCCGACCGCCCGCAGCGCATCGGTCCCCGTCCTGCCCAGCCGGGCGTAGAGGACCGGTACCGGCTCCTCGTCGCGACGCCAGACCGAGGCGGTGAACTGCACCAGCGCACGCCAGGCCGCCGAAACAGCGACTGAGCGCCGTGCACACCACGCCCGTAGTCCGCCGGCGTCGGCGGCTGTCACCAGGAACTGGTGCGTGTCGTGCGCCTCCCAATGTTCCGGCGGCAGTTCTCGGGTGCCGGGCAGGGAAAGCGAGGTGGCCGGCTGCGGGCAGGCTGCGAAGTGCCGGGCCAGGTCGGTGCGTTCGCTCGGATTCCGGAAACGGGCGGCCAGCACCGGGATTCCAGGCGGCAGCGGCGCGGGCTCCTCGTTGCGCACCCGGCACTGGTAGTCGCGCGTCACCGCGCGCAGCAGTACGGACAGCGAGTAGCCGTCGAGGAAGGCGTGGTCCGCGCCCAGTGCCAGCAGAGTGCGACCTGGCGCGTGCACCGTGAGGCTGAAGGGACGGGCTCCCGCCGCGAGGTCCCCCGGATCGAACAGGAGCGGCAGAATGGCGCTGCGGAACCGTCGTTCGGCCGCTTCAGTGCTGTCCGCCGCGAAGCACGGATGCCGTGGCGGATCGACCGTGCGGCCGCCTGCTCGCGCACCGGCAATCGTCTGCCGGAAGACGTCCGCCGCGTCGAAAACGGAGGCCAGCGCGTCTTCCAGCGCTTGCCGGTCCACGCGTCCGGTCAGTTCGTAGGCGGCCCACGCTTTGGGGAAGTCGTGAAACCGGGGACAGCCTTGATGGTCCGTTCCGGCCCGGCCGAGCAGTTCTCGCTGGAGTCCATAGGGGGCGTGCAGCATCAAGTCACCTGTACAGCGGAGCCGGAACCAGTCCTGTCGTGGTCGAGGTGCCGCTTACGCGGGGTGGATGGACACCTGGATGCTGCCGGTCAGGTTGTTCTTGCCCTCGTCGCAGGACCCGACGGCCGCCTTGGGCGCGAAGTCGGCCACGACCTCCTGGCCGGCGAAGCGGGTGCTGTCGGTGTCGGCGATGCCTCGGTTGATGTTCAGCATCTCGTGATGGGCCGGGTCGCCCTTGCCCATGCCGCTGGCCGACACCCGCGTCTCACCCAGCTTGGTCCCCTGTGCGTTGTACCAGGTGAAGTTCTGGACCAGCTTGTAGGTCTCCTGCTGGGTGCAGCTGAGAAGACCCGAGCCGGTCATGGTGAACGTGCCCCGGGCGATGTGGGGGTTGGCGCCGCTGGGGGACATGCAGTCGTCCACCTCACCGGTGACCTTGAACGTGTCCTGGGTCGGCGTGTATGTCACGGGAGTGGCCAGAGTCACGGTCATGTGACCGACGCAGACCAGGTTTTCGGTGACGGCGGCCTTGGCCGTCGGGGCGGCCTGTACGGGAGCGGCGCCCGCGAACGCGGCGAGGATCACAGCGCCGGCGGACGTCAGAGCGGCGCCCCGCCGCAGGGGGGAAGTACGCATGGTGTTCGTTCCTCTCATGATGCCTGGCACAACAGGCATTGCAGGTCATATCAGCCGGACCGGAAGTGTTCTGACCTCGACACTCCGGCGGCCTCCGCGTCGTGATGTCGTCGGCGGCCCCACCGTTCGTCCGGGCCGTCACCTGGCCGCCGGGGACTCGTACGGCGACAGGGCATGGTCAGCAGGCGATCCCTCCTGTCCGGATGACCAGTCGGCCCGGCCCACGCATCACGACGTTCGGCCGGTGCGTGACCTCGACCAGTTCCGGGTCGACGACCCGGCCGGCGAAGGACTCGAACACCACGGTGGTCTGCAGCCGGGCCAGTGCGGCGCCGAGGCAGAAGTGCGGTCCGGCGGAGAACGCCAGATGGGCTGTCGACCCCCGCTTGATGTCGTACCGATCCGGGTCGGGGAAGGCGCCGGGATCGCGTCCGGCCGCGCCGAGCAGTACCAGGACCAACGTGCGGTCCGGCAGGTCGAGGTCACCGATCCGGTAGCCGCCGCGCACGGTTCGGGCGACCAGTTGCACCGGCGGGTCGTACCGCAGGGCCTCTTCCACCGCGCCCGCGGCGAGCGCCGGGTCGGCGCGCAGGGCCGCGAGCTGGTCCGGGTGGTGCAACAGCGCCAGCAGCGTGTTGCCGATCAGGTTGGCGATCGTCTCGTGGCCCGCGGTCAAGAGCAGGATGAGAGTGCTGATGAGTTCGTCCTCGGTGAGCCGGTCCCCGTTCTCCTCGACGCGGACCAACCGGGAGAGCAAGTCGTCGCCGTCCCGGCCGCGGCGGTGCGCGATCAGGTCCGCGAAATAGGCCGCGAACTCGTGCTGCGCCTGGTCCCGGTCCGCCAGATCCCCACGGAACATCAGCGCGTCCAGGCTTTGGGTGAGCCGATCCGACCAGTCCGCGAAAAGTCCGATGTCGCCGCGCGGGACGCCCAGCATCTCGCAGATGATGCGCAGCGGGAGCGGATACGCCAGCCCGCTCACCACGTCGAATTCGTCCGGGTCGGCGGTGGAAAGCAGTTCGGTGACGATGGCTCGGGCCCGCGGTTCGAGTGCCGCCGCCGCGCGCGGCGTGAACGCCTTGTTCACCAGGCGGCGCAGCCGGGTGTGGTCGGGCGGATCGAGGGTGACGAACATGCGTGTCTGCCGCACCGACGACAGCGCCGGGGCGCGCCGGTAGTCGCTGGACATCGCCGGATCACGCAGCACTCGGTCGCAGTCGCGGTGGCGCGCGACCAACAGCATTGTGCCGCCCGGGCCGACGGTCGCCGGCGACACCTCTCGCAGCCGGCGCAGCAGCGCATACGGGTCGGCCCGGGACGATGGCCGGTTGAGGGCCGCCAGCAGAGCGTTGCGGCTGTCGAGGCCGGTCACAACCGACTCACCGCGTCAGCTGCCGCCCGGTCCACCGCCAGCACAGGCAGGTCTTGCAGCATGCGAACGTGCATCAGCCCGTGCCAGTGGAACCGTTCGGCCAGGATGGTCAAGCGTGCCCCCTGGAGTCGTTCGGCCAGCTCGGGCAGTGCCGCCGTGGCGACGGCGAGTGCCAGCGGCGTGCCCAGGCAGCGGCGGCGGCCGCGTCCGAACGACAGGTGCGTCACCTCGCGTCGGCGGGGGTCGAAGCGGTCAGGCGCCGTGAACCGGGCCGGATCCCGGTTGGCGGCCGCGATGAGCGGATACACCAAGTCGCCGGCCTTGATACGGGTCCCTGCGAAGGTGATGTCCCGGAGGGCGATGCGGATCTGTCCCCACGGCGAGGGAGGCTGCCAGCGCAGCAGTTCGGCAACGCAGGCGTCGGTGTCGCTGCGCGTGGCGAGTTGCTGCCGAACCGCGGCATCGCCGATCATCGCGCACGCACCGTTGGCAAGCAGGGCAGCAGTTGTCTCATAGCCGGTGGCCAGGAGGATTTTGATCATCGAGGAGATCTCCGGCCGGCTGATCAGGCCCCGCTCCGTATGTGCTTTCAGCAGCACGGCGATCAGGCTGTCCTCCTCCGGCCGTGGCTCACGCATGATGTGCAGAGTGAGCCGATGCAGAGCCAGCATCGAGCGGCGCCAGCGCTCGCTCTCCGGGGCGATCCAGCCGCTGACCACGTGCAGGTGCTCGGTGAGAGCCGGCAGCAGGGCGTCTCTGATGCCGAGCAGCCGGCCGATGATGCGCAAGGGGATGGGGACGGCGAAGTCGGCGACCAGGTCCATGGTCCGGCGCCCGGCGAGTCGCTCCACCACGTCGTGGACGACTGAGTCGATGAACGGCTGCAGTCCCTCGATCCGCCGCCTGTTGAAGAACGGTGCCACCAGGCGCAGCAGCCGCTGATGGTCGGTGCCGTCGGAGTTGAACAGGTTGCTCGGCTTGGCCGCGAAGTAGTCCTCGCCATGGCGACGCATGCCGTAGCCGTAGGCCGGACAGGGCACGTCACTCCAGTCCCGCGTGAATCCCTCCGACCGCAACAACGCCAGCACGTCGTCGTAGCGCGTCACCGCCCAGACCCGCAGACCGTCCGGGAACTCCACACGCTGCACCGGACCAGCCTCTCGCCACATCCGGTAATCGGGTTGAAGATCCCGGCAGTGCACCGGCAGGCCGATCCGCCATACCGGGCTGGCTGGCGACATGTGCACCCGACCTCCATGATCCGCGCGACCTGAGCGAGCCAGACCATAGCGGGAACAACGGGCATCATGGAAATCAAGACCACTTAGCGGCAAAAGGCATACAACTCCACTGAAAAACAGTACATGTCCGTCGAAGATGGGCATTTCCGGTCTCTGTACCTATGGCCGCTTCCGCGTGTGATTGCATGCCCGCATGGACGTCATTCGCACGGGTAGCCCGGCGCCCGCAGCCGTCGCGATCACCGGGTGGGGCGCCACCACCCCGCTCGGCGGCACCGCGACCGACACCTGGCAGAATCTGGTCTCCGGCAAGAGCGGCGTGCGGCGCCTGGAGGAACCCTGGGTCGATTGCGTCGACGTGCGGATCGGCGCGCCACTGGCCGTCGACACCGATCACGCGCTGGACCGGGTCACCCGCCGCAGGACCGACCGCTGCCAGCAGGTCGCACTCATCGCGGCCCGGGAAGCCTGGAAACACGCCGGCTCACCGGACGTGGAACGCGAGCGACTCGCCGTCGTCATGGGGACCAGCGTGGGCGGCGCCCGCACGCTCCTGCAACAGGACGCCGCACGCCGGGAGAAAGGTGGGCGCGCCGTTTCACCTTTCACCATTCCGATGATGCTGCCCAACGGGCCGGCCACAGCCATCTCGCTGGACTTGCGCGCACGCGCTGGTGTTCACTCCCCGGTCAGCGCGTGCGCCGCCGGGGCCGAGGCACTCGCCACGGCGGCAGACATGGTCGCTTGGGGCCGCGCGGACGTGGTCGTGGCCGGCGGCGCGGATGCCTGCATCAGACCTCTGTCGATCAGCGGCTTCGACCGGATCGGAGCCCTGGCCCGACGCAACGACGACCCGTCCGGCGCCAGCCGCCCGTTCGCCGCCGACCGCTGCGGCTTCGTGCTGGCCGAGGGCGCAGCCGCCCTGGTTCTGGAACGCGCCGACCACGCACGCGCCCGCGGCGCTCGTATCCTGGGCATTCTTGCCGGGCAGGGCATCACCAGCGACGGGCACCACCTCACGACCCCTCTTCGGTCCGAACAGGCCCGCGCCATCCGCTTCGCACTTGCGGCGGCAGGCCTGTCTCCTGCGGACGTGGCACTCGTCAGCGCGCACGCCACCGGTACTCCAGCCGGCGACCACACGGAGGCCCAGGCCATCGCCGAGGTGCTCGGGCCACACCCGGCGGTGACCGCGATCAAGTCGGCGACCGGACACACGCTCGGCGCGGCCGGAGCCCTCGCAGCCATCATGACCTTGCTGTCCATTCAGGAAGATCTGATTCCGGCCACTCTCAACCTCGGCAACCGCGACCCCCGGATCGACCTCGACCTGATCGTCGAGGAGCCCCGCCGGCAGCCGGTGCCCGCCGCACTCGTCCAAGCCTTCGGCTTCGGCGGTCAGAACGTCGTCCTTGCCTTCCACCGGCCTTGACCGGGCCATGAGTCGTCGAGGAGTCCCAGCGGCGCCAGGTGCTCAGATGTCCCGGAAGATCTCGATCTGCGCCCCGATCGAGTTCAGGCGCTCGGCGAGGTCCTCGTAACCCCGGTTGATGACGTACACGTTGCGCAGCACCGACGTGCCCTCCGCCGCCATCATCGCCAGCAGGACGACCACCGCGGGGCGCAGCGCCGGCGGGCACATCATCTCGGCGGCGCGCCAGCGGGTCGGGCCCTCGACCAGCACGCGGTGCGGGTCCAGGAGTTGGAGGCGGCCACCGAGGCGGTTGAGGTCGGTGAGGTAGATCGCCCGGTTGTCGTAGACCCAGTCGTGGATGAGCGTCTTGCCCTGCGCGGTGGCCGCGATGGCCGCGAAGAAGGGGACGTTGTCGATGTTCAGGCCCGGGAACGGCATCGGGTGGATCTTGTCGATCGGCGCCTCCAGCTTCGAGGGGCGGACGGTGAGGTCGACAAGGCGTGTGCGGCCGTTGTCCGCGCAGTACTCGGGGCTGCGGTCGTGGTCGAGGCCCATCTCCTCCAGGACCGCCAGCTCGATCTCCAGGAACTCGATCGGCACGCGCCGCACGGTCAGTTCGGACTCGGTGACCACCGCGGCGGCCAGCAGGCTCATCGCCTCGACCGGGTCCTCGGAGGGGGAGTAGTCCACGTCGACGTCGATGTTCGGCACGCCGTGCACGGTGAGCGTGGTGGTGCCGATGCCCTCGACCTTGACGCCGAGCGCCTCCAGGAAGAAACACAGGTCCTGGACCATGTAGTTGGAGGAGGCGTTGCGGATCACCGTCACGCCGTCGTGCCGGGCGGCGGCCAGCAGCGCGTTCTCGGTCACGGTGTCGCCGCGCTCGGTCAGCACGATCGGCCGGTCCGGGCGGACGGCGCGGTCGACCTGCGCGTGGTACTGCCCCTCGGTGGCCGCGATGTCCAGGCCGAACCGGCGCAGCGCGATCATGTGCGGTTCGATGGTCCGCGTGCCCAGGTCGCAGCCGCCGGCGTACGGCAGTTTGAAGCGGTCCATGCGGTGCAGCAGCGGCCCGAAGAACATGATGATCGAGCGGGTGCGCACGGCGGCCTCCGCGTCGATGGCGGCCATCTCCAGCTCGGCCGGCGGCACCAGCTCCAGGTCGACGCCGTCGTTGATCCAGCGGGTGCGCACACCGATGGAGTTGAGCACCTCCAGCAGCCGGTACACCTCCTCGATCCGCGCGACCCGGCGCAGCACCGTGCGCCCCCTGTTGAGCAGCGAGGCGCACAGCAGCGCCACACAGGCGTTCTTGCTGGTCTTGACGTCGATGGCACCGGACAGCCGACGGCCGCCGACGACTCGCAGATGCATCGGCCCCGCGTAACCCAGCGACACGATCTCGCTGTCCAGGGCCTCACCGATGCGGGCGATCATCTCAAGGCTGATGTTCTGGTTCCCGCGCTCGATGCGGTTGACCGCGCTCTGACTGGTGCCGAGCGCCTCCGCGAGCTGCGTCTGTGTCCAGCCTCGGTGCTGCCGGGCGTCACGGATGAGCTTGCCGATGCGTACGAGGTAGTCGTCTGCCATGGGGTTGAGGTTATCTCAGATATGAGATGGCGCTTGTGTGGGGGGTCCATTCGGGTGACAGCGCGTCAGTCGACCGGCGCCTCTGCCGGTTTGCCGGGATGGGCGGGTGTGCCACGGACCCTTCGTCCGGTTACCCCCGTTTGGCGTATTGATGGGCGAAGAACGTGTGGCGCCGACGCCCCCGGGCGCCCTTCCGGCCCGTGCCGGTCCTCGTGGACCGACGTGTGAGCCATGCCACCGGACTCCGGCGTGCCCCCGGGCGTCCGGGCATGACCATCCAGCGCCCATGTACTAGAGTTATCTCGACATCGAGATATCTGCCAGGCGCACCGCGGTCGCCACCCGCTAAGGTTTACCTAACTTAGCCTTACCTTAGCGGATCGGCCCAGCCAGGGTGGCGGCACGATTGACGGTGGTACGCGCACATCAATGAAGGAGACTGTCGTGTCGGCGAACAGCTTCGACGCCCGCAGCACGCTGCAGGTGGGCGACGAGTCGTACGAGATCTTCCGGCTGGACAAGGTGGAGGGCTCGGCCCGCCTGCCGTACAGCCTCAAGGTCCTGCTGGAGAACCTGCTCCGCACGGAGGACGGCGCGAACATCACCGCCGACCACATCCGCGCCCTCGGCAACTGGGACTCCCAGGCCCAGCCCAGCCAGGAGATCCAGTTCACGCCGGCCCGCGTGATCATGCAGGACTTCACCGGCGTGCCCTGTGTCGTGGACCTCGCGACCATGCGTGAGGCCGTGAAGGAGCTCGGCGGCGACCCCGCCAAGATCAACCCGCTGGCCCCGGCCGAGCTGGTCATCGACCACTCGGTCATCGCCGACAAGTTCGGCACCAACGACGCCTTCAAGCAGAACGTCGAGCTGGAGTACGGCCGCAACAAGGAGCGCTACCAGTTCCTGCGCTGGGGCCAGACCGCGTTCGACGAGTTCAAGGTCGTCCCGCCGGGCACCGGCATCGTGCACCAGGTGAACATCGAGCACCTGGCCCGTGTCGTCATGGTCCGCGACGGCAAGGCCTACCCCGACACCCTGGTCGGCACCGACTCGCACACCACGATGGTCAACGGCCTGGGTGTCCTCGGCTGGGGTGTGGGCGGCATCGAGGCCGAGGCCGCCATGCTCGGCCAGCCGGTCTCCATGCTCATCCCGCGCGTCGTCGGCTTCAAGCTCACCGGTGAGCTCAAGCCCGGCACCACCGCCACCGACCTCGTGCTCACCATCACCGAGATGCTCCGCAAGCACGGTGTGGTCGGCAAGTTCGTCGAGTTCTACGGCGAGGGCGTGGCCGCCACCTCGCTCGCCAACCGCGCCACCATCGGCAACATGTCGCCGGAGTTCGGCTCCACCGCCGCGATCTTCCCGATCGACGACGAGACCCTGAACTACCTGCGTCTGACCGGCCGCTCCGAGCAGCAGGTCGCGCTCGTCGAGGCCTACGCCAAGCAGCAGGGCCTCTGGCTGGACCCGAAGGCCGAGCCGGACTTCTCCGAGAAGCTCGAGCTGGACCTGTCCACGGTCGTCCCCTCCATCGCCGGCCCGAAGCGCCCGCAGGACCGCATCGTCCTCGCGAACGCCGCCGAGCAGTTCAAGCAGGACGTCCGCAACTACGTCGACAGCGTCGACGAGGCGGGCAAGGAGTCCTTCCCGGCCTCCGACGCCCCGGCCGCCGTCAACGGCGTCCCGTCGAGCCCGGTCACCGTGACCGCCCCCGACGGCACCACGTACGAGATCGACCACGGTGCGGTGACGGTCGCGGCCATCACCTCCTGCACCAACACCTCCAACCCGTACGTCATGATCGGCGCCGCCCTGGTCGCCAAGAAGGCGGTCGAGAAGGGCCTGACCCGCAAGCCGTGGGTCAAGTCCACCCTCGCCCCGGGTTCGAAGGTCGTCACCGACTACTTCGAGAAGGCCGGCCTCACCCCGTACCTGGACAAGCTGGGCTTCAACCTCGTCGGTTACGGCTGCACCACGTGCATCGGCAACTCCGGCCCGCTGCCGGAGGAGGTCTCCAAGGCCGTCAACGACCACGACCTCGCCGTCACCTCGGTCCTCTCCGGCAACCGGAACTTCGAGGGCCGTATCAACCCCGACGTCAAGATGAACTACCTGGCCTCCCCGCCGCTGGTCGTCGCCTACGCCATCGCGGGCTCCATGAAGGTGGACATCACCCGTGACGCCCTGGGCACCGACCAGGACGGCAACCCGGTCTACCTGAAGGACATCTGGCCGACCGAGGCCGAGGTCAACGACGTCGTCGCCAACGCCATCGGCGAGGACATGTTCAACAAGTCCTACTCCGACGTCTTCGCGGGCGACGCCCAGTGGCAGGCGCTGCCGATCCCGACCGGCAACACCTTCGAGTGGGACCCCGAGTCGACCTACGTCCGCAAGCCCCCCTACTTCGAGGGCATGGAGATGGAGCCAGCCCCGGTCTCCGACATCTCCGGCGCCCGCGTGCTCGCCAAGCTGGGCGACTCGGTCACCACCGACCACATCTCCCCGGCCGGTGCCATCAAGGCCGACACCCCGGCCGGCAAGTACCTCACCGAGCACGGTGTGGAGCGTCGTGACTTCAACTCCTACGGCTCCCGCCGTGGCAACCACGAGGTCATGATCCGCGGTACGTTCGCCAACATCCGCCTGCGCAACCAGATCGCGCCGGGCACCGAGGGCGGCTACACGCGTGACTTCACGCAGGAGGGCGGCCCGGTCTCCTTCATCTACGACGCCTCGCAGAACTACCAGGCCGCCGGCATCCCGCTGGTCGTCCTGGCCGGTAAGGAGTACGGCTCCGGTTCGTCCCGCGACTGGGCGGCCAAGGGCACGGCGCTCCTCGGTGTGAAGGCCGTCATCGCCGAGTCGTACGAGCGCATCCACCGCTCGAACCTCATCGGCATGGGTGTCCTGCCGCTGCAGTTCCCGGAGGGCGCCTCCGCCCAGTCCCTCGGCCTGACCGGTGAGGAGACCTTCTCCTTCTCCGGTGTCACCGAGCTGAACGACGGCACCACGCCGCGCACGGTCAAGGTCACCACCGACACCGGTGTCGAGTTCGACGCGGTCGTCCGCATCGACACCCCCGGTGAGGCCGACTACTACCGCAACGGCGGCATCATGCAGTACGTGCTGCGCAACCTGATCCGCAAGTAAGCGGTACGGCGGTACGGCACAGCCGTCGAGGGCCGCGTCCCCGGTGCCGGGGACGCGGCCCTTCGCCGTACCGCGGCAGGCCCGGTCATCGCCCCGGCTCAGGTGGAACACAGCCTTCTCTCAGCGGACCGGCACACGATTGCCACATGTCTGGCGCTCCCGGGTCCCACACCGGCCACCTCCACACGCCGAACGTCCACGACGAGCCGGCCCCCACCGGATCCGCCGCCCTGGTGCGGGCGCACGAGAGCTCGGGAGGTCGCGCGGCGACGGCGGCCGAGGGCCGTCCGGGGCGGGCCGATCCCCAGCATTCCCGGCCTCGCTCGAACCCGGGGGCACCCCCGTCGCTGCGGAGCCGCGCGTCGATACGGCTCGCGCCCCTGCGGGACGCGCCCGCGGCCCCGCCGACAGGGAGGTCCAGATGACGCGGCGCCCCCTGCGCACCCGCCTGCCGCTCCTGCTCACCGCCACCCTCGTCTGCGTGTGCGCCGCGCTCGCACTCACCACCGTCTTCATCCAACGCGTCTATCTGATGGGCGAGTTGGACGGCCGGGTGGCCGACGCCGCCGAGCACGGGGTGACCGGTGCCGCACGCCACCCCGAACGCCCGGCCGACCTGACCTTCCTCGGCACCGGAGGCCACCCGCCGGGGCTGCTCGCCGCCCGGTTCGGCCCCGGCGGGGACGTTCTGGCCGCCGCGGTGGTCCGCCGGGACGCCGAGCCCGCCGGGCTCACCGCGGCCCAGCGCGCCGCCCTGGCCGGTGTCCCCGACGACGGAGCGGCCCACACCCGCTCGGTCCCCGGACTCGGCACCTACCGCGTGACCGCCCTCGACGCGAGCGGCATCCGCGTCCTGGCCGGCCTGCCCACGGCCGACGTACGGCACACCCTCGACGCACTGGTCCGCGTCGAGACCGCGGCCACCGCCGCCGCGCTCGTCCTGGCGGGCGGCCCCTGCGCCCTCGTCGTACGGCGGCAGCTGCGCCCGCTCGGCCGGGTCGCCGCCACCGCCGCCCAGGTCGCCCGGGAGCCGCTCGGACCGGACCGGCCCACCGCACTCGCCCGGATTCCCGCGCCCGACACCGACCCCGGCACCGAGGCCGGCCAGGTCGGTGCGGCCCTCAACCGCATGATCGACCAGGTCGAGGCCGCGCTCGCCGCACACCGGCGCGGCGAGGAGCGGATGCGCCGCTTCATCGCGGACGCGGGCCACGAACTGCGCACCCCGCTCGCCTCCATCGCCGGCTACGCCGAGCTGATGAACCGCGGCACCGGGCCGGGCGGCACCGCCGACCTCGCCTGGCGACGGATCGGCGCGGAGTCGGCCCGGATGACCGGCGTGGTGGAGGACCTGCTGCTGCTCGCCCGTCTCGCGGAGGACCGGCCCCTGCAGGCGGCCGAGGTGGACCTCGCGCTGCTGGCCGCGGAGGCGGTACGGGAGGCCCGTACGGCCGGCGCCGACCATGTGTGGCGGCTCGAGCCCCCTCTGGAGTCCCCGCTGTCGGTCATCGGCGACGGACCGCGCCTGCGGCAGGTGCTGTCCGCCCTGCTGGTCAACGCCCGGGTGCACACCCCGCCGGGTACGACGGTCACCGTCGCCGTCGGGACCGGAGCCGGTGGCCACACCGTGCGCGTCCGCGACGACGGTCCGGGCATCCCGCGCGAGCTCCTTCCCACGGTCTTCGACCCCTTCACCCGTGCCGACCCCTCCCGCAGCCGCACGGGCCTCAGCGAGGGCGGCTCGGGGCTGGGTCTCGCGGTGGCGGCGGCGGTCACCCGTGCCCATGGCGGCGCGGTCCGCGTGGACAGTGTTCCGGGCCGGACCGAGTTCACCGTCGAGTTCCCCGCGGCCGGACGCCGTGCGCCGGTCCGCCTGCCCGCCACCGGGCGCCCGGCCTCCCGCCCGCTCGGCAGCTCCGCCTGACCCCTCAGTCCGCGAGGAACTCACCGAGGTCCGGCACCGCGAGCTCGGCCCAGATCACCTTGCCCTGCGGGGTGTACCGGGTGCCCCAGCGCTCGGCCAGCTGCGCGACCAGGAACAGGCCCCGTCCGCCCTCGTCGGTGGTCGCCGCGTACCGCAGATGCGGCGAGGTGCTGCTGCCGTCGGCCACCTCGCAGATCAGCGTGCGGTCGTGGATCAGCCGCACATGGATCGGGTCGGAGCCGTAGCGGATGGCATTGGTGATCAGCTCGCTCAGCACGAGTTCCATCCCGAAGCCCAGCTCGGACAGGCCCCACTCCGCGAGCTTCTCGGACACGGCGGCGCGCATCCCCGACACGGCGGCCGGATCGCCGGGCACGTCCCAGTCGGCGACCCGCTCCGGCGGCAGCACCCGGGTGCGCGCGATGAGCAGGGCGATGTCGTCGGTGGGACGCTCCGGCAGCAGATCCTCCAGCACCGCCCGGCAGGTCTCCTCCGGCGCCCGGTCGGGATGGCCCGCCAGCGACCGGCGCAGCAGCTCCATGCCGACGTCCAGGTCGCGCGAGCGGTCCTCGACCAGGCCGTCGGTGTACAGGGCGAGCTGGCTGCCCTCCGGCACCTCGAACTCGGCCGCCTGGAACGGCATGCCGCCCAGGCCCAGCGGTGGGCCGGCCGGCAGATCGGGGAACGTGGCAGTGCCGTCGGGGAGGACCAGCACGGGCGCCAGATGTCCGGCACGCGCCATCACACAGCGGCGGGTCACCGGGTCGTAGATCGCGTACAGGCAGGTGGCGCCCACGATCTCACCGGCCGTCTCGGGGCAGGCCTCGTCCTGGTCGATGCGGCCGACCAGGTCGTCCATGTGGCTGAGCAGCTCGTCGGGCGGCAGGTCGAGAGTGGAGAAGTTGTGCACCGCGGTCCGCAGCCGGCCCATCGTCGCGGCGGCGTGCAGACCGTGACCGACCACGTCGCCGACGGCCAGCGCCACCCGGCTGCCCGGCAGCGGGATCACGTCGAACCAGTCGCCGCTCACCCCCGACTGGGCGGGCAGATAGCGGTAGGCCACGTCCAGGGCGCTCTGCGCGGGCAGCGCCCGGGGCAGCAGGCTGCGCTGGAGGGTCACGGCCAGGGCGTGCTCGCGGGTGTACCGGCGGGCGTTGTCGATACTGATCGCCGCCCGGGCCACCAGCTCCTCCGCCAGCGACAGTTCCTCCTCGTCGAAGGGCTCACCCTTGGACCGCCAGAAGTTGGCCATGCCCAGCACGATGCCGCGCGCCTGGATGGGGGCGGCGATGAGCGAGTGGATGCCGTAGTCCAGGATCTGCCGGGCGCGCTGCGGATCCTGCGCGGTCCAGTCGTCCGCGTCCGACAGGTCGGTCACCAGCTCGGAACGGCCGGCGCGGTAGCCGCGGGCCTGCGGGGTGGAGGGCAGGAAGTCGATCAGCCTGCCCTTCTCGTAGAGGGGGTGGTCGTCCCGGATGCCGCCCACGGTCACGCGCCGCATGCCCGTCGCCGTGGGCGCCGGCTCCTCGCCGTGCAGCACGGCGTCGGCCAGGTCCACGGTGACGAAGTCGGCGAAGCGGGGTACGGCGATCCGGGCCAGTTCCTCGGCCGTCCGGATCACGTCGAGGCTGCTGCCGATGCCCAGCCCCGCGTCGTACAGCAGCTCCAGGCGCTCCCGTGTCACCTCGGCCCTGCCGGTGATGGCCTGGAGCTCGGTGCAGTCGCGGAGCGTGGCCACGGTGCCGCAGGGGCCTCCCGCGCGGTTGGTGGGCCGCTGGTTGACCGCCAGCAGCCGTCCCCCCGCGAAGTGCACCTCGTCGGAGGCGGCGCGCCCGGAGGCGAGCAGGTCCGCCGTCGCGGGATCGAGGCCCGGCAGCTCCCGCACATCGCTGCCCTCGGCGTCGGTGGGCAGCTCCAGCAGCCGCCTGGCCTCGTCGTTGACCAGCAGCAGCCGCCCGTCGTCCCCGACGATGAGCACGCCCTCGCGCACCGAGTGCAGCACCGTGTCGTGGTGCTCGTACATGCGGGTCATCTCGTCCGGCGCCAGGCTGTGCGTCTGCCGCCGCAGCCGCCGGCCCACCAGGGCCGTGCCGCCGGTCGACACCACCAGCGCCCCGGCCCCGGCGGCCAGGATGATCGGCAACTGGCGGTTCACCTCGCTGGTCACGTTCTTCACCTTGAGTCCGGCGGAGACGAGCGCGGCGACCTTGCCGTGAGCGCCGAAGACGGGAACGGTCGCCTGTTCCTCGTGGCCGAGCGGTCCGTGGACCTCTTCGGTGTAGACCTTCCCGGCCAGTGAGGGACCGATCTGGCCGACGAACCGGTGCCCGATCTTGCTCGGCAGGGGGTGGGTGTAGCGGATCCCGTTGGTGTTCATGACGACGATGAAGTCGACGCCCGCGGCCTTGCGTGCCGCCTCGGTGAGGGGCTGGAGCACCTTGGTCGGGTCGGGTGCGCGCAGCGCCTGCAGCACGCCGGGGGAGTGCGCGAAGGTCTGCGCGACGGCGATGGACCGGCGCCTGGCCTCGCTGCTGGTGTCGTGTTCCGACTGCAGCACGAGCGCGATGACGCCGCAGACCACGAGCAGGACCACCAGGGCCACCTGCAGAAGGAAGACCTGCCCGGCGACGCTGCGCCGGCTCCTGACGGCGCTGGAGCGCCTGGAGCTACGACCGAGCCGGGCGGATACGTCCCACATGCGGCATTTGTAGCACCGGGAGGTTCTGTTGCCTATGGCCGATCCCGGAGGCGGGCACATTTTCGTCGCCTCATTCGCCACACAAGAAGACTCTCGCCCCTCTGGCCACAAAGGTGGCGAGCCTGTTTCGTCCTGCGATCGGTCGCTCTGGGCGGACCCGGTGGTCGTGTCCACCGGGTCCGCGAGCCGGGCGGCTGAGGGGGGTGAACACCCGCCCGGGCGGTGCAGGCTTGTGAGATCGGCCACAATGGGCCGAGACAACGTTGTCTTGCTTGCACACGACTTTACCGCCTCAACGGACAACGATGTCAACCCACTTGGTGTCACCGGTGGCACAGCTTGCTGTCCGTGGGGCTTGTGGGACCGGTGATGCGTGCGCCGACCTCGGAAGGGGTTGGGCCAGGCCCGGCTCACCCGGCGGCCGCCCGGCCGACGGACCACATGAACAGGGGGGCGGACCCGCACGGGCCCGCCCCCCTTCTTCCGTCCGCGTCAGGCCAGCAGCTCCACCTCCGCCAGCGTCGACTCGCCGTCCAGGACCAGGCGGTACTTCGTGTACGTGCCCGGCGTGGCGATGGTGAACGCCCTGGTCTGGCGGTCCCAGGTGAACGTCTCGCCCGAGCGGTGGTCCAGGGTCTGCCAGGTGGTGCCGTCCGTGGAACCCTGGAGGGTCCAGCCGGTCGGCGCCCTGGTGTGGTCCGTCGACGAGGTCAGCGTGTACTGGACGGGCTTCACGGCCCCGGCCACCGGCAGGTCCACCGACGTGACCGTGGCGTCCGTGGCCGACGTGTTGTCGAACAGCGGGCCGTCCCCCTTCAGGACGTCGGACCGGGGCACCGGCACCTTGTCGTCCTGGGTGATGGAGACCGGGGCCGCGTCCTTGCCCGTCCCCCACGTCGACGGCTCGGCGCCCATGGTGAACTGCAGCACCCCGCCCCTGGACAGCAGCGAGTGGGGGAGCGAGGTGGAGTTCCAGGGGCGGCCGTTGAACGTCACGCCCTGGATGTAGACGTTCTTCGCGCTGTTCCTCGGCGCCTTCACCACCAGATCGCGGCCGTTCTCCAGGTGCACGGTGACCTTCTTGAACAGCGGGGAACCGATGGAGTACTCACCGCTGCCCATCACCAGCGGATAGAAGCCGAGCGCGGAGAAGAGGTACCAGCCCGACTGCTCGCCGTTGTCCTCGTCGCCGTGGTAGCCCTGCCCGATCTCGCTGCCGACATAGAGCCGGGACAGGATCTCGCGCACGGTCGCCTGCGTCTTCCAGGGTTCGCCGGCCGCGTCGTACATGTACGACACATGGTGCGCGACCTGGTTGGACTGCCCGAGCATGCCCATACGGACGTCCCGTGCCTCGGTCATCTCGTGGATGACGCCGCCGTAGGAGCCGACGAAGTCCGGCGAGGCGGTTTCCGGGGTGGAGAAGAAAGCGTCCAGCTTGTCGGCGAGGGCCTGCCGGCCCCCGTAGAGGTTGGCCAGGCCCCGGCTGTCCTGCGGGACGCTGAAGGCGTAACCCCAGCCGTTGGTCTCCGTGTAGTCGTACCCCCACACACGGGGGTCGTACTTCGAGGAGTCGACACGCCAGGCGCCCTGGGCGTCACGGCCCTGGAAGAAGCCTCCCGCCGCCTTGGGGTCGAACAGGTTCACATAGTCCCGGGCGCGGTTGAGGAAGTACTCGGACTCCTCCTCGTAGTGCTTCTCGCCCGTCTTCCTGTACAGGGCCTCGCCCATCTTCGCGATGCCGTAGTCGTTGACGTATCCCTCCATGGCCCAGGACAGGCCCTCGGAGGTGGCGGTACTGGTGTAGCCGAGGAACGGCGAGGTGCTCATGCCCTTGCGGCCCACGCCCGACACCGGCGGGACGACGGTCGCGTTCTTCAGGGCCGCCTCGTAGGCCGCCTTCGCGTCGAACTGCACGCCCTTGACGTAGGCGTCCGCGAACGCCACGTCCGAGGAGGTACCGGTCATCAGGTCGGCGTAACCGGGTGAGGACCAGCGGGAGGTCCAGCCGCCGTCCTTGTACTGCTGCACGAAGCCGTCCACCATCTCGCCCGCCTGAGAGGGCGTCAGGAAGGAGTACGCCGGCCACGTGGTCCGGTAGGTGTCCCAGAAACCGTTGTTGACGTACACCTTGCCGTCGACGATCTTCGCGCCGGTGTGGGTCGGGGTGTCCTGGCTCTGCATCGGGGAGAAGGGGGAGGCGTACTGGTCCTTGTCACCGACCTTCTCGAAGCCCGAGTTCGGGTACAGGTACAGCCGGTACATGCTGGAGTACAGCGTGGTGAGCTGGTCCGGGGTCGCCCCTTCCACCTCCACCTTGCCGAGCAGCCCGTCCCAGACCCGCTGCGCCCGCGCCTTCACCGTGTCGAAGGAGGTGCCGTCCGGGATCTCCTGGCGCAGATTGTCTTTCGCCTGGTCGATGCTGATCAGCGAGGTCGCGAGGCGCAGGGTGACGGTGTGGTCCGCACCCGCGTCGAAACGCAGGTAACCCTTCACCCCGCTCGATCCGCCGTCGGTCACCGGCTTGTCGAACGCGCCGTACACGAACAGCCGTGTGGCGCCCGTCGACAGGCCCGACTTCACGTCCGAGTAACCGGTGACGATCCCGTGCTCCTTGTCGAGGGTCAGCCCCGCCTGCTCGGTGACGTTGTCGAACAGCACGCTCGCGTCGTCGCCGGGGTAGGTGAAGCGCAGCACCGCCGCGTGGTCGGTGGGCGTCATCTCGGCCTTGAGGCCGTTTTCGAAGCGGACTCCGTAGTAGTAGGGCCGCGCGGTCTCGTTCTCGTGCCGGAACGGCAGTTCGCGAGCCTCGCGGCCGGTGTCCGGGGTGCCGGACGCGGCCGAGGGCATCACCTGGAACGTCTGCCGGTCACCCATCCACGGGCTCGGCTCGTGGCTCGCGCTGAACGCCTGGATCGTGGGCAGGTTGTCGTCGTTGTTCGCGCGTGCGTACTCGTACAGCCAGCTCAGCGAGGACGCGTTGGTCACCGGTGTCCAGAAGTTGAAACCGTGCGGAAGGGCCGTCGCCGGGAAGTTGTTGCCGCGCGAGAAACTGCCGCTGGAGTTGGTGCCGCGCGTGGTCAGCGCGTAGTCCGACAGATGCGCCTTCGGCCGCTCCGGCGCCACCTGCCGCAGCGCCACGTCGTCGATCCAGCCCCGGAACTTCGCCGGCCCGTCGGGGGAGTCGTAGCCCACCAGGATCCGGTCGACCGTCCTGCCGGCCGCCACCGAGCCGATCCGCGAGACCACGTTGTTCCACTGGTTGACGTACAGCGACTTCGACGCCCCCTGCCCGCGCGGCGACAGCGGGAACCCGTGCTGGTCCAGCGCGCCCAGGTCGCTCAGATACGTGCCGTCGGTGAAGGCCAGGTCGAGGGAGACGTTCGTGGCGTCGTAGTCCCGGTCGCCGTCGGCCATCTGCGGGAAGATCCGGTACGACAACTCGGTGTCGCCGCCGACCTTCACGTTCACGTCGAAGACCTTGTTGTACGAGTACGCCCGGCCGCCCGCCGTGTGCCGACCGGCATAGCGCAGCGCCCTCTTGCCGGTGAACCCGGCCCGCGCCTTGGCCGTCGGCGAGCCGGTCGGGCCCTTGTCGACCAGCGTCAGCATGTCCTGCGGCACCGGCCCGCCCCCGCCGCCGGTGGAGAACTGCACATCGGCGAGCTGAAGGATGTCCCCGCCGTTGTTCTTCGTGACCTCCAGCCGGAAGTGCTGGTACTCGGCCGGCTGGGCCAGGTCGTACGACTTGGTCTGGAAGCGCTCGGAGAAGCTCTCGCCCGCGCGGGTGTCGACGGTCTTCCAGTCCTTGCCGTCGGTGGAGCCGAGCAGCGTCCAGTCCCTCGGGTCGCGCTCGTCGTAGTCGTTGGCCGAGGTGAGCGCGTACGTCTCCAGCTTGACGGGCTTGTCGAGGTCGAACTCGACCCAGCCGGTGGGCTCGAAGGTCAGCCACTTGGTGCCGGGTTCGCCGTCGACCAGGTTCTCCTTCACCTCGCCGGCGCCCGTGTTCTCGCCGCTCGCCCGGACATCGGTGACGTGGTCGGTCACGTTGCCCGGGATGCCGGTGCTGTAGCCGCCGTCGACACCCGAGGCGCGCTTGCCGCCGTCCGGCCCGGTGTCGACGGTGTTCAGCCAGTCCGGTGCCGGATCCCCCGTCTCGAACGAGGATGCGAACTCCCGGTCGGCGGCCGGAGCCTTGGCGGGCAGGGCGACCGCCGCGCCCTGTGCGCCGGCGGCCATGACAAAGGCGGCCGTGAGGACGACCGCCGGACCCCATCTGTGCCGCGTTCTCCGCTGCATCTACGGATTTCCCCTCCTGCGACCGCTCTGGACAACGTTGTCAACTTCGGTGCGCAGGAACCAGTAGGGCGTCAAGTGGCCCGTGATGTCAAGGGTGTTGGGTGTGGCATTCAGGCACTTATGTCGAGAGTTTTTCGCACAGGGCAGACATCGGGGGCTCACATTTCCTCGAGGTCTCAACTCGGAAAAGACCCATCGCGAACCATGTATTCGATCTTGCTCCGCTGACCGGAACTGGACTATACCTGTCGGCACTTCCAGCATGACCCTGCACAACCCAGCACTACCCGACCGCGGTGCCGGGGAGGATCCGGTTCACCGCCTGAGTCCTGAAGAAGGCGAGGACTTGAGGATGGGATCCACTGCGCACCACGGTGGCGAAGGCGTCGGCCGCCGCGATCTGATCAAGCGTTCGGCCGCCCTCGGCCTGGTGGCGGCCCCCGGAATGGGCCTGCTGTCCGCCTGTGCCAGCGGCGGCGGAGGCGGCGGCAACTCGGACGAGGGCAACACCAAGGGAAAGGCGTCCAAGGACAACCCCTTCGGCGCGAAGAGCGGCAGCAAACTTGACGTCGTCGTCTTCAAGGGCGGATACGGCGACGACTACGCCAAGGCGTGGGAAGCCGACTTCAGCAAGAAGCTAGGCATCACCTCGACCCACACCGGCACCCAGGAGATCACCGGCAAGCTGCAGCCGCGCTTCAACGCCGGCAACCCGCCGGACATCGTGGACGACTCCGGCGCCCAGCAGATCAAGATCGACGTCCTCTACAAGAACGACTCCCTGCTCGACCTCTCCGAGGTCCTCGACACGCCGTCGGTCGACGACCCGAGCAAGAAGGTCCGCGACACCCTGATCCCCGGCACCCTCGACCCGGGTATCCAGGAGGGCAAGGTCGTCGCCCTCAACTACATCTACACGGTGTGGGGCCTGTGGTACTCCGGCAAGCTCTTCAAGCAGAAGGGCTGGACGCCGCCGAAGACCTGGGACGACTTCCTCGCCATCTGCCAGGACGCCAAGAAGCAGGGCATCGGCGGCCTCGCGCACCAGGGCAAGTACCCGTACTACATCAACGTCGCCATCATGGACCTCATCGCCAAGAAGGGCGGCATCGACGCCGTCAAGGCGATCGACAACCTGGACCCGAAGGCGTTCGTCGGCTCCGACGCGGCCCAGGCGGGCATCGAGGCGATCTACGAGGTCGTGGAGAAGGGCCTGTTGATGCCCGGCACCAACGGCCTGACCCACACCGAGTCGCAGACCCGCTGGAACCAGTACAAGGCCGCGTTCATCACCTGCGGCTCCTGGCTGGAGAACGAGCAGCTGAAGCAGACGCCGACCGACTTCGACATGAAGTTCCTGCCGATGCCGGTGCTGCCCGGCGGCAAGATGCCGTTCGAGGCGATCCGGGCCGGCTCCGGCGAGCCCTTCATCATCCCGGCGAAGGCGGCGAACCTGCCCGGCGCCAAGGAGTTCATGCGGCGCATGCTGTCCAAGGACTGGTCGACGCTGTTCGCCAAGGAGGCGAACTCGCTGACCATCCTGAAGGACGGTGTCGACCCGAGCGTGCAGTTGCGGCCCGGCACGCAGTCCACGGTGGAGGCCTCCAAGGCGGCCGGTTCCAACACCTTCCGGTACCTGTATCCCGACTGGTACAGCGAGATGGACACGGCGATTCAGAACGCGTCCAATGAGCTGATGGCGAAGCGGATCCAGCCGAAGGAGTGGCTGAAGCGGTGTCAGGCCGCCGTCGACAAGCAGGCCAAGGACCCGGCGTCGAAGAAGAACCGGCACGAGTAGATTCGCCTCGGCGCCGTAGGGGCGCGGGTGTGATTGCGGGTGCGGTCCGTTGTGGCTCGTCGCGCCCGCGCGGCGGAAGCCGCATAGTGATCTCGCCCGCGTCCCTTTCGGGGCGTTGATGCTGACCGGAATTTCGGGGGCAGGTATGCGCAGAGGGCAGTACCGGTTCGTCGCGGGGTTTCTCTTCGTTCCCGTGGCGCTTTATCTGATCTTCGTGATCTGGCCGTACGTCCAGACGTTCGGCTATTCACTGACGGACTGGAAGGGGCAGTCGCAGACCTTCAGCTTCGTCGGCCTGGACAATTACAAGGCGCTGTTCCAGGACGATGTGTTCCTGGAGGCGATCTGGCACAATATCCTGTTCCTGATCTTCATCCCGGTGATCACGATTCTGCTCGCCCTGTTCTTCGCCTTCATGCTGAACGCGGGCGGGCGCGGCAGGGCCGGCGGGGTGCAGGGTGTCGCCGGATCCTCGTTCTACAAAATCGTCTACTTCTTCCCCCAGGTGCTGTCGCTGGCGATTCTCGCCGTGCTGTTCAACGCGGTGTACCGCAGCGACGGCGGCGGCCTGCTCAACGGCGTGCTGATCAAGATCGGTCTGGTCGACGCCGACAACCCGGTGGAATGGCTGAACGAGCCGAGCCTGGTCCTGGGCGCCCTGATGGTGGCCGTGATCTGGCAGGGTGTCGGCTTCTATCTGGTGCTGTTCTCGGCCGCCATGCAGTCCATCCCGCGGGACATATACGAGGCGGCCCTGATCGACGGGGCGAGCCGCAACCAGTCCTTCTTCCGCATCACCCTGCCGCTGCTGTGGGACACCGTGCAGACCGCCTGGGTCTACCTCGGCATTGTCGCCATGGACATGTTCGTACTGGTGTCGTCCATGACCCAGAACATGGGTGCGTACGGCGGCGGTCCCGACCATCACAGCGATGTGATGTCGACCGTGATGATGCGCAACTTCCTCTACTACGGGAAGAGCGGTTACGCCTGCGCCATGGGCGTGGTCATGCTGCTGCTCACCCTGGTCCTGTCCGTCGTCACGCTGCGCGCCACCCGCCGCGAGCGCATCGAGTTCTGAGCGGGAGTAACGACGATGAGTGCACTCAAGGAGACCGCCCCCGCTCCGGCCGAGGGTCCCGTGGCCAAGGCGCCCGCCCGTCCCGGCGACCGGCGCGGCGAGGGTGTGGTCCTGAACGTCTTCTCGCACGGCTTCCTCGCCGTGTGGGCCCTGCTGATCGTGCTGCCCCTGCTGTGGCTGGTGCTCAGCTCCTTCAAGACCGACGCCCAGATCGGCGGCTCCGCCTTCGGCTGGCCGCACGACTGGTCGTTCGGCGTCTTCCGGCGGGCCTGGAACAAGGGCATCGGGGACTATTTCCTGAACACCGTGATCGTCCTGGTGTTCTCGGTGCCGCTGACCATGCTCTTCGGATCGATGGCCGCCTACGTCCTGGCCCGGTACCGCTTCTGGGGCAACCGGCTGCTGTACTACTTCTTCGTCGCCGGTGCCATGTTCCCGGTGTTCCTGGCCCTCGTGCCGCTGTTCTTCATGGTCAAGCGGCTGGACATGCTGAACACCTACCAGGGCCTGATCCTGGTCTACATCGCCTACTCGATGCCGTTCACGGTCTTCTTCATGCACGCCTTCTTCCGGACCCTGCCCACGGCGGTCTTCGAGGCGGCGGTCCTGGACGGCGCCTCGCACACCCGGACCTTCTTCCAGGTGATGCTGCCGATGGCCAGGCCCGGCCTGATCAGCGTCGGGATCTTCAACACTTTGGGCCAGTGGAACCAGTTCATCCTGCCCACGGTGCTCATGCAGCCGCAGAGCGGCTCCGACCCCGAGCGCTACGTCCTCACCCAGGGGCTGATCCAGCTGCAACAGCAGCAGGGGTACGCCTCCGACCTGCCGGTTCTGTTCGCGGGTGTGACCATCGCGATGATCCCGATGCTGGTCGTCTACCTGTCCTTCCAGCGCCAGGTGCAGGCGGGTCTGACCTCGGCCACCCTGAAGTAGCCGAACGCTCCGCGACCGTCCGAGTGCACGCCGTCCCCACCTCCGGGGACGGCGTGCGCCGCTGTGTCCGCCCACCCGGAAACGGTTCAACCTCTTGACGTAAGTGACCCCGAACGGCTCAGCTTAGAGTTCACTAGTTGGACATACGCGGGGCCTCGCCGAAGCGGCCTCGCGCTCAGGAGGTCGTCGTGGAGACTCCAGGGTCGCAGTCGTCGCTGCACCGAGCCAACCTGGAGCGGGTCGTACGTGCCGTGCGCTTGGCCGGGTCCCTCACGCAGGCGGAGATCGCGCGGACGACCGGTCTGTCCGCCGCGACCGTCTCCAACATCGTGCGGGAGCTGAAGGACGGCGGAACCGTCGAGGTCACGCCCACGTCGGCGGGCGGGCGGCGGGCCCGCAGCGTCAGTCTGAGCGGGGACGCCGGCATTGTGATCGGGGTCGACTTCGGGCACACCCATCTGCGCGTCGCGATCGGGAACCTCGCCCATCAGGTACTGGCCGAGGAAGCCGAGCCGCTGGACGTCGACGCCTCCGCCGCGCAGGGCTTCGACCGGGCGGAAGAGCTGGTCAGCCGCCTGATCGCGGCGACGGGGGTGAACCGCTCCAAGGTGGCCGGCGTGGGTCTCGGCGTGCCGGGCCCCATCGACGTGGAGTCGGGGACCCTGGGATCCACCGCGATCCTGCCCGGCTGGACCGGCGCCAAGCCCGCCGAGGAGCTGCGCGACCGGCTCGGCGTGCCCGTGCACGTGGACAACGACGCCAACCTCGGCGCCCTCGGCGAGCTGGTCTGGGGCAGCGGGAAGGGTGTCCGGGATCTCGCGTACATCAAGGTCGCGAGCGGTGTCGGCGCCGGTCTGGTGATCGACGGGAAGATCTATCGCGGCCCGGGCGGCACTGCCGGAGAAATAGGGCATATTACACTCGATGAATCCGGTCCGGTCTGCCGTTGCGGAAACCGCGGCTGCCTGGAGACCTTCGCGGCCGCGCGCTATGTGCTCCCGCTGCTCCAGCCCAGCCACGGCCCCGACCTGACGATGGAAGGCGTCGTACGGCTGGCCAGGGACGGAGACCCGGGCTGTCGTCGGGTGATCGCCGACGTCGGCCGTCACATCGGCAGCGGGGTGGCCAACCTGTGCAATCTGCTGAACCCGAGCCGGGTGGTCCTCGGCGGTGATCTCGCCGAGGCCGGTGAGCTGGTGCTCGGGCCGATCAGGGAGTCCGTCGGCCGCTACGCCATTCCCAGCGCGGCGCGCCAACTGTCCGTTCTCCCGGGGGCACTTGGTGGCCGTGCGGAGGTGCTCGGGGCGCTCGCCCTGGCCCTCAGCGAGATGGGCGATTCGACCCTTTTGGACGGGACGTTGCCCGTGGCGGCCCCTGCCTTCACTTAGAGAACGGATGGCACCGTTGCCATCTCGTTAAGGATTTACTTCTTGACGTCGCACGTGTGGCCGAGTTGACTTCCAGCCACCTCGGCCGCAACGACGCGGCCTCGTCAGGGAGGTTTCTGAAGTGAACGCACGTATGCGTCGTGCCGCCGTTGCTATTGCTGCTGGGGCGATGGCGGTCTCGCTGGCCGCCTGTGGTAGTGCCAAGGACTCGAAGGGCGGCAGCTCTTCCTCCTCGTCGCCGAAGAAGGGCGACAACATCAAGGTCGGTCTCCTGCTTCCGGAGAACAAGACCGCGCGTTACGAGAAGTTCGACAAGCCGCTGATCGAGAAGAAGATCCAGGAGCTGACGAACAACAAGGCGACGTTCCAGTACAACAACGCCCACCAGGACGCGAACCTGCAGGCCCAGCAGGTCGACACCATGATCACCAACAAGGTGGACGTCCTGATCGTGGACGCGGTGGACGCCAAGGCCATCCAGAACTCCGTGCAGAAGGCCGTGGATGCCGGCATCAAGGTCGTCGCCTACGACCGCCTGGCCGAGGGCCCGATCAGCGCCTACACCTCCTTCGACAACGAGAAGGTCGGCGAGACCCAGGGCCAGGCCCTGCTGACGGCGCTGGGCAGCAAGGCCACCAAGTCCTCCAAGATCGTCATGGTCAACGGCTCGGTCACCGACCCGAACGCCGCCCAGTTCAAGGCCGGCGCCCACAAGATCCTCGACGGCAAGGTGACCATCGCCAAGGAGTACGACACCAAGGAGTGGTCGCCGGACAATGCCAACTCCGAGATGGAGGCGGCGATCTCCGCGGTCGGCAAGGACAAGATCGCGGGTGTCTACTCCGCCAACGACGGCATGGCCGGCGGTATCATCACCGCCCTCAGCGCCGCGGGCATCAAGGTCCCGGTCACCGGCCAGGACGCCGAGCTGGCCGGTGTGCAGCGCATCGTCGCCGGTACCCAGTACATGAGCGTCTACAAGCCGTACGCCCCCGAGGCCGACGCCGCCGCCGAGATGGCCGTCGCGCTCGCCCAGGGCAAGCCGCTGGACTCCATCGCCAAGGACAAGGTCTCCAGCAACTCCCAGAAGGACGTCCCGTCGGTGCTCGTCCCGGTCACCGCGCTGACCAAGGACAACATCAAGGACACCGTCATCAAGGACGGCGTCTACACCGTCGCCGACATCTGCACCGCCGACTACAAGGCGGCCTGCGCCAAGCTCGGCCTGAAGTAAGCAGCGTCAAGTCCCTTCCCGGAAGCGGGCGTTCGTCCTTGAATGCCCGTAGGGAAGCCGACTGACTGCTCCCGGCTCCTCCGGCGTCCCGCGACTCACACAGCCCCGCAAGCTCGGCGCGGGGCGCCGGACGGAACACCCCCCAATCTTTCTGCACAACCTCCCGCCGGGTCAGGCGGCGAAGGAGATGGTTCACGTGTCCGCTACGCCCGTGCTGGCGTTGCGCGGGGTCTCCAAGCGGTTCGGTGCCGTTCAGGCGCTCACCGACGTAGAGCTTGAGGTCCACGCCGGTGAGGTGGTCGCCCTGGTGGGCGACAACGGCGCCGGAAAGTCCACGCTGGTCAAGACGATCGCCGGCGTGCACCCGATCGACGAGGGTGTCATCGAGTGGGACGGCAAGCCCGTCGCCATCAGCAGGCCCCACGACGCCCAGGCACTGGGCATCGCGACGGTCTACCAGGACCTCGCGCTGTGCGACAACATCGATGTCGTCGGCAACCTGTTCCTCGGCCGTGAGCTGAGGAAGTGGGGCGTCCTGGACGAGGTCGAGATGGAGCGCCGCTCCCGCGAGCTGCTCACCACGCTGTCGATCCGCATCCCCAGCGTCCGTATCCCGATCGCCTCGCTCTCCGGCGGTCAGCGCCAGACGGTGGCCATCGCCCGCTCCATGCTCGGCGAGCCCAAGCTGGTGATCCTCGACGAGCCCACCGCCGCCCTCGGCGTCGAGCAGACCGCCCAGGTCCTCGACCTCGTGGAGCGTCTGCGCGAGCGCGGCCACGCCGTCATCCTCATCAGCCACAACATGGCGGACGTGAAGGCGGTGGCCGACAAGGTCGCCGTACTGCGCCTCGGCCGCAACAACGGCGTCTTCGAGGTCAAGACGACCTCGCAGGAGGAGATCATCTCCGCCATCACCGGCGCCACCGACAACGCAGTGACCCGCCGTGCGGCCCGCACCTCCGGCGTGAACGGGGAGGTTTCCAAGTGAGCATCGACAAGACCTCCGCCAACGTCGACGAGACGCCGTCGCAGGACGACCCCGTCGTCGAGAACCCCGAGGCCGCGGCCGCCGCGGTCACCGCGGTCGACCCGCGCCTGCTGGTCCAGGAAGAGGGCCTGCTCGGCTACTGGCACGAGTTCAAGCGCAAGATGAAGGCCGGTGAGCTCGGCTCCCTCCCGGTCATCGTCGGCCTCGCGATCATCTGCGTCATCTTCCAGTTGCTGAACTCGGAGTTCCTCTCCGCGCAGAACCTCAGCGACATCACGGTCACGATGGTCGGCACGGGCATGATCTCGGTCGGCATCGTCTTCGTGCTGCTGCTCGGTGAGATCGACCTGTCGGTCGGCTCCGTCAGCGGCGCGGCCAGTGCCCTGGCGGCCGTCCTCGCGGTCAACCAGGGCTGGCCCGAGTGGGCGGCCGTGCTGATCGCCATCGCCGCCGGCATCGCCATCGGCGCGCTGCACGGCTTCTTCTTCGCGGTGCTCGGCGCCCCCGCCTTCGCCGTCACGCTGGCCGGCCTGTTGTTCTGGCTGGGCTTCATGCTGAAGGTGCTGGGCTCGGACGGCACGATCAACCTCGACTCGAACGGCCTGGTCGGCAAGCTGACCACGTACTTCTTCTCCGACGTGGCCGCCGCCTACGGGCTCGCCGTGGTCGTGGTGGCCGTGTTCTTCCTCACCTCCTTCCTCGGCAACCGGCGCCGGGAGGCCGTGGGCGTCCCGTTCCGCCCGCTCAGCGACACGATCCTGCGGACCGTGCTGCTGGCCGTGATCTCCTTCGCCGCGGCCTACATGTACAACCAGTACAAGGGCCTGCCGCTGGCCACGGTGATCTTCCTCGCCTTCCTGGTCGGCACCGACTTCGTGCTGCGTCGCACGGCCTACGGCCGCAAGATCTTCGCGCTCGGTGGCAGCGTCGAGGCGTCCCGCCGTGCGGGTATCAACGTCACCGCGGTGCGGATCTCCGTGTTCGCCATCTCCGGCGGTTTCGCCGCGATCGGTGGTCTGTTCCTGGCCTCGAAGATCGCCTCGGCCAACCAGAGCGCCGGTACCGGTGACCTGCTGATGAACGCGATCGCCGCGGCGGTGATCGGTGGCACGTCGCTCTTCGGTGGCCGCGGCCGCACCTGGAACGCGCTGCTCGGTGTGCTGGTGATCGTCTCGATCCAGTACGGTCTGCAGCTGGAGTCCATCGCGGAGCCGGTGAAGTACATGATCACCGCGGCTGTGCTGCTGACCACGGTGGTGATCGACTCCATCACCCGTAAGACGCAGAAGACGGCCGGCCGCGCGTAACAGCGCTGTGTCGTCGTAGGGGCGTGGGCGTCCCGCGTGTGCCGGTCCCCCGAGACCGGCCGCGCGGTTCCCCGCGCCCCTTTCCGCTCTGCCCGGCGCATCGAACGTGCCGGGCGCTGTCGTGTGTCGTAAAGCCGGAACATTAGACTCGGGCGAGCCCGGCGAAAGCTAGATCAGCTCTACTGCAAGGAGGCACGGGTGCCGCTGCTGACCCGCATCAGGGGACCGCGCGATCTGGACCGGCTCAGCCAGGAGGAGCTGGACCAGCTGGCAGAGGAGATCCGGACCTTCCTCGTCGACGCCGTCTCCAAGACCGGCGGCCACCTCGGCCCCAACCTGGGCGTGGTCGAGCTCACCATCGCTCTCCACCGCGTCTTCGACTCCCCGAAGGACAAGGTGCTGTGGGACACCGGCCACCAGTCCTACGTGCACAAGCTGCTCACCGGCCGGCAGGACTTCTCCAAGCTGAAGATGAAGGGCGGGCTGTCCGGCTATCCCTCGCAGGCCGAGTCCGAGCACGACGTCATCGAGAACAGCCACGCCTCCACGGTGCTCGGCTGGGCCGACGGCATCGCCAAGGCCAACCAGCTCAAGAAGCGCGACAGCCATGTCGTCGCCGTCATCGGTGACGGCGCGCTCACCGGCGGTATGGCCTGGGAGGCGCTGAACAACATCGCCGACGCCAAGGACCGCCCGCTGGTCATCGTCGTCAACGACAACGAGCGGTCGTACGCGCCGACCATCGGCGGCCTCGCCAACCACCTGGCCACGCTCCGCACGACCGACGGGTACGAGCGGTTCCTCGCCCGCGGGAAGGACATCCTGGAGCGCACCCCCGTCGTCGGCAGGCCGCTGTACGAGACCCTGCACGGCGCCAAGAAGGGGCTGAAGGACTTCATCGCCCCGCAGGGCATGTTCGAGGACCTGGGCCTGAAGTACGTCGGCCCGATCGACGGCCACGACATCGAGGCGCTGGAGTCGGCGCTGGCCCGGGCCAAACGGTTCGGCGGCCCGGTGATCGTGCACTGCCTCACCGAGAAGGGCCGCGGCTACCAGCCCGCCCTGCAGGACGAGGCCGACCGCTTCCACGCCGTCGGCAAGATCCACCCGGACACCGGCCTGCCGATCGCCACCTCGGGCGCCGACTGGACCTCCGTCTTCGGGGACGAGATGGTCAAGCTCGGCGACGAGCGCGAGGACATCGTCGCCATCACGGCGGCCATGCTCCAGCCCGTCGGCCTGGACAGGTTCGCCAAGCGGTTCCCCGAGCGGGTGTACGACGTCGGCATCGCCGAGCAGCACGCCGCCGTCTCCGCCGCGGGCCTCGCGCACGGCGGGCTGCACCCCGTCTTCGCCGTGTACGCCACCTTCCTCAACCGTGCCTTCGACCAGGTCCTCATGGACGTGGCCCTGCACAAGTGCGGGGTGACCTTCGTGCTGGACCGGGCCGGCGTCACCGGCACCGACGGCGCCTCGCACAACGGCATGTGGGACATGTCGATCCTGCAGGTCGTGCCGGGCCTCAGGCTGGCCGCGCCGCGCGACGCCGAGCAGGTGCGGGCCCAGCTGCGCGAGGCCGTCGCCGTCGACGACGCGCCGACCGTGGTCCGCTTCTCCAAGGGTGCCGTCGGCCCCGCCGTACCGGCCGTGGGCCGCGTCGGCGGCATGGACGTGCTGCGCGAGCCCGGCACCGACGAGCCGGACGTCCTGCTGGTCTCGGTGGGCGCGCTCGCCCCGATGTGCCTGGAGATCGCCGCCCTGCTCGACAAGCAGGGGATCTCCACCACCGTCGTCGACCCGCGCTGGGTCAAGCCCGTCGACGAGGCCATGGCCCCGCTGGCCGAGCGGCACCGGGTCGTCGTCACCGTCGAGGACAACAGCCGTGTCGGCGGTGTGGGCTCCGCGATCGCCCAGGCCCTGCGCGACGCGGGCGTGGACGTGCCGCTGCGCGACTTCGGCATCCCGCCGCGCTTCCTCGACCACGCCTCGCGCGGCGAGGTCCTCGCCGAGATCGGCCTGACCGCCCCGGACATCGCCCGCCAGGTCACCGGGCTCGTCGCCAAGCTGGACGGCCTCCCGCACTCCCGGCTTCGCTCGAGCGGGGGGACCTCCCTGGACCGTACGGCCGCCGAGGTGGACTCGGTGGAGCCCGCGCGCGACTGACGCGGCACGCGCCCCACGGGCCGGTTCCGCCACTCCTTGCGGTGGCGGAACCGGCCCGTCTGCGTGAACCTGCCTGTGCCGGGGCATACGCATCCCGACCCTCTCGATCATGACGGGCCACGGCGAGGCCCCCAAGCGTGGGAGGTAGGTACGTGAGCAGCGCGCTGTTCAGGACGAAGAACGTCGAGCAGTCCATCCAGGACACCGAGGAACCCGAGCATTCACTGAGGAAATCCCTTTCCGCGCTCGACCTCACCGTCTTCGGCGTCGGCGTCATCATCGGCACCGGCATCTTCGTCCTCACCGGACAGGTCGCCAAGAACAACGCCGGCCCGGCGGTGTCCCTGGCATTCGTGGTGGCCGGCGTGGTCTGCGCGCTCGCCGCCCTCTGCTACGCCGAGTTCGCGTCCACGGTCCCCGTGGCGGGCTCGGCGTACACGTTCAGCTACGCCTCCCTGGGCGAGCTGCCCGCCTGGATCATCGGCTGGGACCTGGTCCTGGAGTTCGCGCTGGGCACGGCGGTGGTGGCGGTCGGCTGGTCCGGTTACATCCGCTCGCTGCTCGACAACGCCGGCTGGCATCTGCCGGACTATCTGGCCGGCCGGGACACCGCCTCGGGCTTCGGCTTCGACATCCTCGCCGCCGCCCTGGTGCTGGTGCTCACCGGCATCCTCGTCCTCGGCATGAAGCTGTCGGCCCGGATCACCTCGCTCGTCGTCGCCATCAAGGTGATCGTCGTCCTGATCGTGATCATCGCCGGTGCCTTCTTCATCAGGTCAGCCAACTACTCGCCGTTCATCCCGCCCTCCCGGCCGGCGACGGCCGCCGGCAATCTCAAGGCCCCGCTGATCCAGCTGATGTTCGGCTGGGCGCCGGCCAACTTCGGTGTGATGGGCATCTTCACGGCCGCCTCGGTGGTGTTCTTCGCGTTCATCGGTTTCGACATCGTCGCCACGGCCGCCGAGGAGACCCGCAACCCGCAGCGGGACATGCCGCGCGGCATCCTCGGCTCCCTGGTCATCTGCACCGTGCTCTACGTCGCCGTCTCCCTCGTCGTCGTCGGCATGGAGAAGTACTCCCGGCTGTCCGTGGAGGCCCCGCTCGCCGACGCCTTCAAGGCCATCGGGCATCCCTGGTACGCGGGCGTGATCAGCTTCGGCGCCGCCGTCGGCCTGACCACCGTGTGCATGATCCTGCTGCTCGGCCAGACCCGGGTGTTCTTCGCGATGAGCCGCGACGGACTGCTGCCGCGCTTCTTCTCCCGTGTCCACCCGCGCTTCAGGACCCCGCACCGGCCGACCGTCCTGCTCGGCGCCGTCATCGCGATCGTCGCCGGTTTCACCAGCCTGAGCGAGCTGGCCGAACTGGTGAACATCGGCACCCTCTTCGCGTTCGTCGTCGTCGCGATCAGCGTGATCATCCTGCGCCGGACCCGCCCGGACCTGCCGCGCGCCTTCCGCACCCCGTTCGTCCCGGTCCTCCCGATCCTGTCGGTGTGCGCCTCGCTGTGGCTGATGGTCAACCTGCCGGCCGAGACCTGGCTGCGGTTCGCCATCTGGATGGTGATCGGTTTCGCCGTCTACTTCTTCTACGGCCGCACACACAGCCAGCTGGCGGTGGGCGCGCGGGCCGCCGCGGGGGAGGCCCCGCGACCGCCCGCCGGGAACGCTCCGTAACCGTCTTCACCGGCGGTTTCCGTTTGCCCGCCCCGCATGTCCCGCTTCGACGGGGACAGCGGGGCCGCACGGTGTGCTTCCCATGTCCGCCGCCCCTCGCCGCCCACACGAACCGTGGGCACGAAAGTGCCGCCCGGACGGCCTCTGGGCGCGGCTGCCTGCCCCAGGGGCCGCTGCACGACACCGCGGTGGGCGGCAGGCCGCCGCTGCCGCCCCGGTGGTGCGTGGCCGCGCCCCCCGGTGCGGCTCCGGCTCCCCGGCCCGGCTGCGGGGGCGGTGCGTGGTTCAGCTCAGCACCGTGCGGGGGCCGGTCACCTGTGCCCCGTGTTCCTGGACCCGGCGCCGCAGTTCGCGGTCGGCCGTGACGACCAGGCAGGGACGGTCGCCGGCCGCCGCCGCGAGGTCCACGATCCGGTCGTCCCCGCTGCCCGGCGCCTCCTCGACGCGCACCCCGGGCACCGAGTCCACGCCCCGGGCCGCGCCCTCCACCACCAGGACCAGCTCCAGCGGGCCGGGCAGACCGGCCACGCCGGACGCCGCCAAGGGCACCAGCCGGTCGCGCAGGCGTTCTGCGGCACCGCGGCGGTCGCGCCACCAGCCGTCCGGCACCGACCCGACGACGTTCGCGCCGTCGACGATGAGCAGGGGGAGGGGCTCGGCGGCGGCGAAGTCCGTCGTGCCTGGCGTATCCGTCATGTCCCGTAATGGCCCTGATGTGTCGGGTGTTTGGGGGAACTCAGTCTGCCACGGGTTTCCCCGCCCATCGGTCGGCGATCCCGGCGATCGCGGCGGCCGCTCGCTCGGCGGGGCGCCCGCCTGCGCGCACCCCGGGCGAGAACTCGACGTGCAGGAACGGCACATGGTCGGCGTCGGCCTCCCGGCCCTGCACGTTCGTCCGGCCCTCCAGCGGGCAGGACCGCACCCAGGCCCGGCACACCCGGAAGCCGTGGTCGCGCAGGGCGTCGGCGAGCTCGCGGCCCTCCGGACGGGCCGCCGTACCGGCCCCGGTGGAGGCGACGACGTCGTAGCCGGGTACGGCGGAAGCCGCGAAGCCGTGCAGCTGGATCCCGGGCATCCCGCGGCGGGCCAGCTCGGCGCAGATGGCGTGGAAAACGGTGTCCCGGCGGTGCGCCACATCCGCGGAATTACCAGGTCCGGATTTGCGATGTGCGCCTGCGATCACCAGGATCCCGCCGGGGGAGCCGCGCAGCACGCGTACGCCCAGCTGTTCGGTGCCCAGGTCGAAGCCGGGGTGCGGAACCTGGACCGACCAGCTCGGGCGGTGGTCCAGATCGAGATAGACCCGGCCCCAGCCGCGCGGTGACACGGCGGAGTCCGTGCGGTCGGCCACCTCGGTGAAGCGGTGGCCGGAGGGCCGGTCGACGACCGTGCGCACGGTGAAGTCCCGTTGCGAAAGACGCTGTTCCGCTTGTTTGCGGTGACCGTCGAGCAACAGGCCGATGGCCGCGGCGATGTCCTCGCGGTCGGGCCGGCCGGGCGGCAGATAGCCCCGGTCGGGCCCGAAGCGGCTCGTGTACTGCGCCACCTCGTGCGCCAGGTCGATCTGCCCGGCTCCCGACGGGGCGGGCCGCCCGGCCCTGTCTCCCTGGCCGTCCGAGGGCCGGAGCAGGGCGACGAGACCGCCGGTGAGGGCGGCGAGCAGCAGAAGTGTTGCGATCGTTATGGCGCGTGAGCGATGTGCTCTCATGGTTGTATCAAGATATCCCGGTGAACAGACGCCGTGGCCGGACCCTGCTGTCCCTGCTGACCCCGCTCTCCCTGATCGCCGCCTCCGGCTGTGGCCTCCTCTCGGACGATGCCGGTGCCGGGGGCGGTGGGCGCTCCTTCACCGTCGCGGCCGCCGGGGACATCCTGATGCACCCCGAGCTGGTGGACCAGGCGCGCAAGGACGCCAAGCGGACGGGCCGGGGCGTGGACGGGCTCGACTTCGGGCCGATGATGGCCGGCATCAAGCCGGTGATCAGCAAGGCCGACCTGGCGATCTGTCACTTCGAGCCGGTGATGGGCCCGGCGAAGGGCCCGTTCGAGGGCTTCCCGGACTTCCAGGTGCCGCCGCAGCAGGCGACGACCATCAAGGACATCGGTTACGACACCTGTTCCACCGCCTCCAACCACACCCTCGACCACGGCTACGACGGAGTGAAGCGCACCCTCGACGCCCTGGACGCCGCCGGTGTGAAGCACACCGGCTCCGCCCGGACCGAGAAGGAGGCGCTCACCCCGCTGGTCATGGACGTCAAGGGCGTCAAGGTCGCGCAGATCTCCTTCGCCTACGGCTTCAACGAGCCGCACCAGCTGCCCAAGGACAAGCCGTGGCTGGCCAACCTGCAGGACCTCGGCCGGATCAAGGCCGCCGAGCAGCGGGCCCGCAAGGCCGGAGCCGAGGTGGTGATCCTTTCCCTGCACTGGGGCCGTGAGCACCATCCGGAGCCGTCCGCCTCGCAGATCTCCTTCGCCCGCCAGATCGCCCGGAACACCGGCATCAATCTGGTCATCGGCCATCACGCCCATGTCGTGGAGCCGATGGAGAAGGTCGACGGGACCTGGATCACCTACGGGCTGGGCAACCAGATCGCCCGGCACGAGGTGCCCACGGGCCTGACCGAGGAGGGGGTGATCGCCTGGTTCACCTTCACCGAGCGCGGCAAGGGCGACTGGGACGTCCAGCCGCGCTTCGAGCCGACGCTGCTGACGATCCCGCCGGACGCGGAGAACGTCCGCGACGGCGGCACCGCCGCCTACTCCGGCGACGACGTGCGGGACTACCGTCTGCTGGACGTGCCGGCCGCGCTGCGCGACGACCACGACCTCACCGCCACCCGGAGGGCGCGGCTGCGGCTGGCCTTCGAGCGCACCGAGGGCACCCTGCTGAACCGCGGCGCGGGCTCGGACGGCCTGAAGCCGCTCACCCCGCTGCCCGAGTAGCTGCCGAACGGCCCCGGTGTTTGTCCTAACTTGTCCGACGGTTGCGCGATGTTGCCTAGATCACGTCGGACTTACTGCAACTTAACGTCTCTCTTATCTGTCTGAGGTATCTGGGCGGGCCCTCACTGTCGGCGCGCCCGCAGCCCGCATTCACGAGAGGACCCTTCTGTGGCGCCACCGCCCCCGGCGCGGCAGCATCGAGCCCGCCGCCGAGCCGACATGTCGCTGATCGGCGGCATCCGACCGCCGATCGCGGTCCTCTCGGCGCTCCTGCTGACGCTCGCCGGAATCACGGCACTCGTGCTGGGCCGGGTCGACGACGCCGGCGTGCCGCGGGCGGTGCTGACCTCCCAGCAGCACTTCGCCGAGGACGGTGCCATCGCGCTGCGCGCCTCCATCGACGAGTCCGTCACCGACGTCACCCGCTCCGCCTCGCTGTTCAGCGCGGGGCAGCCGGTCTCCGGTGACGCCGTCCTCGACAAGCTCGGCAGCACCTACCAGAAGTGGATGGGCACCGCCGTCGTCGAGATCCGCACCGGCAAGCTGGTCGCGGCCCGCGGTGAGACGGTCCCGCTGACCTCCGTGGACCTCTCCTCCCTCAGCGGCGAGGGAGGCCTTGCCCCGCGCATGGTCCAGCTGAAGAACGGCGAGGTGCGGCTGCTGTCCTTCGGACTGCTGACCTGGCCGGGCAAGCCGCAGCTGCTGCTGGTGGCCTCCCGGAACCTGAAGTTCCCCGGCATCAGCCTCGGCCAGTTCCGCTCCATCGCCGTGGTCGACTCCAGCGGCACCATCCTCAGCAGCGACGGCATCGCCGATCCCGAGTCCGCGCGCAACAGCATCGACCGCAAGGACCTCACGGACTCCCGCAAGCAGCTGAAGGACTTCGCCCAGCAGGCGGCCCGCAAGGCGCTCCAGGACCCGCGCAGCAGCAAGGACCCCGGCACCGGCGGCTACCAGGGCGTCAGCGGCAGCCTGCTCGGCGGCAAGCTGGTCGGCGACCGGTCCGTGGCCGGATACGCCACGCTCGCCGCGGCCCAGCCGGGCGAGGTCACCACCGCCAGCGGGCTCGGCCTGTCCGTGGTCGCGATGGTCAAGGTGACCGAGGAGTCCGCCCGGGCCGGCTCCCCGGTGCTGGGACTGGCGGTGGCCGGCGCCCTGCTCGTGGTGGGTGCCCTGGCCGTGGCGGTGCTGCTGGGCACCGTGCAGCGCCCGCTCATCCGGCTGTTCCTGGAGTCCCGCCGGCTCACCCGCGGCGACCTGACCCGGCCCGTCACCGTCCCCGGCTACGGCGAGGCGCACCGCATCGGCGGCGCCCTGGAACGGCTGCGCCGGCAACTGCTCGGCGAGAGCGCCGAGGCCACCGGCCCGGCCGAACGCCCGCAGGGCCTGCGCCGGGTGGGCACCGGCGCCCTCCTCGCGGTCTGCGCGGTGCTGCTGCTGGCCTGGTGCGCACCCCTGATGCTGCTGGTCAACCGGGCCGACAACACGGCCGAGATACCCCGCCAGCTCGTCAACGACCAGCGCGAACGCACCGACACGCTCAGCGACCGGGTGCGCCGGGCGCTCAACGAGGGCGACGCCGACCTCCAGTCGGTCGCCTCCCTGATCGGCGACAAGACCTCGCCCGAGGCCATGGAGACCGTGCTGGAGCGCACCTACAACGAGAACCGGCGCTACCGCTCCCTGTACGTCGTCGACGCACACGGCGCCATCCAGGCCCGCGAGGGCAAGAAGCCGAAGGTGATCCAGTCCGACCGGGTCTCCGGCAAGCCCCTGCGGCTGCTTGGCCGCGGCGGCAAGGAGCCCGTGGTCGTCGCCTCCGCCGAGATTCCCGGCCGGAACGGAGCCCAGCTGATCGGCGAGTTCCGCGTCGAGTTCTTCAACGCCCTGCTGACCCGGCCGGGCCTCGGCGTGGTCCGGCTCGTGGACGACCGGGACAAGGTCATCGGCGGCAACACCGGCTTCCTCGCCTTCCAGTCGCTGCCCGACGACCACCTGAAGGACCTTGTCGAGGCCAGCGCCCAGCGGCTCGGCAAGAAGCCGCGCTCCAACGGCGTGCTGTACCGGGGGGAGAACGGGGTGCGGATCGCCGCCGCCGCGCCGTTCTCCGGCAGCGGATCGGCCGAGTCGCTCGGCTGGAGCGTGGTCAGCTGGCAGCCCGTCGACCGGCTCGCCCTCCCGGAGTACGACGCCCAGAACCGCACCGTCCTCGCGGGTCTGCTCGGCGCCGCCGCAGCCGTCGCCTGCCTGGGCTGGCTGCACATCGTGGTGGCCCGGCCGCTGCGCACCCTGGCCGACCGGGCCGAGGCGCTGGCCGGAGGCGACCGCAAGAACGTGCTCTTCCCGCAGCACCACGACGAGGTCGGCGCCGTCACCCGCTCCCTGGAACTCATCCGGCAGCAACTGCAGGACCAGCGCCGCCAGCAGCCCCGCCGTACCCCGCCTCAGCAGTACACAAGGAACTGATCACCCGTGCTCTTCCTCTACGCCGTGCTGCTCGTCTGCTGCGCGATACTGCTCGTCGCGGGCATCGTGGAGCAGCGGCGGCACTTCGCCAACCTGGACCACATACCCACCCGGGTCCTGGTCAACGGCATCCGCGGCAAGTCCTCCATCACCCGGCTGTGCGCGGGCGCCCTGCGCGGCGGAGACCTGGTCACCATCGCCAAGACCACCGGCACCGCGGCCCGGTTCATCCACCCGGACGCCACCGAGGAGCCGGTCTACCGCAAGTTCGGCATCGCCAACGTGGTCGAGCAGATCGGCATCGTGCGGCGTGCCGCCGCGTACAAGCCGGACGCGCTCGTCATCGAGTGCATGGCCGTCATGCCGGCCCTGCAGGAGATCAACCAGTCCAAGCTGATCCGCTCCACCATCGGCGTGCTGTGCAACGTCCGCGAGGACCACCTCGCCGAGATGGGCCCCACCCTGGACGACGTGGCCCGCTCGCTGTGCCGCTCGATGCCCGAGGACGGCATCTGCGTCACCGCGGAGAAGGACCGCTTCCACATCCTCCAGGAGGAGGCGGACGCCCGGAACTGCAAGCTGATCTACGCCGACCCGGAAACGGTCACCGACGAGGAGCTGCGCGGCTTCAGCTGGTTCACCTTCAAGGAGAACGTGGCCATCGCCCTCGCCGTCGCCGAACTCCTCGGCGTGGACCGGGAGACGGCCCTGCAGGGCATGTACGACGCCCCGCCGGACCCCGGTGTCCTCTCCGTCGAGCGCTATCTGACGCACGAGGGCAAGAAGCTGCGCTTCGCCAACGTCTTCGCGGCCAACGACCCCGAGTCGACGCTGATGAACATCAACCAGCTGCTCGACCTCGGCGCCATCCACCGCCCGCTCAACGTGGTCATCAACTGCCGCCCCGACCGCGTCGAACGCAACGGGCAGATGGGCGAGATCATCCCCGACCTCGACCCCGAGCGCGTCTTCGTCATCGGCCACCCGGCCAAGTCCGCCATCGACGCCATCCCCGCCGAGTTCCGCTCGCGCGCCGTCGACCTGGGCGGCGACAAGCGCGACCCCGAGGAGTTCATGGGCAAGATGCTGGACATGCTCGGCCAGGACTCGTCGATGGTCGCGATCGGCAACATCCACGGCCAGGGCGAGATCCTGCTGGAGCACCTCGCCGAACTGCCGCCGGACGAGAGCGCCGACGAGCCCGTGGCCGGGGCCCGGGCCGGCCGGTCCGAGCCGGCACCCGCGGCCGACTCCTCCGAGACCATGCAGCTGTACGCGCCCCGCATCGACCCGTACCAGCACTACTCGGAGGCGTACGAGACGCGGTACGCGCACCAGCAGCCGTACGTCCCGCGGATCCCGCCGCAACGGGACGCCGGACAGCCCCACCCGCACCAGGAGCCGGCGCGCCGGTCCGGGTACGACCAGGCGCAGGCGTACGAGACCTCGTACGACACCTGGACCGAGCCCCAGCCGTACCACGACGGCGGGCCCGCCCCCGCCCTGCCGCAGGCACCCTCCGACAGCGACCGGGCGCCCGAACCGGCCCAGCCCCGGGGGCTGTTCGAACCCCGCCTCCCGCCCCAGCCTCCCGAAGACGACAGCCAGCAGTGGCACAGCCCAGGAGAACAGCGTTGATCCCCTCCGTCCTCACCCCCGAGATCGCCGCGATCGGCATCGGCCTGGGCCTGATGTTCTCGCTCATGTGCTACCTGACGACCAACCTCTCGCCGGGCGGCATGATCACGCCGGGCTGGCTCGCGCTCACCCTCATCGAGGACCTCCAGCGGGCCGCGCTGGTGGTCGGCGTCACCGTGCTGACCTACCTCGCCACGCTGCTCATGCAGAAGTTCGTGATCCTGTACGGCAAGCGGCTCTTCGCGGCCGTCGTGCTGAGCGGTGTGCTCATCCAGGCCACCGTGATCATCGTGCTGCAGATGGAGTTCCCGCTGCTGTACGCCAACCAGACGCTCGGCTTCATCGTCCCCGGCCTGATCGGCTACCAGCTGGTCCGCCAGCCCAAGGGCGCGACCCTGCTGTCCGTCGCCTCGGTCTCGCTCGCCACCTACGTGGTGCTGACCGCCGGCATCCTCCTGGGCGCCATGCCGACCGCCTGACCCCGCCCCATCCGACGCATTCCTGGAGCCCCCACCATGCCGAAGCGCAAAGGCCGCCCCGTCGTCCACACGGTGACGGTCCTGGCGCTGCTCGCGGGCAGCGCCTACTTCACCTACGAGCTGCGCAAGGACGAGCAGGCCAAGCTCCCGGCCGCCCAGACGATCACCGAGAACCTGCAGACCTCGGGCAAGGCGACCGGGAAGCAGACCTGGGAACGGCTGAACAACCCGGCGCGCTCGGTGCTGCGCGACGGCAAGGGCGCGGTCATCGCCACCTTCACGGACGGCGCCCGTACCGCCACCCTCAAGGGCCCGACGCGGACCTTCAGCGAACCCGCCAACACCACCACCAAGGTGGTCACCGACGACTGGGTCCGCCTGATGCCGGAGACCTGGACCAAGGGTTCCGAGAAGCAGCAGTGGTTCAAGGACTGGTTCAAGCAGTACTACGGCAGCGAGGAGGACGACGTCTTCGCGTTCGCCTTCCAGTACATCGTGGGTGCGCCGGCCAAGAAGGACGACCAGGGCATCCAGTACGCCGGCCACGCGTACTACGGCCCCCTCAAGACCGACGGCGTCGACCGCTACGAGCAGACCGACTTCTACGACTACCTGGGCATCCCGTACACCTTCCGGGACGGGGTCACCAAGTACCCGCAGAAGGACCGGCTGCGCTCCGTGGACTGCTCCGGCTATCTGCGCCTGGTCTACGGCTACCGGGCCCGCTACCCGCTGATGTCCGACAACGACCACGGCGACGGGCTGCCGCGCACCGCGGACGGCATGGCCCGCGGCAAGGAGGGCGTGGACATCATCAAGCTCCAGGGCCCGAGCCCCTGGTACGTCCGGCCGCAGAACATCGACGTCCTGCAGCCCGGCGACCTGCTCTTCTTCAAGATGGACCACCGCACCGGCAACCACATGGACCACTCCGCGATCTACCTCGGCCCGGACACCGAGGGCCACAAGGTGTTCATCTCCAGCCGCAAGGAGCAGAACGGGCCGACGATCGGCGACCAGGGCGGTGTCTCGCGCCTGGACGGAAACGGCTTCTACGCCGGGTTGTTCCGCAGCGCGAAGCGGCTGTGAGCAGACGGGCGCGGGCCGTTCCGGACGCACGGCATAGAGTGAACCGGTGAACGGCGACTGGCTCCTGCGCGGCCGAGACGGCCGGCTCAGTGTCTACCAGCTGTCGGGCGACGCCGTCCTGTGCCGGGCGGAGCGCGAGCCCGGCGGCCCCTGGACCACCCCGCGCACGGTGGGCGGCGACCAGACGCTGCATCCCGTCCTGGCGGTCGGCCAGGGCGCCGACGGCTATGCCCACCTCGTCTCCTGGCGGCCCACTGTCAAGGGCGAGTCGGGCCTCGTGCACTCCACCCACTTCCGCCCGCGCCTGGCGGCCCTGGACTGGAACCCGCTCGGCCACCCGCTGAAGAAGGGCGAGCGCACCGGTACGCCCGCGGTCGCCGTCGACGCCCAGGGCCGCGCCCACGTCTTCGTGCCCGACGGCCAGGGCGGGGTGCGCCTGCTCGCGCAGAAGGAGAAGGGCGGCTGGGACCCCTGGCGGGACCTGAAGGGCCGCGAGGTGCTGGACGGACTGGCGGCGGTGACGGGGGAGTCCGGCAGGGTCGAGCTGTACGCGACCGTCCCCGACGGGCTCCTCCACTGGCGCCAGGAGGAGGCGGGCGCCGAGCCGGTCCTCACGGACTCCCTGCAGGCCCCGGTGCGCCCGGGCAGCCTGTACGCCCTCGCCACCTCGCCCGAGAGCACAACCGTTTACTACACGAACACCTCAGGTGACCTGTGCGCCTGGCGCCCCGGCGGCAAGCCGGCCACCCTGCTGCCCTCGGCCGGCCACGGCCCGGTCTCCGCGGTCCGCTGCGCCCTCGACGGCCACGACTGCACCCTGCTCGCCCAGCGCTCGGCGAGCGGCCGCGTCGCCTTCGCCGCCCACCCCACCGAGCTGGAGTCGGCGGGTGCCTGGTGGAGCGAGTCGGGCCCGCGGCTGCCGGTGGACGCACGGGTGTCCCTGACGACGGACGAGGACGACCGGGTCGTGGCGGCAACGTTGTCCCCGTCGACCGGCCAACTCCTGCTGACCCGGCGGAAGGACGAGCCGGGCCTGGCGCTGGAGGCGTGGCGGCAGGTCTGAGCAGGTGTTTGCGCCAACCCGCTCACGGTGTGCCGTACGCGAAGTCGTAGGCGGCCCAGTCGGTGATCGGGCGGTACCCGACGCGCCGGTAGAGGGCGTTGCTGGTGGGGTTGGCCGCGTTCGTGAACAGCACGACCTCCTTCGCGCCTGCGGCGCGCGCGGCGCGGCTGACCTCGACCGTCACGGCGCCCGCGTAGCCGCGACCGCGCAGGTGGGCCGGGGTGTAGACGGGGTCCACCCGGACCTGGCCGCCGACCATCGGGTTCAGGCCCGCCATGGAGACGGGCGTGCCGTCCGGGGTCTCCCAGAAGGTGTAGCGCTTCTCGGCGAAGCGGGTGCCGTCCCAGGAAGCGGCGTCAATGGAAACGGCTTCCCCGACGTCCTCTGCGAACTCCCGGCACCAGCGCATGAGGTGCTCGTGGTCCGGCTCGCCCGCGAGCCGGCCCCGGCCCGGCGGGAACGGCTCCGGCGGGGTGAGCGTGCCGAGGCGGTACAGGTGGAGCCGGACGCGGAGCGTCGGCGTCGCGCCTGCGTGCCGCTGCCAGGCCTCGGCGAAGGCAGTGGCGGTGTTGTGGTCCGCGCTGATGGAGCGAAGGCAGTGCCCGAGGGCAACCAGGTGTTCGGCGAGGGTGCCGGCCTGCTCGGGGGTCAGCGGGGTGACGCCCAGCCCGCCGGACGGTAGGCGGTAGAAGGTGGCGCCGACCTCGCCCGCTCGCTCCAGCCGGCCGACGACGGTGCCGGCGCCCCCGTAGGCGTCCGCACCGCGTGTGCGCAGTTTCTCGAGCACCGTCAGCTGCATGGTGTGCAGCGCGGGGCGCGAGCACAGGAAGTCGTTGGCGTGGGAGAGGAATTCGTCGATGTCTTCGGTGAGGTGCCAGGCATCCGGGCGCATCCTTCATGATCCCGCATGCATTCGACGCCGGGGAACCCCCGCGGGCGGTGATCCGACGACCTTGCGGACGGACAGGACGTCCTCAAGAGGAGGGCCACGAAGGCCGGGAGGGCCGGGAGGCCGTCAGAAAGGCTGCTCCCTGCGGATCCGGAGCGCCGTCCGCAAGACGGGGATCAGGGCGCTGTGTCCGGAAGGCACGGCCCCGCACGCCTGCCGCGTCCCCCGGGGCGCGGTCCGAACCCTCGAGCCGGTCAGGCGATGGCGGACGAAGGCCGAGACACGGGAACGCCGGGTGTGCGCACCCCCGACAGGAGCGCGCACACCCGGCGTTCACCGGCGGAGCGTTACGCCGGGACGCTCGCCACGCCCGGCTCCAGGAACGTCTTGCCGTTCACGCGCTCCGAGACGCCCTCGCGGTCCAGGTACGGCGTGATGCCGCCCAGGTGGAAGGGCCAGCCGGCGCCCGTGATCAGGCACAGGTCGATGTCCTGGGCCTCGGCGACGACGCCCTCGTCGAGCATGAGCCCGATCTCCTGCGCCACCGCGTCCAGGACGCGGGCACGGACCTGCTGCTCCGTCAGGACGCTGTCGCCCTGCTTCAGGAGCGCCGCGACCTCAGGGTCCAGCTCCGGCTTGCCGCTGTCGTAGACGTAGAAGCCGCGCTTGCCCGCCTCCACGACCGCCTTGAGGTTCGGGGAGACCTTGAAGCGGTCGGGGAAGGCCCCGTGCAGGGTCTCCGAGACGTGCAGGCCGATCGCGGGACCCACCAGCTCCAGGAGCACCAGCGGGGACATCGGCAGACCGAGCGGCTCCACGGCCTTCTCCGCGACCTCGACCGGGGTGCCCTCGTCGATGACGTTCTGGATCTCGCCCATGAAACGGGTCAGGATGCGGTTCACGACGAACGCCGGGGCGTCCTTGACCAGAACCGCGGTCTTCTTCAGCTTCTTGGCGACGGCGAACGCGGTCGCGAGCGAGGCGTCGTCGGTCTTCTCGCCGCGGACGATCTCCAGCAGTGGCAGGACCGCGACCGGGTTGAAGAAGTGGAAGCCGACGACCCGCTCGGGGTGCTTCAGCTTCGACGCCATCTCCGTCACCGACAGCGAGGAGGTGTTGGTCGCGAGGATCGCGTGCGCCGGGGCGACCGCCTCGACCTCCGCGAACACCTGCTGCTTGACGCCGATCTCCTCGAAGACGGCTTCGATGACGAAGTCCGCGTCCGCGAAGCCCTCGGCCTTGTCCAGGACACCGGTGACCAGCGCCTTGAGGCGGTTGGCCTTGTCCTGGTTGATCCGGCCCTTGCCGAGCAGCTTGTCGATCTCGGAGTGGACGTAGCCCACGCCCTTGTCGACGCGCTCCTGGTCGATGTCGGTCAGCACGACCGGCACCTCGAGGCGGCGGAGGAAGAGGAGGGCGAGCTGCGAAGCCATGAGGCCCGCGCCGACCACGCCGACCTTGGTGACCGGACGCGCCAGGTTCTTGTCGGGGGCGCCCGCGGGACGCTTGCCGCGCTTCTGGACGAGGTTGAACGCGTAGAGGCCGGCGCGCAGTTCGCCGCTCATGATCAGGTCCGCGAGGGCCTGGTCCTCGGCGTCGTAACCCTGCTGCAGGTCGCCGTTCTTGGCGGCGGCGATGATGTCGAGGGCGCGGTAGGCGGCCGGGGCCGCGCCGTGCACCTTGGAGTCGGCGATGAACCGGCCCCTGGCCACGGCCTGGTCCCAGCCCTCGCCGCGGTCGATCGCCGGACGCTCGACCTTGACGTCACCGTTGAGGACCTGCGCGGTCCACAGCAACGACTGCTCCAGGAAGTCCGCGCCCTCGAAGATCGCGTCGGCGATCCCGAGCTCGAAGACCTGCTTGCCCTTGAGCTGCTTGTTCTGGTTCAGCGAGTTCTCGGTGATCACCGAGACGGCCTTGTCGGCGCCGATCAGGTTCGGCAGCAGGGTGCAGCCGCCCCAGCCGGGGACCAGGCCGAGGAAGACCTCGGGGAGCGAGAACGCGGGGACGGCCTTCGACACCGTGCGGTAGGTGCAGTGCAGACCGACCTCGACACCGCCGCCCATCGCCGCGCCGTTGTAGTAGGCGAAGGTCGGGACGGCCAGGCCGGACAGGCGCTTGAAGACGTCGTGGCCGCCCTTGCCGATGGCCAGCGCGTGCTCGTGCTCCCTGAGGATCTCCACGCCCTTGAGGTCGGCGCCGACCGCGAAGATGAACGGCTTGCCGGTGATGCCGACACCGACGATCTCGCCGTCCGCCGCCTCCTTCTCGACCTGGTCGACGGCGGCGTTCAGGTTCGCCAGCGAGCCGGGGCCGAAGGTGGTCGGCTTCGTGTGGTCGAAACCGTTGTCCAGCGTGATCAGCGCGAAGCGCCCCGCGCCGAACGGCAGGTCGAAGTGGCGTACGTGCGCCGACGTCACGACCTCGTCGGGGAACAGGCCCGAGGCCTGCTTCAGAAGCTCGGCGGTGGTGCTCACTTGTCCCCCTCGAAGTGCGGGTTCTCCCAGATGACCGTCGCGCCCATGCCGAAGCCGACGCACATGGTGGTCAGGCCGTAGCGGACGTGTCGCTGCTCCTCGAACTGGCGGGCCAGCTGCGTCATCAGACGGACGCCGGAGGAGGCCAGCGGGTGACCGAAGGCGATGGCGCCGCCGTACTGGTTGACGCGCTCGTCGTCGTCCGCGATGCCGTAGTGGTCGAGGAAGGCCAGGACCTGGACGGCGAAGGCCTCGTTGATCTCGAACAGGCCGATGTCGGAGATGGACAGGCCCGCCTTGGCGAGGGCCTTCTCCGTGGCCGGGATCGGGCCATAGCCCATGACCTCCGGCTCGACGCCCGCGAAGGCGTAGGAGACGAGCCGCATCTTCACCGGCAGGTTGTTCTCGCGGGCGAAGTCCTCGGAGGCGATGATCGAGGCGGTCGCACCGTCGTTCAGACCGGCCGCGTTGCCTGCGGTGACCCGGCCGTGGACGCGGAACGGCGTCTTGAGGTTCGCCAGGTTCTCCAGGGTGGTCCCCGGGCGCATCGGCTCGTCGGCGGTGACCAGGCCCCAGCCGGTCTCGCCGGCCTCGGGGCTGGTGCGGCGCACCGAGATCGGCACCAGGTCCTGCTGGATCTTGCCGTTGGCGTACGCCTTGGCGGCCTTCTCCTGCGAGCGCACCGCGTACTCGTCGGCGCGCTGCTTGGTGATCTGCGGGTAGCGGTCGTGCAGGTTCTCCGCGGTCATGCCCATGAACAGGGCGGACTCGTCGACCAGCTTCTCCGAGACGAACCGCGGGTTCGGGTCCACGCCCTCGCCCATCGGGTGGCGGCCCATGTGCTCGACACCACCGGCGATGACGGCGTCGTAGGCACCGAAGGCGATCGAACCGGCGGTGGTCGTCACGGCGGTCAGGGCGCCGGCGCACATGCGGTCGATCGAGTAGCCGGGCACGGACTGCGGCAGGCCCGCGAGGATGCCGGCCGTGCGGCCCAGGGTGAGGCCCTGGTCACCGATCTGCGTGGTCGCGGCGATGGCGACCTCGTCGATCTTCTTCGGGTCCAGACCGGGGTTGCGGCGCAGCAGCTCCCGGATCGCCTTCACGACGAGGTCGTCGGCGCGGGTCTCGTGGTAGATGCCCTTCGGGCCCGCCTTGCCGAACGGGGTGCGGACGCCGTCGACGAAGACGACGTCCCTGACGGTACGAGGCACGATGGCTCTCCTCCAGGGTGCGGGATGGCACTGCTGCGGCACGCATGCACTGAGCGCGCGCTCAGCACCATGCTACTTACGAGTAACGTGACTGCCCAGTCCCCCCGGCTGGAGCGGTGAACGTCACACCACCGGGGATGGGTCTTGTCACGCCGATGCCAGGGGTCCGCGTGGTGCCGGCTCGAGGATGGCCACTGCCGCCGAGCGGCCGACAGCAGAGCGCGTGTCGCCCGCGCCCCGGACTCGCCGGAGAAACCGGCCGCCGCCTGTCACGCCCCGGGGGGCCGGTTCCCGGCGTGCCCTTGCCCGCTCGAACGGCGCCACGCCGATGAGGGACGGTCGCCCGCCCATTCTGCGGGCCGGCCCAGGATCTTGGCGTGATCTCGACGTCCCTACGGCGCCCAGGGGGAGATCGTCGCGGCGGGACGGTTCCCGCGAGGAGCGACCGGGTGAGGCTAGGCGGCCTTCGCCGCCAGCGCCCGCACCAGCACCGGCGCCACCAGCTCCACCTGCCATGCCCGCGCGCCGTATCCGGCCAGCGCGACCTCCACGGACCCGGTGTCGACCGCCTTCGGCGGCTCCCAGCAGATCCGCCGCACCGTGTCCGGGGACACCAGGTTCTCCTGCGGCATGTTGAGCTGCTCGGCAAGAGCCGTCACCCCGGCCCTTGCCGCGGACAGCCGAGCCGCGGCAGCCGGGTCCTTGTCGGCCCAGGCCCGCGGCGGCGGAGGCCCGGTGACCGGTTGCCCCGGCTGCGGCAGCGCACTGTCGGGCAGGGCCTTGGCCCGGTCCACGGCCGCCTGCCACTGCTCCAGCTGCCGCCGCCCCATCCGGTGCCCGAACCCGTTCAGCCCGGCCAGCACGTGCACATTGCCCGGCAGGGCGAGCGCCGCCTCGACGATGGCCGCGTCGCTCAGCACCTTGCCCGGCGACACGTCCCTGCGCTGCGCGATGCGATCCCGCGTCTCCCACAGCTCCCGTACGACCCCGAGCTGCCGGCGCCTGCGCACCTTGTGCATCCCGGACGTACGACGCCAGGGGTCCTTGCGCGGCTCGGTCGGCGGCGCGGCCGCGATCGCGTCGAACTCCTGCAGGGCCCACTCCAGCTTGCCCTGCCGGTCCAGTTCCTTCTCCAGGGCGTCACGCAGGTCGACGAGGAGCTCCACGTCGAGCGCGGCATAGCGCAGCCACGGCTCGGGCAGCGGCCGGGTCGACCAGTCGACGGCGGAGTGCCCCTTCTCCAGGACGAAGCCGAGGACGTTCTCCACCATGGCGCCGAGGCCGACCCGGGGGAACCCGGCGAGCCGGCCGGCCAGCTCGGTGTCGAAGAGGCGGGTGGAGACCATGCCTATCTCGCGCAGGCAGGGCAGATCCTGGGTGGCCGCGTGCAGCACCCACTCGACGCCGGACAGCGCTTCGCCGAGCCCGGACAGATCGGGGCAGGCCACGGGGTCGATCAGCGCGGTCCCGGCGCCCTCGCGGCGCAGCTGCACCAGATAGGCGCGCTGGCCGTAGCGGTAGCCGGAGGCGCGCTCGGCGTCGACGGCGACGGGGCCTGAGCCCGCGGCGAAGGCGGCGATCACCTCGGCGAGGGCGGCCTCGTCGGTGATGACCGGCGGAATGCCCTCGCGGGGTTCGAGCAGCGGTGTCGGCGCCTCCGTCACAGAAGATCCGGCGTCGTCCGGAGGGGTGCCTCCGGTGGTGCGCAGGGAGCTGTCTGCTGCGGTCTCTTGGGCGTCGGTCACCTGTCAAGGGTATCCGTGTGTGGACGGCGCCCGTCGACGGAACGTTCCGTCGACGGGCGCGGAAGGGTCGTAAACCAGTCAGGTCGGGGAAAGGCGGGGTTCACGTCAGGGAGGCGTCGGCTGGTCTGATCGGCTCAATGAACGGGTCGATGAGCGGCTCGCTGACACGGCTCGGGAGCGGTTCGGCAATCGGTCCGGCGACCGGCTGGGGTTCGGCTCAGTGGATGATCCCGGTGCGCAGGGCCACGGCCACCATGCCGGCCCGGTCACCGGTGCCCAGCTTGCGGGCGATGCGGGCGAGGTGGCTCTTGACGGTCAGTGCGGACAGACCCATGGAGACGCCGATCGCCTTGTTCGACTGCCCCTCCGCGACCAGCCGCAGCACCTCGACCTCGCGTCCGGACAGTTCGCGGTAGCCGCCCGGGTGGCTCGGGGCGCCCGGGGGGCGGCGGTGCATGCGGGCGGCACCGAGCGGAGCGGCGCCGGGCCGGGTGGGCAGGCCGATGTTGGTGCGGGTGCCGGTGACGACGTAGCCCTTGACCCCGCCCGCCAGGGCGTTGCGCACTGCGCCGATGTCGTCGGCGGCGGACAGCGCCAGCCCGTTGGGCCAGCCCGCGGCGCGGGTCTCGGACAGCAGGGTCAGGCCGGAGCCGTCGGGCAGGTGGACGTCGGCGACACAGATGTCGCGCGGGTTGCCGATGCGGGGACGAGCCTCCGCGATGGACGAGGCCTCGATGACGTCGCGCACGCCGAGCGCCCACAGATGGCGGGTGACGGTGGAACGCACGCGCGGGTCGGCCACGACCACCATGGCGGTCGGCTTGTTCGGGCGGTAGGCGACCAGGCTTGCGGGCTGCTCGAGGAGAACGGACACCAGGCCTCCTGGGTGGGGGGACGGGGCCGGCTTGTGGGGAGGAAGCCGGGACGAACCGTGCTTTCAAGGTCACAGTCGTCTTCGGCAGCAAACTCGTCCGCCTTTAGAGAATGATCACGATCTAGTGAGTAACAATCTGTGCAATTCGGACACGCGATCGATCATCCGAAGATCGAGTCGGTTCGAGCGGATGCGATTCGGAGTCGGAAAGTGGCCGTATCGACAAAGGGATGGTCAATAAGGCGCCCATGTGGATGAAGCCGCGCTCAGGAGGCCTCGATCACCGTGGCTGGGGGCCCCTGCGCTGGGGCAGCGTCACCACCGAGGTATCGCCCGGACCGGCCGGCGGCAGCCCCGCGACCTGGGCCAGCAGGTCGGACCAGGAGGCCAGGTGGGAGCCGGTGTCCGGCACCCCGCCGAGCCCCTCGCGCGGCGTCCAGGACGCCCGGATCTCGATCTGCGAGGCGGGCCGCCGTTCGGACAGCCCGCCGAAGTAGTGCGAACTCGCGCGCGTGATCGTCCCGCTCGGCTCGCCGTAGCCCAGCCCGCGCGCCTGCAGCGCCCCGGTCAGCCACGACCAGCAGACCTCGGGCAGCAGTGGATCGGCCGCCATCTCCGGCTCCAGCTCCGCGCGCACCAGGGTCACCAGCCGGAACGTCCCCCGCCAGGCGTCGTGCCCGGCCGGATCGTGCAGCAGCACCAGGCGTCCGTCGGCGAGCTCCTGCTCCCCCTCGACCACCACGGCCTCCAGCGCGTACGCGTAAGGCGCCAGCCGCTGCGGGGCGGGCGTGGGCTCCACCTCGATCTGCGGCCGCAGCCGGCTGCTGCGCAGGGCTTCGACGGCGGCCTGGAAGACCGGCGGCCCGGGACTGCCGGAGCGCCGGTCCGCCTCCTCGGTGTCCTTCACGTCGTCCATTCCGTCAGCGCTGTCCGACATTCGTCCGTGAGCCGCAGCCATGCGGGGAAGAGTAAGGGGAACCGCGGCTTTGTGCAGGGCAAGACACAGTCCGGAGCCGCAGGCAGGCTCGACTCCGGGCGAAGTCCCGACCCGGCGGCATGCGAAACTTTCCCCGTGACCGCCAACGACAGCATGCAGCCGACAGCGACGTACGACAGCGCCTTCCTGAGGGCGTGCCGGCGCGAACCCGTGCCGCACACCCCGGTGTGGTTCATGCGCCAGGCCGGCCGCTCCCTGCCCGAGTACCGCAAGGTGCGCGAGGGCGTCCCCATGCTCGAGTCCTGCATGCGGCCCGAGCTGATCACCGAGATCACGCTGCAGCCGGTGCGCCGGCACCACGTGGACGCGGCCATCTACTTCAGCGACATCGTCGTCCCGCTGAAGGCCATCGGCCTCGGCCTCGACATCAAGCCGGGCGTCGGCCCGGTCGTGGAGGAGCCCATCCGCACCCGGGCCGACCTGGCCCGGCTGCGCGACCTCACCCCCGACGACGTCCCCTACGTCACCGAGGCGATCGGCCTGCTCACCAAGGAGCTGGGCGCCACCCCGCTGATCGGTTTCGCGGGCGCGCCTTTCACCCTCGCGAGCTACCTGGTCGAGGGCGGTCCCTCGCGGACCTACGAGAACGCCAAGGCGATGATGTACGGCGACCCCGAGCTGTGGGCCGACCTGCTGGACCGCCTGGCCGACATCACGGCCGCCTTCCTGAAGGTGCAGATCGAGGCCGGCGCGAGCGCGGTCCAGCTGTTCGACTCCTGGGTCGGCGCCCTCGCCCCGGCGGACTACCGGCGCTCGGTCATGCCCGCCTCCGCGAAGGTCTTCCGGGCCGTCTCCGGCTACGGCGTCCCGCGCATCCACTTCGGTGTGGGCACCGGTGAGCTGCTGCCGCTCATGGGCGAGGCCGGTGCGGACGTCGTCGGCGTCGACTGGCGCGTCCCGCTGGACGAGGCCCGGCGCCGCGTCGGTCCCGGCAAGGCGCTCCAGGGCAACCTCGACCCGACCGTCCTGTTCACCGACAAGGACACCGTGGAGACCAGGGCCCGCGAGGTGCTGGACGCGGCCGTCGGCCTGGAGGGCCACGTCTTCAACCTCGGCCACGGCGTCCTGCCGAACACCGACCCGGACGCGCTGACCCGGCTCGTGGAGTACGTCCACACCACGACCGCCCGCTGACTCACCAGGCGTGACGGGGCCGCGCCCGCCTGCCGAACAGCAGGCCGGGCGGCTCCGGCGGGGGCGGGGTGCCGGGCTTGAGCGGCCAGGCGAGCAGCATGCCCGCCACGAAGCCGACCACGTGCGCGGCGTACGCCACCGTGCCCGCCCCGGACACGCCGTGTCCGGACGAGTACACCGCCTGCAGGGCGAACCAGAAGCCCAGCACCAGCCAGGCGGGCAGCCTGAGCGGCAGGAAGACCAGGAACGGGACGAGGACCCACACCCGCGCCCTCGGCCACAACACGATGTAGGCGCCGAGGACCCCGGCGATCGCGCCGGACGCGCCGATCAGCGGGTCCCCCGACGCGTCGTTGAGCAGCGCGAAACCGTATCCGGCCGCGTAACCGCAGACGACGTAGAAGAAGAAGTAACGGACGTGGCCCATCCGGTCCTCGACGTTGTTGCCGAAGATCAGCAGGAAGAGCATGTTGCCGAGCAGGTGCAGCCAGCTGCCGTGCAGGAACATCGCCGTGAAGACCGACACCGGCGGCGACTTGTCGTAGCGGGGCGGGGCGACGACACAGCCCGGTCCGTGCGGGCCCACCCCTGTGCCTCCGGTCGGGACCAGCCGGGGCATCTGATGGTGGATCAGTTCTCTGGGGACCGCCGCGTAGTGGTCCATGAAGGCCTGCAGATGGCACAGCTGCGCCAGGTCGCTGCCGCCGGCCACGGAACCGGCTATCCCGGGCGTGGTGACGAACACCAGGAAGTTCGCGGCGATCAGGGCGTACGTCACCCACGGGGTGCGGCGCACCGGGTTCACGTCATGGACGGGGATGACCACACAGAAGTAGTGCCCGGGATACGGCGGCCGAATCGGTGAACGGCCCGGGGCGGAGGCGCGTATCTGTTCTCAACCGACGTGAGGACAGGCGATGACGAACGCTCCGCAGGTACAGCCGATGCAGGCGCTGCCCGATGGTGAGGCCGAGCTGGCTCTGGTGGTACGGATCCCCTGGGAGGATGTCGCGCGGCTCGGTCAGGAGGCGGGGCGGCTCGCCGCGCAGACGGGGCGGCCGGTGACGCTGGACGAGGCGGTCAGTTACCGGCTGCGGTCGACCCGCCCGACGGCCACCCACGCGAAGCCCGCCGGGGAGCAGCCGGCAGCGGTGTCCGCGTTGCCGCGGATCAGCGGGACGGCCTAGGAGACCCGCACCTTCGCCGCGGCCTTCCTCGCCGCCACCAGGACCGGGTCCCACACCGGTGAGAACGGCGGGGCGTAGCCCAGGTCCAGGGCCGTCATCTGTTCCACCGTCAGCTGCGCGGTCAGCGCGACCGCGGCGATGTCGACCCGTTTCGCGGCGCCCTCCCGGCCGACGATCTGGACGCCGAGCAGCCGGCCCGTGCGGCGCTCGGCGAGCATCTTGACCGTCATCGGGGAGGCGCCGGGGTAGTAGCCGGCGCGGCTGGTCGACTCGATGGTGACCGTCTCGTACCGCAGGCCCACCCGGTCGGCGTCCTTCTCGCGCAGGCCCGTCCGCGCGATCTCCAGGTCGCAGACCTTGCTGACCGCCGTGCCGACCACGCCCGGAAAGGTCGCGTAACCGCCTCCGACGTTGCTTCCGATGACCTGGCCGTGCTTGTTGGCATGGGTGCCGAGGGGGACGTACTGGTCCTGGCCGGAGACCAGGTTCAGCACCTCCACGCAGTCGCCGCCGGCCCAGACGTTCTCCTGGCCGCGCACCCGCATCGCGAGGTCGGTGAGCAGGCCGCCGTGGGCGCCGAGGGGCAGGCCCGCGGTCCTGGCGAGAGCGGTTTCCGGGCGGACACCGATACCGAGGATCACCACGTCCGCGGGGTACTCGGCGTCCTCCGTGGCCACGGCGCGGGCCCGGCCGTCCGCTCCGGTGAGGATCTTGGTGACCTCGGCGTCGTTCACCATGGTGATGCCGAGGCCCTCCATGGCCCGGTGCACCAGGCGGCCCATGTCGGGGTCGAGTGTCGACATCGGCTCTTCGCCGCGGTTGACGACCGTCACCTCGAACCCGCGGTTGATCAGCGCTTCCGCCATTTCCACACCGATGTAGCCGGCGCCCACGACCACCGCTGTGCGGCCACGCGCGCGTGCCAGCGTGTCCAGCAGGGCCTGGCCGTCGTCCAGGGTCTGCACGCCGTGCACCCCGGGTGCGTCCATGCCGGGCAGGTCCGGGCGGACCGGGCGCGCTCCGGTCGCGATGACGAGTTTGTCGTACGGCGTCCAGGACTCGGCGCCGGAAGCGACGTCACGCGCGCGTACCCGCCCGCCGGCCAGGTCGATCTCCGTGACCTCGGTGCGCAGCCGCAGATCGATCCCCCGCGCGCGGTGTTCCTCCGGGGTGCGGGCGATCAGGGCGTCCCGTTCGGAAACGTCGCCGCCCACCCAGTAGGGGATGCCGCAGGCCGAGAAGGAGGTGAAGTGGCCGCGTTCGAAGGCCACGATCTGCATCTCGCCGGGCTCCTTCAGCCGCCGCGCCTGCGACGCCGCGGACATGCCCGCGGCGTCGCCGCCGATCACGACCAGCCGTTCCGTTCCGCCCCGCCCACCGCTCACGCTCATGGGAACACGCTACGGGGCGGGGGCGGGTCAGTCCCGGCCGGACCCCTCCCCGGCGTCGGACCGCTCCCCGGCGGACTCCGGCGCCGGACGGGCCGGCGGCAGCGGGCCCAGCGCCGTCATCGCGGGCACGGGCCCGCCGTGGCGCGGCAGCCGGGGACGCACGACCCGCAGCCACAGCACCGTCAGCAGCGCCGCGCAGGCCAGGAACGGCAGAGCGGCGCCGAGCGCGAGGACGACCCAGCGCAACAGGGTGACGAACACGTGCCAGCCGCCCGACAGCGCGTCCACGACGCCGGGAGAGTCGTCACCGCCCGCCTTCCGCACCGGCTTCTCGGACAGCGACAGCGTGATGGTGGCGAGGCTCGTACGGTCCTTCAGGGACGCCTGCCGGGCCAGCAGCGACTCCAGGTCCGCCTGACGACTGCTCAACTCGCCCTCCAGAGCGACGACATCGCTCAGCTTGGTCGCCCGGCTCATCAGCGCGCGGATCCGGTCCACGCTGGCCCGCTGCGACTTCACGCGGCTGTCGACGTCCACGACCTGGTCGGTGACGTCCACCGCCTGGGCCGTACGGTCGATCAGCCTGCCCGTCCCCTGGAGCGCGGTGAGGACCTCGTCGTACCGGGCGCTGGGCACGCGCAGGACGACCCGGGTGCGCTCACGGCCGCCGGCGTCCCGGCTCGTGCTCTCCTTGCCGACGTAGCCGCCCGCGCCCTCGGCGGTGGCGCGGGCCCGGTCCAGGGCCTCGGGCACGTCCGCCACCTGAACGGTGAGGGAGGCGGTGCGGATGATCGCGCCGGGGGTGAGGTCGGGCGCCTTGGGAGACGACCCGGAACCGCCGGACCCGGCCTGGTCCGCCCCGCCCTGCCCGGCGGCCGCGACGGGGCCCTTCGCGGCCGACTTCGCCGAGTCACCGCCGCCCGAGTCGTCCGCGCCGCATCCGGCGAGCGCGAGGGAGCCGGCGAGCAGCAGCCCGGCCAGCGCCCGGAGAGAGCGTGCGGGCCGTGCGGAACGTGGTGTGCACTGTGTGCGCATGGGCGTACTCCCCGAGGGCCGAGACCTGAGACGCACCTACGACGGCCGGGCCCACGGGAACGTTGGGGCCGGATGGTTCCGAACCGGTCACGGTCCGGACTCGGCCCGGCCACCGGGGCGGCTCGGCGGTGTCAGTGGGGTCTGAGAGAGTGGGCGCATGAGCGCAACGGGTACGCGTACGGGACATGTCGTCGTCATCGGAGCCGGTATCGCGGGGCTGGCCGCCGCGCACCGGCTGCTGGGGCGCGGCGCGCGCGTGACCGTGCTGGAGGCCGCCGACCGGGTCGGCGGCAAGCTGCTGTCCGGCGAGATCGCGGGCGTCCGGGTCGATCTGGGCGCGGAGTCGATGCTCGCCCGCCGCCCCGAGGCGGTGACCCTCGCCCGCGAGGTGGGCCTCGCCGGGCGGCTCCAGCCGCCGGCCACGGCGACGGCCTCGATCTGGACCCGTGGGGCCCTGCGCCCCATGCCCAAGGGCCATGTGATGGGCGTGCCCGGCACCGCCGCAGCGCTCGCCGGTGTGCTGTCCGACGAGGGCCTCGCCCGCATCGAGCGCGACGCCGACCTGCCGCGCACGGAGGTGGGCGACGACGTGGCCGTGGGGGAGTACGTCGCCGCCCGGCTCGGCCGAGAGGTCGTCGACCGCCTGGTCGAGCCCCTGCTCGGCGGGGTGTACGCGGGTGACGCGTACCGCATCTCGATGCGCTCGGCCGTCCCCCAGCTCTTCCAGGCCGCCCGCGCCCACACCTCCCTCACCGAAGGGGTCCGCGAGATCCAGGCCAAGGCCGCGGCGAACCAGCAGACGGGCCCGGTCTTCATGGGTGTCGAGGGCGGCGTGGGCAGCCTCCCGCTCGCGGTCGCGGAGTCGGTGCGGTCACGCGGGGCAGAGATCCTCACCGGAACGCCGGTGCGGGAGCTGCGCCGCGAGGGCACAGAACCGGCGAGCGCCCCGGAAGGGGGTGCGGCGGAGGCGAGCACGGCGGCACCCGGGGGAGCGCACGCCACCTGGCGCGTCGTCGCCGGTGACCGCGTGCTGCACGCGGACGCGGTCGTCCTCGCCGTCCCCGCGGGCGTCGCCGCCGGCCTCCTGCGCGCCGAGGCCCCGGCCGCGGCGGCGGAACTCGCCGCTGTCGAGTACGCCTCGATGGCCCTGGTCACCCTCGCCTACCGGCGCGCGGACCTGAAGCTCCCGGAAGGCAGCGGCTTCCTCGTGCCCCCCGTCGACGGGCGGACCATCAAGGCCTCGACCTTCGCGTCCCAGAAGTGGGGCTGGATCGCCGAGGAGGACCCGGACGTGGTGGTGCTGCGCACCTCCGTGGGGCGGCACGGCGAGACCGAGATCCTCCAGCGGGACGACGCCGCCCTGGTGGAGGTCTCCCGGCACGACCTCGGGGAGGCCACCGGCCTGGACGCCGTGCCGCTGGAGAGCCGGGTCACCCGCTGGACCGACGGGCTGCCGCAGTACCCGGTGGGGCACCACGCGCGCGTGGCCCGCATCCGCGAGCACGTCGCCAAGCTGCCGGGCCTCGCGGTGTGCGGTGCGCAGTACGACGGCGTCGGCATCCCGGCGTGCGTCGCGAGCGCCCACGCGGCCGTCGACCAGCTCGGCGGCGACCCGAGCGGCGTCCGGGAGCTGACCGCCAACCCGGTGCAGAGCCTCCACGGCGGAGCGGGAGAATAGGGAGCATGAGTGACGACGCCCCCACCACCGAGTCCGGCAGGATCCCGAACAAGGGCAAGCTGGCCAAGGACCTCAACGAGGTCATCCGCTACACCCTGTGGTCGGTCTTCAAGCTGAAGGACGTGCTGCCGGAGGACCGCGCGGGTTACGCGGACGAGGTCCAGGAGCTGTTCGACCAGCTCGCCGCCAAGGACGTGACGATCCGCGGCACCTACGACGTCTCCGGCCTGCGCGCCGACGCCGACCTCATGATCTGGTGGCACGCCGAGACCAGCGACCAGCTCCAGGAGGCGTACAACCTCTTCCGCCGCACCAAGCTGGGCCGCGCGCTTGAGCCGGTGTGGTCGAACATGGCGTTGCACCGCCCGGCCGAGTTCAACCGCTCGCACATCCCGGCGTTCCTCGCCGACGAGACGCCCCGCAACTACGTGAGCGTCTACCCGTTCGTGCGCTCCTACGACTGGTACCTGCTCCCCGACGAGGACCGCCGCCGCATGCTCGCCGACCACGGCAAGATGGCCCGCGGCTACCCGGACGTGCGCGCCAACACGGTGGCCTCGTTCTCCCTCGGCGACTACGAGTGGATCCTGGCCTTCGAGGCCGACGAGCTGTACCGCATCGTCGACCTCATGCGCCACCTGCGCGGCTCCGAGGCCCGCATGCACGTCCGCGAGGAGATCCCGTTCTTCACGGGCCGCCGCAAGGACCTCAGCGACTTGGTGGCAGGCCTGGCCTGAGCGCGCCGCCGGGCTCCTAGCGCCGGCCACTGCGAGGAGACCCCCGCCGGGGCTCTTTCGCCGGCCCCACCGCCGGAGGCAGTCGGTGCGGCGCGCACGACGCGCGCCGCCCGGGCACACGGCCCTCCAGGAGGTACGCCTCGAGGTGGCCGTTGACGCAGGTGTTGGGGCCGCCCCCGATGCCGTGCGTGCCCGCGTCCCGCTCGGTCACCAGCACCGAGCCGGCCAGCCGCCGGTTCATCTCCAGGGCGCCCGGATACGGCGCCGCCGCGTCCCGCTCCGCCGCCAGGATCAGCACCGGCGGCAGCTCACCCGGCCCGGTCCGCACGTCCAGCGGCTGCTGCCGGGCCGCCGGCCAGTAGGCGCACGGCAGGTTCATCCACGCGTTGTCCCAGGTCTCGAAGGGGGCGACCCGCGCGAGGCGGGTGTTGTCCCGGTCCCACACCTTCCAGTCCGTCGGCCAGGGCGCGTCGTTGCACTCCACGGCCGTGTAGACCGCGCTGCTGTTCTCCGCCTCCGCGGCCGTCTCCGGCCTGGGCGCCGCCAGCCGTACCAGGAGCTTGGGGTCGCCGTGCAGATACGCCGAGAGGGCCGCGGCGCGGCTCGGCCAGAAGTCGTCGTAGTACCCGGCCGTCAGGAACGCGTTCTGCAGCTGCTCGGGGCCGACCTTCCCGCCGGCCGCCTTCCCGGCCAGCCGGTTCCGCGCGGTGTCGTAACTGCGCTGCACCTTCCCGGCGGTGTCACCGAGCCGGTAGACGTCGTGGTGGCGGGCGATCCAGTCCCGGAAGTCCGCCCAGCGGTCCTCGAACGCGGCCGACTGGTCGAGGTTGGTGCGGTACCAGATCTTCTCCGGGGCCGGGTTCACCGCCGCGTCCAGCACCATGCGCCGTACGTGCGTGGGGAACATCGCCGCGTACAGCGATCCGAAGTAGGTGCCGTACGACGCCCCCACGAACGTCAGCCGGTCCTCGCCCAGCGCGGCCCGCAGCACGTCGAGGTCCCGGGCGTTGTTCAGCGAGGTGAAGAAGCGCAGCTTGCTCCCGGAGCGCCGGGCGCAGCCGCGGGCGTAGGCCTTGGCCTGCGCGATGCGCTGCCGCTTGTACGCCTCGGAGGGGTGCGCTGGCGAGGCGGTGGGACCTTTGAAGAAGCGTTTCGGGTCCTCGCAGGACAGCGGCGCGGAACGGCCCACGCCGCGCGGGGCGTAGCCGACGAGGTCGTAGGCGGCGGCGATCCGCTTCCACGGCGGGAGCGCGCCGATCGCCGGGAAGTACACGCTGGACGCCCCGGGCCCGCCGGGGTTGTAGACGAGGGCGCCCTGCCGGGGAACCTTCCGCTTGCTGTTGCGCGGGTCCCTCTGCGTCGCAGGGATCCGGCTGACGGTCAGTTTGATCTGCGGGCCGTTCGGGCGGGCGTAGTCCAGTGGGACGGTCACCGTGCCGCACCGCAGACCCTTCGGCGCCTGCGGTACGTCGGCGCGGGAGCAGGCGCCGAAGTCGATGCCGGCCGTCCGTGCGCGGGCCACGGCCGCCTCGGCGCCGTGCAGCTCGGCCGTGCCGGGAGCACCGGCCGCCACCCTCCCGGCGGCCGCGTGGCCGGCCGGCGCGGCGGCCAGGGTGGTCAGGAGCAAGGACCCGGCGGCCGCGTACAGGGCGGCATCTCTCATCGCGTATCCCTTCGGTGCGGCGGCGAGGCACACGGCTGCCACGCTCCCGGCGACAACAAAAGGGATATTTCGTTCGGCCGACGGTGAAGGCAAGCACCGTCCGGCCGGTGTCGGCGCCAATGCCCCCTGTGCGCCCCCCGCTCTCACTCCCGCCAGGGCTGGTCGCGGTGGGTGAAGGCGGCGCGGAGCTGCGGCTCGCCGATCGCGCGGATCCCGCGTACGGCGACCGAGGTGAGGAACGACCGCTCGTCGCCGGCCGGCCTGCGCACGAGCGCGCCCAGCAGCCGCTGCCCGGCCGGGGAGGCCCAGCGCGCGTAGGGATGCACCTCGAACCGGGCGATGGCGAGGCAGCTCAGCGACAGGACGAGGGGCAGCGCGAACCACAGGCCGACCAGCAGACGCGGCGTCCCGGTCTGGGCGGGCAGCAGCAGCGCGGTCACGCCGAGCGCGGCCACGGCCGACGCGGCGGCGCGCACCTGGCGCACGGCCGCCCCCACCGTCGCGCCGGCGCCGTCGGGGACCGCCAGACCGGCCCGCACCAGCCCGTCGGCGAGCCGCCGCACGGCCTCGGCGCCGGCCGCCCGCGCCCGCGCGGGCGCGATCCGCGACTGTCCCTCCGGCCCGATGGCGCCTATGACCGACTGCTCGATCTCGTCGCGGCCCCGCGGGTCCACCACCGTGGCCCAGCCTGTGTGCGCGAGCAGCAGGCGCCGCTGACGGGCCATCGAGACCATCGTCACGTCGGCGACCCGGGCGGGGCCGCCGGACAGGAAGGCCGCCTCGTAGAGCGTCAGCTCGTGCTCCTGTTCCGCCGGCGCGGCATCCGCGTCCAGGGCGGCGGAACGGACGGCCGCCAGGCACAGCCGGGTGCACGCCGTACCGGCGAAAGCCCAGGCCAGGAGCAGGAGAAGGACCCAGAACATGACGCGTTTCTATGCCAGGGACCTCGGTGAGCGCCATGCCCTGTTCATCATCCGGACACAGTGTTGGCGGTATGTGACGTTCCGCTTTGGGTCCAGGTCAGGAACGGCTCGTCCGCGGCGGCGGGCTGGTGGTGGCGGGCGGCATGGAGTACGACTCGCTCGGCGAGGGCGTCAGAGGCACGGCGGCACTCGGATCGACGGCCGGCGGGGTCGGCACGGGCGTGGGTGAGGCCGCCAACTCGTCGGCGAGCGCGGCGAAGTCGACGTAACCGGTCGCTTCCAGGGCCTTGATGTGGTCCAGGATCGTCGCGTTCGCGTCGTCGGCGAGATCGCGCACCAGGGAGTTCTGGGTGCCGGCCCGGACCTGCGCGATCAGTGCGAACACCCGGCCGTGAGCGAGCCGCACGAGGCCGGCGAACCGGCGGTCGAAGTCCTGGCCCTGGGCCGTCCTCAGGGTGTCGAGCCACTGCGTCTGCTGCGCGTCCGGCACGTTGGGCAGCGGCACGCCGAGCTGGGTGGCGACGGTGCGGACATGGGCGTCCAGCGAGGTGTGCCCGTCGACCAGGTGCTGACCCGCGGTGCGCACGGCCGCCGTCGTTCCCTTCCGCTCCGCCAGTTCGCCGGCGGGAAGCTCCCACAGCCCCGCCAGCCGGACCTTGGTGATCAGATCCCGGTCCTGTGCGGACAGGGGGCCGTACGGGGTCGTCACGGTCTGCGTGCTCAGCACGGTGGCGCCGGCCGCCGGGCTCGGGCGGTCGGCGTACGACCAGAGCGGGTAGAGCAGCGCCGCCGCGGTCGCCGCGAGGGCCGCGATGACGAGGCCTGTGCCGCTGAATATGCCTCGGCCCTTGATCGGGGGTCGGGGTCGCATGGCGCCTCCTGTAGCGCGCCCCACGCGAATGTGCACGGGGGCGGGTGCGGCTTGGCATATTACTGCGGTTCCGTGCGGGGCTCGGGCCGCGTACGCCTGGTCGCCGTGCGGGTGCGGTGTGTGCTGTGGGGGCGGGTGCGGTGCGGGGGTGGGTGCGCGTCGGTGCCGCCGGGCCGCGATGGATCGGCGGGCGGCGGGTGCGTCGGGGCGGGGCGCGCGGTGCCCCGCGTCCGTTGGCGGGAGCGCTCCTGACCTCGAGCAGTCGTGCCGCTGTCGGCGGCACGGGCGGGGCGCGGGGGTGCCGCCGCTGGGGAGGCACCCCCGCGCCCACCCCGGTGAGCGTCCCCACCCCCGCTCAGTGCCGGTGCCGTGTCAGCACCCTCCGTGCCGCCCGCGCCGCCCGCGCCGCCCGCCCGCCGGACGGCCTCGGTGCCGGCCCCGCCCGGTCCAGCCACCACTCCCGCAGCTCGCGCCGGCCCCCCGGGCCCTCCGGCCGCCCGGACTCCAGCAGGTGCCCGGCGAAGTCCAGGGCGTCCCGTCGGTAGCCGCCGGTCATCGGCCGCAGCCGGGCGTAGTCCAGGAACGCCGCCCGGTACCCCTGGCCGAGCATGTCCGGCAGTTCGGGTGCCACCTTGGCCACCACGTCGGCCCGCTTCGAGGCGAGCGCCCGGGCCTGCACCCCCATGCGCACCCGGTCGAACCCCTCGGGCACCGGCGTCCCGGCCACCAGCGAGGACAGTACGGCGGCCTGGGCGACCCCGAGCCGCTCCCGTGCCCCGACGACCGGCCGGGCCGGCGCCGCATCACCGCCGCCCGCCGCTCCACCGTCGGGGTCGGCTGCCCCGTCCCGGTCCTCGTCGGCCCGGTCGCGTCCCGCCCTCACCGCCTCCCGGATCATCGTCAACTCCCGTTCCAGCTCGGCCGGTTCGGGAAAGTTCTCGTCCCGTTCCAGCAGCACGCCGGCCGGTGCGGTGCGGGAGGCGAGCTCCGTCAGGATGTCGAGCACCGGACGCGGCACGGGGTGGGCGTGGCTGTCGTGCCAGACGCCGTCACGCTCGAAGCCGCCCGCGACATGGACGTAGGCGATCGCCTCCACGGGCAGCGCGGCCAGCGCCTCGGCCGGGTCCTCGCCCCGGTTGACATGGTTGGTGTGCAGGTTGGCCACGTCGATCAGCAGCCGCACGCCGGTGCGCTCGACCAGTTCGGACAGGAACTGCCCCTCGGTCAGCTCCTCGCCAGGCCAGGAGAACATGGCGGCGATGTTCTCCAGGGCCAGTGGCACGGGAAGGGCGTCCTGGGCGATGCGGACGTTCTCGCAGAGCACGTCCAGGGCGTCCCTGGTGCGCGGCACCGGCAGCAGGTGACCGGCCTCCAGTCGCGGGGAGGCGGTGAGTGGGCCGCCCGCGCGGACGAACGCGAGGTGCTCGGTGACCAGCGGCGAGCCGAGGGCCTCCGCACGCTCCGCGAGGGCCGACAGCCGGCCCTCGTCGGGGCGGTCGGCGCCGCCCAGCCCGAGGGAGACGCCGTGCGGGATCACGGTCACCCCGTGTTCGCGCAGCCGCAGCAGCGATGCGGGCAGGTGACCGGGGCAGACGTTCTCCGCCACGACCTCCACCCAGTCGATGCCCGGCATGCGCTCCACGGCGTCCGCGATCTCCGGCCGCCAGCCGATGCCCGTGCCCAGTCGCCGCATGGCGCCTCCCCTCCCTCGAATGCAGGGGGTATGGCCCCGGCGACCGGACCCGAACCTCCTCCGTGTCGTGTTCAGAGCAACATTTGAGCTTCAGCGTCGCGCCGGCCACCGCCGCGGACTGCGCCCCAGCAGCCGCAGGGCCTCCTCCAGGGGGCCGGTCCCCTCGGGCACCTCCAGTGCCGGGGCGAAGGGGAAGCCCGGGCCGCGCCGGGCGGGATCGGCCGGCACCTGACGGGCCACGGCGAGCGCGGCGACCAGGACGTGCTCGGGGAGTTCCACGGCGACGCCGAGGGCGGCGGCGACGTCCCAGGCGTGCACGACGTGGTCGACGAAGTGGAAGCTGACCGCCTGTCCGCCCGGGAACGCGGCGCCCAGCTCCGGGAGCGCGAACTCCCTTTCCCGCACGCCCGGTTCGGCGAAGGCCGAGAGCACCGAGGCGGCGGCCGCCCGGTGTGTCCGGGCCGGCTCGCTCATGTCCGCCGGCTCCCGCCAGTACCCGGCCTCCCGCCCCGCTCCGCGTGCCGCGGCGGCGAAACCGGAGTGCTGTGCGCTCATGTGCGCGACGAGCTTGCGCAGGGTCCATCCCGCGCAGGGGGTGTCCCGCGTCCAGTCCGCGGGCGTGGCAAGGTCCACCACGCGTACGGCCTCCTGGACGGCGATCCGGTCGAGTTCGACGAAGTCCGCTCCGGTGAAGGTCATGACCCGAGCCTAAAACAAAGCGAACGATCGTGCTTATTTTTTGGGAGGCGTGGTCCTCCAACTCGTCTCGACTTCAGGAGACTTGAGGCAGGGGGATGCCGTCCGCGGCCGCGCCGCTCAACCGCCGCGCGATGGCCACGCGCGCCCTGCGGTACGCGGTCTCCTCGTCGTGCAGCACCGACAGGGCGTTCGCCGTCTCCAGCAACGCGACCACCTCGAAGGCGAGTTGCGGGACGTCCGCGTCGGCGCGCAGCTCACCCGCCGTACGGGCCTCGTCGAGCGTGCGCTCGACATGGTCCGACCAGTCGCGCTGCGCGCGGACCACCGCGTCGTGCACCGGCCCCGTCCGCGCGTCGAACTCGGCCATGGCGCCGTAGAAGAAGCAGCCGCCCGGGAAGACCCGGTCGCGCGAGTACTGCAGCCACAGCTCGCACAGCCGCCACACCCGGCCGACGCCGGCCGGGGTCTCGGCCGCGGGCCGGATCACCCGCTCGGAGAAGATACGCGCCGCCTCGCGCACGGTGGCCAGCTGCAGTTCCTCCTTGGAGCCGAAGAGCGCGAACACCCCGCTCTTGCTCAGCTCCAGCTCGGCGGCGAGGCGGCCGACGGTGAGCGCCTCCAGGCCCTCGACCGAGGCGATGTCCACCGTGCGGCGCAGCACCAGGCGGCGCGTGCGGTTGCCCCGTTCGACCCGCCCGTCGACCCGCGTCATCGGCCCCTCCTAGCGCAGCGCGGGGTGGTCCGCGACGACCGTGCAGCTGCCGGGGGCGATCTCCGTGAAGCCGGCGTCCCGCACCACCGGCAGCCCGCCGCCGGTCAGCCGGGCCCAGTCGGCGGGGTCGGCCGTGCGGACGGCCAGCGCGTAGCCGGCGTCCCGCCAGGCGGCGCGCTCCGCGTCCGACAGCGCCCACCAGGCCAGCTGGGCGCCGTGCCCGGCCCGGGCCATCGCCTTCCCGGCCGACATCTCCAGCTCCGGGTTCAGCCACAGCACGGGCTGCGCCGGGTCGGCGGCCGCGGGCGGCTCCGGGTCGTCCAGCTCGGTGCCGGACACCTGGAGCTTGGCCAGGTCCTTGGGCCAGCCGTCGAGCGGGATCGGCGGGAAGACCCGTACCTGCGCGGACCCGCCGGGCACAGTGATCCCCGGCAGCGTCTCGGCCCGCCGCCACTCGGCGCCCCGGGCCCGCCGGACGACCTTCCGGATCCGCGCGTCCTCCCAGCTCCGCACCGCCTCGGCCCACTCGCCGTCGCCCTGCGCCCGCTCGTCCCCGAGCAGCACGAGCACCGCCCGGGCGGCCGTCTCCAGCGCGTCGGTGCGCGCGGGCGGCGCGTTCCGCTCGATCCGCACGACAAGGGGCAGCACGAACTGGGGGGCATCGTCGCGAGGGCTGCGCTCGGCCTGGAAGGGACTGGCTCCGGGGGCGGTGGAAACATGGCTCACGACAGCCCACCCTAAGGGGCGCGGGGAACTGCGTGACCGGCCGCAGTCGTCTCGGACCCCGGACCCTTGATCAGCTTCTGCGGCGGGACCGGACAGAATCACTCCATGCAACGAGACCTACGACTGACCGCCGTAGGCCGCCGCTACGGCATCCGCGGCCCCTGGGTGTTACGAGGCGTCGACCTCACCGTCACCCCCGGAACCCTCACCCGCATTGAAGGAGCGAACGGCACCGGAAAGTCCACCCTGCTCCGCCTGCTCGCAAGGCTCGACGCCCCCAGCGAGGGCCGCGTCACCGGCCACCCGCGCACGGCGTACGTCCCGGAGCGGTTCCCGTCGGCGCTCCCCTTCACCGTCCTCGGCTATCTCACCCACCTCGGCACGGTGCACGGCCTGAGCCGCCGGACGGCACAACGCGCGGCGGGCGTGTGGCTGGAGCGCTTCGGCGCCGGGGCGTACGCCGCTACGCCCATGGCCCAGCTGTCCAAGGGCAGCAGTCAGAAGGTCGCCGTCGCCCAGGCCCTGCTCGGCGACCCGGAGCTGCTGGTGCTGGACGAGGCGTGGACGGGCCTGGACGCGGCGGCACGGGGGGAGCTGGAGCGGGCGGTGGCCGAGCGGACCGCCGCCGGGGGAGCGGTGGTGTTCGTGGACCACGACCCGCGCCGGCTGGCCGGGGCACCGGACGCGACGTACACCGTGCTCGGCGGCGGGCTCAAGCACCGCACGGCCGACGGGAGTTCACCGGCCGGGCCGCTCACCCTCGTCACCGTGCGGGGGCCGGCCGGCGGGCAGTTGGCGCCCGACGCCGCCCGGACGGCCGCCTCGGTGGAGGAGACCACGCCCGGCGTGTACCGGCTCGCCGTCCCCGCCTCCCACTCCGACGTCGTCCTGCGCGCCCTGCTCACGGCCCGGCCGCCCTGGCACGTCGTGAGCGTCGCCCCGCCCCCCGGCCTCACCCCGGCCGCCGGAACCCCCGCCCCGCCCGCCGACCCCGGAAGCCGACCATGACCGCACTCCTGCGCTACCAGGCCGACCTGTTGGTGCGCTCCCAGCGCTGGCTGCCGCCGGTGATCCTGTACGCCGCCTTCCTGGCGGTCGGCGTGCAGAGCGGCCAGCCCGTCCTCGACTCCCTCGGCTACACCGCCGCCGGTCTGCTCCCGGTGGCCGCCTGGCTGGCGCGGATCTGTGTCACCGCCGAGCCGGACGCGGCCCGCGCCTGTGTCGCCGCCGCACGCGGCTCCGCCCGGGCGCACCTGGCCTGTCTGCTGACGGCGCTGCTGGCGGCGGTGGCGCTCGGGGTGCTGGCGACCCTGGTGATCACGCTGATCAGCGATCCGGCGAGCAACGGCCACCGGGTCCCCGTACCCCTGCTGAAGGCCGGCGCGGCCGGGCTGCCGGCCACGCTCACCTGCGCGCTGCTCGGCGCGGCCGTCGGGGCGCTCACCAACCGGCCGCTGCTGCGCTCCACCGGCCGCGCCGTGCCCGCGATGCTGCTGGGCGCGCTGCTGGCGGTGGTGCTCACCGGCTCCCCGGCGCAGGCCGCGGTCAGGGGCCTGGTCACCGGCTCGCAGACGGGCCGGGCGCCGGTGCCGCTGCTGCCGCTGGTCGGGGCGGCCCTGCTCACGGCGGCGGCCTTCGCCGTGGCCGCCGGGCTCGCCACCCGCAGGTCACCCTGAGCAGGCGGCGCGCTGCGCCTCGAGCCACTCGCAGCTCGGGCAGAGCGTGATGCCCTTGTACGACTCCGGATACTCCGTCGGCTCCCGGCACAGCACGCACTCCGCGTACGGCGGCCCCTCGGCCTTCGGCGGCCTGGCCGCCCGGGCGACCGTGCAGTAGTCCTCGTCGCTCATGCTTCCGGCGTAGGACGCTCAGTGATGTTTGCTGGTCTCGCCGATGAGCTCGGAGACCTTCACGAACCGGTAGCCGCGCCTGCGCAGTTCCGGTACGACCGCGCGGACGACCTTCTCGGTGGTCGGGGCCGCGCTGCGGGTGCAGTGCATGATGACCACCGAGCCGGGCTTCACCCCGTCCAGCACCTGCCGGGTCACGGCGTCGGCGTCCTTGGCGAACGCGTCGCCGCTCACCACGTCCCACTGCACCGCCGTCACCCCGGTGCCGCTCAGCGCGCGCAGGGCCTGCTGGTTGTAACAGCCGCCGGGGAAGCGGAAGTACGGCAGCGCGTGCGGAACACCCGCACTGCGCAGGGAGGCATACGCCCGTTCCACGTCCTCGCGCATCTCGCCGGGATCCAGGGTCGGCAGGCCGTAGCACTTCGCGGTGAACGCGTAGTGGCTGTAGGAGTGGTTGGCGACCTCGAACTGCGGGTCGTGGCCGAGGCTGCGGGCCTCGGTCGGGTACTCGTCGGCCCAGCGGCCGGTCATGAAGATCGTCGCCGGGACCTTCAGTGTGCGCAGGGCGCCGATGAGGCCGGGGTTGTCGAAGTGCTCGCCGGCGGCCGCGCGGGGCCCCTGGTCGGCGGTCATGTCGGCGTCGAAGGTCAGCGCGACGGTTTTGCCCAGGGTTCGTGGGCCGTGCTCGAAGACCGGTGTCAGGCCGCCGGGGCCCGGGACCAGCACCGGTGGACGCGAGGCGGACCGGGAGGCCGGGGCGGACGGCCCGGCCGGGGCCTGCCGCGCACTGCCCGCGGTACCGCAGGCGGCGAGCGCCACGCCCAGGGCGCAGACGGCGGTGATACGGCGTACTTGTGGGATCACCGTACGAACGTAGGGCTGAATAGCCGCTTGTATATCGATATGCCCGATGACGCGGCGGCAGGGTCACCCTTGCGGCGGCGACCCCGGCGCCGCTCGGGACGGCTTCGGTTCCGTGGGCCGCCGTTCGACGGCCCGGCCGGCGTCGCCGGTATCCGGTCGGGTTCGAGGAAGAGGCCCGGCCAGGGCGTTCCCCGGTCGCCGCGGCCCGCCCGGAGCGCGACGCGGCGCAGATACCCGACGAGCGCGGGCGGGGTGTCCGGGTGGCCCGGCAGCCACAGCAGCTCCCGCGAGATGTCGCCGAGGCGCTGCCGGGTGACTTCGACGAGGTGGCGGCCCGTCCACGCGTCCTGCCGGGCATAGTCGAGGACGGTGCCGCGCAGCGCGGCGCGCCCGGTGCGGCTGATGACCCGCAGGAAGGCCGCCAGGTGTTGGCGGCGGCGTTGCGCCACTTCTGGCGCGGCCTGGAAACCATCGGTGTGGCAGACCGGTGCCCGGGGGGGTGGAGACGAAGAACCGGCGGACGTCTCGTCAGCCTGGCCCCCGGCAGCACGCCCCGCGCCCGTCGCGTGCCGCGACCGTGCCGCGCCCGCAGGGCCGCGAACACGGCGGCTCTACTCAACTCCTGGGGTTTCCAGGGTTTCCATGGCAGTTGGGGCCAGAGTGGCTCCTCGGTGCGCCTGCCCGGTCCGGTGCTCGTGCGGGGGTCGGCGCCGAGCCGCCGTCGCCTGGGGCTCCTCAGCGAGGGCGCGTTCCGCCGGGGGCATCCCAGGACCGCCCGACGCCCTCGCGGCGGAGGCAGAAGCGCGTCTCCGCCGCCCCGGGCATCATGCCGAACGGCGGGACAGCGCCGGGCCCTGCTGTCTGTTCACGCGGTCCGCGCGGGGTCCGGGCCGGGCAGCGGCGGCTCCGTCAGCAGCCGCTCCCGGCACTCCGCCGCGTCGAAGTCGCCCTTCGGGTACCGCGGGTCGAGTTCCTCCAGGTGCTCCAGCAGCAGGCGGCTGATCGCCCAGTTCCGGTACCACTTGTGGTCCGCGGGGATCAGGTACCAGGGCGCGTACGGTGCCGCGCAGCGCTCCAGGGCCAGTTCGTACGCCTCCTGGTAGGCGGGCCACAGGGCGCGCTCGTCGATGTCGGTGGGGTCGAACTTCCAGTGCTTGTCGGGGCGGTCCAGGCGGCGCAGCAGCCGGCGCCGCTGTTCCTCGTAGGACAGGTGCAGGAAGCACTTGATCACGGTCACGCCGTCCTCGGCGAGGGACCGTTCGAAATCGTTGATGAGGCCGTGGCGGCTGCCGACCTCGGCCGGCGCGACAAGATGCCGTACGCGGGCGATGAGGACGTCCTCGTAGTGCGAGCGGTCGAAGATGCCGATCTCACCCTGCCGGGGCAGGGCCGCGCGCACCCGCCACAGGAAGTCGTGCCGTCCCTCCTCCTCTGTGGGCGCCTTGAACGCCCGGATCCGGCAGCCGGACGGATTGAGGTGGCCGGTGACGTGCTTGACCGTGCCGCCCTTGCCGCTGGTGTCCATGCCCTGGAGCACCAGCAGCACCCGCCGGCGGTCCCCGGCCGTGCCCGCCGCCCACAGCCGTTCCTGCAGCCGGGCCAGCCGCTTGCCCGTGCGCACGGCGTCCTCCTGGGCCGGCCTCTTCCCACCGGGGGCACCGGGAGTGGCCCGCGTGTCGTACGCGGACAGATCGACCGGCTCGCCCGGCGGGAGCCGCAGCGCCTCCCGGAGGTCCTCGCAGCTCCTCTTCGTCACGGCCATCCCTTCCCTCCGTTGCCGACGGACGCACGACGGGACCGTCGCGGCACTATCCGCGGCCGTAGCGGCCCGTCAACGTCCCCATGGCGAGCGTGTGCCCCGAAAGAGCCCGCAACAGCTCGGCCGGCGAGGCCCCCGCGGCGAGCGGGACGCGGCGGTCCGCGGCGTACACCGTGAGGACGTAGTGGTGCGGCCGGTCACCGCGCGGCGGGCAGGGCCCGGCGTACCCGGTCTTCCCGAAGTCGTCGCGCCCCTCTCTGGCGCCTCGCGGATGCTCCCCCGCGGACAACCGTGTGGTGTGCGGGTCGATGTCCCACGCCAGCCAGTGCGTGAACGTGCCGTGCGGGGCGTCGGTGTCCTGCAGGAGCAGGGCCAGCGCGGCCGTGTGCGCGGGTACGCCGGTGAGGTCCAGCGGAGGCGAGACGTCGGCGCCGTCGCAGGTGTGGCGGCGCGGGACGGTGCCGCCGTCGGCGTACGCGGAACTGGTGACGGTCAGCCGGCCGGTCGCCGCGGCGGGGGACGCCGCGTGCGGCGACGGCGCGGCGGCCGGACCGCTGCCGCTTCCGCACCCCGTGGCGACGGCCATCGCGGCCATGACGGTCACCCAGCTTCTGCGCATGCCCGGCACGCTAGCCGGAGCGCAGCTCACCGTCACCGTTCGGCACGCCTTGCCGGTTGCCCCGTTCCAGGAAGTGCAGCAACTCCACCGGGATGGGCAGCACCAGCGTGGAGTTCTTCTCTGCGGACACCGCCATCACCGTCTGGAGCAGCCTCAGCTGGAGAGCGGCCGGTGTGTCGGCCATCTGCTGGGCGGCCTCGGCCAGCTTCTTCGAGGCCTGGAGTTCGGCGTCGGCGTTGATGATCCGGGCCCGGCGCTCCCGGTCGGCCTCGGCCTGGCGGGCCATGGACCGCTTCATCGTGTCCGGTAGCGAGACGTCCTTGATCTCGACCCGGTCGACCTGGATGCCCCAGCCGACGGCCGGGCTGTCGATCATCAGCTCCAGGCCCTCGTTGAGCTTCTCGCGGTTGGAGAGGAGATCGTCCAGGTCGCTCTTGCCGATGATCGACCGCAGGGAGGTCTGGGCCATCTGCGACACCGCGAACTTGTAGTCCTCGACCTTCACCAGGGCGCTCGCCGCGTCGACCACGCGGAAGTAGACGACCGCGTCCACACGGACGGTGACGTTGTCGCGGGTGATGCCCTCCTGGCCCGGGATCGGCATCGTGACGATCTGCATGTTGACCTTGTGCAGCCGGTCCACGAACGGGATCACCAGGGTCAGGCCGGGCTCGCGCTCGCCGCCCGCCACCCGGCCGAGGCGGAAGAGCACGCCTCGCTCGTACTGCTTCACGATCCGCGCCGCCATCGCCAGGTAGACCACGGCGGCCGAACCCGCCGCCGCCACGGCGCCCAACAGCTCCTGGAGCATGGTGACCTCCTCGCGGAGAGGTCCGTTTTCATCCGCTGCTGTCACCATATGCCCGGGGTGAAGCGGAAGCCACAGGCTCCGCCCGGGACCGGGCCGGGATGCCGAGGGGCGTCGGCGTCCCGGCCCGGAGACAGCGGCCGTCAGCCGGCCGGCGCCGTGACCCGCACCGGCTCCGTGCCCGCCGCGCTGTGGCGCGCGGCCCAGTTCCCCAGGGCCGTACGGCAGGCGTGGTCCAGATGGTGCAGGCCGGACAGGTCCAGGCGCACCGGGCGGTCCCGGGGCAGCGACTCCAGGCTGTCCAGGATCTTCGGCAGCCGCAGGAAGGTCGCGTTGCCCGAGAGGTGGGCGTCGACCGGGCCCGCGCCCTTGTCGATGACCTCCAGCTTGACGTGGGAGGCCTGCCAGGCGGTCTTGACCACCGCCATCGCCAGGCCGATCAGCACGCCCTCGAACATGCTGACCGCCACGATCGAGACCGCCGTCACCGCCAGGATCAGCGCCTCGCCGCGGTGCTCGCGCCACAGCGCGGCCAGCGCCCGGACCGGGACCAGCTTGGCCCCCGAGTGGATCAGGATGCCCGCGAGCGCCGGGATCGGGATGTGGGCGAGCACGTCCGGCAGCAGCGCGGCGAACAGCAGCAGCCACACCCCGTGCAGCACACGGGAGGCCTTCGTGCGGGCGCCCGCCTGGACGTTGGCCGCGCTGCGCACGATCACCGCGGTCATCGGCAGCGCGCCCAGCAGCCCGCACACCGTGTTGCCGGCGCCCTGGGCGACCAGCTCCCTGTCGTACGCGGTGCGCGGACCGGAGTGCAGCCGGTCCACGGCGGCCGCGCTGAACAGCGACTCGGCGGACGCGATCAGCGTGAAGGCGACGACGGTGCCGACCGCGCCGACGCTCGCCAGCTCGCCGAACGCGCCGAGCGGCGGCGGCTGGACCGAGCCCAGCAGGCCCTGCACCTCGACCGTGGCCACCGGCAGGTCCAGCGCGAACGCGGCCGCCGTGGCGAGGCCGACCGCGGCCAGCGGGCCGGGCAGCGTACGCGCCCTCGCAGGGGCGTGCTGCCACAGCAGCAGCACCGCGATCGTGCCCGCGCACACCGCGAGCGAGGCCAGCGCCGTGCCGTCGCCGAGGGCGTCCCGGAACGCCCCGGGCAGCCCGGCGATCTTGCCGAGACCGGAGTCGGGGGCCTTGGCGGCCAGCGCCGGGTACAACTGCCCGGCGACGAGCACCAGTCCGATTCCGGCCAGCATGCCCTCGACGACGGAGACCGAGATGGCACGGAAGTAACGGCCCAGCCTGAGCAGGCCCATGCCCACCTGGAGGAGTCCGGCGGCGAGCACGATCGCGCCGAGCGCCGGCAGCCCGAACTCCTTGACCGCCTCGAAGACGAGCACGGTCATGCCGGCCGCCGGACCCGACACCTGCAGGCTGCTGCCGCGCATCAGCCCGGTGACGATCCCGCCCACGATGCCGGTGACCAGGCCGAGTTCGGCCGGGACTCCGGAGGCGACGGCCACGCCCACGCACAGCGGCAGCGCGACCAGGAACACGACGAGGGAGGCGGCGACGTCCTGCCGCAGATACGGGAACCGCGATATGAGGTTCTTGCGGGTCATCGGCGCGCTCACAGGGACTCGAAGGTGTCGGACTGCGGGCGGTGCGCCCGTACGGCGCCGGTGTGCACCTCGTAGTACCAGGCGTGCAGGCGCAGTTGACCCTCCGCCAGCTTCCGCTCGACGCACGGGTACGAGCGCAGCCGCAGCAGCTGGGTCAGGACGTGCGCCTGCACGCCCTCGGCGACCTCCGGGTCCTCGGCCTGGCCGGCCGGGCGCGGGGTCGCGTGCGCGAGCCAGTCGCGCACGGCGGGTACGGCGGTCAGGTCGTCGCCGCGCACCAGCGCGCCGACGGCACCGCAGTGCGAGTGGCCGCAGACGACGATGTCCCGCACGCCGAGCACCTCCACGGCGTACTCGATGGTCGCGGCCTCGCTGGTGGGGTGTCGAGAGGTGTGGGGAGGGACGATGTTGCCCGCGGTGCGCAGCTCGAAGAGCTCGCCGGGGCGGGCGCCCGTGATCAGGGCCGGGACGACCCGGGAGTCGGAGCAGGTGATGAACAGGACCTGCGGGGACTGGCCTTGGGCGAGCTTGGCGAACTCCTCAGGGCGCTGTCCGAACGTACGGGCGTTGTCGATGAGGGGCTGCATGTCTGTGAGTTCCTCCTGGCGCGCCTGCACGGGCGCGTCGGACTTGAACGACGGTCGTGGGGGGGGGGAGAGAGAGCGCGGCGCCGGTCAGCAGCGGAAGACCTGGAGCGCTGCCGGGGTGTGGGCTCTGGAGACTCGGGGAGCCGGGTCGTGCGCGGTGCGGGGTGTGTGCGACGGGCCCGTACCGGCCGCCCGGCCGGTTATGAGCGGGTCCGCCTGCGAGCAGCCGGAGGCCGTACGGCGCTGCGGGTCGCGCAGCCGCGGCAGGCCCACGGGAGCGCCCGAGCCGCCCGCGGCGTGGAGCATGGCCGCCCCGTCGCGCACCGGCTTCGCCGGGAAGGGCGTTTCGGGTTCGGCTTTGGCCTGGGGATGGCTGAGCGTGTGCGTGGTGGCGAAGGGACCCGTGGGTGCGAAGAGCTGGAGTGCGAGCAGCGCGGCGGCGAGCAGGGCGAGCACGGCCCGGGCCGTCGTACCTCGGAACATGCGACCCCCTTCCGCGGTTCGCGCGCCTCGCACAGGCCAAGCATTGGTCAATGATTGGTCAAGAAACACGTTAACCCTGCAAAGTCCTTTGCAGGGTCAACTGCGCGTCACGTGCGCGAGAGAGCGTGAAAAGCGTCGGTCGCGTGGCTGGATCCGGCCCTTGACTACGAGCGGACGAGACCCTTCGCGTCGCGGGCCAGCGCGGTGAGCCGGGAGATCGCGCGGAAGTACTTCTTGCGGTAGCCGCCGTTCAGCATCTCCTCGCTGAACAGCTTGTCGAACGGCAGCCCCGAGGCCAGCACCGGGACCTCGCGGTCGTAGAGCCGGTCCGCGAGCACCACGAGCCGCAGCGCGGTGGACTGGTCCGGCACCGGCCGCACATCGGTGAGGCACACCGCTCGCACCCCGTCGGTCAGCGCGCCGTACCGGCTCGGGTGCACCTTGGCCAGGTGCTCCAGCAGGTGCGGGAAGTCGTCGAGCGAGGCGCCCTGGGTGGAGTAGGCGGCCTTCGTGACCTCTTCGTCGGTGAAGGGCTTCGGGGCCTCGGGCAGACCGCGGTGGCGGTAGTCCTCGCCGTCGATGCGCAGGGTGCGGAAGCGGGCCGCGAGCCCCTGTATCTCGCGCAGGAAGTCGGCGGCGGCGAACCGGCCCTCGCCCAGCTTGCCCGGCAGCGTGTTGGAGGTGGCGGCCAGTGCCACGCCCGCCTCGACCAGCTTGCCGAGCAGTGTCGACACCAGGACCGTGTCGCCCGGGTCGTCCAGCTCGAACTCGTCGATGCACAGCAGGCGGTGGCCGGACAGGGTCTGCACCGTCTGCTGGAAGCCGAGGGCGCCGACCAGGTTGGTCAGTTCCACGAAGGTGCCGAAGGCCTTGAGGGAGGGCTCGGCGGGGGTCGCGTGCCACAGGGAGGCGAGCAGATGGGTCTTGCCGACGCCGTAGCCGCCGTCCAGGTAGACCCCGCGCGGGCCGGCCGGGGCCTTGGGCGCCTTGGTCCTGCCGAAGCCGAGGAAGCCGCGCCGGGCGGCGCCGGAGGCGTGCGCCCCGCCGAGCCCGGCCGCGAAGCCGTCGAGGACCCGCACGGCCTCGCTCTGGCTGGGCTGGCCGGGGTCCGGTATGTACGTCGAGAAGCGGACCGAGTCGAAGCGCGGCGGTGGCACCATCTCGGCGACCAGTCGGTCCGCGGGGACGTGCGGCTCACGGGCGCACAGGGAGAGGGGGCCCGCGTCGGTCAGGGGGCTGGATCCGGGGGCGGTGGTGGAGGACGACACGGTTATCCATGCTAAGCGCCGTGTCACACTGCACGACATGCGACGCCTGTTCCCTGTGACCGAAGAAACAGCAGCCCAGGCCCCCGGCGGGACGACCGAGCGGGAGGGGGCGAGGGGGGTCGCCGGGACCCGGATGCCGCAAGAGCACGGTGGCGCCGCGCTCGTCGACCGGGAGTGGACGCTCGCCGAGCTGGCCGCCGCCTACGCCTACCCGGAGCCGGCGCCGGGCGCCCCGCGGCCGTGGCTGCGGGCCAACATGGTCTCCACGCTCGACGGCGCCGCCCAGCACGAGGGGCGCTCCCAGCCCATCTCCAGCGCCTCCGACATGCGGATCTTCGGCACGCTGAGGGCGCTCGCGGACGTGATCGTGGTGGGGGCGGAAACGGTACGCCAGGAGGGGTACCGGCCCGCACGCGCGCGTGCGGAGTTCGCCGCCGCCCGAGCGGCCGCGGGACAGGACCCGGCGGCGGCGATCGCGGTCGTCACCGCGAGCCTGGAGCTCGACCTCTCGCTCCCGCTGTTCACCTCGCCCCTGGTGCCCACGCTGATCCTGACGGGAGCCGGGGCCGCCGCCGACCGGGTCGCCGCCGCCGAGAAGGCCGGCGCCAAGGTGGTGATCGCCGGCGAGGGCGCGGGCATCGATCCCGTGCGCGCGGTACGTGCCCTGGCCGGACTGGGCCACACCCGGCTGCTCACCGAGGGCGGTCCCCGGCTGCTCGGCCAGCTGATCGCCGCCGAGGTGCTGGACGAGCTGTGCCTGACCCTCTCGCCCACGGTCACCGCGGGCGACGCCCAGCGCATCGCCGGGGGACCGCCGATCGCCGTGCCGCACCGTTTCGAGCTCGTGTCCCTCCTCGAAGAGGCCGGTTTTCTGTTCGGTCGCTATCGCCGGTCCTGACATCAGTGGAATCTACCGCTCCGGTTAACTTCCGGAAGGCAGACTTAATCCGGCAGAACCCGTGCGATCACGGGGCAGGATGGTTTCCGCAGGGGCCTTGTCCGGGGCCCACGGAGGAGAAGAGGCGTTCGGTGTTCACCAGCGTTCTGATGATCGAGAAGGCTTTGACGTCCGCCGACGTCGAGTTCGTCACCACCTTGCACGGAGACGAGCCCGTCGCTTTCCATGTGCTCCTCCAGCCGCGCGGCGACCAGGCGGACCGCCTGCTGCGGGCCATCGACGACATCGCGCTCGGCGAGCTCGACGAGGCCGTCCGGGAACGGGAGACACCCGAGGGGGACGACGCGCGGAGCGTCGGACAGCAGGCACTGGACGTCTCCGTCCAGGCCCTGCGCTCCACGGGCAGCCGGGCCGAGGGGCGGATGGTCGAGGACCATCCGCTGGACGCGCTGAAGACGCTGGTCGCCGAGGCCGAAGCCGACGAGGTGATCGTGCTCACCGATCCCCACTATGTGGAGGAGTTCTTCCACCGGGACTGGGCCTCCCGGGCCCGCCACAAGGTCGGAGTGCCGGTGCTCAAGCTGTTCTCGCACAGCAAGGCCTAGGTCTGCTGTGCGGACAGGTCGGTGACGCGGCCGGCCGGGGTGTGGCCGCCGATGCCGGTGTGGGGCCGGTGGTAGTCGTACCAGTCCAGCCGGTCGGGGAACGCTGCCCGGCGTTCGAGGCGTGAGGTGCAGGGCCGGCGGCAGGCCCATGCCTCGGGCAGGGTGCGGTGGAAGCGTTCGACCTTGCCGCTGGTCTGTGGCCGCCGAGCTGCCGCCCTGGGCGCTCGAGCGGCTGGACCAGCCGCTGACCGTGGCGGACCTGGACCGCCGGGCGAACGTGAGCTCGCGCAACCTGGGCCGTCACATCGGGTCGGTGACCGGCACCACCCCGCTCCAGTGGCTGCTGACCCAGCGGATCCGCCGGGCCCGGGAACTGCTGGAGACCACCGACTCCGGCCTCGACGCCCTCGCCACGGCCACCGGCATGGGCACGGCCGCGACGACGCGCCGGCACTTCCGCCGCACGGTCGGCGTGCCCCGGACGCCTACCGGCGCACCTTCCGCTCCCGCACCCCGGTGCCGGACCCGCCGGCGGTCGCGGTCACGCCTTGCCCCTTGCGAGGCGCCCGGCGCCCGAGCGCATAGGCTAGGCCTGCTTCCGCACGTACCGTCTCTGGGGAGAAACGCATGGCACCCGGCCTTCCTACCGCCATGGACCGACCGCACTTCATCGGCATCGGCGGCGCCGGGATGTCGGGGATCGCCAAGATCCTCGCGCAGCGCGGGGCCGAGGTGGCCGGCAGCGACGCCAAGGAGTCGGCGACCGCCGAGGCGCTGCGGGCGCTCGGGGTCACCGTGCACATCGGGCACGCGGCCGAGCACCTCGCCGACGACGCGAGCTGTGTCGTCGTCTCCTCGGCGATCCGCAAGGACAACCCCGAGCTGGCCCGAGCCGCCGAGCTGGGCATCCCGGTGGTGCACCGCTCCGACGCGCTCGCCGCGCTGATGGAGGGGCTGCGCCCGATCGCCGTGGCCGGTACCCACGGCAAGACGACGACCACCTCGATGCTGGCCGTCTCCCTGACCGAGCTGGGCCTGGAGCCGTCCTACGCCATCGGCGGCGACCTGGACGCGCCCGGCTCCAACGCGCTGCACGGCGAGGGTGAGATCTTCGTCGCCGAGGCGGACGAATCGGACCGCAGCTTCCACAAGTACGCCCCCGAGGTCGCCATCGTCCTCAACGTCGAGCTGGACCACCACGCCAACTACGCCTCGATGGACGAGATCTACGAGTCCTTCGAGACCTTCGCCGGGAAGATCGTCCCTGGCGGCACGCTGGTGATCTCCGCCGACCACGAGGGGGCGCGCGAGCTGACCCGGCGGCTGGCGGGCTCGGTGAAGACGGTGACGTACGGCGAGGCCGAGGACGCCGACGTACGGGTGACGGCGGTCGTGCCGCAGGGGCTGAAGAGCCAGGTCACCGTGGTGCTGGACGGCCGGGAGCTGACCTTCGCGGTCTCCGTGCCCGGCCGGCACTACGCCCTCAACGCCGTCGCCGCGCTCACCGCCGCTGCCGCCCTCGGCATCCCGGCCGGCGGCCTGGCGCCCGCGCTCGCCGCCTACACCGGGGTCAAGCGGCGCCTGCAGCTCAAGGGGGAGGCCGCCGGGGTGCAGGTCATCGACTCCTACGCCCACCACCCCACCGAGATGACCGCCGACCTGGAGGCCATGCGGGCCGCCGCCGGCGACTCCCGGATCCTCGTCGTCTTCCAGCCGCACCTGTTCTCCCGCACCCAGGAACTGGGCAAGGAGATGGGCCAGTCGCTGGCGCTCGCCGACGCCTCGGTGGTGCTGGACATCTACCCGGCCCGCGAGGACCCGATCCCGGGCGTGACCAGCGAGCTGATCATCGAGGCCGCGCGCGCGGCCGGCGCCGACGTCACCGCCGTCCACGACAAGGCCGAGATTCCCGCCGTGATCGCGGGAATGGCGAAGCCCGGTGATCTGGTTCTCACCATGGGCGCGGGTGACGTGACCGACCTGGGCCCGCTCATCCTGGACCGCCTGTCGCAGTAAAGGGGCTGACGCTCATGTCGTACGACGTCGAGAAGCCGGACGAGCAGTGGCGCGCGGAGCTGAATCCGGCCGAGTACGCGGTGCTGCGCCAGGCCGCCACCGAACCGGCCTTCACCGGTGAGTACACCGACAGCAAGACCAAGGGCGTGTACTCCTGCCGTGCCTGCGGCGCCGAACTGTTCACCTCGGACACGAAGTTCGAGTCGCACTGCGGCTGGCCCTCCTTCTACGACCCGAAGGACACCGACGCGGTGGAACTGGTCGAGGACCGCTCCCACGGCATGGTCCGCACCGAGGTGCGCTGTGCCCGCTGCGGCTCGCACCTCGGTCACGTCTTCGAGGGCGAGGGGTATCCGACCCCGACGGACCAGCGGTACTGCATCAACTCCATCTCGCTGCGGCTGGCCCCCGCCGAGGGCTGACACGGGCCCGCCGGAGGCTCAGCTCGCCTGTCGGCGGAACTGCGGCGACGCCTGTGGGCGCCGCCCATGGCCACGATGCCGGAGTTGCGGCGTGGATCGGGTCCCCGCACGCTGGATCTGGCAACCGACCTTGATGACGTGAAGAGGTGATCGGGCAGCAGACCACGTGCGCCCGGTCAGCCCTCCGAGACGTTGGTGCGGGTGACGCGTGCCGGCTCATGTGCCGGTATCCCGGTGGGGCCGGTCGTGATTCTTCGCCGGCCGGTCCGGCCCGGGCATCACTCGGACGGGGACCGGCTTCGCAATCCCCGTCCCGCCCTGAAGCGGATGTCCGGAGTGCTTCTTCGCGGCACGCGCTGTGGACTCCCCGTCCGGTCCGTGGTGTCCGCTGAGCCTGGGGTCGTACACGTGGCCCACATGGTTGACGTGTACGACCACGGTCGCCACAGCCCGTCACCAGCGACAAGGAGCCACAGAAGATGGGTGGAAGGCAGAAGACACTCGCCGTCCTGACCGGAACCGCGCTGGCGGCCGGGCTCACCAGCCCCGCCTTCGCGGCCGGCGCCGCTCACTCGGCTGCCCCACCCACCGTGGCCACGGGATCGGGGACGTCGGTCGTGGAATGGAACCGTGAGCTCATCACCATCCTCGGCGATCCGAAGGCGCAGCCGGCCACCGTCCACCCCACCCGCGGCTTCGCGCTCCTCCAGGCTGCCGAGTACGACGCGGTGGTATCGATCACCCGGGCCGGTCCCGCCTACCTGTTCTCGGTGTCGGCGCCGCGAGGCGCTCGTGCCGATGCCGCAGCGGACCAGGCGGCCCACGATGTGCTGGTCGCTCTGTACCCGGCCAAGCGCGCGGGCGTGGACCAGCGGCTGAGCACCCAGCTGGCCGCGATTCCGGGCGGCTCGGGCAAGCAGGCGGGCATGGCTGTGGGAGCCGAGGTCGCTCGCCGACTGATCAGCCTTCGGTCCGGCGACGGGTCCTCGGCGAAGCCGCCGCGGTTCCGCCAGGGCGGCAAGGCCGGTGACTACCGGTCCACCCCTCCCGACTTCCCGGCACCGGTGTTCACCGGCTGGGGCTCGGTCAAGCCGTTCGTGCTGACGAGCGGACGCCAGTTCCGCCCTGTGGCGCCACCGGCCGTGAGCAGCGCCGAGTACGCCACCGCCTTGAACGAGGTCAAGGGTCTGGGGAGCAAGACCGATACCGCCCGCACCCCCGATCAGACCGCGGCCGCGAAGTTCTGGGCGGCGGCCCCCGTCTGGAACCTCTGGAACCAGATCACGCAGAACCTCGTCACCGCCCAGAACGCGAGCCTGGAGAAGGCGGTGAAGGTCTTCGCCCGGCTCGACCTGTCCCTCGCCGACACCACGATCGCGGTGTACGACGCCAAGTACGCCTACCGCGTATGGCGCCCCGTGACTGCCATACGGCTGGGCGGTACGCACTACAACCCGCGCATCGTCGGCGATCCCAACTGGGCTCCCCTGCTGACGACCGCCCTGGATCCGTCCTATCCCAGCGCTCACGCCGCCCTCAGCCAGGCGGCGGCGACGGCGCTCGCCGGGTTCTACGGCGCGCGGCGTCATCTCGCGGTGACCTCGAAGGGCATGTCCCGGACCTTTGCCGGCTTCCAGGACGCGGCCACCGAGGCGTGGCTCAGCCGGACCTGGGCCGGCCAGCACACCTCGATCGACAACCGTGCGGGCCGGCAACTCGGCAGTCAGGTCGCCGACTTCGTGGCAGGTCGTCTCTGAGCGTCCACACCGGGCGACATTCATGCGCCGCACGGCGGTGACCCGAATCCACGCGACGCGCAAGGATGGTCGGCGCCGAGTTGCGCCGTGCCCGAGGGCTGAACCGTTCGGCCGGGCTCTGTCGATGGAGCGAGGCCGGAAGCCGTCTCGATCGATCGACACTCCGAATCTGGCAAAAGAGATGCTCGACAGGGTGTGTCCGGTCGAAGATGAACGCCGTCGGACACCGGAGCGGGAGAGGCGGCGGAGCGTGGGTACGGACGGCCACCACGATCCGGGCACGGGGCTGCCCGAACCGCGCACCCGCTTACGCGGCGCGCGCGGGCCGCTCCGGGCCGGGAGGACGGCACGGATCCCGCTGTCCCGGCCGGACGTCACCAGGGTGCGCCGCGGTGCGTACCACGCGGCCCGGCGCCCTGCCTGCCCGAACCCGGCACCCCACCGGCCCGCCGGAGCGAGCCGGCGCATGCGACCCCCGCTCTGCCCTCCGCCCCTACGGCGATCCTCACCCGCCGGGTGGCCGCCGGGGACCGGGAGGGCGCCGAGTGGTTCGCCCTGCCGATCCTCGACGCGCGAGGCGCCGCGTACCGCGAGCCGACCGCCCTGACCTCGCCGGACGGCGCTCCCGGCCGGTTCGGGAGGGTGCTGCGGGGCCACGGACCGGTCCCGTACGGCACTCCGGCCCGGCCCCGCGGATGAAGGCCCGCGTCCTGGCATGGGGCTGCCGAGGGCGCAGGGATGGATGAGGCCGGTGCCCCACTCGCTCCGGTTTGAGATTCTGTGAGGGTGTTGGGTGTGGCGCGCTGGATCCAGTCCCGTCGCAGGCCCGTACCCGCCGACAGCGGCCCCCGCCGCGAGGGTGGCGGGGGCCACGAGGGCACTGTGACGTCCGCGCGCGCCGAGGACGTCGCGGAGGGCGCGCGGCTGAACACACTGCGGGAGGCGCTGGCCGGGATCGGCACGTCCCTGGACGAGGCCACGACCTGCGCCGAGTTGACCCGGGTCGCCGTGCGGCTGGCCGGCGGAACGGCCGCCGTGATCCGCCTGACCGGCCAGACCGTCTCCGGGTACGAGGCGATCACCGGGGACGCCGACGCGCTGCCCGACGCCCGCTGGGCCGCCGCGATGGCCCGGGAGGCGGACGTGCCCGCGCTCGGCACCCAGTCCGAGCCATGGACCGAGCATCTGGGTCCCACCCCGGCCCGGGTCGCCCTGTGCGCGCCGCTGCTCAGCGGCGAGGAGGCCTACGGGGTCCTGGTGTGGGCGCGCTCCGGGCAGCCGCTGCTGCGTACGGAGGCCGAGCTGGTCAGCCTGCTCGCCGAGCGCGCCGCCTCCCACATCCGGCACGCGCGCGCCTACGAGACCATCAACCGCACCGCCGGCGACCTGCAGCGTGCCCTGCTCGCCGAGCCCGGCCGCCCGCACCCCAACCTCGACGTCGCCATCCGCTATCTGCCGGCCGGCGGTGGCGTCCTGGTCGGCGGCGACTGGTGCGAGACCGTGCGGCTGCACTTCGGGCGGACCCTGCTGGTCGTCGGCGACGTCATGGGGCACGGCCTGGAGGCCGCCGTCGACATGAACGTCTACCGGTCCTCCCTGCGCTACATCGCCTCCGCCGACCTGCCCCCGCACCGGGTGCTGCGGCAGATGGACGAGATCTCCTCCCGTGAGGCCGACCTCAGGCCCGCCACCTGCCTGCTCGCCCGCGTCGACCCGGGGCGCCACCAGGTCACGCTGGCCAGTGCCGGGCATCTGCCGCCCGTGCTCATCACCCGGGACGGCGCGGCCTCTATCGTGCCCGTTCCGGTCGGACCACCGCTGGGCACGGGGCTCGGCGGTTACGAGTCGGCCACGCAGCCGCTGGCCGAGGGGGAGACGCTGCTGCTGTTCACCGACGGCCTGGTGGAACGCCGGGGCGAGGACATCGACCGGTCCCTGGACCGGCTGTCCGCGGTGCGCTTCCCGGGCGGGGAAGGGCTCGACGGCGTCCTGGACACCATCCTCGGCCGGCTGGACGCCCGGCACGCGGAGGACGACGTCGCCGCGCTCGCCGCCCGGCCGCACATCAGGCAGCAGGTGCCTTCGGCGGGCGCGGTCTCGCCGTAGCGGACCCGGTCGGGTGGCGGCCTACCGTCCGTCGTGGCCGCTCGCGACCACACATCCGGGCCGCGCGCCGGTACGGCCCCGCGTTCCCCGGGGAGTTGCCGCGGTTCCACCCGCTTCCAGCCGTACCGTGAAGACCGTCCACCCGTCCTCCCGGTCCAGCCGCAGGCCGCCGCCGTGGGCCTCCACCAGGGCCCGGGCCACCGACAGGCCCAGTCCGCTGCCGCCCCGGTCACGGCTGCGGGCCTTGTCCACGCGGTAGAAGCGGTCGAAGACGCGGCCCCGGTCGGCGTCCGGGACACCGGGGCCCGCGTGGGCGACCCGCACGCGCGCGCCGTCGGCCCCGCCCGAGACCGTGAGGGACACCTCCGTACCGGGCGGGGTGTGCACGGCCGCGTTGGTGAGCAGGTTGTCCAGCACCTGGCGGATGCGGACCGGGTCCAGGCACAGCCGTACCGGTCCGCCCTCGGCGCCCACGGCCAGCGGATGGCCGGGGTGGCCCGCGCGGAAGGCGTCCGCGGCCTCGCGCGCCAGCTCCGTCAGGTCGGTGTCCGCGCACCGCAGCGCCGTCTCGGCCTCGGCCGCGTCCAGGCGGGCGAGCAGCAGCAGATCGTCCAGGAGGACGCCCATCCGGGCCGCCTCGGCGCGCAGCCGGGCCAAGTGGCGGTCGCGTTCGGCGGGTTCGTTGGCGGCCGCGTACTGGAACAGGTCGGCGTAGCCGCGCACCGTGACCACCAGACAGTCGTCCCCGCCCCGGGTCAGGCCGGCCACCCGGTCGGCGACGCCGTCACGCGGTGAGGAAGACGACCGGCACCATCGTCCCCGAGCGGCGCAGCCCGTCCAGCACGCCGAACCCGTCCAGGTCGGGCAGCATCACGTCCAGGACCACGATGTCCGGGCGGAACCCGGCGGCCCGGGCCAGCGCCGCCTCCCCGGAGTGCGCGGTGACCGCCTCCCAGCCCTCGTAGCGGGCGACCGTGGCCACCAGGTCGGCGATCGGCGGGTCGTCGTCCACGACCAGCAGTCGTACGTTCTCCACTCGCTCATCCTGCGGCACCCGTTCGGCCCCGGCCGGGCTGCGAGCCCCCGCCGGCCGTATCGATACTCAAGTGAAAGTCGTCCGACAGGAGACCGACAGCATCCTCGGGCGAAGCTCGTCACCCAGGACCCGATCAAGGAGCTGCCGTCCGTGACGACCCTCCAGTCCCGAACCGTGCCCCCCACGGCGATCCGCCCCCGGGTCGTGGCCCGCACCGGCCTCTACACCCTGCTGGCCGTCAACGCGGCCGTCGTCGCCTGGTTCTTCGCCCAGGCCGGATTCGCCTCGAACACGCTGATCGTGCTGGGCCGCCTCGCCGGCCTGTACGGCGCCCTCCTCATGGCCTTCCAGCTGCTGCTGGTGGCCCGGCTGCCCTGGCTGGACCGCCGCATCGGCATGGACCGGCTGACCGCCTGGCACCGCCGCACCGGCATCGGGGTCGTCTGGACCCTGCTCACCCACGCGGTGTTCATCACCTTCGGTTACGCCCGGGAGTCCTCGATGGCCCCGGTGAACCAGCTGGTGAACCTCGCCGAGACCGTCGAGGGCGTGCTGCGCGCCCTCGTCGCGCTCGCGCTGATCCTCGTGGTCGGCGCCACCTCGGCCCGCTGGGCACGCCGCCGGCTCGCCTACGAGACCTGGCACTTCGTCCACCTCTACACCTACGTCGCCGTGGTCCTCGCCTTCACCCACCAGGTCGCGGTCGGTACGACCTTCACCGCGTCGCCGGCCGCCAGGGCGTACTGGTACACGGTGTGGGGCGCCGCGCTCGGCGCGGTGGTCCTCGGCCGGCTGGTGCTGCCGCTGTGGCGGAACCTGCGGCACCGGCTGCGCGTCGCGGCGGTCGTCGCCGAGTCGGACGACGTCGTCTCCGTCTACGTCACCGGCCGCGACCTGGACCGGCTGCCCGCCCGGGCCGGCCAGTTCTTCCTCTGGCGGTTCCTCACCCGGGACCGCTGGTGGCAGGCCAACCCGTTCTCCCTGTCCGCCGCCCCCGACGGCCGCACCCTGCGTCTCACCGCCAAGGCGGCCGGCGACGGCAGTGCCGCTCTGCGCCGGCTGAAGGTCGGCACCCGCGTCTTCGCCGAGGGCCCCTACGGCGCCTTCACCACGCTGCACCGCACCCGCCCGGAGTCGGTGCTGATCGCCGGCGGCGTCGGCGTCACGCCCATCCGGGCGCTGCTGGAGGACCTGCAGGGCCACGCCGTGGTCATCTACCGGGTGGCCACGGACCGTGACGCCGTCCTCTACGACGAACTGCAGGACCTCGCCCTCGCCAAGGGCGCCGAGCTGCACCTCGTGACCGGGCCGGTAGCCCCCGACAAGCTCGCGCCGCGCGAACTGGCCCGGCTCGTGCCAGACATCGGCGACCGGGACGTCTTCCTGTGCGGGCCGCCCGGAATGATGACCGCCGTGCTGCGCAGCCTGGCCGACCTGGGCGTGCCCAAGCGGCAGATCCACTTCGAGCGCTTCAGCCTCGCGGGCTGAGGAAGGGCTTCCCACCGTGAAGCGAGTCATCCCCGTCTTCGTCCTGACCGTCGCGGGCCTGATCCCGGTGTGGCGCTACCAGCCCTCGATCGGGACCACCGACACCGCCCAGCCGGCGTCGACGCCGACCATCGTGCCGGTGTCCTCCCCTTCGCCCTCGGCGTCGTCCTCCGCACGCCCCTCCACACCGGTCTCGAGGGTCGTCCCGGGCCCCGCGGTGAACACGTCGAAGGGTGTCATCCAGGTGGAGGTGACCCTCCTGGGCGACCGGATCACCTCCGTGCGGATGCTCCAGGCGCCGCACCACCGGCAGACCGCGTTCGCCGTGCCGCAGCTGATCTCGGAGACGCTCGCGGCGCAGAACGCCCGCATCGACGCGGTGTCGGGGGCCACCATCACGAGCGAGGGATACAAGGAGTCCCTCCAGGCCGCGCTCGACGCCAAGGGCACCTGAGGTGCGGCGTGTCGAACACGTCATGGGGTTCCCGGTCTCACTGCGGATCGACGACGAGGGCGACCACGACGCGGCCGCGGACGCCGTCTTCGACTGGCTGCGCCGAGTGGACGCCCGCTTCAGCCCGTTCAAGGCCGACAGCGAGGTGTCCCGGTACGGGCGCGGCGAGGTGGCCGACGGCGAGCTGAGCGCGGACCTGAGGGAGGTCCTCGGCCTGTGCGAGCGGTACCGCGCGGAGACCGGCGGCGCGTTCGACGTCCGGCTGCCCGGCCGGGGGCTCGATCCCTGCGCGGTGGTCAAGGGCTGGTCGGTGCAGCGGGCGGCCGAACTGCTCGCGGCGGCAGGAGCCCGGCGGTTCTGCCTCAACGCCGGCGGTGACGTGGTGGTCTCCGGCGGTCCGTGGCGGGTCGGGCTACGGCATCCGGAACGGGCCGACCGGGTGTGTGCCGTGCTGGCGGTCACCGACGCGGCGGTGGCCACCTCCGGGCGGTACGAGCGCGGCGACCACATCCTCGACGGGCGCACCGGACGCCCCGCGACCGGGCTGCTCAGCCTCACCGTGGTGGCCCCGACCCTGACCGAGGCGGACGCGACCGCCACGGCCGCCTTCGCCCTGGGCGCCGACGGACCGGCCTGGGCCGCCGCCCGCCCCGGCTGCGAGGTGTTCGCGGTCGACGCCGCGCGCAGCGTGCTGCGCACACCCGAGCTGCCCGTGGCCTGACCCGTCGTTCACCCGCCAAAACGCTGAAACACTCGCGGTCTAGACTCTCCCCGCAACGGCCTGCGCACCGACGACCTCGGCCGCAAACGGGCGGGAGTCCGCCAAACCCGAAGGGCATTCGGCGTTTTGATACGGATAGATTCAGTCACGAAGCGGTACCCGGACGGTACGGTCGCGGTCGACCGGCTGTCACTGGAGATACCGGACCGCGCGATCACCGTCCTCGTCGGCCCCTCGGGCTGCGGCAAGACGACGACCCTGCGGATGATCAACCGAATGGTGGAACCCACCGAGGGCAGCATCCTCCTCGACGGCACGGACATCCGGCAGCAGCCCGTCAACACCCTGCGCCGCTCGATGGGTTACGTCATCCAGAACGCCGGGCTCTTCCAGCACCGCACCATCGTCGACAACATCGCCACCGTCCCCCGGCTGCTCGGCTGGACCAAGCACAAGGCCCGTGCCCGGGCCGCGGAGCTGATGGAGCGGGTGGGGCTCGACGCCTCGCTCGCGAAGCGGTACCCGTACCAGCTCTCCGGCGGCCAGCAGCAGCGCGTCGGTGTGGCCCGGGCGCTCGCCGCCGACCCGCCGGTGCTGCTGATGGACGAGCCGTTCTCCGCCGTCGACCCCGTGGTGCGCAAGGGACTCCAGGACGAACTGCTGCGGATCCAGGCCGAGTTGGGCAAGACCATCGTCTTCGTCACGCACGACATCGACGAGGCGATCAAGCTCGGCACCATGGTCGCCGTGCTGCGCACCGGCGGCCGACTCGCCCAGTTCGCCCCGCCCGCCGAACTGCTCAGCGCGCCCGCCGACTCCTTCGTGGAGGACTTCCTCGGCGCCGACCGCGGCATCCGCCGGCTGTCCTTCTTCCCGTCCGCCGGCCTGGAGCTGCAGACCGCGCCGATCGTGGGCATCGACGCCGACTCCGCCCAGCTCGCCTCCCGTTCCGACGCACCCTACCTCCTCGTCACCGACCTGGACGGCCGCCCGCTCGGCTGGAGTGAGCCGGACCGGCTCACCGCCGGCACCATCGACGAGGACCGACTCCTCGACCACGGGCGGCCGTTCGTGCCCGGCACCGACTCGCTGCGCACCGCGCTCGACGGGGCGGTGCTCTCGCCGACCGGGTGGGCCGTCGCGGTGGACGGCGAGGGACGCGCCGTCGGCGTCGTCTCCCAGCAGGTCATCGGCGAGGCCATCCGGGCCGCCCACAGCCGCGTCGCGGACGGCGCCGACGCCGCGCCCGGCCGCGCCGCGGACGGCACCGACGTCGAGGCCGTGCGATGAACGGCTTCTTCGACCTCCCGAGCGACCTCCAGCACAGCTACCTCGGGCTCGTCGGCCTGCACGTGCGCGAGGGCCTGCTGCCGGTGCTGGCCGCGCTGCTCGTCGCGCTGCCCGTGGCGCAGCTCTGCGTCCGCTTCCGCTGGGTCTACCCGCCCGTCCTCGGCATCACCACCGTGCTCTACTCCATCCCCTCGCTGGCCTTCTTCGTCGTCCTCATCGACTACTTCGGGCAGAGCGAGACGACCGTGATGATCCCGCTCGCCGTCTACAGCCTGGTGGTGCTGGTCCCGGGCATCGTGGACGGCGTCCGTTCGGTGCCGCAGGAGACCCTGGCCGCCGCGCAGGCCATGGGCCTCGGCCCCGTACGCCGCTATCTCCAGGTCCAGTTGCCCATCGCCGCCCCCGCGATCATCGCGGGCCTGCGGGTCGCGGTCGTCTCCAGCTTCTCCCTGGTCAGCGTCGGCATGCTCATCGGCAACCAGGGCGCGCTCGGCAACATGCTCAACGACGCCACCACCTACCACCGGCCCGCCCTCGCCGTGAACTCGGTCGTCACGACAGCGGCGTTGGGCATCCTCGCCGACGCCCTGCTCGTCCTTCTCCGCCGCCTGCTCACCCCCTGGATGCCGAGGAAGGGTGCCACCCGGTGAACGTCCTGAACTTCGCGCACGCCTTCTTCAGCGACAGCGCCCACTGGCACGGCTACGACGGCATCCCCACCCGGCTCGCCGAGCACGTCAAGTACTCCCTGGAAGCCCTGTCGTTCGCCGCGTTGATCGGACTGCCCGTCGGCCTGGTCACCGGCCACTACGGCCGCGGCGGCAACGCGCTGGCCCTGATCGCCACGGCAGGCCGGGCCCTGCCCAGCTTCGGCCTCCTGGTCCTGATGTTCATCTGGATCGGGTTCGGCCTGCTGCCGGTGATGATCCCGCTGGTCGTGCTCGCCGTGCCGCCGATCCTGGTCACCACCTACGAGGCGATCCGGTCCGTCGACCCCTCGCCCGTGGACGCCGCCCGCGGCATGGGCATGGCCGAGGCGCGGGTGCTGTTCCAGGTGGAGGTGCCGGTCGCGCTCCCGCTGATCCTCAGCGGCCTGCGCACGGCGGCCATCCAGATCGTCTCCACCGCCACCATCGCCGCCTACGTCAGTCTCGGCGGCCTCGGCCGGTACATCATCGACGGGCTCTACCAGAGGAACTACGAGAAGGTCGTCGGCGGTGCCACCCTGGTCGCCGGACTGGCCCTCGCCACCCTCGTGGTCTTCTGGGCGGCCTCCCGCATCACGGTCTCGCCGGGCGTACGCCGCAGCGGCTGACGACAGGGCCTAGTGCTCGGTGCGGGCCAGCGCCAGTTCGAGAACGACGAGCAGCGCGTCCCGCACCGAGCCCCGCTCCCGGGCGTCGAAGACCACGACCGGCACCCCGTCGGAGACGTCCAGCGCCCAGCGGACCTCCTCCAGGGTGTGCTCCACCCTGCCGTCGAAGGCGTTGATCGCGACGGCGAACGGGATGTCCCGGTGCTCGAAGTAGTCGACGGCCGCATAGCAGTCGTCCAGCCGCCGGGTGTCGACGACGACCAGCCCGCCGACCGCGCCTTCCACGATGTCGTCCCACATGAACCCGAACCGCTCCTGCCCGGGGGTGCCGAACAGGTACAGCTTCAGCGTCGGGTCGACGGTGATGCAGCCGAAGTCCATCGCCACGGTCGTCGTGGTCTTGCGCGGGGTGTGCGTGAGGTCGTCCACCCCCGCCGCGACCTCGGTGATCGACGCCTCCGTGGTCAGCGGCTCGATCTCCGAGATCGCGCCGACGGCGGTGGTCTTGCCCACGCCGAAGCCGCCCGCGATCACCATCTTCACCGGCAGCGGCGGCCGTACGACGGGGGGCTCGGCCGTGCCCCCGAGGAGCGGTTCGGTCGGTGTCACTCGGTGTTCCTCGGTATTCCTCGGGAGTCGGGGACGGCCCTGAGGCCGTCGATGAGCCTGCGCAGGACGGACGCGTCGTGGGTGGCTTCGGCGTCGGGCACGTACACCGCCAACTGCCCCGCCTCGCGCAGGTCCTCGGCCAGCACGCGGACCACGTTCAGATGCAGCCGCAGCCGGGCCGCGAGTTCCGCGAGGGACTGCGGCAGCCGGCAGGCGGCGACGATGTCGTGCCGCTCGAAGGAGAGCCGGCAGAGCGCGCCGAGGCCGTCGGCGGTGGCCACCACCTGGGTCTCCAGGGGCATCGCCCGGCCCGTGCCCGCGTCCGCGACCCGGCCGGCGGTGACCAGGAACGGCCGTACGGCGGGGGCGGGGCCGACCGGATCCGGGGCCGGGACGCCGTCCGCCATGGTGGACCCCGCTCTCAGCGCGCCGAGCCGGCGCCGACGGAGTTCTTCAGCTCCAGCACCAGCTGGGGGCTGAGCGCGGCGCCGGCCCGGTTGGCGAACAGAGTCATCTCGTAGGCGATGTTGCCCAGCTTCGCCTCCTTGTCGGCGACGACGCCGAGCACCGCGCCGCTGCCGATCGCGGAGACGATGACATGGCCGTCCTCCAGATCGATGATGACCTTGTTGAGGCCGCCCAGGCCGTAGTTGCCGGAGGCGCCCGAGGCCAGGCTGGTGATGCCCGAGACGATCGCCGCGAGCCGCTCGGAGTCGGCGTGCTCGCGCACCTGCGACACCGCGATCAGCAGCCCGTCGGAGGACACGGCGATGGCGTCCACGACGCCCGCGGTCTCGGTCGCGAAGCGGTTCAGCAGCCAGGTGAAGTCGGCCGCGGCCGCCTGCAGGTCGGTCGGCGCGGTGCCGCCCGTCGGGCTGTCACCTGTCGACGTGCTCACTGCTCGGCTCCTTCCGGAAGGTGGTTCTGGTCTTGCCTTGGGTGGGGTGGGTCTGCGGGGCGGGCGAAGCTCCCGGTGGCGCTGTCGCGTCGGGCCCGGGCCACGGCCGCCTCGAACTCCTCCAGCGCGCTGCGCTCGGCCTCCGCGTCCCGGGCACGCGCGTCCAGCGGCACGGTCTGCCCCTTGCCGACCGTCGTATGCAGGGTGGCCCCGCGAACCCGGCGCCGCAGCGGACGGGAGGAGCCCGGCGTCTGCGCGGCGTCCGGGAGGGGGCCGGTGTCCGGTGCGGAGGAGTGCGCCTCGGGCGTGGCGCGCCGGGCCCCGGGCTCCGGTTCGCGGCGGGGCACGCGCCGGGGGAGTGGGCCGGGCGGCTCAGCGGTGCGGGATTCCGCCGGGGCGGCTCCCGCCGTTGGGACGGTGCCGCCCGCCGCATCGGACGCGTCCGGGACGGACGTGGTGGTCGCGGACCGCGGTGCGGCGGAGGGCGCCGGCACCGGGCGGGCGCGTGCCGCGGCGCTCCGCCCCGGCACGCTCTCCGCCGGAGTCGGTCCCGACGCCGTCCCCGTCTGCGCGGGCGTCACCGTGACCGGCGTACCGGACACGGGGCTCATCGTCAGCAGGAGGGAGGCGGGCAGGGTGACCTCCGCCGTCACACCGCCGCCGGGTGTACGGGTCAACTCGACCCCGATCGCCCAGCGGCGGGCCAGCGCGCCCACCACGAACAGGCCGAGCACCCTCGTCGGTGCCAGGTCCAGGCGCTCGCGGCGGATCAGCCGGGCGTTCTCCTCGGCGAGCCGCTCGGCGCTCATGCCGAGGCCGTGGTCGGTGACGACGATGTGCGCGCCCTCGGCACCGGAGCGGACGGTCACCTCCACCGGGCTGCCCTCGGGCGAGAACGACACCGCGTTCTCCAGGAGTTCGGCCGTCATCAGGGTGAGATCGCCGATGATGTCGGGCTCGACCATCGCGTCCGAGGCGGCGTACAGCCGTACCCGCCGGTAGCCCTCGATCTGCCCGAGGGCGGCGCGGACCACGTTGTTCAGCGCCGTCGGTCCCGCGTCCAGCACGGTCTCGCGGAGGCCGGCCAGCAGCATCAGACTGTCGGCGTTGCGGCGCAGTCGTACGGCGATGTGGTCGATGGAGTACAGCCGCTCCAGCAGCGCCGGATCCGTCTCGCCGCGCTCCACGGCGTCGATCAGGGCAAGTTGACGTGTCGTCAGGTTGCTGACGCGGCGGCCCACGTTGCCGAACATCTCCGCGGTGTTGCGCCGGCTGAGCACCTGCCGCTCCAGCAGCGCGCCCGCGGTCGTCTGCACCCGGTTGAACGCCTCGGCCAGGTCGCCGATCTCGTCGCGCGCGGTGACCGGCATGTCCCGCAGGCGGGGCGGCCCGTCGTCCTCGGCGTCGTCGTCGGCCACCCGGGCCAGCTCCCGTCCCGCCACCTCGGCGACCTCCCGCGCGGCCCCGGTGAGCGCCTGCACGGGCCTGATCACCGAACGCCGTACCAGCACCGCGAAGGCGATCCACAGCGCGAACGCGGCCAGCGCGCCGCTGAGCAGCAGTCCGGCCCGCCGGCGGGCGGAGGCCGCGGCGTCGTCGGCGCGGCCGGCGATCTGGCCGATCAGCCCGGTGGTGATCCGCAGTCGGGCGGCGGCCTGTTCGGGATAGTCCGGATAGTCGCTCAGCGCGTCCCGGACCGCCTGCTGGATCTCGGCCTGGGTGTCCGCCTGCAGCCGGCCGGAGTCGACCTGCAGCTCGGCGTAGGCGTCGTCGATCCGGCGCTGCGCCGCGGTGTGCTCGATGCCGCCGAGCCGCTCGGCCTGCGCATCGGAGGCGAACCGGCCGAAGCGGTCCGCCTGGTGGGTGTACTGGTCGTGGGCGCCGACCGCGTTGGTGAACTCGATGAAGGCGTTGGTGTCGCCCGTCGCCGCGGCGAACACGTTGGTCTCGAAGGCTCCGTGGGCGGCGTCCGCGCGCAGCAGCGAGTCCAGCAGGTCGCCGGTGAAGGTGGCGGCCAGGTCCGCGTCGCGGTCCAGCCCCAGACCGTCGATCAGCCGCTGCGCGGCGCCCGCGTAGGCGGGGTCGATGTTGTCGGCGGGCAGATACGACTGCTCCACCGTGGTGCGCAGGCTGGACAGGCCCGCCACCTCGCGCAGCGCCTGCGCCTCGCCGTCCGGCAGCCGGTCGCCGAAGGCCGCGCGCACCGTGGCCATCTGGGAGTCGACCGCCTGCTGCGCCGCGCGGTAGGCAGTCACCGAGGGCCTGGCGGTTCGGGACTCGTAGCGGGTGGAGAGCAGGATGGCCTGCTGGTGTTCTGCCTCCACCCGGTCCACCAGCCGCGCCACCTGCGCGCTGTCCCGCACCAGCCGGGCCGCCGAGGCGGCGCTGCCCGACTCCTGCACCAGGTCGGTGAACAGGTACGACAGCAGGAGGGCGATGACCGCCAGCGGGATGCCGACCAGCAGGTTGAGCTTGCGCCGGAAGGGCCAGCGGTCGGCGACATCCCGTACCCTGCGTCGTACGGGGGCGTGCGGGACGGGTGCGTCCACCTGGTCCGTGGACACCGGGCCTCCTTCGTGGGTGTCTTGCCGGGGGGACGTCGTCACCCCCGGACCTGGAGGCCTCGTCGCCTCCGGAATACCTGCGACACGACACCGAAGCGGGCCCCGTGCACCGCTGTGGCGATATCAACTGCCCCGAGACTACGTGCTCTTGGCGGCCTGGTCGGGGCGGCTTTCATCAAGAATCTGTTACGAAGAGACCGCTCTGTGCCCACAAGTGACCGCAGATCGAGGCCAATCGGTGATCTGTGGCCCTTGACTCACCGAGAACCGGCTGGATTGGATCGGCTGCGTGACTTCCACCAACCGCATCAGCAGGTCCATCCGGAGGAACCGAGGCGCGGCGGTGGTCGCCCTCGCGGCGGCGACGGCTCTGCTGGCGGGCTGTTCCTCCAAGGACGACAAGTCCGGCGGCAACCCGCTGACGGACGACAAGGCGAGCGGCGACACCGTCGTCGTCGGGTCCAACAACTTCCCCGAGAGCACCCTGCTCGCCGACATCTACGGCGAGGCCCTCAAGGCCAAGGGAATCAAGGTCACGTACAAGCCGAACATCGGCAGCCGCGAGACCACCTACGGGCTGATCAAGAACGGCTCCATCTCGGTGCTGCCCGAGTACAACGGCGCGCTGCTGGCCTACCTCGACCCGAAGGCCGCGCCCGATACGGCCGACGCCACCACCGCGGCCATCGAGGCCAAGCTGGACTCCAAGCTGACCCTGCTCAAGCCCTCGCCGGCCGAGGACAAGGACTCGGTCACGGTCAACGCGGCCACGGCGAAGAAGTACGGCCTCACCGGGAAGTCGTCCATCGCGGACCTGAAGAACATCGCGAAGGACCTGGTCATCGGCGCCTCGCCGGAGTTCCAGACCCGGCAGCAGGGTCTGGTGGGCCTGAAGTCCGTCTACGGCCTTCAGTTCAAGTCCTTCAAGGCGCTGGACGCGGGCGGCCCGCTCACCCAGGCGGCGCTGAAGAAGAACGCCGTGCAGGTGGCGGACCTCTTCACCACGGATCCGTCCATCGCCAAGGAGAAGCACGTCGTCCTGCAGGACCCGAAGAACCTCTTCGGCTTCGAGAACGTGCAGCCGCTCGTCTACAAGAGCGCCCTGCCGCAGAAGGGCGTCGACGCGCTCGACGCGGTCTCGGCCAAGCTCGACACGGCGACCCTGCTGGACCTGGACACCCAGGTGCAGGCCCAGAACAAGGACCCGCTGGACGTCGCCCAGGCCTGGCTGAAGTCCGCGGGCCTCGCCTGACGCCCGGCCCTTCCGTACGACCGTGGACGTGCCGACGCGGGTGCCCCCTCAGGCCGGGAGCACCCGCGTCGTGCTCGACGGCACCGGCCTCGGTCTGTCCGGTCTGATCCGGCTCGCCGACGGCACCGCCGACCCCGTCGTCGACCCCGCTGCGCTGGACCGCGTCCGCCGGGCCCGGGAGACGGCCGACCGGCTCGCCGCGACCGGCCGCTGGTACGGCCGCGGCACCGGCGTCGGCGCCCACCGCTCCGTCCCCGTCGACGCCGCCGACGAGACCGCCCACGGGCTACGGCTCCTGCGCAGCCACGCGGGCGGCGCCGGCGCGCTGCTCCCGGCCCGCCCGGTCCGCGCCATGCTCGCCGTCCGCGCCAACCAGCTCCTCGCCGGGGGCTCCGGCATCCACCCCTCCTTCGTCACCGCCCTCACCGACGCCCTCCGCCTCGGCGTCCACCCGGCCGTCAACGAGTACGGCGCCGTGGGCACCGGCGACCTGACGGCCCTGGCCCAGACGGGCCTGACCCTGCTGGGGGAACGCCCCTGGCTGACGGCGCGAGGGTGTTCCCGTACGTGCGGCTGCGCCGCGTGGGCGCGAGCGACCACGGACCCGCGCTCGGCGGAGGACAGCCACCCCCACGGCGGAATGCCACACCACGACCTGCCCGAACCCACAACCCTCCGCCCAGGGGACGCCCTGGCCCTGCTCAGCAGCAACGCGCTGGCCCTCGCCCAGGCCGCGCTCGCCGCGCACGAGACCGGACTGCTGCTGCGAGCCACGCACGCCGTCGCCGCACTGTCCCTCGCCGCCGTCTCCGGCTCGCCGGAGGCCTACGCGGCACCGGTGCACGCCCTGCGGCCGTACCCCGGACCGGCCCGCGCCGCCGCCGAGGTACGGCGGCTGCTCGGCATGCCCGACCACCCTTCCGGCCCCGGCCGGCGCATCCAGGACCCCTACGGCTTCCGCGCGTTCCCACAGGTGCACGGGGCCGCCCTGGAGGCCTCGGACGCCCTGTGCCGGATCGTCGAGGCCGAGATCAACTGCCCCTCGGAGAACCCCCTGCTGACCCCTGACGGCCGCCTCTACCACCACGGCGGCTTCTTCGCCGCGCATCTGGCGCTGGCCCTGGACGGTCTCAACCTGGCCCTGCTGAAGACCGCACAGCTCTCCGCCGCCCGGCTGACCGCGCTGAGCCGCACCGACCTCACCGGTCTGCCCGCGTTCCTCGCCACCGGCCCCGACGGCAGCTCCGGCGCGATGATCCTGGAGTACACCGCCAACTCCGCCCTCTCCGACCTGCGGTCCAGCGCCGCCGCACCCGCCTTTGCGGGCCACGTCGTCCTCTCCGACGGCCTGGAGGAGGCCGCGGCCTTCGCCGGCCAGGCGGCCCGCCAGACGCAGCGGGCCACCGCCGCCTACACGACGACCCTGGCCTGCGAACTCGTCGCTGCCGTACGGGCGTTGCGGCTTCACCCGGCGCCGCCCGCAGTCCCCGCTCTCACCCTCGCGGCCGCCGCCCTCCCCACACCCACGGAGGACCGCCCGCTGTCCGGAGACATCACCGCGGCGGCCGAACTGCTCCCACGGCTCGCGGAGTTGTAACCCGCACGGCACCCTGCCGACCGCCCTGCACGTGGCGGGCAGAGGGCCGGGCGCGCACAGGGCGCCTGCTGGGTGGCGGTGGGGCTGCCGGGCGTGGCGTGGGTGGCGAGTGTGCGGGCCGGTACGGAAGAAGGCGAAGGCACCGCGGCTCCCCGAGGGCCGCGGGGCTGTATCCACATGCGGCTCCTCCCCGTGGGCGCGACCGGCCGTGGCCCGGCTGGTCGCGCACCGTCTCAACCGCCCCTGCGCGTGGGCGCCGCACGGCCGCGCCGCACCTGCGCGATCCCCCTCAGCGCCGGACTCGCCGCCTTGAGCGTGCGCAGCACCGGGCTCGTCTCCAGTGCGTCGACCTCCCGAAGCGCCCCGAGCCGCTGCGTGAGACAGCGGTGCAGGCCGGCCGGATCGCGGCACAGTGCCTGCGCGACCAGATCGGTGCGTCCGGTGGTCGCGGCGACGAAGGCCGGCTCGTCATGGGCGGCCGGCGCGAGCGCGACCCGCTCCAGGTCCGCCGGGCGCACCGACAGCCACAGCAGGGCCCGGGTACGGACGCCGAAGAGCCCGCCCGTCCCGTTCCAGCGCGGGCCGGCAACCCGGCGTCCTGCGCGCCCGGTTGCCGTACCCCCTCGGCGCTCCGCCGGTACTCCAGGGCCGCCTGCCGCTCCGCGTCCAGTGCCTGTGCGCTGCGCCGCCAGTTGGGGGGCCGCCCAGGTAGGTGTGCAGCAGACAGTGCGCGGAGACGACGGTGACGCCGCCGGTACGCGGGACGTCGCGCAGCAGTAGGGAGCTGGCGGAGCCGTCCTCGGCCGGGGCGTGGATCACCGCCGTGACCTCCGTGCCCCCGGAGGTGAGCTTGACCCAGGACGTGTCCGGCCGCCGTACGAGTGCCGCGGCGACGTCCTGCGCCGACCGTGCCGTCGCCGTCAGCCGGACCAGCCACTGCGCGTGGCCCGCCCCGGTGCGGATCGGCCAGGCCCACCACGCGCAGCCCGGCCTCCGTGCGCAGCCGGCGGTAGCGGCGGGCCACGGTCCGCGCCGAGACGCCGAGCCCCTCGGCGATCCTGCTGAACGACGCCCGGACGTCCAGGTGCAGGGCGGGGATGAGGGCACGGTCGAGGTCGTCGAGCATGCCCCCGTCCTCGCGCGGCCCGGCAGGCTCAGAGGTCGAACTCGTGCGGCGGCAGGTCCAGCGCGTAGCACGCCTCCCGCACCACGGCCTGTTCCGTCTTGTCGAAGTCGCCGTCCGCACCGCCGATCACAACGCCGATCTGGATGACGGCCCGCGCCTCGGCCGGCTTCTTCTTCGCCTTGCCGACCTCCTGCAGCACGCTCACCTTGCCGAAGGCGAAGTCGGTCGTCAGCTTGTTCAGGTTCTCCTCGAAGCGGCGCCTGAGGTCGTCCGCCGGGAAGTTCTGCAACACCTCGTTCGTCGCGATGAGCTGGGCCACCCGCTGCCGCTCCGACGGGTCGACCGTCCCGTCCGCGGCGGCCACGAGCGCACACATCGCCATGCTCGCGTCCCGGAACGCGCCGCTCTTGAGGTCGTTCTTCTTCGCCACCAACTGGGTCTGCATCTGCGACGCCGACTCCTTGACGCGGTCCCACAGGGCCATGCGCACTCCTCGTATCACTCGTATCAACGGCCGGGTGCTCCGGCGCACCGGCAGCGACTTCTACAGCACCGTAGAAACTCGTGGGACCGCCGGGAAGTTCCTGAGATCTAGACTGATTCCCCGGTACGCGGACGCGGCACGGGGCGACACGGAGGAAGGCGACAGTGGCGACAGCGCCCGGCACCGGCCATCAGGACCCCTCCGCCGAGGTGCTCACCGAGGCGGCCGCCGCCTTCGGACTGCTCGCCTCGCCCGCCCGGCTGCACATCGTGTGGACGCTGATCCAGGGGGAGAGCGACGTCACCGGGCTCGCCGAGCGGGTCGGCGGCGCGCTGCCCGCCGTCAGCCAGCACCTGACCAAGCTGAAACTCGCCGGGCTCGTCCGCTCCCGCCGCGAGGGCCGCCGCCAGGTGTACTACGTGGACGGCGCCGGCCAGGCCGCCGTCGTCGACGTCGTACGTCTCCTCGTCGGCCGGCTCGCCGAACGGGACGCGGCCACCCAGGCCCCGGCCCGCCGCCGCCATGGCCTCTGAGTCCCCGACAGGCCGGGGGACCGGGCCCGCGACCGCGACGTCCCGGCAGGTGCCGCCGCGCCTGGACACCGGCCCGCGCGGACGCACCGACGCCGTGGGCCGCCGCGCGGCTCGCCGCACACGGCGAGAACACCCCGCCCCGCCCGCACACCCCCTCCGTGCCCCGGCGCTGTCCGCGGGGGCTGCGCGACCCGTTCGCCGCCTCCTGGGGTACCGCCACGGTGATCCTCGCGCTGGTCGCCGTCAGCTGTGTACTGTGCGCACTGGTCACCGGCACGGCCGGCGTGCTGCGCCGCACCGACGACACCGCACACCACGCGCCCACGAGGTCCCGGTGTCCGACCTGGTCCCCGGCGACGTGGTCCGGCTCGGCCCCGGCGACCTCGTCCCCGCCGACGTACGAAGGCTTCGCGCCCACGCTGACGGTGTGCGAGGCCGCGCTCACCGGCGAGTCCGCGCTTCGGAGCGGCCGGGGTTCTGCTCGGGCATGCGGTGTTGCGCCGGGACTGTGTCGGGCAACTGGGGGAGGGCTGCGCGGTGGCTGGAGTTGTGCTCCGGCCCGCTGCCCGAACGGGCGGGGGCGTGCCCGGGCAAGTGGTGGAGGCCGACTCGAGCCCGTCCCGTCCGGCGGAGGCCGCGCCGGCGGTACGGCGCCTCGCTCTCAGACGGCCGTGCCCTCCGCCCCCTCCGCCACCGCCCTCGCCGGCCTCCGGCGCTTGCGGCGGCCGACCCGCGGCTCCTGGTCGGGAAGCCAGCCGAAGGTGAGGCAGCTGCCGGTGATGCCGAGGAGGAGACCGACGAAGAAGCCACCCAGGTTCGAGGTCACCCAGGTGCCCAGGGTGATCAGGACGGCGGTGATGGAGTAGAAGAGCCGCTGGGCGGGGTTGAACAGGATCAGCAGGCCCAGCAGCGCCATCAGCGTCGGCAGCAGATAGCCCGCCAGCCCCTGCATGCCGACGTGCATCACGACCTTCATCGAAGCCTTCTCGGTGAGCAGGATCTCACCCCCGGCCAGGGTGAGCAGCAGCCCGCCCCAGAACGGCCGGCGGCCCCGCCACCCGCGGAAGGCGGCCCGCGCTCCCTGGCGTGGACGGTCCGTCACCGCGATCAGCAACCCGAGTCGCTGAAGCGGAGCTTGAGGCCCGGCAGCTTGAACACACCTGCCGTGGTCGCGTAGTTGGTCTGCCGGAGATTGCCGATGTGCACGGTGTCGGCCTGCTGGCTGAAGACGCCGATCGGACCCTTCACGCCCGCCTTGGTCAGCGTGCTGGCGTCGTTGCCGATCTCGATGTTGTCGAACGCCGCGTCGCCGGACAGCTCGGTGGAGTCGGTCGTGAGGTCGCTCGCGGTCACCTTGTCGGAACCGCTTCCCGCGGTGATCAGCAGGTTGGTGCCGCCGAGGTCGACGCTCTGGCACAACTTGGTGAGTGTGGCGTTCTTGATCGCGGAGGTGATGACGAGCTCCTGCCCGCCGGTGTCCCCGGCGTTCGGGCTGCCGTCCGCCATGGTGTCGAGACCGCCGAACTGCTCGAAACCGGTTCCGTTCAGTTCCGTCGCGGTGACCGTGAACGGCATGCCGGAGATCGCGAACTGCACACCCAGCGCCCCCTGAGCGGTGAACACCGCGAGACCGGCGACGACGAGGGTGGCGGGTACCGCCATCACCGCGGCCCGGCGGGCCCGGACGCGACCGCGTCTCCGGCCGCCGCCGGCGGTAGCGGCAGCCTGCGGCGCTTCGGACGGAGAACCGTTCTCCGGGTTCTCGGGGGTGTTGCCGACGGACGAGACGTCCGGGGACGAGGCCATGTCTGCTCCCATGGGCATGGATCAACGCGGTCGGGCTTCCGTGGCGCGGTGTCCTGGCGCGGACAGCGACCGCCGCGCACGCCTCCTCGAACTCCCGGCGGAGCAAGGGCTTTCTCGTTACGCGGCAGTAGCCTGCGAGGAAGTTACCGCCGGTTACTTTGGGGGGTCAAGGGAGATGTGAAAAAAGGGTGTCGGATGTGCGCGATGTGCGACCGCGTGCCACAACTCCCCTTGCACTGCTTGACGTTGACGGTTGATCAGGTCTACAACTTCCCCTGTTTCACGGATCCGTGGCGCCGGATCCGCCGAGCGGTACCGGAAGCGTTTCCCGGCCTTTCACGACGACCGCTCACCTCAGCTCGCGGAAACCGCTCACATCAGTGCGGCCGCGCACGGCCCTTCCCCCCCGGACCGTGCCCGACCGCTTCCTGCCGGCCCGGCCGAGGGCCTTCTCCCCCCGTAGGACTTCGGCCGGTGCCCGCATCGCCGCCGGCGCCGGTCCGTCGCGTACGGAGAAGGCGCCACGGCCCGGCGTCGGCGGCACCGCGCAGCTCCACCGCGCCACGCCTCACGGCATCGACTGTCACCCTCACCCCACCTCGTCCGGACCCCACCAGGAAAGAGGCACCCGCATGCGTACCCGATCCCTCCTCGCCCTCGCCGGCACCGCCACCGCCCTCGCCCTCGCCGTGGCCGCCCCCGCCTCCGCCGACGGCAGCGCCGTCCTCACCACCGGCAGCGCGGGCGGCACCGCCGCGGCGACCGGCGACACCCTCGTCGCCCCGCTGGCCCCCGGCACCTCCGCCACGCTCTACTCCAGCGCGACCGGCACCAGCGGCGTCAGCTGCACGTCCTCCCAGTTCACCGCCACGGTCACCGGCAACCCGTCGGCCCCCGGTACGGCCACCGAGTCCGTCACCGGGCACAGCTTCGACGCCTCCTCCTGCACCAGCAACGTCATCGGTGTCACCGGCGTCAGCAGCATCACCGTCGACAACCTGCCCTACACGGCGACGGTCGCCTCCGACGGCACCCTCACCGTCTCCCCGGCCGGCGGTTCGAGCGTCCAGACCACGGTCAAGCTGAAGACGCTGCTGGGCTCCATCACCTGCGTCTACCAGGCGGCCTCCCTGACCGGGAAGGCGGACAACTCCGACAGCAGCATCACCTTCACCAACCAGCAGTTCACGAAGGTCTCGGGTTCGTCGCTGTGTTTCGCGAGCGGTTACTTCACCGCCAAGTACGCGCCCGTGACGGACGGCGGCGCCCGCGTCTACGTCAACTGACCTGCCGGACGGATCGGTTCAACGCCGCCGTAGCCGTACGGCCAGGGCGGCGCCCCCGGTGAGCACCAGCACCGCGGCGGCGCCGCCCGTCAGCATGTGCGCCGAGGGCCCGCTGCCCTGGCCGACGCGCTCGCCCGCAGCGGGAGCCGGGACCGCCGTCGCGCCCTGTGCGGCCTTCGCCGCCCCTGCCCCCGCGTCCTGTCCCTTCTCCGGGAAGACCACGTCGGAGCACGAGTAATAGGTGTCCGGAGTGCTGCTGTTCTGCCAGATCGTATAGAGGACCTGACGCCCCGTACGGTCCGCCGGCAGCGTCGCGCGTAGGTGATACGCCCCGTCCCGCAGCGGCGGATCGGTGACCCGGGCGAAGGGGCGCCCGGGCAGGTCGGACCACGTGAGCGGTTTCGACGGGTCGTAACCGGGCTTGGTCAGGTAGAGCCTGAAGGTGCCCGTGTGCGCGATCGTCGAGGCGTACGTCATCGTCAGCCTGCCGCCGGGTGCCAGCCGCGTCGCCGGCCAGTCCCGCCGGGCCAGGTCCAGACCGCGGTACGCGGGCAGGTTCCCGCTGCACAGCCTGCCGTCGGGAATCAGCCGCCGGTCGCGGCCGTTCACCCCCGCCACGCGCAGGTCGTCCCAGGCGGTGAACGGAGCGCCGTTCGCCGCGACGGCCGCCCGGCAGGCCGCCGAGCGGGTGGCGTCGCCGCCCTCGGGCGAGCAGGCGTAGACCCGGCTCACCGGGGCCGTGGGGGCTCCGTGCGCCTGTGCGGGCCCCGCCGCCCACGTCACGAGCAGGAGCGGGGCCGCGGCGGCGGCCGCCGCGGCGCTCAGGCGGGCGGTCGTCCGGGTCATCCGGGGCATCTCCTCGGCGGGCACGGGAACGGGGTCTGCGGCGTCCAGTACGGCGGCGGTGTGCGGCGTGTTCAAGGGACCGGCGCATCGGCGAGCCGGGGGCGTGAAAGCACCGACCGGTTGGGATGTTTCGCGCCTGCTCCGTGACACCGTTGAGGAGCCGGGCGTCGGCCTCGTATCGTGGCGATCATGGGTTTGGCGCCCGCCGCCCCGCGGCTGCCGAGGGCAGTCGGGCAAGGAAGGGGGAACCGCTCTGGTCTCGTCCGTGCAGGACCGTCGAGGGGGCGTCCGAGGCCGGATCCGCAGGTGACAGGCGTCGTTGGGTCGGCCCTGCCCCGGACTCCCGCTGTCGCCAGGTGAGTTATCGTGTGCGCGGGGTCAAAAACAAACCGCATGTCCCGTTCGTTCGAGTCGCGAGGAGGGGTCAAGGATGGCGAGGCAGTTACGCGCCGAGCAGACCCGGGCAACGATCATCACGGCCGCCGCCGATCTGTTCGACCGGCACGGCTACGAGTCCACCAGCCTGAGCGACATCGTCGCACACGCGAAGGTCACCAAGGGCGCGCTGTACTTCCACTTCGCCGCCAAGGAGGACCTCGCCCACGCCATCCTCGAACTCAACGCCAGGGCCGGCCGGCAGCTCGTCGCGGAGGTCGAGAGCCGCGGCTACTCCTCGCTGGAGGCTCTGATGCGCACCACGTTCGGCGCCGCCAGGCTCGCCGTGGAGGACCCCGTACCGCGCGCCGCCCTGCGCCTGGCCACCGCGGACATAGCCGTACGGCCACCGCTCAGGCACCCGTTCACCGAGTGGCTGGAGTTCGCGACCCGGAAGTTCAACGCGGCCGTCAGGGAGGCCGACGTGCACGGCGATCTCGACGTCGGCATCGTCGCGCACTCCTTGGTCTCCTTCTTCGTCGGCACCCGGGTCGCCGGCCGCTCGCTCGAACCCGTGGGACGGCTTCCGCGCCGGGTCGCCGAGATGTGGCACCTCCTCGTCCGGGGCCTGGTCCCGGTGCACCGCCGCCCTCGCTATGTCACGCTCGCCACGCAGCTGGAGCGGGAGATCAGAACCGCCTGACGCGCGCGATACCGTGACGGACATGCCCGACACCCCGTTCGCACCCGTGATCCTCGGCAACGAACCCGGCTCGTTCCCGCACGGCGTGCTGGCCGACCGGCATCCCGCGATCATCAGGCAGGTACGGGACGCCTTCCCGTACGGCCCCAGGCAGCACCGGGCGCTGGACGAGCTGCTGAAGAGCTGCACCGAAGGGACGGTCGACCCGCTGCCCGCCGACGCCCCGGACCGGGACCGGTGGCAGGAGTGGGGCCTGGCGGAGCACGCCGGGCGCTCCTGGTACGACGTGCCGTGGCTGTGGTCCGAGAGCTACTTCTACCGCCGGCTGCTCGAGTCCGTCGGCTGGTTCGGCCCCGGCGCCTGGCGGGGCATCGACCCCTTCCGCCCGTTCAAACGCGCCGAACTCGACGCGCCGGAGACGGACGAGGAACTCGCCGCGCTGAACGCCCTGCCCGACCTGCCGGAGCAGGAACGGGCGCGTGCCCTGCTGCACGGCTCGCTGTGGGGCAACCGTGCCGACCTCGGCTTCCGGCTCTCCGCCGAGGGCGCCGAGGCCAAGGACCCGGCCCCCGCGCTGGTCGCCGACGACAGCGAGGCCCTGTGGTCGCTGCTGCCGCCCGGCGGCACGGCCGCGCTCGTCCCGGTCGCCGACAACGCGGGCCGCGAACTGGTCCCGGATCTGCTGCTGATCGCCCACCTCCTCGCCGAGGGCCGTGCCGCGCGGGCGGTGCTGCACGTCAAGCCGTACCCGTACTACGTCTCCGACGCCACGACCGCCGACGTCGTCGACGCGCTGCACCGGTTGCGCGCCGTGTCCGGCGCGGCCGCCGAGTACGCGCGCGTGCTCTGGTCGGCCATGGCCGACGGCCGCCTCACCGTGCGCGCCCACCCCTTCTCCTGCGCGCCACTGCCCTATGCGGCGATGCCGGACGACCTGCGCGCCGAGTTCGCCGCGGCCACGCTGACCGTCTTCAAGGGCGACCTCAACTACCGGCGTCTGGTGGGCGACCGGCTGTGGCCGCCGACGACCCCCTTCCGGGAGACGACCGCGTACTTCCCCGGCCCGGTCGCCGCGCTGCGCACCCTGAAGTCGGACGTGATCACCGGCCTGTCCCCGGCGACCGAGGCCCGGCTGGTGGCGGCCGAGGGCCGCCGCTGGCGCACCGGAGGCACCCACGCGCTGATCCAGGCCGACCTCAAGTGATCCGCAACGGCAGTGACTTGATGCCGTTGATGAAGTTCGACACGAGCCGCCCGGCCGGTGCCGCCGGACACACCTCGGGGAGTACGCGCAGCACCTCCTCGTGGAGCAGCCGCAGTTGCAGCCGGGCGAAGTGGGCGCCCAGACACACGTGCGGGCCGTCGCCGAAGGACACGTGCGGGTTGGGGGAGCGGGCGAGGTCGAGCCGGGCTGGATCGGAGAAGACCCGCTCGTCCCGGTTGGCCGAGGCGTGGAAGACCACGACCTTGTCACCCGCCCGGATCCGCTGCCCGGCCAGCTCGGTGTCCCGTGCGGCGGTCCGCCGGAAGGTCAGCACGGGCGGATGCCAGCGCAGCAACTCATCGACGGCCGTGGGAAGTTCCGCCTTCCCGGCGCGCAGCGCAGCGTAGCCCTCCGGGTGTTCCGCCAGTGCCAGCAGCCCGCCGGGGGCCGCGCTGCGTACGGTGTCGTTGCCGGCGACGGTGAGCAGGAAGAAGAACATCTCCAGCTCCGCCTCGGCGAGTTCTGCCTCGCTCGCGAGCGTGGTCATGACGTCGTCGGCCGGGTACCGCCGCTTGTGCGCGGCCAGCTGGCGCGCGTAGGCGAACATGTCCTCCAGCATCGCCGGGGATCGCGGATCGACGGGCTCGCCCCCCTCGTCCAGCACCGCGGGACCGGCCTCGTCCGGGTCCTGGTAGCCGATGACCCGCTGCGTCCAGTGCAGCAGCAGCCGCCGGTCGGTCTCCGGGACGCCCAGCAGATCCGCCAGGTTGAGCAGGGCGTACTCGTCGGTCACGGACGCCACCAGATCGACGGTGCCGTCCCCTTCCCGCGCCTCCCGGAGCGCTCCGGCGAGGAGCGTGCGCGCCCGCTCCCGGGCGACGGCGGCGAACCGGTCGACCCGGCCCGGCGTGAAAGCACGGCTCACCAGCCGGCGCAACCGCCCGTGCCGCGGCGGGTCCTGATTGAGCATCATGCCGCGGATGAACGGCAGGTCCTCGGGGTCCGGATCGCGGATCTGGGTCGCGCCGAGGTGGGAGGAGTACGTCGTGGCGTCCTTCAGCACCCGGACGACGTCCGCGTGCCGGGTCACCGCCCAGAACCCCGGCCCGGCCGGCCAGCCCAGCACCTCCGGCTCCTCCTGCCAGGCGACCGGACGGTGGTCGCGCAGTACACGGTAGTCGTCGTACGGCACCCCGACGGCGTACCGGCGCGGGTCGAACACGTCGGGCACCGGCGGCCCGTCGGGCACGCTCACGCCGGCTCGCTCTCGTCGGCCGGGGCCGGCTCGGCCGCCGTCCCCCCGGTGTCCGCCCGCAGGAAGTCCTCGACGACGCGGATCAGTTCCAGCGGGCACTCGTCCATGGCGTAGTGACCGGCGAACGGCAGGGCCACGAGTTCGGCACGCGGGTACCAGGACATCCACGTCCGCCGCATGACCTCCGGCGAGAGGGCCGGGTCGAGCCCGCCGGCCACGGCCAGGGCCGGCACCTCGCTGCCGACGACGTCGGTGTGGAAGTCGTCGCCCGCCCAGGAGTCCAGCCAGGACCGGAACGCCCTGGCGTCGCTGCGCTCCAGCGAACGCGCGACCATGCGGTCCAGCCAGGCGGCGGGACGCCGGCCCCCGGTGGTGAAGTCGATGATCGCCCGCCGGTACTCGGGCCGGTGCGCGGCGTCCGTGAACAGCGCGCCCTGCTCGCCTGCCAGTGGCACCCCGGAGGCCGGCACCGGTGAGACGCCGACCATCCGGCGCAGCCGGTCCGGGGCGGCGGCCGCCACCCGCTGCGCCACGGCGCCGCCCATGGAGTGCCCGATCACCGAGAACCGGTGCCACCCCAGCCGGTCGGCCAGCTCCAGCAGGTCGGTGGCCGCCTCGGCCGTCGTGTACGAGCCCGACGCGTCCCGGGCGTCGCCGTAGCCGCGCAGGTCGACCAGCGCGTAGCTGAACGTGGTGCGGTCGAGATCCGGCAGGACGGCCGCGTAGGCGGAGCGGTCGGCGAACCAGCCGTGCACGGCGAACACCTTGTGGGCGCCGTCGCCGTGCACCTCGTGGGGAAGCACGAAGGAGGTCATGCGCCTACCGTGGCCCGGCCGCGCGGGCACGGCAAGGGCGCGGTCGGGGCGTACCGGCGGGCCGGGCGACGTCGCCCCGCACAGGCTTGCTGTCCGCACCGGCGGCGACGCCATGCGCATCGGAGTGGCACCGCACCGGCTGTGGCCCCGGTCGGACGGCGAGACCGATGACGTCGCCGAGCCCGCCCGCACGGCCGAGGAACCGTGCTTCGGCCACATCATCGCGAGCGGCCACCTGCCCGCCGGGGACGCCGGGGTGCCGCCGCATCCGCTGGTCCTGCTGTCCGCGGCGGCCGGAGCCACCCGGCGGATCCGGCTGGTCGCCGGTGTCCTGGTGCTGCCGCGGTACGACCCGGTGGTCCTCGCCCACGGACCGGCACCCTGGACCGGCTCTCCCGAGGCCGCTTCGTCCTCGGCTCGGCACCGGCTGGGACCCGGCGCAGTTCGCGGCGGTCGGCGCCCCCTTCAGCGGACGGGGCCGCCACGGCGACGGACAGCTCGCGTCCGTACGGCGGTTGTGGCGGGACGAGGACCCCGCGAGGCGGCTCGGCGTACTGCCGCGCTCCCCGGGCGGCCCGCCCGTGCGGATCGACGGCCACAGCGCCGCGGCCCTGCGCCGCACCCTCCGTCACGCGACGCCTGGCACGGAGCGGGAAATCGACGCCGGGCAACTCGGGGTGATACGCGCCCGGTTGACGCATCCGGTTGCGGAAACGGGCGGGCACGGTACCGACGGGACCGGGCCGGTGCGATCGCACCGGCCCGGGGCACGGGAACGGAGCCGGGCCGGGCCGGTCGGACCGGTCGGGACCCGGCGGCGATCCCGCCCACCGCCGGGGCTTTTCTGCCGCCACGGGGCCTGTCCCGCGCCGTCGATCTGCCCGGGCGCCCTCAGGGCGGCACGCGCGCGAACGCGCAGAGCGCGCGGGACGAGCCGGGGCGGCCGGCCGAGGCCGGGTTGCCGGCCGTCTCGCGGTGGCCGCCGAAGTTCCGCGTTCCGGGGGCGGTTCACGCGATGGTGTGATCATGTCCGGCGCGGCGGATGGGCGTGAGGGCCCACGGGTAGGGCCCCGGCCATGACGCAGCCGTTCGAACTCCCGCGCTTCTACATGCCGTATCCCGCGCGGCTCAACCCGCATCTCGACGAGGCCCGCGCCCACTCGACCGCGTGGGCGCGTGAGATGGGCATGCTGGAAGGCTCCGGGATCTGGGAGCAGGCCGACCTGGAGGCCCACGACTACGGGCTCCTGTGCTCCTACACCCACCCCGACTGCGACGGCCCGGCTCTCTCGCTGATCACCGACTGGTACGTGTGGGTGTTCTTCTTCGACGACCACTTCCTGGACATGTACAAGCGCACCCAGGACCGCGCCGCCGGAAAGGCCCACCTGGACCGCCTGCCGCTGTTCATGCCGCTCGACCTGTCGACCCCCGTGCCCGAGCCGGAGAACCCCGTCGAGGCGGGTCTGAAGGACCTGTGGGCGCGTACCGTGCCGTCGATGTCCGTGGACTGGCGCCGCCGTTTCTCCGTGGCCACCGAGCACCTGCTCAACGAGTCGATGTGGGAGCTGTCGAACATCAACGAGGGGCGGATCGCCAACCCCGTCGAGTACATCGAGATGCGCCGCAAGGTGGGTGGCGCGCCCTGGTCGGCGGGGCTCGTGGAGTACGCCACCGCCGAGGTGCCCGCCGCCGTCGCCGGCACCCGGCCGCTGCGGGTCCTCATGGAGACGTTCTCCGACGCCGTCCACCTGCGCAACGACCTGTTCTCCTACCAGCGCGAGGTCGAGGACGAGGGCGAGAACAGCAACGGCGTGCTCGTCCTGGAGAAGTTCTTCGGCTGCTCCACCCAGGAGGCCGCCGAGACCGTCAACGACATCCTCACCTCACGCCTGCACCAGTTCGAGCACACCGCGCTCACCGAGGTCCCCGCCGTCGCCCTGGAGAAGGGCCTCACCCCGGACCAGGTCGCCGCGGTCGCCGCCTACACCAAGGGCCTGCAGGACTGGCAGTCCGGCGGCCACGAATGGCACATGCGCTCCAGCCGCTACATGAACGAGGGCGCGCGCACCGGCTCGCCCTGGCAGCTGCCGAGCGGCCCCGGCACCTCCGCCGCCGACGTCGCCGCGCTGCTCGCCCGCGCCGCCCAGGACCGCCTGCGCGCCTACACCCACGTGCCCTACCAGAAGGTCGGCCCGTCCATCCTGCCCGAGTTCCACATGCCGTACCGCCTCGAGCTGAGCCCCCACCTCGACGCGGCCCGCCGCAACCTCGTCCACTGGTCGCACCGCATGGGCATCCTCGCGGAGGGCGTCTGGGACGAGGACAAACTCGCCGCCTACGACCTCGCGCTCTGCTCCGCCGGCCTGGACCCGGACGCCACCCCGGAGGCCCTCGACCTCAGCGCCCAGTGGCTCGCATGGGGGACGTACGGCGACGACTACTACCCGCTGGTGTACGGCCACCGGCGGGACCTCGCCGCCGCCCGCCTGGCCACGGCCCGGCTGTCGCAGTGCATGCCCCTCGATGACGAGCCGGCCCCGGTTCCGGCCGACGCGATGGAGCGGGGCCTCGTCGACCTGTGGGCGCGTACGACGGCCGGGATGACCGCCGACGAGCGGCGCACCCTGAAGGCCGCGGTGGACGCGATGACCGAGAGCTGGGTGTGGGAGCTGTCCAACCAGCTGCAGAACCGCATTCCCGACCCGGTCGACTACCTGGAGATGCGGCGCGCCACCTTCGGCTCCGACCTGACGCTGTGCCTGTGCCGCATGGGCCGCGGACCCGCCGTCCCACCGGAGGTGTACCGCAGCGGCCCGGTGCGCTCCCTGGAGAACGCGGCCATCGACTACGCCTGTCTCCTCAACGACATCTTCTCCTACCAGAAGGAGATCGAGTACGAGGGCGAGATCCACAACGCCGTCCTGGTGGTGCAGAAGTTCTTCGGCGTCGACTATCCGGCCGCGCTGCGCGTCGTCCACGACCTGACGACCCAGCGCATGCAGCAGTTCGAGCATGTCGTCGCGCACGAACTGCCGGTGCTGTACGACGACTTCGGGCTGTCGGGAGCGGGGCGGGCCGCCATGGACGCCTACGTCCTCGACCTGCAGAACTGGCTCACCGGGATCCTGAACTGGCACCGCGAGGTCGACCGGTACAAGGCCGAGTGGCTGAGCCGCCGCTCGCACGGTTTCCTGCCCGACCGCGCACCCGCCGTGCCGGCCCTGGCGCCCGCCTGACGGCCGCCCAGCCTTCTGACTCGGCGGGCGAACCGGCGTCGCAGGCCGAGGCCCCGGAGTTCGACCACGGTGCCGGGCACGGTGGCCACGGCGCGGGACACCGGCCGAGTCACGGCCCGGCTCGCCCGGCCGGCGCGGGGGCGGTCACGCGGGCCGGGCGACCGTGGACGCCGGCTCCGGCTGGACCAGGGACACCAGGGAGAAGGGACGGCACGGCACGGTGTCCGTACCTGCCCGTCCTCGTCGTGCCCGGAGAACCGCAGACCGTGGGCGCGGAGCCGGTCACGGTCTCCGCCGGCGAACCCGGTTCGATCGTCAGGGAGGCCTCGTGGCCCACCAGCGAGCAGCCCGGCGGCTCGACGAGCAGGTCCGGGTCGTTCTGGCGTGTGCGACCGCGGTCAGACCGCAGTGCCCTCCTCGCGTGCGGGAGCGCACGGCCGCGCACGGAACTGGTCCACGGTGGAAGCCGGGGCGGAGCGGCGGCGGAGCCGGCGGGCCGGTCCGTGTGCACCGCGAGGGCCGGTCGCCCGGCCGGTGAGCACCGCGGGAGTCCACGGACTGTCCCGGGTGCGGCTCCGGACGCTCGTCGCAGGGTGGTATGACTACCCTCCGCCACCCTCCGGCCAGTCTCACTCGTTCGTGTCTCGTCGTGGCCCGGCGCGCCGGGTAAGCACCAGCCGGAGGCGAGCGAACCATGGAACAGACTGCGTTGCGTCCCAAGCCCATGCCCGGTCAGGACCCGAGGGAGGGCGGCACAGCCGGCCCGCCCCACCGCCCGCACGCCGCGCCCCGGCGGGGTCGGCGGCTGCGGACCGTGCTGTTCGGCCTGTGCGCCGGCACCGTGCTGGTGCTGTCCGGCGTCGGCATCGGCACGGTCGGCGCCACGGTGATCGGCATGAGCAGGCTCGCCGAACTCCAGCGCCACCCCCCGCAGGCCGCGCCGCCGGCCACCGCCACGCCCACCGCAGGCCCGAGTCCCGCTCAGCCCGCTCCCGCGAGGGCCACGCTGGGCGTCGAGGCCGTGGACGCCGAGAAGGCGGGCGCGCTGGTCGTGGGCGTGCACGTGCCCGGCCCCGGTTACACGGCCGGCCTGGTCCGCGGGGACGTCCTGCTGCAGTTCGGCTCCGCCCGCGTCGACACGGCCGCCGACCTCGTCCGGGCCGTCGCCCGCGCCCGGCCCGGCAAGCCGGTGCTGCTCACCGTGCGTCACGGCGGTGGGGGCTACCGGCAGTTGGCGATCGTACCGGGCGTGGTGACCTGACCAGGCCCCGGCACGCGCCCGCACCTCCCGGTCACTCAGGGAAACCCGCTGGTCACCATCCGCCCCGCGCGCCATGATGGCCCCATGCCGAGTCCCTTCTCCGACCGCAGCCCGCGGGGAGCACCGGCGATCGGCTCGCGTGCCCCTGCCCGGCCGGGCAGGATGCTGCCCGAGACGCCGTCGCCCGTTTCCCGACCCGCGCCCGGAGGCCCGGATGACCGGTAGTACGCCCGCGCTCTTCACCGCCGCCGACTACAGGGCCCGCATGGAGCGTGCCGCACGCTCCGCGGCCGACGCCGGCCTCGCGGGCCTGCTCGTGGCACCCGGGCCGGACATGGTCTGGCTCACCGGCTACACCCCCACCGCCGTCACCGAACGGCTCACCGTGCTGGTCCTGACCCCCGGCCACGACCCCGTGCTCGTCGTGCCGACCCTGGAGGCCCCGGACGCCGAGCACGCGACCGGCGCGACCGCCCTCACCCTGCGTGACTGGACCGACGGCAAGGACCCCTACGCCGTCACCGCCGCCCTCCTCGACGGCCGCGGCCGGTTCGGCATCAGCGACAACACGTGGGCCATGCACCTGCTGGGCCTGCAGCGGGCCCTGCCCGACAGCTCCTACGCCTCCCTCACCGACGCCCTCCCCATGCTGCGCGCCGTCAAGGACGCCGCGGAACTGGAACTCCTCGCAGCCGCCGGAGCGGCCGCCGACGCAACGTTCGAGGAGATCCGCAAGGTTCCCTTCGCCGGCCGCCGCGAGTCCGACGTCGGCCACGACCTCGCCCGTCTGCTGCGCCGTTTCGGCCACTCCCAGGTGGACTTCACCATCGTCGGCTCGGGGCCCAACGGCGCCAACCCGCACCACGAGATGGGCGACCGCGTCATCCAGCACGGCGACATGGTCGTCCTGGACTTCGGAGGGCTGAAGGACGGCTACGGATCCGACACCACCCGCACGGTCCACGTGGGCGAACCCACCGAGGAGGAGCGCCGGGTGCACGACGTCGTGCGCGAGGCCCAGGAGGCGGGCTGCCGGGCCGTGCGGCCCGGCGTGGCCTGCCAGGAGGTGGACCGCGCCGCCCGCGCGGTGATCGGCGACGCCGGGTACGGCGAGTACTTCATCCACCGCACCGGGCACGGCATCGGCGTCACCACGCACGAGCCGCCGTACATGATCGAGGGCGAGGAACAGCCCCTCGTGCCCGGCATGTGTTTCTCCGTGGAGCCGGGCATCTACCTGCCCGGCCGGTTCGGGGTGCGCATCGAGGACATCGTCACGGTCACCGAGGACGGCGGCCGTCGCCTCAACACCACCACGCGCGAGATGGTCATAGTGGACTGAGACACCCTGCGGAGACCCAGGAGACACCACCTTCGACGACATCCCGGAACGGCGACGCGCGACCCATGACCAAGGCATCGACACCCACCGCGGACACCGTCCGCCGACTGGTCCGTTCGCTGCTCAAGGAGGGCGGCGACGACACCGCGGGACCCGACGTGCGGCCCGTGACGGAGGGCGGCGAGCACTCCACGTGGTGGGTCGGCAGCCGCCATGTGCTGCGGCTCGCCACCGACCGCGAGGGCACCCTGCGCCAGCGCCGCGAAGTGCGCCTGCGCGATGCGGTCAGGCCGCACCTCCCCGTCGCCGTCCCCGCGGGCGTGGCGCACGGCGAGTGGGCACCGGGGCTCGGCTACACGCTCGACACCGCCATCCCCGGCGGCACCGCCGAGGAACACGACGTCTCGGCCGTCGGCGAGGCGGACCTCGCCGGGCTGCTCACCGGGCTGCGCGCGGTGCCCGCACGGCAGGCCGAGGCGCTCGGCGTGCCGCGTGCCGCCCCGCGCTCCCTGGAGGCGCTGCGCCGCATGGCGGTCCACGCGGCCGAACGGCTCGCCGCCGCCGACGAGTTCGACGCCGCCCGGCTGCACCAGCTGACCCCGCCCGGCGCGGCCCAGCTCACGGCCCAGCCCGGCACCGCGGTGCTCGTCCACCACGATCTCAAGGGCGAGCATCTGGTGGTCAGCGCCGACGGCAGGGTGCGCGGCGTCCTCGACTGGACCGACGCGGCCCTGGGAGACCCTGCCGAGGACATCGCCGGGCTCGTCCTCGCGGTCGGCTCCGGCGCTGCGGTCCGCGCGGCCACCCTCGCCGGCTACGGCGCCCGCCCCTGCCTGCGCGGCCTGTGGCTGGCCCGCTGCGACACCGTCGTCCGCCTGGCCGACCGCCTGGAGGGCCGGGACGACAGCCCCCTCCCCCTCCTGCGCACCCAGCTGACCCGCGCCTGGGAGCCGATCCTGCTGGAGCTCCTGTCGGAATTCAAGGAGGACGAGCCGGAGGGGTAGGACACCGATCCCGTGGTGGGTCAGGCACCGACGTGGCGGAGGGTTCCCGAGGCGCCGGGCGGCCCCGAGGTCCGCGCCCGTGCAGCCCGGGCGAGCAGTGGCCCGGAGACGCCGGGCGGGCCCGAGGCCGAAGGCCGTGGATGCCCGGGACACCCGTGGTGCTGGAGGCCGGATGCCGTGCACCCCCGGTAGAGACCCGTGGCCCGGGGGCGGAGGCCGGACGGGTCCCGGCGTGCCGGGGTGGGGCGGGCCTGCCCGGGAGGTTCGCTCGGTGCGGAGTCGGGGTGCCTCCCGGGCGGGGTGTGCGTCGGTCGTCCCGGATCAGGGCTGGGCCAGGACCACGCAGGACTCGCCGGGTACCCGGAGCAGTCCGTCCTGGCCCGGCGTCGAGACCGGGTCCCAGGCCGCCAGGACCATCGCGGGGCGGGTGCCCAGCGGGATCGCCGCCGGCTCCTTGCCGAGGTTCACCGCCACCCGTACGTCACCGCGCGCGAAGGCCAGCCAGCGGGCGTCCTCGTCGTACGCCACCTTCGTGTCGGCCAGGTCGGGGTCGGTGAGGTCCGGCTGCTCGTGCCGGAGCGCGATCAGGCGCCGGTACCAGGCGAGCACGCGCGCGTGGGGTTCGCGTTCCGGTTCCGACCAGTCCAGGCAGGACCGCTCACGGGTCGCCGGGTCCTGCGGGTCCGGTACGTCCTCCTCGGCCCAGCCGTGGGCCGCGAACTCCCGCCGCCGGCCTTGCCGTACCGCCTCGGCCAGCTCCGGATCCGTGTGGTCGGTGAAGAACTGCCAGGGCGTGCCCGCCGCCCACTCCTCCCCCATGAACAGCATCGGCGTGAACGGCGAGGTCAGCGTGAGCGTCGCCGCGCAGGCCAGCAGGCCGGGGGAGAGGCGGGCGGCGAGCCGGTCCCCCTGGGCGCGGTTGCCGACCTGGTCGTGGGTCTGGCTGTAGCCGACCAGCCGGTGCGCGGCCACCCGCGCCCGGTCCAGCGGCCGCCCGTGGTGCCGGCCGCGGAAGCTGGAGTACGTGCCGTCGTGGAAGTAGCCGCCGGTCAGGGTCTTGGCCAGCGCGGCGAACGGCGCGTGCGCGAAGTCCGCGTAGTAGCCCTGCGACTCACCGGTCAGCGCGGAGTGCAGGGCGTGGTGGAAGTCGTCGTTCCACTGCGCGTGCAGCCCGAGGCCGTGCTCCGCGCGCGGGGTGATGAACCGCGGGTCGTTCAGGTCCGACTCGGCGACCAGGAACAGCGGCCGGCCCAGCTCCGCGGCCAGGCCGTCCACCTCCGCCGACAGCTCTTCCAGGAAGTGCTGAGCGCGCGTGTCGTACAGCGCGTGCACCGCGTCCAGCCGGAGCCCGTCGATCCGGTAGTCCCGCAGCCATGCCAGCGCGCTGCCCACGAGGAACGCGCGCACCTCGTCCGAGCCCGGCGCGTCCAGGTTCACCGCCGAACCCCACGGCGTGTGGTGCGCCTCCGTGAAGTACGGCCCGAACCGCGGCAGGTAGTTCCCCGACGGGCCCAAGTGGTTGTGCACGACGTCCAGGACGACTCCCAGGCCGAGGTCGTGCGCCCGGTCGACGAAGCGCTTCAGCGCCTCGGGGCCGCCGTACGGCTCGTGCACGGCCCACAGCGACACCCCCTCGTAGCCCCAGCCGTGCCGCCCCGGGAACGGGCACAGCGGCATCAACTGCACGTGAGTGACGCCCAGTTCCACCAGGTGCTCCAGCCTGGCGGCGGCCGCGTCCAGGGTGCCCTCGGGGGTGTACGTGCCCACGTGCAGCTCGTAGAGCACCGCGCCCGGCAGCCCCCGCCCCGCCCACCGCGTTCGCCACGCGTAACGCCCGTGGTCCACGACCGCGCTCAGCCCGTCCGGGCCGTCCGGCTGGCGGCGCGAGCGCGGGTCGGGCAGCACCGGCCCGTCGTCGAGCGCGAACCCGTACCGCGCGCCGTCCCCGGCATCCGCCTCCCCCGTCCACCAGCCCGCGCGCTCGGGATCGCGCGCCAACGCGCGCGTGCCCCCCTCGCAATGGAGCGTCACTCGGTCCGCCTGCGGTGCCCACACCTCGAACTGCACGGACGGTTCCCCTTCGTCTGTGATGTCTCGCCTGCTCACCGTGATGTCCCGCGTCCCCATCGTGCCCGCCCGGACGATCAATCCGCTTTCGAATCCGTCCTTTCCCGGTGGTGTCGTGGAAGTACCCGCAGATCGGCGCCGATTCCGCGTGTTCTGGACACCCGGGGTTCACTGTCCGACAATCAGCTGCGTGACGTCGTCCTTCGAGTTCTCCACGTACCCCGCGCGGCTGTCCGACGCGGAGCGCGACAAGGCGCTGCAGGTGCTGCGTGACGGCGTCGCCATGGGCCGGCTCTCGCACGACACGTTCGTGCGCCGCATGGAGCTGGCGCTGGCCGCCCGCCACGCCGACGAACTGGCCGCCCTCGTCGCCGACCTGCCCCGCGAGAACCGCTTCTCCCGCGCGTTCTTCGGCTCCGTCGAGGCCGTCTCCGGGTTCACCGTACGGCTGCGCCGGGCCTGGCAGGCCGAGCGGCTGCCCAAGCTGCTGCTGCCGCACCCGGCGCGAACCCACCCGCTGCGCATCGGCCGGGACCCCGCCAACGGGCTGCGCCTGAACCACGAGACCGTCTCCCGTGTGCACGCCGAGCTCAGCCGGCAGGCGGACCTGTGGGTGCTCAGGGACCTCGGCTCCACCAACGGCACCACCGTCAACGGCCGCCGGGTGATCGGCTCGGTCGTCGTCCGCGAGGGCGACCAGGTCACCTTCGGCAGGATCGCGTTCCGCCTCGCCGCGAGCTGAACGGCACCGGCCCGTCTGTTCGAACCTGCTCACCCGCACGGGCGCGTGCCCAACCGATCGGGTGAGCCGGGCTGTGGCACGCGGGCCCGTGTGCCGATGCATCGGGCATGACGTACATGACCCGAGTGACCACGGCCGCCGGCGCCCTGCTGGCCTGTGCCGGTCTCCTCACCGCGGCCCCGGCCCAGGCGGCACCCCGCGCGACGCGGGCGGTCCTGCCCCTCACCGACGACTGGCTCTACCTCACCGTCACCCCGGGCGAGACCGCCCCGGCCGGCGACAAGCACGGCACGCTGCTGCTGTGCGACCCGGTGCCCCTGGGGTACGCGCGCGCGGCCGAAGCCTGCGGCGAACTCGCGGCCGCCGACGGCGACATCGCGCGCATCCCGGCGAAGAAGGTCTTCTGCCCGATGATCTTCGCGCCCGTGACCGTCCACGCCCACGGGCGGTGGCACGGACGGCCGGTCGACTACCAGGAGACCTACTCCAGCAGGTGCACCATGGAAGCGCGCACGGGAGCGGTGTTCGACGTGGGCCACTGAGCCCGGCCGCCGGGCGGCGCGGGCGGCGCGGAGCCTCACCCCACCCGCTCGCGGGCCTGCTGCGCCGCCACCAGCACCGTCCGGGACTGGTGCTCGACCTGGTGCTCCAACGGCACCCAGCGGGCCCGGAAGCGCACCGCGAAGGCGTCGCACCAGGCAGCGACGAGCTGTTCCAGCCGCGGTGCCGCCCGGTCGTCCGCCTCCCGCAGCACCCGCAGCAGCATCGCCGCCGCGCGCAGCGGCAGCCGCCGCCCGAAGGCGTCGACACTGCCGACGTACGCCATCGTGGTGGCGGCCGGCGGGGTGTGGATCCAGTCCTCGGCCAGGCCCGGGATCAGCTCCAGCGCCCAGCGCGCGGCCCGCAGCAGCGGGCCGTCCACGCCGTCGAGGCGGGGCAGCGCGTCGGCGAGCACCTGCTCCACCTCCAGCGCGTCCCGCAGCAGCCGCTGCGCCAGACGCCGCATCGCCGCCACCGGTGCCGGATGCGGAGCCGGATCGTCCACCAGGTCGCTCGCCCACATCGGCACCTCCACCACGGCCGTCAGACCGCCGTACCGGTGCACGTGGTACCAGGTGCTGTGGCGCGCGTCGTCCGGCATGCTCGGGTACGCGGCGCCCGTCTCCGGGCCGGGCATGACATGCACGCCGGGGCCGGAGGCCGGCCAGCCGGCGGCGTCCGAGGCGCCCGTCTCCACCGGGATGTGCAGCTGCGCCGCGGACTTGGCGAACGGCTCGGCCAGCCCCGGCACGTCCCGGGTCAACTGCACCCAGCTGCCGCCCAGGTCGGTGCCGTGCAGGGTCACCTGGAGGTAGGGCCGCAGCTCGTCGATCACCCCGGTCAGCGCCCGGGTCTCGGGTGGCAGCCGGTCCGGCGGCAGCACGGACGGCGACCACTCCGGCTGTTCCGCGCCCGTCGGCCGGTAGAAGCCGAGGTGGTAGTCGAGCAGGCTGCGCGGTGCCGGCGTCACGTGCAGGCTCGCGCCGTCCGGATCCGCGCACAGCAGGAAGTGCCAGGACGCGTCCGCCCGCAACTCCCGTTCCGCCAGCACTCTTTCTGCAAGCACCCGCAGGGTGGAGCCCCCGGTCGGCTCGTTGGCGTGGGCACCGGCGACCACCAGCACCGCCCGCCGGGCGTGCCCCACCGACAGCAGGTGCAGAGGTCTTCCCGCGCGTGAGGCGCCCACCTGCCTGAGCGAGCACAGCCCCGGTTCCTGAGCGGCCAACGCCTGTGCGGAGGCAACCAGTTCGGGAACGCTGGGATAGCGCAGCTCCGGCAGAAGACTCACCCCCGACTTGTTCCGCCCGGCTTCGCCCTCCAAGTCCCGCACGGGAAAGGTGAACTGTCAAGCATGCGGCGGGGAGGCTCCCGGGGGCGCCCGGACCCAGGCACGGGGCGCGGCGCGGGCGGTGCGTGCCGTGTGCTCACTGCTGGTGCAGGCCACGTCCCGCGAGCGTCAGGAACACCTCGCCCACCGCCTCCGACAGCGTCGGATGCGCGTGCACATGCCGGGCCACGTCCGAGGGCTCCGCGTCCCAGCCGACGATCAGCTGGCTCTCGGCGATCATCTCCGACACGTTCGGGCCGACCAGGTGCACCCCGAGCACCTGCCCGGCGCCGGCCTCGGCGACGACCTTCACCATGCCGCCCCGGCCGTGCACCATGCCCTTGGCCACGGCGGTCAGCGGCATGGTGTCGACCTCGACCTCTCGCCCACGCGCGCGTGCCTCGGTCTCGCTCAGCCCCACCGAGGCGGTCTGCGGAGAGGAGTACGTCACCCGGGGCACGGCCGCGTAGTCCACCGGGGCCGGGGGCAGCCCCGCCAGCGTCTCGGCGACCAGCAGGCCCTCCGCGAACGAGGCGTGGGCGAGGCCGAGCGAGGGCGGCGGCAGCAGGTCCCCGACGACATGGATGCCGGGTACGGCCGTCTCCAGCCGGTTCCAGTCCGCCGGTACGACGAAACCCCGCTCGTCGGTCGTCAGTCCGGCCGCCGCCAGGCCGAGCCCCTCGGTGACCGGTACCCGGCCGACGGCCACCAGCAGCCGCTCCGCCTCCACCGTGCGCGTCTCGCCCCGCGCGGTGCGCACCCTCGCGCGTACGCCGTTGTCCAGCACCTCGGTGTCCAGCAGCCGGGCGCCCGCGTGGACATCGATGCCGCGCTTCCTCAGGCCGCGCGTCAGATGGCGGCTCACGTCGGCGTCCTCCAGCGGCACGATCCGGTCCGCGGCCTCGACCAGGGTGACCTCCGCGCCCATGGACCGGTGGAAGGAGGCGTACTCCACGCCGATCGCGCCCCCGCCCAGCACCAGGACGGAGGCCGGCAGTCCCGGCGCGAACAGCGCATCGTCACTGGTGACGATGTGCTGTCCGTCCGGTTCGAGCCCCAGGAGCGTGCGCGGACGCGAGCCGGTCGCGAGCACGATCCCACGCCGCGCGCTGAAGTCGTGTACGCCCGACTCGAGATCGGTGTGCGGGCGCGCGTCCTGGGCGTGCGCTCTCAGCGTCCGCCTGTCCGCCGTGCCCGGCGCGGAATCCGTGCGCACGCTCTCCACGCGTACCGTCCGCGGCCCCGTCAGCCGTGCGGTGCCCCGCACCACCCGCACGCCGGCGTGCGCCAGGTGCGCCTCTACCCCCTTGTGATTGCGCGCCACGATGTCGTCCCGCGTGGCCACCAGCGCCGCCCAGTCGACCGAGTCCAGCGTGGCCTTCACGCCCCACCGCTCTCGCGCCTCGGCGATTCCGTCGACGAGTTCGGCGGCGTGCAGCATCGCCTTGCTCGGGATGCAGCCCCGGTGCAGACAGGTCCCGCCCACCTTGTCGCGTTCGACGAGGACGACGTCCAGCCCGAGGGCGGCGGCACGCAGGGCGGTGCCGTACCCGCCCGTGCCGCCGCCGATGACGATGACGTCCGCTGTGTGCGTGGCTCGTGTGGTCATGGCCCCACCCTCCGCCCACCCCTTGTCATGAGTCCAAGGCAATGTTCTTGTGGAAGCCATGCAGGATGCTTATGGGCCTGGGGGGAGGGCTCCGAGTTGAGCCTGCGGCAGATGGAGTACTTCGTGACGGTCGTCCAGGAGGCGTCCTTCACCCGCGCGGCGGACGCCCTGAACGTCACGCAGCCGGCGCTCTCGCACCAGGTCAAGGCCCTGGAGAGGTCGGTCGGCGGCGCCCTGCTGGAGCGCTTGCCCCGTGGCGTGCGCCTCACCCCCATGGGGCGCGCCTTCCTGCCGCACGCCGAACTCGCCGTCCGCAGCGCCGCACAGGCCCGTCGCGCGGCCCGGGCCACCGCCGGGGCCGAGGGCGGCGAACTGCACGTCGCCACCCTGCACTCCCTCGCCGTGGGCGTCCTGCCCGACGTCTTCGCCCGCTGGCGTACGGCCCGCCCCCGGGTGCTGCTGCGGCTGCACGAGTACGCCACCGCCGAGGCGCTGGAGGAGGCGGTGCAGCACGGCACCGCCGACCTCGCCTTCGGTCCGGAGCCCACCGAGCCGCACGGCACGGTCGTACCGGTCGGTGAGGAGGAACTGGTCCTGGTGGTCCCCTTCGACGACCGGCTCGCGGGCCGTACGACGGTGCGGCTGCCCGAGCTCGCCGACCGGGCCTGGGTGCGCTGTGCGCTGGAGCCCGTCGTCCACGGCGAGCGCTTCCTCGACTGGGCCTGTGGGCGGGCCGGGTTCAGGCCGCGGACCGCCGTGTGGACCGAGCACAGCTCGACGGCCGTGCGCATGGCCGCCGCCGGGGTCGGGGTGTGCGCCGCCTCGGCCGACGTCGTGCGCGGGGCGGTGGGCGAGGACTGCGCCGTCCTCACCCCCGACCCGGCCTGGAAGCGCCCCCTGGCGGTCTACGCGCGCGTGCCGCCCACCGGTGCCGCCGAGGCCTTCGTCGACCTCCTGCGCGCCACCTGGGCCGCCCCGGGCGCCCCTCCGGCCGGCTGAGCCCGTCGGCACGTCGCGCACCCTCCGTGACCGGCCCAGGCACCGTCACCGGTCGGCCGGACGGAGGGAGGAACACGCGCCGCTCCGCCTGCCCGCCGAGCCTCCTCGGCGCCCTGGCCGCTCAGAGCAACCGGGGCCCTCCGCGCCCACGTTCCCGGCGACCGCCGCGTTCCCCGGCCGCTCCCTCACCCCTCCGCGACCCGCTCCAGCAGCACCGCCGGCAGCCGGTCGAAAAGGTCCGCCACGCGCACGTCGCCGCCGAACTCCCGTCCCGGCGTGAGGACGTCCGCCCACCGGCCGGGCGGCAGCGCCAGTCGCGTGTCCCGCCAGCCGCCCGCCTCCGCGAGCAGCAGCGACAGGCGGGTCACCGCCGTGACCACCTCACCCGAGCGCGCGAAGGCCACACAGTGCCCGGCCGCCGGGCCCTCGGCGGCCAGCGGGTCGTACGACGCGGCCGCGCCGAAGGCCCCGGGGCGCCGGGCACGCAGCCGCAGCGCCGCCGCCGTCAGCGCGTCCTTCTCGCCGGGCACCTCGGGCGGGAACGCCACCGGACGCCGGTTGTCCGGGTCCACCAGCGCCCGGTACTCGCCCTCCGTGCCCTGGTACACGTCCGGCACCCCCGGCATCGTCAGATGGACCAGGGCGGTGCCGAGCACGTTGGCCCGGACGTGCGGCTCCAGCGCCTTGCGGAACGCGGCCACGCGCTCACCGGGCGGCCCGCACGGCCCGGCGGCGACGAACGCGGCCACCGCCTCCTCGTACGGCGGCTCCTGCTCCGTCCAGCTGGTGTACATGCCCGCCTCGCGCACATGCTTCAGCAGCGTCTGCCGGACCCGCTCCTCCTCGGCCGACCCGAGCCCGAACACCGTCTGCCAGGCCGCCCAGGCCAGCTGCCCGTCCGGCGCGCCCTCCTCGGGCAGGGTCACCTCGGCCAGCAACTCCGCCCACCGGTCCGGGCATTCGGTGAGCACGGCCAGCGCGGCGCGGACGTCGGCACTGCGCTTGGTGTCGTGCGTGGAGACGACCGTGCCGGTGAGCGGCCAGTCGCGCTGCACGCGCGCGCAGTACGCGTGGAAGTCCTCCGGGGACACCCCCGGCCGGCCCGGATCCGCGCCCACCTCGGTCGCCGACAGCAGCGGCACATAGCGGTAGAACGCCGTGTCCTCCACCGACTTGGCACGCAGCGCCGACGCCGTCTGCGCGAACCGGGTGCGGAACTCCACCCGGTCGGCGTGGTCCGGTGCCGACCCGTCACCGAGCGGCTCGACCAGCAGCCGGCGCACGATGCCGACGGCCTCCGCCTCCTCCGGCACCACGAAGGCGAGCCGGGCCTCCTCGGCGGCCTCCTCGGTGACGACGGCGGCCGCGTCACCGGAGGTGTACGGCCGGTACACCCGCATCCGCACCAGCAGCTCCTCCACGGCGGTGCGCAGCGCCCAGGGAGCCCGGTCGCGCAGCGCGAGGTCCGGCGAGGACGCGCACAGCCGGGTGGCCACCCGGGTGAGGCGGTCGGCCTCGGCGGCCAGCTCGTGGGTGAGCACCTTGTAGGCGGCCCGGCGCACCGTGGCCTCCCAGTTGCCGCCCCGGTCCGTCTGCGGCGCCGCGAACGCCCGGTACCGGCCGAGCAGTTCGTACGCCCCCTTCTGGTCGGTGAACAGGCCGTCGACCTGCCGCAGGGCGTCGTAGCCGGTGGTGCCGGCGACCGGCCAGGAGGCCGGCAGCCGTTCGCCGTCGGCGAGGATCTTCTCCACCACCGTCCAGCGCCCGCCGGTCGCCTCGTGCAGCCGGGCGAGGTAGCCGTCGGGATCGGCGAGGCCGTCGGGGTGGTCGACGCGCAGTCCGTCGAGCACGCCCTCGTCGAGCAGCTGGAGGATCTTGGCGTGGGTGGCGTCGAACACCTCCGCATCCTCCACGCGCAGCCCGATCAGCTCCGAGATGCTGAAGAACCGCCGGTAGTTCAGCTCGGTGCGGGCCAGCCTCCACCACACCGGGCGGTACCACTGGGCGTCCAGCAGCTGCGGCAGGGGAAGCTCGGCGGTGCCGGCGCGCAGCGGGAACGCGTGGTCGTGATAGCGCAGTACGTCGCCGTCGACCACGAGATGCTCCAACTGCGAGCCGACGGGACCGCCGAGCACCGGCAGCAGCACCCGCCCGCCCTGCGCCTCCCAGTCGATGTCGAACCAGCGCGCGTATGGGGAGCCGGGCCCCTCGCGCAGCACCTCCCACAGGACGTGGTTGTGCCGGGGGGCCATCGCCATGTGGTTCGGCACGATGTCGGCCACCAGGCCCAGACCGTGCTCCCGCGCGGTCCGCGCCAGCGACCGCAGGCCCTCCTCGCCGCCGAGTTCCTCACGCACGCGCGCGTGGTCCACCACGTCGTAGCCGTGCGTGGAGCCGGGCACGGCCTCCAGGACGGGGGACAGATGCAGGTGCGAGACGCCGAGCGACGCCAGGTACGGTACGGCCGCCGCGGCGGCGGCGAACGGGAAGGCGGGCTGGAGCTGCAGCCGGTAGGTCGCCGTGGGCACCTCCGGTCCGGGTCGCGCAGAAGTCATGGAAACCTACGTACCCAGCCTGCCGCCTTTCGTGTCATCGGTCCCTGCACGCACCCACGCGCGCGTGCCTAGCGTCGAGCGATGGGGACAACGGGGAAGCCGGATCGGCGCCGGGCGCGGGACACCTACCGTCAGGTGATCGGCCTGACCGGACCGCTGCTGCCGTGCGTGTCGTTCCTGGGCCGGCTGCCGACGGCCACCATCCAGTTCGGCAGCGTGCTGCTCGTCGCCCGGACGAGTGGCTCCCTGTCGGCGGCGGGGCTGACGGGCGGGGCCCTCGCGCTCGGCCAGGTCGTCTGCGGGCCGCTCGTGGGGCGGCTCGCGGACCGGCACGGGCAGCGGACGGTCGTGCCGGCGTTCTCGCTCGCCAACGCGCTCGCCGTGGCCCTGCTCGTCGCCGGAGCACTCGCGGGCCCGCCGGTGCCCGTCCTGGCCCTTCTGGGGGCCGCCGCGGGTGCCACCGTGCCGCTCGTCGGCCCGCTGGCCCGCACCCGACTGGTCGCGCTGGCCCGCCGCGCCGGCGTTCCCGAGGCGAGCGTCGGCGCCGCCCTGTCCTTCGAGAGCACCCTGGACGAGCTGTCGTTCGTGCTCGGACCGGCACTCGTCGGTGTGGCGGCGGTGCTCGCCCATCCGGCCTACGCGATGGGCGGTGCGGCGGTACTGGTGGCCGTCTGCGGCAGCGCCTTCGCCCTGCACCCCACGGCCCGCCTGCTCACACCGGCTGCCAAGGCCCCCACCCCGGCCCGCGAAGGCCCGGCCACCGCACGCACGCCCGAGGCCGCCGCCCCCGCCCCGACGCTCGAGGCTCCCGCCGCCGTTCCCGGCCGGGAAGGCCGCGCCGTGGCCCCCGAACGGGACGCTCCCGCTGTCGCGCCCGCCGGACGGGCTTGCGGCGCCGGCCTCGTACGTGCTCCCGGGGGCGGGGTTCCCGTCGCCGGTCCCGCACGCGCTCGCGAGGCGTCCGCCCCCGCCACCGCGGACGCCGTCGTCGGCCGCGGCCGACGGGCTGCCGGGAGTGCGCGCGGGTGTGCCCGGCGGCCCCCGCTGCCCCGGTGTGTTCCCGCTCTGCTCGCCGCCCTCGCCTTCCAGGGGGCGATGTTCGGGGCGTGCCAGGCCGGGATCGCCGCCCTCACCGGCCGGCTGGGCCAGGAGGACCAGGCGGGGCTCGTGTACGCGGAAATGGGGGTGATGAGCGCCGTGGCCGGGTTCGGGATGGCCGCCGTACCGGAGCGGTTCGGTCCGCGGGCGCGGTGGCGGCTGGCGACGGGGGCCTGCTGCGCGCTGTCGCTGCCGCTGCTCGGCATCACCGGACTGCCCGGTCTGTACGCCGTCGTCACGGTCCTCGGCGTCACCTACGCCCCGCACCTCGTCACCGTGTTCGGGCTCCTGGAGCGCGCGGTCGCGCCGGCCCGGCTGGCCGAGGCGATGGGGACCGCCACGAGCGCGCTCGTCGGCGGGCAGGCCCTGGCGGTCGCCGTCACCGGCCGCCTCGCCGACTCCTACGGCCCCTCGGCGGCGTTCGCGGCGGCGAGCACGGTGGCCGCGCTCGCCTTCGCCCTGGCCCTGACGACGCGTCCGACGACGTACCAGACACCCGTGGGTCATGGAAATGCCCCCCACGCGCGCGTACCGGACAGGCAGCCCTAGGCCTGTCGTCGAACTCCCGCCTGCCCCGCGACGCCGTGCACGCACTCTCGTCGCACCGGGCCGGGGCCCGGCACGCCGGGAGCACGCAGCTGACGCCGCGAGGGCCGCCCTCCGGGCCGGACGACGGGAGTTCGACGACAGGGCCTGGCTAGGGGCTGCCGTCTCGGCCGTGCACGCCCGTCACGCCGGCCGCTGGAGCACCGTCAGGCTGCGGCCGGGCAGGGTGATCCGGTCACCCGCGGCGACCTTCGTCCCGGACCCCGGCGGCACCCCCTCCGGATGCGCGGTGTCGACGACCACCTGCCACTGCCGGCCGTGGTTGACCGGCACCAGGAAGTCCAGCTCGCCCGGGGAGGCGTTGAACATCAGCAGGAACGAGTCGTCCGTGATGCGCTCCCCGCGCGGGCCGGGCTCGGAGATCGCGTTGCCGTTCAGGAACACCGTCAGCGCGGACGCCCGCGCCGAGTCCCAGTCCCGCTGGGTCATCTCGGTGCCCTCCGGAGTGAACCAGGCGATGTCGGACAGCTCGTCGTGGGTGCCCTCCACCGGGCGGCCGTGGAAGAACCGGCGGCGGCGGAGGACCGGGTGGTCGCGCCGCAGCCACACCATCGCGCGCGTGAATTCCAGCAGCTCCCGGTCGGCACCCTCGCCCTCCGGCCAGCGCACCCACGAGATGTCGTTGTCCTGGCAGTAGGCGTTGTTGTTGCCGCGCTGGGTGCGGGCGAACTCGTCGCCGTGACTGATCATCGGCACGCCCTGGGACAGCATCAGCGTGGCGACGAAGTTCCGCATCTGCCGGGCGCGCAGCGCGAGTACCTCCGGATCGTCGGTCTCGCCCTCGACCCCGCAGTTCCAGGACCGGTTGTGGCTCTCGCCGTCCCGGTTGTCCTCGCCGTTGGCCGTGTTGTGCTTGTCGTCGTACGAGACGAGGTCGTGCAACGTGAAGCCGTCATGGCAGGTCACGAAGTTGATCGAGGCCAGCGGGCGGCGCCCGTCGTCCTGGTACAGATCCGACGACCCCGTCAGCCGGGAGGCGAACTCCGCGAGCGCCCTCGGCTCGCCCCGCCACAGGTCCCGTACCGTGTCCCGGTACTTGCCGTTCCACTCCGTCCACAGCGGCGGGAAGTTGCCCACCTGGTAGCCGCCCTCGCCCACGTCCCACGGTTCGGCGATCAGCTTCACCTGCGAGACCACCGGGTCCTGCTGCACCAGGTCGAAGAACGACGACAGCCGGTCCACCTCGTGGAACTGCCGGGCCAGCGTCGCGGCCAGGTCGAAGCGGAAGCCGTCGACGTGCATCTCGGTGACCCAGTAGCGCAGTGAGTCCATGATCAGCTGGAGCACGTGCGGGGACCGCATGAGCAGCGAGTTCCCCGTGCCGGTGGTGTCCATGTAGTAGCGCGGATCGTCCGCGAGCCGGTAGTACGACGCGTTGTCGATGCCCTTGAAGGACAGCGTCGGACCCAGATGATTGCCCTCGGCGGTGTGGTTGTAGACGACGTCGAGGATGACCTCGATCCCGGCCTCGTGCAGCGCCCGGACCGCCGACTTGAACTCCAGCACCTGCTGGCCGCGGTCGCCCCAGGAAGCGTACGCGTTGTGCGGGGCGAAGAAGCCGATGGTGTTGTAGCCCCAGTAGTTGCCCAGGCCCATGTCGGCCAGCCGGTGGTCGTTGACGAACTGGTGAACGGGCATCAGCTCGAGGGCCGTCACCCCGAGCTCGGTCAGGTGCTCGATCAGCGCCGGATGCGCGAGGGCCGCGTACGTGCCGCGCAGCTCCTCCGGGAGGCCGGGGTGACGCATGGTCAGGCCCTTGACGTGGGCCTCGTAGATCACCGTGTGGTGGTACTCGGTGCGCGGCGGCCGGTCGTCCCCCCAGTCGAAGTAGGGGTTGATCACCACCGAGGCCATGGTGTGCGGGGCGGAGTCCAGGTCGTTGCGGCTGTCCGGCGAGCCGAAGTGGTAGCCGTACACCTCCTCGCCCCATCGGACCGTGCCGCTGACCGCTTTCGCGTACGGGTCGAGCAGCAGCTTCGCGGAGTTGCAGCGCAGCCCGCGCCCGGGGTCGTACGGGCCGTGCACCCGGAACCCGTACCGCTGTCCCGGCATCACGCCCGGCACGTACGCGTGCCGCACGAACGCGTCGCTCTCGCGCAGTTCCACCGCCGTCTCCGAGCCGTCGTCGTGGAGCAGACACAGCTCTACTCGGTCCGCGGCCTCCGTGTAGACCGCGAAGTTGGTTCCGGCGCCGTCATAGGTGGCGCCGAGCGGATACGCCTCTCCAGGCCAGACCTGCATGGCTACGACTCTCCCAGGTGTGCTGCCGTGCTGGGGGCGCGTCGGCCCCCGAGTCTCCCCGAAAGTGACGGAACCTCCCGTGACTTGCCTCCCTCTTACCCACCGACCAGCGTGCACGGTGGCTCTCCTACCCGCTGTGTGCCGAACCAGTGGGGCAACACGTACTCCCGGACGACAACGGGGAGCAGGGGGACGATGTGCGTGAGACAGTGCACCGCCATCTGGGCACGTTAGTGGCAGGAGTGGCCCTGGCGGCGGTGGGGACCGCCGCGACGGTCGCGATCACCCTGCCGGGCACGGCGGGGGCGGACGCGTCGGGCGGGGCCGGAGGCGGCGGTACGCGGCCCGGGCAGGGCCCGGACGCGGTCCGGCCCGGTGTCGTCGAACAGGCGCCCGCCGCACTGGGCAAGGGGACCGGCCGGGACCCGCTGACCGACGACGAGATCCGGCGGGCCGAGCAGATCGCCCTGGACCGGCAGCTGCTGAACACCGGCGAGAACGTCGACGGCGGGCGGGGACCGCAGCGGCTGGGCGCCGACCTCGCCGAATCCGAGCCCGGCGAGGCGGACGACCCCGACGCACCGCGACGCGCCGACATCACCTTCTACGACTACAAGAGCGACACCCTCGTCACCAAGACCGTCGATCTGGACGCCGGAAGGGTCGTGCGGGCCGGCACCCGGCGCGGCGTCCAGCCGCCACCGAGCCGGGACGAGAACGCCGAGGCCGCCCGGCTCCTGATCGCCTCCCCGCTCGGCGCGGGTCTGACGGCGGACTACAAGGACGCCACCGGCAGGGCGCTGACCTCCCCGGACCAGCTGCTGCTGAGCGGCGGCGTCTACCGGGCCGCTCCGGGCGCCCAGCCCGCCGCCCTCGACCAGTGCGGCACGCACCGGTGCGTCCGGCTGTTCACCAAGGTCAGGAACGGGCCCTGGATCGACACCAGGTCCGTGGTGATCGACCTGAGCGCCCGCAACGTCGCCGCGCTCGGCCACCGCTGACCGGCGTCATCCCGGACCGCACCTCTCGCAAGGGAGCTATTTCGACATGCCCACGTACGGAATCCGTGTCGCCGGCAGGGCGGCGGCCGTCGGCCTGACCGTGGCCGCGCTGGCTGCCGCCGGACCGGCCGCCGCCCGTCCGGCCACGGCCGCCACCGCGCCCGCCGCCGACTGCAGCTCCGCCTACCGCATCGAGCAGAAGCTCTCCACCGGCACGACCTGGCGGATGTGCTGGCACTACGACGGCAAGGCCGGTCTCGTCCTGGAGAGGATCAGCTACCAGCCCAAGGGCGAGCCGAAGCCGATCAAGGTCCTGAACAGCGCGAGACTCGCCCAGATCCATGTCCCCTACGACGACGGACAGCACGAGTACAGCGACCTGACGGACGAGGACTTCGCCGCCTCCCTGATGAACCTGTCACCCGCCGAGTGCCCCGGCGGCACCATCAAGACCGTCAAGGTCCCCGACCCCGTCGACACGGCTCACCCGTACGTCAAGGGCCTGTGCACGACCACCCGTTCGCGTGGTCACGCCTACCGCATGCACGACGACCTCGGCACGGGCAGGGTCTACCAGGCGCAGGGCAAGGACTTCCTCGTCTACACCGTCAACCAGGTCGGCTGGTACGAGTACATCACCGAGTGGCGCTTCCAGGACGACGGCACCATCGCCATGAACGTCGGTGCGACCGGCAGCCTGTCCTGGGAGGACTACGACGCCGGTGACGGCCGCGGCTGGCCCGTCGGCAAGGGCGCCAAGGCCTATGCCACCAGCCACAGCCACAACGTCTTCTGGCGGCTCGACTTCGGCCTCGACGGCTCGTCCAGGACGAAGGTCGAACAGTACGACTCGGCCGTCAGCCCGCGCGCCGGCGGGCAGCAGGGCCCGAGCACGAAGACCACCCGCACCGGGGTCACCAGGGAGATGGCGGCCGACCTGAAGGACTACCGCTGGTGGCGGGTGGTCAGCGCGACCGGCAGGAACAACGACGGCCACGCCCGTTCGTACGAGATCGTCCCCGGCCCCACCACCAAGTACCTCGGCCGCCCCTTCACCGAGCACGACCTCTACGTCACCGAGTACGACCCCTGCGAACTGTTCGCCAGCGACAACCCCAAGTGCGGCCGCGGACACCCCACGTCCGTCGACACCTGGGTCGGCGGACAGGCCCTGACCCACCCGGTGATCTGGATGAACGTCGGCTTCCACCACATCGCGCGGGACGAGGACCAGCAGCCGATGCCGGTGCACTGGCAGGGCTTCGCCCTCGTCCCGCGCGACGTGACGGCTATGAATCCGCTCACTCCGGGTGACCTGGCATGGCAGAACGGCCATTGGGAACCTCGAAGTTGAGGAAAACAGTTGAGAAACCGACCTGTCCATCCGGCTGCACCGCCGACCCCTCGCGGAGTACCCTTCCTTGATCGTTGAGACGGGAAAGGCCCGGGGGAGCGGAAGGCGGTGCACGGGTGGGCTCGGGAGGGCTGGAGCTGCCCCCTGGTGACGAGGGTCACGAGGGAAACTCCGCAGACGTCCCGCCCGGCGCGGCGTCCCTGGCCCGGCCGATGGACGCGGGATCCATCGGGCCGGAGCTGGACTGGGACGCCGACGCCTGGCGCGAGGTGCGCACCCGCGCCCAGCGGGCCGGCCGGGCCTACATCTGGCTGAACCTCGTCGAACAGCGGCTGCGCGCGGTCGTGGCCGCCGTACTGCGCCCCATCTACGAACCCGTCCACGGCGACGACTGGGTGGTCGCCGCGGCCGGCCCCGCCGGGCAGGAGTGGGTGCAGCGCGCGGTCGCCGTGCGCGAGGTCAGCCGCCGCAAGGGCTATCTGCTCGACCCGGCCGACGACAACGTGCTCAGCTTCCTCACCCTGCCGCAGCTGCGCGAGCTGATGGTGCAGCACTGGCCGTGCTTCGAGCCGTACTTCGACGAGCGCCGCGACCTCGAACTCGCCCTGGACGAGCTGGAGGTGACCCGCAACGTCGTCTCCCGCAACCGGGCGCTGTCCGAGGCGGTCCTCAGCCAGGCCGAGCGCGCCTCGGCCCGGCTGCTGGAGACGCTCGGCGCCGGCGGTGACGTGCCCTCCGCGCGCCGGCTGCCTGTGGACGCGGTGGAGGACCTGGTCGGGGACCGCTACGCGGACGTGGTCGCCGTGCACCCCGACAGGGTGCGGCTGATGCGCCAGTTCCCCGCCGAGGACCTCTTCGGGGGCGCCCGCCGTCTCGACGCCATCGGCATCGGCCTCAACCTGCTCGTGCAGAACTTCTCCGGCCGTCGCCTGGTCCGGCTGGCCGAGTCCGACTGCCGGGTACGGCTGCTCTTCCTCAACCCGGCCTCCAGCTCCGTCAAGCGCCGCGAGCGCGAACTCGGGATGAAACGGGGCGAACTGGGCCGGTCGATCGAGATGAACATCCTGCACATGCGCCGGGTCCGCTCCCGGCTGCGCGACCCGGGCGCCTTCGAGATCCAGGTCTACGACGAGACTCCGCGCTTCACCGCCTACCTGGTGGACGGCGACGGCGCCGACGGCATCGCCGTGGTGCAGTCCTACCTGCGCGGAGCGCGCGGGATGGAGTCACCCGTGCTGGTGCTGCGCAACGGCAGCAAGCTGGTCAGGGCGGACGAGGCGGGAGAAGCCGGTCTCTTCCCGACATACCGCGAGGAGTTCGAGCTGTCCTGGGCGGATTCGCGCCCTGTGTCCTGACGTGTGCACCGGCACAAGCGGAACGCGATCCTCTGATTGTCAGTGCCGCGTGCGAGGGTGGAGGCCACTGGGGGAAAGCACCACCAAGAAGGGGGGCCGCCCATGGGCTGGCACCAGGAGCTGCTGATCGGCTTCGACCTGGAGACGACCGGGACCGATCCGCGCGAGGCGCGCATCGTCACCGGCGCGGTGATCGAGGTCAGGGCCGGTGAGCCCATGGGCCGCAGGGAATGGCTGGCCGACCCGGGCGTGGAGATCCCGGCGGACGCGGTGGCCGTGCACGGCATCAGCAACGAACGGGCGACGGCCGAGGGCCGGCCGGCCGACCGGGTGGCCGACTCCATCGCCGACGTCCTCGTGGGGTACTGGAAGACGGGCGTCCCGGTGGTGGCCTACAACGCCGCGTTCGACCTCACCCTGCTCTCCGCCGAACTGCGCCGCCACGCCCTGCCGTCCCTCGCCGACCGCCTGGGCGGCCCGGCCCCCGCCCCGGTCATCGACCCCTACACCATCGACCGCTGGGTCGACCGCTACCGCCGCGGCAAGCGGAATCTGGAAGCGGTCTGCGCGGAGTACGGCATAGTCCTCGACGCGGCCCACACGGCCTCGGCCGACGCCCTCGCCGCGGCGCGCCTCGCCTCCGCGATAGCCGACCGCCACCCGAAGATCGCCTCCCTGGACCCGGCCGATCTCCACCAACGGCAGATCGAGTGGTACGCGCAGTGGGCGGCGGACTTCCAGGCCTTCCTGCGCCGCAAGGGCGAGCCGGACGCGGTGGTCGACGGGACGTGGCCCCTACGGGGGTTGACCGAGAGCCAGCCCGTGTAGGTCGGGGGCGTCGCCCTCAGAACGGGTACCAGCGTACGGTCTCGTCCCCCTCCCGCAACGACGCGACGCGGCGCCGGAACTCGGCCAACGCCTTCGGATTGCTCGGCGCGTGCTGGGCCACCCAGGCGCAGCTGGCCGTCTCCCGAGCCCCGCGGAGCACGCCGCACCCCTCCCACTCCCGTACGTCCCACCCGTACGCCTCGACGAAGGAGTCGTACGCCTCGGCCGGCAGCCCGTACCGGTCCCGGGAGAGAGCCATGACCACCAGGTCGTGCTCGCGCAGGTCGGCGGAGAAGGTCTCCAGGTCGACCAGGACCGGCCCGTCCGGCCCGATGTGCACGTTGCGGGGCAGCGCGTCGCCGTGGATGGGTCCCGGCGGCAGATGAGGCGTCAGCGCGGCCGCGGCCGCCGCGAACCCGTCCCGGCGTGCGCGGAGCCAGGCCGCGTCCTCGGGGTCGATCGCATCGCCCGCCAGCCGCAGCCAGCGCTCCACACCGCTCAGCAGCTCGCGGGGCGGCAAGGCGAAAGGAGGAGACGGAAGTGCGTGCACCAGCCGCAGCAACCGCGCCAGATCCCGCGGCTCGGCGGGCCGTACCGGATCCGGCAGCCGGTGCCACACGGTCACCGGGTGCCCCTCCACCAGCCGCGGCTTCGGCTCGGCCGCCCCTACCGCCGGTACACCCGCCTCGGCCAGCCAGCCGGCGATGTCCAGCTCGCGCCGGGCCCGCTGCAGCAGCTCGGCGTCGCGGCCCACCTTCACCACCAGCTCACCGGCGGCGAACACCGCGTTCTCGCCGAGGGCGAGCAGCCGTGCGTCCCGGGCCGGGCCCGGCAGCACTCCCGCCGCGGCCAGTACGTCCCGTGCCCGTGCCTCGTCCATCGTGCCGCCTCCGTGCCGTCCGGTGGGGTGCGTGTGCCGTACTCGGGCAGTCTCGCATTCGTACAGGTCGGGCGGTGTGCGCGGCCTCTTGACGACGTATCGCCTTCACGGTCATGAGCACGTCAACCGGAGCAGGTAAAGGCTGGATGCCGCCCACCGGCGCTCAGGCCCTGCAGGACCCTGCCCTCCACACCGAGGAGAACGGCTGGGCGACCGGCATGTACCACAGCGGCGCGATCGGTCTCCCCGAACTGTGCAGACGCCTGGAGAACGACGGCAACCGGGTCCTGGCCCGCCGCCAGCGCTGAGAGGCCGCGACCCCGGAAACACCTTGGACGAGACGTCTCGTCTCGTTTACGGTGAACGTCATGACCGCTCCCGCCCATGTCGCCATGTTCTCCATCGCCGCGCACGGCCATGTGAATCCCAGCCTGGAGGTGATCCGCGAACTCGTGGCGCGGGGCCACCGGGTCACGTACGCCATCCCGCCGGCGTTCGCCGAGAAGGTGGCCGCCACCGGGGCCCGGCCCGTGCCGTACACCACGACGCTGCCCGGCCCCGACGCCGACCCGGAGGCCTGGGGCACCACGCTGCTGGACCACGTGGAGCCGTTCCTGGCGGACGCGATCCAGGCGCTCCCACAGCTCGCCGAGGCCTACGCGGGCGACGAGCCCGACCTGGTGCTGCACGACATCGCCTCCTACCCGGCCCGCGTCCTCGCCCGTCGCTGGGGCGTCCCGGCGGTGTCCCTCTCCCCGAACCTCGTCGCCTGGGAGGGGTACGAGCAGGAGGTGTTCGAGCCGCTGTGGGCCGAGCCGCGGAAGACCCCGCGCGGGCGGGCCTACTACGCCCGGTTCGAGGCCTGGCTGGCCGAGAACGGCATCACCGAGCACCCGGACTCCTTCATCGGCCCGTCGCGCTCGATCGTCCTCATCCCGAAGGCCCTCCAGCCGCACGCCGACCGGGTCGACGAACGCATCCACACGTTCGTCGGCGCCTGCCAGGGCGACCGCGCCGACCAGGGCGACTGGCAGCGGCCCGCCGGCGCCGAGAAGGCCGTGCTGGTGTCCCTCGGCTCGGCGTTCACCAAGCAGCCGGAGTTCTACCGGGCGTGCGTCCGCGCCTTCGGGGACCTGCCCGGCTGGCATCTGGTCCTGCAGATCGGCCGGCATGTGGATCCCGCCGAGCTGGGCGAGACACCCGGCAACGTGGAAGTGCACAGCTGGGTGCCGCAGCTGGCGGTCCTGAAGCAGGCCGACCTGTTCGTCACGCACGCGGGCGCCGGCGGCAGCCAGGAGGGGCTGGCCACCGCCACGCCGATGATCGCCGTACCGCAGGCCGTCGACCAGTTCGGCAACGCCGACATGCTCCAGGGCCTCGGTGTCGCACGGCGCCTGGAGACCGGGGAGGCCACCGCCGAGCGCCTCCGCGCGGCCGCGCTCGCCCTGGTCGGCGACGTGGAGGTCGCGCGCCGCCTGAAGGAGATTCAGGCCGAGATGGCCGAAGAGGGCGGTACCCGCCGAGCGGCGGACCTGATCGAGGCCGAACTGCCGGGCGGTACGCAGCAGTAGGAGCGGCACCCCGAAGCCGACCGCACCGCAGCGGCCCCAAGAGGTGCGGGGGCCGCCGGCGATCGTGCGGCTCCGCCGCGGGGGCGCGACCGGCCCCCACGGCCCGCGCCCGCCCGGCCTCGACCGCCCAGCCGGGTGGGCGGCCGTCCGGCGCGCCGCGTCAGACGGGCAGCCGCTCGTCCTCCCCGCGCACCGGCTGGGAGGCAGCCGCCTGCGGCGCCTCGTCGTGGGTGAGGTCGGGCAGGCGGTGCAGCCACTTCGGCAGGTACCAGTTGCGCTCGCCGAGCAGTGCCATCACGGCCGGCAGCAGCACACCGCGGATGACCGTCGCGTCGATGAGGACCGCCGCGGCCAGGCCGACACCCATCTGCTTCATGGACTGCATCGACAGCGTGCCGAAGATCGCGAACACGGCGACCATGATGACCGCGGCGCTGGTGACGACGCCGGCCGTGGTGACCACGCCGTGCCGGATGGCGTCCGTGGTGCTGCGGCCGCGCAACCGGGCCTCGCGGATCCGGGACACGACGAACACGTGGTAGTCCATCGACAGCCCGAAAAGGATCACGAAGAGGAACAGCGGCAGCCAGGTCACGATCGCGCCGACCCCCTCCGCACCCACCAGCGACGCACCCCAGCCGTGCTGGAAGACGGCGACGAGGATCCCGTACGCGGCGCCCACCGACAGCAGGTTGAGCACGATCGACGTGATCGCGACGGTCAGCGAGCGGAACGACAGCAGCATCAGCAGGAAGGCGAAGACGACCACGAAGGCGAAGACCGGGACGACCGAACCGAGCAGCTGGTCGTTGAAGTCGTGGTTGCCGGCCACCTGCCCGGTGATCGGCGCCTGCACGCCGGCCACCTTGCCGAGCGTGGCGGGCCGCACCTCGTCGCGCAGCTTGTCCAGGCTCTTCACCGCCCGGTCCATGTCGGAGCCGCCGACCAGCGGCACGGAGACCAGGGCGACGTTCTGCGCGTCGTGCAGCCGGATGTCGACCGGGCCGTGGGAGGCGCCCGAGGAGATCGCCCGCTGCTTGAAGTCGGCCAGCGCCTGTCGTACTTCGGGCGCGTCGATGTCCTTGGCCTTGACGACGACCTGGGCCGGTTCGCTGCCGCCCGGGAAGGCGTCGTTGACGCGGTTGTACGTCTGCACGATCGGCAGCGACTTCCCGAACTCCTGGTCCAGGGTGAGCTGCTGCGTCTTCATGCCGAGCGCGGGCGCCGCTACCGCCAGCAGCGCGCCGGCCGCCACGACGACGGAGACCAGCGGCTTGGCCAGCACGCCGCGCAGTACGGCCGTCCAGAACCGACTGCCCTCGCCCGCGTCCCGCTTCGGGCGCCGGCGGCTCAGGAACGGGATCCGCCCCTTCTCCACCCGTTCACCGAGCAGCGACAGCAGCGCCGGCAGTACCGTGACCGAGCCGACCATGGCGACCGCGACCACCATCAGGGAGGCGAGGCCCATCGCCTCGAACTCGGCGAGCCCGGTGAAGAGCATGCCCGCCATCGCCACGCACACCGTGACACCGGAGACGATGACCGCGCGGCCGCTGGTGGCGGCGGCGATACGGAGAGCGGTGCCCGGGTCCCGGCCGGCCTGCCGCTCCTCGCGCTCGCGGCGCAGATAGAACAGGCAGTAGTCCACGCCGACGGCCATACCGACCAGGAGCATCACGGAGTTGGCGGTGTCGCTCATCGGCTGCAGATGGCTGACGAGACCCATCAGGCCCATCGTCGCCATGATCGCGGTGATCGCGAGAGCCACCGGAAGCAGCGCCGCCACCAGCGCACCGAAGGCGATCAGCAGGATGCCGAGTGCCACCGGCACCGCCGAGTACTCGGCCTGCTGGAAGTCGTCCCCGAAGGCGTCCTTGTACTGCTTCTGCATGCTGGCGCCGCCGATCTCCTCGATCCGCAGACCGCCGTGCGCCTTCTGTACCCCGGCGACGGCGTCCAGCACCGGCTCGACCCGGTCGACGGCCGTCTTGGCGTCGCCCCGCATGTCGAACTGCACCAGGGCGCTGCGGCCGTCCCGGGAGATGGTGTGCGTGTCGTACGGCGAGGTCACGGCCGTGACCTTCCCGGTGCTCTCGACGGCCTTCACCACGTCGGCGACGGCGGCCCGGAACGGGGCCCCGGTCGCCGTGACGCCGGCCTCCTCGGACTGGATCAGGACGGTCTCGCCGGCCGGCTGCTTGATCCCCGCGTCGCCGATGATCTGCGCGGCGGTGTGCGTCTCGCCCTTGAGCTGGTCGCCCTCGTCCACATCCACCCGGCCCGCCGCCGAGCCGAGCCCCATCGCCAGCACGACGAACAGCACCCATATGCCGACGGCAGCCCAGCGGTGCCGGGCGCTCCAGCCGCCGGCGCGGGCGGCCAGCCCCCGTACCCGCACGTTCCTGTTCCCCATCGCGGGTCTTCCCCCTCGTGTGCGGTGGCGGCCCCCTGCCGCCACCTCTGCGCTTGCTCCGGTCCGACCGTACGAGCCGCGCCGACGCGTCTCGTCCTGCTGCCCGGTGAAGTCGGCGGACCGCCCGTCACCACGGGGGAGGACAGTGGCCCCTTACATCCATCCGCACGTCTAGGGGACGCCTCTCGGGGTTCCGGCACCGGCGGGGACATGGGTTGTCCGTTGTGCCGCCGGCGCGACGGTTTGTGGTGACGAAACTTTGTTGAACAAGTCACAGGTGCGTGTAGAGGTTGATCGGGCCCCCGCCGATCGGCGAGAGTTTCGCGCAGCCCCGCCCGGCGCGGGCCCGGCCGTCGTGCCCGCCCCCACGGGGCACGACGGCCGCTTAGGCTGGCCGGATGACGACCTACGCGGCGCTGTTGCGCGGAATCAACGTCGGCGGCAGCAGGAAGGTGCCCATGGCCGACCTCCGCACGCTGCTGACCGGCCTCGGCCACACCGGCGTACGGACCTATCTGCAGAGCGGCCAGGCCGTGTTCACCGCCGGGCACGGCGACGAGGAGTCGCTGGCGGCTGAGCTGACCCGGGCGATCGAGGAGCGCTTCGGCTTCCCGGTCGACGTGCTCGTGCGCGACCACTCCTACCTGAAGGCCGTCGCCGAGGCCTGCCCGTTCCCGGCCGCCGACCTGGAGCCCAGGCAACTGCACGTCACGTACTTCTCCGCGCCCGTCACCCCGGACCGCTACGCGGGCATCGACCAGGCCGCCCATCTCCCCGAGGAGTTCCGGCTCGGGGACCGCTGCCTGTACCTGTACGCCCCCGACGGCCTCGGCCGCTCCAAGCTCGCCGAGGCACTGTCGCGCGCCCCCGTGACCAGGAGCCTGATCGCCACGAGCCGGAACTGGAACACGGTGGTCAAGTTGGCCGAGTTGACGGCTCCGGGAGCGTGACGGTCCGCCGCCCGAGGAAGGTGGTGTGAGCGATGATCTCGCGGGGCACGGCGAGCCTCGGGTCCCTGTGCAGCCGGCGCCGCTCCTCGGTGGTGCCGGCGGCGGTCACCGCGTCCAGCAGCGCGAGGTCGTCCGGGGCGAGGGACTGCTGTACGTCCCACGGCCCCCAGCAGTCCCACGGGAGCGTCTCGGTGCCGGCCACACAGGCCAGGTCGAGCACGACACTGTGCGCCACCAGCCACAGCCCCCGCAGCTCCGGGTCGGCCCAGACGCCGAAGGTGTCCGGATCCGCCCTTCCGGACCGGTAGGCCCGCCACGCCCGCCCGGCGACGAGGAACTGGTCCCGCGGTACGTCCACGGGGTCGAACGACACGCCGTAGCGGCCGTCATGGACCTGCGCGTCGGCCAACCGCCATGATCCGTCGGGGAGTTGGTACTCGGTCACCCAGTGGTCGTCGTGGAAGCCCTCGACGAAGTAGGTGGCGTACCCGCCCCGGACGCGGGCCGGGGTGCCGGTGGCCCGCAGCAGGGAGCACAGCAGCAACGCGTAGTCCCGGCAGGTGCCGACGAACCGCTGCTCGTAGGGCCGTTCCTCGGTGAGCGGACCACTGCCGCGCTCGCGCAGGATGCGCAGGATCTGCGTGACGTACCGGGCCTCGGCGTCGTGGTGGAGCCGTTCCTCGGGGACGGCGTACCCGAAGCGCTCGCCCTCCAGCCGGTGCAGGATCAGCCCGCGCACCATCGCGGTGAGCCGGCGCGGATCACGGGGCAGGGCGGCGACGTCCAGGTCGCCCGGGTCGCTGTACGGCGTCTGCCGCAGGTGGAAGTCGTCCATGCCCGCACGCTCCGCCTTCCCCCAGGGACAACGTCAAGCACGCGTGTGCGAGGCTCTGGTCCATGCGCTACATCATCATCGGGGCCGGCGCGGTCGGTGGGGCCGTCGGCGGGCGGCTGGCCCAGGCCGGGCGCGAGGTCGTGCTCGTGGCACGCGGCAAGCACCTGGCGGCACTGGACGAACACGGGCTCCGACTGCGGGTGCCGGAAGGCGAGTCGACGTACCGCCTGCCGGCCGTCGACGGTCCCGGCCCGCTCGGCGAACTGCGCGCCGACGACGTCCTGGTCCTCGCCGTGAAGACGCAGGACACCGTGGCCGCCCTGGACGTCTGGGCGCAGGCGCCCGTCGCGGGCGGCGGGACGGCGGCCGAGCGGCTGCCGCTCGTCTGCCTGCAGAACGGCGTGGAGAGCGGACGGCTGGCGCTGCGCCGCTTCCGGCAGGTGTACGGCGTCTGCGTCTGGCTGCCCTCGACCTTCGTGGAGCCCGGCGTGGTCTCCGCCGCCGGCACCCCGCTCACCGGCATCCTGCACCTCGGCCGCCTGCCGCACGGCACCGACGACACCGCCCGCCGGATCGCCGCGGACCTGGAAACCGCCCGCTTCGAGGCGCCGGTCGTACCCGACGTGGCCCGCTGGCAGTACGCCAAGCTGCTCGCGAACCTCGGCAACGCCGTCGAGGCGCTGACCGGAACCCGCGACACCGAGGCCGCCCGAGCGCTGTACGCGCGCGTGCGGGCCGAAGGAGAGGCCGTGCTCGACGCGGCCGGCATCGCCCACACGAGCCCCGGGGAACAGCGCGTGGCCCGTGGCGACAAGGTGACGCTGGTGCCGCTGGACGGGGCGCCGCGCGGCGGCGGTTCCTCCTGGCAGTCGCTCGCCCGGGGCACCGGCACCATCGAGGCCGACCATCTCAACGGGGAGATCGTCCTCCTCGGCCGGCTGCACGGCGTACCGGCCCCGCTGAACGAACTGCTCCAGCGGCTCGCCAACCGGTTCGCCCGCGAGCGCCGGGCGGCCGGTTCGATGCCGGTCGCGGAACTGGTGCGGCTGGCGGACGAGGCGGTGACGGCCGCCGGCTGATCCCCGGCGAGTCACCCGCATCCGGTTGATCTTCCGGCCGGATCGGAGTTTCGTAGGCCCCGGACGCGCGCCGCTCGTTGCGGGGTGCGGCGCGGGAAGGGGACGGGGGCGGACGGTGGACGACTTCGCGGGGGATCCCGGGCGGCTGCTCGCGGAGCGGTTCGAGGCGGACCGGGCGCATCTCACCGCCGTGGCCTACCGGCTGCTCGGCTCGGCCACGGAGACCGACGACGCGCTCCAGGAAGCCTGGCTGCGGGCCCGGCAGGGCGACCTCGACGAGGTCCGGAACCTCACCGGCTGGCTGACCACCGTGGTGATCCGGGTCTGCCTCAACATGCTGCGGTCCCGCCGCAACCGGCGCGAGGAGTTCCTCGACGCCGTGGACAACGGTCACGACACCCCGGCGGCCCCGTCCGGGGCCGACCCCGCCCGGGAGGCGCTCCTGGCCGACCGGGTGGGGGTCGCGCTGCTGGTCGTCCTCGACACCCTCGGACCGGCCGAGCGCGTGGCCTTCGTGCTGCACGACATGTTCGCCGTGCCCTTCGAGGAGATCGCCCCGCTGATCGAGAGGACCCCGGCCGCCACCCGGCAGCTGGCCAGCCGGGCCCGCCGCCGCGTCCGGGGCCGGCCGCCCGCGCCCGGCGCCGACGCCGCACGCCGGCGCCGTGCCGTCGAGGCGTTCCTGGCCGCGACCCGCGGCGGCGACTTCACGGCACTGGTCGCCCTGCTCGACCCGGACGTGGTGCTGCACGCCGACGCGCTGGTCGTCCCCACGCCGGAACCGATCACCGTATGGGGTGCAGAGCCCGTCGCGCAGGGTGCCATGGCGGCGATGGCCCGCGCCGGCTTCACCGGACTCGCCCTGCTGGACGGCGGCTTCGGCCTGGTCATGGCGTGGCACGGGCGACCGCGCCTGGTCCTGGCCTTCGCCTTCGGCACGGAAGGCCGGATCACCCGGATCGACGTAGTGGCGGAACCGGAACGCCTGCGCGGGACGGAGATCGCGGTCGTCGACCACGGGCGGGCAGGGGCCGCAGGCCGGGAAATGGCCCAATGGAGTGAAGCCGGATTGGGCCAGGACATCGAACCAGTGACCGGCTAGCGTCACTGTCATGACGTACCGTGACACCGCCACCGAGTCCGCCCCGACCCGGATCGACTTCTTCTTCGACCCTGCCTGCCCCTTCGCCTGGATCACCTCTCGCTGGATGCTGGAGGTCGAGCGCCTGCGCCCCCTCGACCTCCGGTTCCGGGTGATGAGCTTGTACCTGCACAACCTGGACAACGAACTACCCGACTGGTACCGGGACCTGGTGGACCGCTCGATCGGCCCGGTCAGGGTCGCCGCGGCCGCGGCCGAACGGCACGGCGAGAAGGTGCTGCGCGACCTGTACACCGCTTTCGGCACCCGGATCCATGAACGCGACAACAAGGACTTCGACCAGGTGATCGCCGAGTCGCTGGCCGAACTCGGGTTGCCCGCCGACCTGTCGGCCGCCGCCCACGACCCGTCGTACGACGACGCGGTGCGCCGCAGCCACGAGGCCGGCGCCGAGCCGGAGTCGGGCGGCTATGTGGGCACACCGACCATCCATGTCGACGGAACGGTGTGGTTCGGACCTGTGTTGCGTGCCATTCCACGCGGCGCCGAGGCGGCCGAACTCTTCGACAGCTTCCGGGTGCTGGCCCGCCACCCCGACCTCTTCGAGCTCAAGCGCACCCGCACCGGCGCCCTCCGTTTCGACTGAGCAGGAAGGGGAGTGGCCGATAAACGTCCCTCGCGCGCGCCGCGTTCGCCGAGCCTGTGACACGCGGACCGGGAGCGGCGCAGAACGAAGAGCCGCCGCGGTCCGACGTCACAGGGGAGCGCCGGACCCGGTGGCCCCCCTACCACGCCTGTGCCCCCGGAGGGAAGCGCTCGGCGAACCTCGCGACAAAGCAACCCGGCCGTCCCTAGGGTGAAGCGCGCAGGCGGCCGGAGGGGGACGGATGAGCGTGACGGGCACACCAGGACCGGTGCTGCCGCTGTACCACGAGGACGCACTCACCCGGCGGCCCAGCGCCCCCGGGCCCGGTTCCGGCACTCCCTCCACGGCTCTTGCCCGGGAGGCGCGCGGGGCGGGCCGTCGCGCGTCCTCCGGCCGGTGGCCCGGCCGCCTCGAGCGGCTCGCGCGCCACCAGCTCCCCGTCGCTCCCCGGGACGGGGTCAACGGACGCCGGTCACCCGGACGGGTGGCGATTTTCGGCCCATTCGGTGCCCTTGCGGCCGCCTCGGTCCGGGTCCGCCGCGTGAAGGGCGGTGACCGCGGCACGGCAGGGGCCGTGCGCCACCGCGCCGGTGAACGCGCGCAGGCCGCGCAGCCTGGCGGCCGGGCCGCTCCGCACGGGCCCGCCCGCGCCTCGGCCCCGTCCCGTGCCGGGGCCACCCGCACCGAACCGTCCGCCGGCAGCGGCGACGACACCACCGAGGCGGCCCGGCGGCCCCCCGCGTACAGCGGGCCCGTCGGCACCCCTGGCCGCGGAAACCTCTCCCGGCAGCCACGCGCGTCTCCTCCCCGGGCGGGTGCCCGACCGCACCGGCGGCCCCGGACCCGCCCTGTGGCTCCCCGGGCAACTCGCCGCCACGGAACGGTTTCTGCGGTACCGGGACCCCGTCACCGGCACCTACCGCAGCGCCGTCCCGGCGGTCACCGCGCAGCTGTGCAACATCGCTAACGTCAGTGGCCCCGGCGGCTTCGGCGACCGGGGCCCGATCGCCCCGCGCGTCACCGGGACCCCGGTGATCCGGGCCGCCCGCGCCGGACGCGCAGCCAACCCCCACCCCCGAAGGTTCCTTCGGACCACAAGCGAGGACAGGACATGAGCACCTACAACTTCGGGAACCGACCCGTCGACTTCGCCCGAATCGACCCCAGGAACGGCACACCGGACCTCGAGACACTCATGGCCGTCGCGGACGGGCTCACCGAGGCGCTGCGGGCCGAGTACCCGGGGCTCGTCGGGTGCGGGGAGACCGTCCAGGTGGAGCTGGCGCGGTCAGCCGAGGACGGGCTGCCGCCGAACCGGGGCCGGATCCGCACCGCGCTGGAGACCGTCGCCATCGGAGCGGGGGCCGGCACCGGCAGCCTCACCTTCACCCAGCAGCTGCTGCACGCGCTCGGCCTGTAGCCGCCGCACGCGCCCGGCCAGGTGACCGGCCGGAGCCCTGCCGCCACAGGGCCCGGGCCGTGGTCGCGCGGTCAGGCGCCCAGCGCGGTCAGCACCGGCCGGCGCGCCTGGTCGTAGCGTTCCAGCAGCACCCGCGCCACCTCCGGCGCCGCACCCAGCACCTCCGCCAGTACGTCCGCCCCGGCCGCGCCGCGCGCGATGCGGTCCGGCAGGAGGCCGGGGGCCAGGACGTACGGCGCGACGGCGACCCGCTCGCAGCCGAGGGCGCGCAGCTCGGCGACGGCGTCCTCGGTGCGGGGCAGGGATGCGGAGGCGAACGCGGGTCGCACGGCGCACCAACCGGTGTGCCACCACTCCCGCGCGATATCGGCGATCACCGCGATCGCCTCCGGGTCCGAAGACCCCGCCGAGGCCAGTACGACCCCGGTCGAGGACCTGTCGGCGGGCGTCAGCCCCGCCTCGTACAGCCGCCGTTCCAGCGCGGACAGCAGCAGCGGCGACGGACCGAGCACGTCCGCCTGCCGGATCCGCAGCCGCGCCGGCGCCTCCCGCAGCACGGCGGGAATGTCCGCCTTGGCGTGGAAGGCCCGGGTCAGCAGCAGCGGCAGGGCGACGACGTTCCGCACGCCCTCCGCCGCGAGCGACTCCAACACCCCGTTCACGGACGGCACGTTGAAGTCCAGGAAACCGGTCTCCACGCGCAGCCCAGGCCGCAGCGACCGTACCCGCTCCACCAGGGAGTGCACGGCCTGGGCGTGCCGCGGATCGCGGCTGCCGTGGGCGATGACGACGAGGACCGGGGCGCGCATGTCAGCCCTTCACCAGCAGGCCGCGGCTGCGCAGCACCCACCGCTCCAGCGGGCTGAAGATCAGCAGGTCGATGGCGATGCCGACGAACAGGATCAGGAAGATCGCCTCGAACACCATCGACATGGAACTGGCGTTGCGGCCGTTCTCCAGCAGCGCGCCCAGTCCGATGCCCAGGTCGGGGGAGGAGGCGATGATCTCCGCGGCCATCAGTGAGCGCCAGGAGAACGCCCAGCCCTGCTTGAGCCCGGCCAGATAACCCGGCAGCGCGGCCGGCAGCACGATGTGCCAGGCACCCTTCAGCCCGGTGGCGCCCATCGTGCGGCCGGCCCGCAGGAACAGCGGCGGCACCTGGTCGATGCCGGACACCAGACCGTTGGCGATGGACGGCACCGCGCCCAGCAGGATCACCGCGTACATCATCGAGTTGTCCAGGCCCAGCCAGATCACCGCGGGCGGCACCCACGCCACCGACGGCAGCGACTGCAGACCGGACAGCACCGGGCCGATGGCCGCGCGCACGAACCGCACCCGGGCCACCACCAGCCCCAGCGGGGTGCCGATGGCCAGCGCGAAGAGGAAGCCCAGCAGACCGCGCGAGACGGAGGTCCAGATGTAGCCGACCAGTGTGCCCTGCAGCCAGGCCGTCTTGAACTCGTCCGCGACATCGGCGGGCGACGGCAGCTTCGCCGGATTGTCGACGATCTTGAAGGAGATCAGCGCCTGCCACACCAGCAGCACCACCGCCGTGGCGACCAGCGGCGGCAGGATCTTGGTGGCGAAGGTCTGCCGGAACGAGGCCCGGGAGGCGACGGAGGTCTCCAGGGCGTCCAGGCCCGCCTCGACGCTTCCCGCGTCCGTGGCCGTCTTCGTCTCAGTGCTGGCCATGGCGGCGGATCTCCCCACGCAGTACTTCGGTGATCTCGAGGGACAGTTCGGCGACCGGCGCGTCCTCGATGCGCCGGGGCTGCGGGATGTCCACCTGCCACTCGCGCGCCACCCGGCCGGGCCGGGACGACAGCAGCACGACCCGCTGGGCGAGGCGGACCGCCTCGCGCACGTTGTGCGTGACGAACAGCACCGACAGGCCCGTCTCCGCCCAGATCCGGGTCAGTTCGTCGTGCAGCAGGTCACGGGTGATGGCGTCCAGCGCGGCGAACGGCTCGTCCATCAGCAGCAGCTGGCTGTCCTGCGCGAGTGCGCGGGCCATGGCCACGCGCTGGCGCATACCGCCGGACAGCTCGTGCACGCGCTTGCCGTACGCCCCCTGCAGCCGGACGAGTTCGAGCAGCTGCTCGGCCCGCTCGCGCCGTTCGTTCTTGGCGGTGCCCCGCAGCTTCAGGGCGAGTTCGATGTTCTTGCCCGCGGTCAGCCACGGGAACAGGGCGTGCTCCTGGAACATCAGAGCCGGCCGCCCGTCGGTCGTGATGTTGCCGGCGGAGGGCTCGTCCAGCCCCGCCACCAGGTTCAACAGGGTCGACTTGCCGCAGCCCGAGGCCCCCAAGAGGGTCACGAACTCACCCGGCGCGACATCGAGGCTGATGTCGTCCAGGACGAGCTGCTGCCCGCCGGGGTGCGCGAAGGACTTCGAGACGTGCTCGATGCGTGCCGCGTGCTCTACGGCCTCGGCGGCCTTGGCGAAGGTCGTTGCCATGGTCGTCACCTCCTGGGAACTCATCGGCTTTCGGGCTTAACCGACGCCGAGACCGGCGTCGCTGACGGTGGGCTCGCCCTCGGCCTTGAGGACCTTGTTCAGCAGGGTGAGGTCGTATATGCCGGCCAGCTTCGGGCTGTCCAGCAGGCCCGCCTTGACCGCGTGCCGCGCCTCCGTGTCCAGGGTGGCGGCCAGCGGATCGTCGGTGAACCGGATCGACCTCCAGGCCGGGTCGAGGACGTCGGCCGGCAGCGCCTTGCCCGAGTCCGCCGCCAGCTGCCTGTTCGCCGCGGCCTTCGCCGCGTCCGGGTTGGCGTTGATCCACTTGTTGGCCTCGACCGAGGCCCGCAGCACCGCCTCGACCACCTTCGGGTGCTCCTTCAGGAAGCCCTGCCGCACGATGACGTTCGTGATGACGAACTTCTTGTCCGGCCACAGCGACGCCTCGTCCAACAGCACCTTGCCGCCCTCGGCGACCAGCTTCGACGCGGTCGGCTCCGGGACCCAGGCGCCGTCGATGGAGCCGGAAGCGAACGCGTCCGGGGTCACCTTGTTGTCGGTGCGGACGACCGACACGTCGCCCTCGCCGCTCTGCGCGTCGACCTTCCAGCCCTGATCGGCGATCCAGTTGAGGAACGCCACGTCCTGCGTGTTGCCCAGCTGAGGAGTGGCGATCTTCTTGCCCTTGACGTCCTTCAGGGACGTGATCTTCTTCGGGTTCACGACCAGCTTCACGCCACCGGACGCCGAACCGCCGATGATGCGCAGATTCTTGCCGTCCGACTTGGCGTAGCCGTTGATCGCGGGGGAGGGGCCGATCCAGCCGATGTCGATCGAGCCCGAGTTGAGGGCCTCGATCTCGGACGGGCCGGCGTTGAAGACCTGGTACGTGGCCAGGGTGGCGCCCAGCTCCTTCTGGAAGAAGCCCTTCTGGTTGCCGACCAGCGCGGTGGCGTGCGTCAGATTGCCGAAGTAACCGATCTTCACGGAGTCGAGTCCGTCGATCTTCCGGGCCCCGGCGGCGACCTTGGCGGTGGCGTCGTTCTTGGCCTGGGAGCCGTAACCGCAGGCGGCGAGAGCGAGGAGGGGCAGCGCGGCCGTCATCGCGAGGATGCGGCGGAAGGCGGTCGTTGCAGGCACGGGAGGCGTTCCTCTCGGAGGCCCGGCGGTCACGGTCTGTCAGGTCGTGGCCGGGAGGTCGGCAGGTCTTCGTCCACGGCGGTGGCGGGTGAGGGCGCGCAGGCGGTGCGCGTACGTCAGCGCGCACATCGCGCCACTCCGCCCTGCCCGCTGCCGAGGGCACCGCTGCCGATGCGGCCGCCCTCCTTGGCGAACGTCGAGTAGACGTCGGTCCGGTTCATGCTCAGAAGTCCCAGCCGTCGTGCTCGGACTCGTCCTTGACCGGCTCGGGGGCGGCGAACGACTCGCCGACCATGCCCGCGGTCAGCGTGGTGCCGTCGCTCGGGTCGATCAGGATGAAGGAGCCGGTACGGCGTGAGTCGGCGTAGGAGTCGACCGGCAGCGGCTCGGCGGTACGGATCTTCACCCGGCCGATGTCGTTGGCGACGAGCTGCCCCGGGTGCGGGTGCAGGGACAGGTCGTCCAGCGTCAGCCGGGAAGGGATGTCCTTCACGATCGCCTTGACCGTGCGGGTGCCGTGCTTGAGGAGCACCCGGTGGCCGACGGTCAGCGGTTCGTCGGCCACATGGCAGACGGTGGCCTCCACGTCCTGGGTGGTGGCCGGCGCGTCCTTCGTCGGCACGATCAGGTCGCCGCGCGAGACGTCGATGTCGTCCTGCAGCAGGAGCGTCACCGACTGTGTCGTCCAGGCCACGTCGACCGGCTCGCCCAGCAGGTCGATGCCCGCGATCCTCGTCGTCCGCCCGGACGGCAGGACCGTGACCTCCTCGCCCACCCGGAAGGTGCCGGCCGCGATCTGGCCCGCGTAGCCCCGGTAGTCCGGGTGCTCGGCGGTCTGCGGCCGGATCACGTACTGCACGGGCAACCGTGCGTGGCAGTGCGCCAGGTCATGGCTGACCGGCACGGTTTCCAGGTGTTCCAGGACCGTGGGGCCGCCGTACCAGTCCATCTTCGCGGACGGCTCAACCACGTTGTCGCCGGCCAGCGCCGAGATCGGGATCGCGGTGACCTCCGGGACGCCCAGCTCGATCGCGTACGCCGTGAACTCCTCGGCGATCGCCGCGAACACGCTCTCCTCGTACCCGACGAGGTCCATCTTGTTGACCGCGAGGACGACGTGCGGGACCCGCAGCAGGGCCGCGATCGCCGCGTGCCGGCGGGTCTGTTCCACCACGCCGTTGCGGGCGTCGACCAGGATCACGGTCAGCTCGGCGGTGGAGGCGCCGGTGACCATGTTGCGGGTGTACTGCACATGGCCGGGCGTGTCGGCGAGGATGAACCGGCGCCGGGGCGTGGCGAAGTAGCGGTACGCCACGTCGATCGTGATGCCCTGCTCCCGCTCGGCGCGCAGGCCGTCGGTGAGCAGCGCGAGGTCCGGGCCGTCCTGGCCGCGGCTCGCGGAGGCCCGCTCCACGGCCTCCAGCTGGTCGGCGAGGACCGACTTGGAGTCGTGCAGCAGCCGTCCGACGAGCGTGGACTTGCCGTCGTCGACGGAGCCGGCGGTGGCGAACCGCAGCAGGGTGGTGGCCGAGAGCGCCTCGGTCGTGGTCGTGCTCATGCTTAGAAGTACCCCTCGCGCTTGCGGTCTTCCATCGCGGCCTCGGACATCTTGTCGTCGGCGCGGGTCGCGCCCCGCTCGGTGAGCCGGGAGGCGGCGATCTCGGTGATCACGGCGTCCAGCGTGGTCGCGTCGGAGTCGACGGCGCCCGTGCAGGACATGTCGCCGACGGTCCGGTAGCGCACCAGGCGCATCTCGACACTCTCACCGTCCTTCGGGCCGCCCCACTCGCCCGCGGTCAGCCACATGCCGCCCCGCTGGAACACCTCGCGCTCGTGGGCGAAGTAGATCTGCGGCAGCTCGATGCCCTCGCGGGCGATGTACTGCCACACGTCCAGCTCGGTCCAGTTGGACAGCGGGAAGACCCGGACGTGCTCACCGGGAGCGTGCCGGCCGTTGTACAGGTTCCACAGCTCGGGGCGCTGACGGCGCGGGTCCCACTGGGAGAACTCGTCGCGCAGCGAGAACACCCGCTCCTTGGCGCGGGCCTTCTCCTCGTCCCGGCGGCCGCCGCCGAAGACCGCGTCGAACTTCTCGCTCTGGATCTTCTCCGTCAGCGGAAGCGTCTGGAGCGGGTTGCGGGTGCCGTCGGGACGCTCCTTGAGCACACCGCGGTCGATGTAGTCCTGGACGGAAGCCACATGCAGGCGCAGACCGTGCTTCTCGACCGTGCGGTCCCGGTACTCGAGGACCTCCGGGAAGTTGTGTCCGGTGTCGACATGCAGCAGCGAGAACGGCACGCCCGCCGGGGCGAACGCCTTCAGCGCGAGGTGCAGCATGACGATGGAGTCCTTGCCCCCGGAGAACAGGATCACCGGGTTCTCGAACTCGCCCGCCACCTCGCGGAAGATGTGCACCGCCTCGGACTCCAGCGCGTCCAGGTGCGACAGGGCGTACGGGCTGTCCGTGCCGTCCTTCACCGTGGCGACCGTGGTCATGCCAGTCCCCTCTCGCTCAGCAGGGCGTACACGCTCGCGGCGGACTCCTGCACGGTCTGGTGCTGCGACTCGATCCGCAGATCCGGCGTGCGGGGCTCCTCGTACGGGTCGTCGACCCCGGTCAGCCCGGTCAGCTCGCCCGCGGCCTGCTTGGCGTACAGCCCCTTCACGTCGCGCACGCTGCACACCTCGACCGGGGTCGCCACATGGATCTCCAGGTACGACGTCCCGTTCTCCGCGTGCCGCTCGCGCACCGCGTCCCGGCTGTCCGCGTACGGCGCGATCACCGGCACCAGCGCCTTGACGCCGTTACGGGCCAGCAGCTCGGCGACGAAGCCGATGCGCTGCACGTTGGTGTGCCGGTCCTCGCGGGAAAAGCCGAGGCCCGCCGAGATGAACTCGCGGATCTCGTCGCCGTCGAGCACTTCGACGCGGTGGCCCTCGGCACGCAGCAGGCCGGCCAGCTCGTGGGCGATGGTGGTCTTGCCGGCGCTCGGCAGACCCGTGAGCCAGACGGTGGCTCCGGTGGTCACGTCGTTCTCCTGGGTGGCAGTGGTCGTGTCCGTCACAGCAGTGACAACGGCGGCTGTGGGCGACGTGTGAGGTGCGGTGCGCGCGGTCATCCGTGCAGCCCGCACTCGGTCTTGGCACGTCCCGCCCAGCGGCCGGCGCGCGGGTCCTCGCCCTCGAGGACCCGCCGGGTGCACGGGGCGCAGCCGACGGAGGCGTAGCCGTCCGTCAGCAGCGGGTTGGTGAGGACCCCGTGCTCGGCGATGTAGGCGTCCACGTCGTCCTGCGTCCAGCGGGCGATCGGGGAGATCTTGACCTTCTGCCGCTTCTCGTCCCAGCCGACCACCGGGGTGTTCGCCCGGGTCGGGGACTCGTCGCGGCGCAGGCCGGTCGCCCACGCCTGGTAGCCCCTCAGGCCCTGTTCGAGAGGCTTGACCTTGCGCAGGGCGCAGCACAGGTCGGGATCGCGGTCGTGCAGCTTCGGGCCGTACTCGGCGTCCTGTTCGGCGACCGTCTGCTTCGGCGTGAGGGTGATGACGTTGACGTCCATCACGGCCTCGACGGCGTCGCGGGTGCCGATGGTCTCCGGGAAGTGGTAGCCGGTGTCGAGGAAGACCACGTCCACGCCCTTGAGCACGCGCGAGGCGAGATGGGCGACGACGGCGTCCTCCATGGAGGACGTGACGCAGAACTTCGCGCCGAAGGTGTCGACCGCCCACTGGAGGACGTCCAGGGCGGAGGCGTCTTCGAGGTCGCGCCCCGCCTGCTCGGCGAGGGCCTTCAACTCGTCGGTCGTACGGTCCGTCTGAGCGGTCGTCATATTCGCTCGTCCCCTCCGTTGTCGGCTCGCTGCAGTCCCCGGGCGAGCAACCCGAGGAACTTCAGCCGGAATGCGCGGTTGCACGCCCCGCATTCCCAGGCACCGTGACCCTCCTCGCTCGGACGCAGGTCCTCGTCGCCGCAGTAGGGGCAGTAGAAAGGTGCGGCCCGCTCGCTCATGCTGCGTCCTTCGCGTCGTTGGCCGGGCTCACGAAAGGGCCTCCTCGTCGGCGCGCGCGGCCCAGGTGGCGAACCGCTCGCCGTCCTCGCGCTCGGCCTGGAACCGCTTCAGCACCCGCTCGATGTAGTCGGGCAGCTCGTCCGCGGTGACCTTCAGACCGCGCACCTTGCGGCCGAAGCCCGGCTCCAGGCCGAGGGCGCCGCCGAGGTGCACCTGGTAGCCCTCGACCTGCCGGCCCCGGTCGTCGAGGACCAGCTGGCCCTTGAGGCCGATGTCCGCGACCTGGATTCGGGCGCAGGCGTTCGGGCAGCCGTTGAGGTTGATGGTGATCGGCTCGTCGAAGTCCGGCAGCCGGCGCTCCAGTTCGTCGATCAGCGTGGCACCGCGCTGCTTGGTCTCGACGATGGCGAGCTTGCAGAACTCGATGCCGGTGCAGGCCATGGTGCCGCGCCGGAAGGAGGACGGCCGGGCGGTGAGGTCCAGCGCCTCCAGGCCCTCGACCAGCGAGTCGACCCTGTCCTGCTCGACGTCGAGGACGATCATCTTCTGCTCGACGGTGGTGCGCACCCGGCCCGATCCGTGCGCCTCCGCGAGATCGGCGATCTTCGTCAGCGTGGCACCGTCGACGCGGCCGACGCGCGGGGCGAAACCGATGTAGTAACGGCCGTCCTTCTGCCGGTGCACACCGATGTGGTCGCGCCACTGCTGTACGGGCTGCTCGGGGGCGGGCCCGTCGACCAGCTCGCGCTTGAGGTACTCGTTCTCCAGAACCTGACGGAACTTCTCCGCGCCCCAGTCGGCGACGAGGAACTTCAGCCGGGCACGGGTGCGCAGCCGGCGGTAACCGTAGTCACGGAAGATGGAGATGACGCCCTCGTAGACGTCCGGGACCTCGTCGATCGGCACCCAGGCGCCGAGGCGCACGCCGAGCTTGGGGTTGGTGGACAGGCCACCGCCCACCCACACGTCGAAGCCCGGGCCGTGCTCGGGGTGCCGTACGCCGACGAACGCCACGTCGTTGATCTCGTGCACGACGTCCAGCAGCGGGGAGCCCGAGATGGCCGTCTTGAACTTCCGCGGGAGGTTCGAGTACGCCTTGTTGTTCAGCACGCGGCGCTTCATCTCCTCCAGCGCCGGCGTGGCGTCGATGATCTCGTCCTCGGCGATGCCCGCCACCGGGGAGCCGATCATCACGCGCGGGGTGTCACCGCAGGCGGTGACCGTGGACAGGCCCACGGCCTCCAGCCGCGTCCAGATCTCGGGCACGTCCTCGATCCGGATCCAGTGGTACTGGACGTTCTGCCGGTCGGTGATGTCGGCGGTGCCGCGCGCGAACTCCTGGGAGATCTCGCCGATCACCCGCAGCTGCCGGGTGGTCAGCGCACCGCCGTCGATGCGGACGCGCAGCATGAAGTAGGTGTCGTCCAGCTCCTCAGGCTCCAGCACGGCGGTCTTGCCGCCGTCGATGCCGGGCTTGCGCTGGGTGTACAGCCCCCACCAGCGCATGCGCCCGCGCAGATCGTTGGGGTCGATCGAGTCGAAACCGCGCTGGGAGTAGATCGTCTCAATGCGTGTCCGCACATTGAGACCGTCGTCGTCCTTCTTGAACTGCTCGTTGCCGTTCAGCGGGGTGAAGTGACCCACGGCCCACTGACCTTCACCACGGTGACGGCTCACCTTGCGGCGGGGCGCGGAGGCGGCGGGGTTCGGCGGAGTGGCGGCCATGGTTCTACGTCCTTCGGGACCGGTGGGAATCGGCACTGACCTGCAAAGACGCGCGCACGCGGGCACGCGTGCGCGTCATTGCGCAGGTGGGATGAGGTGCGGGGGGTTCTCGGCGGTGCTGGGGCGCTCAGCTCGCCGGACAGATGGCGCTGGACATGCGGCCGAGGTCGACGTGCCGCCGACTCACCAAGGCAATTCCAGTTCCAGGCATGACGGAAGCGTGTCACGGCGATCTGGACACAGTCCAGCTTTATCCATCATGCGGACACCCTTGTCCCGGAATGTGGGACGAGGGTGGTATCGCTCACATACGCTGCCAGGAGGCTTGTCCCGGCAGGTCAGGCCGGGTACGCGCCCGGCCACGGCCCCGGAGTCGGGGCGTCCGGTTCCAGCTCGACCTTGGTGTCGAACAGCTTGAAGCCGCGTCGCCGGTAGTTGTCCATGGCGAACTCGCCGTCCTTGCTGCAGGTGTGCAGCCACACCCGCTTCGTCGGCGTCCGCCCCGGCCACCGCTCGGCCAGGTCCCAGGCGCGGGCCGTCCCGTACGCCAGCAGGTGGCCGCCGATGCGCCGGCCGCGGAAGTCGGGGATCAGACCGAAGTAGACGATCTCGACCACGCCCTCGTCCTGCGGCTCCAGCTCCACGTAGCCTGCCGGCGTGCCCCGGTCGTAGGCCACCCAGGTCTCCACGCCGGGCCGGCCCAGATACTCCTGCCACCGCGCGCGGGTCCAGCTCAGCCGGTCGGTCCAACGGATGTCGCCGCCGACCGAGGCGTACAGGAAGCGGCTGAACTCGGGGGAGGGGACCTCGGCCCGGACGATCCGGACGTCGCCCTCGGGGGCGGCGGCGGGCAGAAGATCGGCCGACGAGGTCTGCTCCAGGGACCAGGTGGTGACGGGGACGCTGCTCATGCGGGCCAGGGAATCATCCCACCGCCCGGTCTGTCGATCGACCCGGTCACCCGGCCATCACCCCGGTCACTCCGGCCTTTCGGCCGCCCCGTCACCCCAGTACCCCTTCCAGTTCCTTCAGGGGTACGGCGAAGAGCATGCGGTCCGACAGGGACCACACCTCGCCCGTCTGCTGCCAGTAGGACAGGGAGCCCGCGGACTGCGCCCAGCATCGGTGGGAGCCGTCCGCGCCGCAGCGGGCCGCCTTCGCGCCACCCGCGTCCTGCCGCCACAGCCCGCCGTGCCCGTCCCGTGAGCCGGGCAGCTGTCCCACATACCAGGACGCGTCCTCCGCCCCGGGCTGCCAGTAGGACAGCACGCCCCGGATCCCGGCCGCCCTGGTCCGGTAGGCCTCCACCGGCTCCACCCGCCCGGCGGCGTCCGTGGCGAGCAGCCCGCCGCGCCCGGGAGCCGTGCTGAAGGCGTACCGCCACAGCCGGGCGTTCCGCTCGCCGTCCGGCGCCGTCCACTCCGCGGCGACCAGGCTGTCCGGCGCCGTGCCCCGGTCGAGGGCGAGCGCGCCGGGGCACGGCGGCCCGGAGCGCGCGCAGCGGCCCGCGGTGAAGCGGTACGAGCCGACCGCGGGCATCACGTACCGGTAGCCGTCGGCGGACCAGCCGCCGGGCACCCGCCCGATCGCGGGCCCGTCGACGCTGGTGCGCTGGATCCGGTCGAGGTCGTAGACGTACAGCGCGTCGGCACTGCCGGTCCTGGCGGTGACCAGCAGCTTGTCCTGGTACCAGACCATCCCGGAGATCGCGGAGGCGAGGCCCCGGTAGTCACGCCCGCCGTCGACCGGCACCACCAGCAGCACCCAGCGGTAGGCGAGGCGCGCGGGGTCGTCGGCGTTCACGAAGGCGACCCTGGCCAGGCCCCGCTCGCCGGCGCGGCCCGTGGTGGTGCTGTGCGTCCAGCCGGCGAGGACGACCCGGTGGGTGCCCCGGACGCCGTCGTCGCCGGTGTCCCCGGCGGTGGTCACCGACGCCGGACGCCAGGCAGTGCCGGCGGAGTCCGCCGGGTCCCAGCAGTAGGCGCGGGCGGCGGCCGGGGAGACGGGCAGCGACGCGCGGTCGGCGGAGGAGCAGCCGGCGGACTCGCGCATCTCGCGATCGGCGCTCGCGAGAACGGCGTCCACGCCGACCGGACGGCCCATCGCGGCCGCGAGCCGGTCCAGCGTGCGGGCCGGGACCAGCCGCTCCTGAAGCCGGAGCGGGGCGGTGTCCGCAGGGGAGGAGAGCGGTTTGAGCGCGCCGGGACTGTCGGTGACGTCGGCCTGGGACGCGCTGATCAGAGTGGCGGCCGCGGTGAGCGCCAGCGCGGTCCCGGTCAGGACCGCGCGCAGTGCAGCGCCCCGCCTGCGCCGGCGGTGTCTGCCGCGATGCTTCATCTCGTCCCCTCTTCCGGGGCTCCTCCGCCGCCGGGGGCGCGGCGGCCGCCGACGGGCCAACTGCGTCCGGTGGTCCGTACGTTGACGCGAGACGCGGCTGAGGAGGCCCTCAGGGGATGCTACGGCAGTAACGGCCCGCGCAGGGCGAAGACCCCGCAAATATGCGGAAGACACGCTCACCGAGCACTGGTTCCGCCCTCCTGCGCGGCCGTGCGTCTCCGTGCGATCGCCGGTGCCGTCGAGGAAGGCAGCAGGTCGCGGGGGTCGGCGGGGACAAGCACCTCGATCTCCGCATCCTCACAGAATCGATACGGCCGGTGTCGCAGGAGTTCCCCGAAATACCGCCGGATCCGGGACATCTCAGCCCGTACCGTCACCGTGCGTGAGGGGTCGCCGAAGAGATCCTCGGCCAGGGCCGCCGCACCGCGCCCCGAGCGGTGGTCGGCGAGCAGATACAGCAACTCCGCGTGCCGCGGACTCAGTTCACGCGACCAGGAACCCGCCGCACCGCTCACCGTCAGCGTCCTGCGGCCCGCCCGGCCCAGATCCAGCACGATCCGCGCGGCCGTGCCCACCGGTTCCTCCACCGCCCGCAGCAACCAGCCCCCGGCCAGCGGCTCCACCGCGCACGAACCCAGCGACGGCAGCCACCGGCGGCCCGGCGCCAGCGACTTGGGCAGCGCGACCCGCCGCACGTACGGCATCCCGGACACCGCCGCCGACCAGCCGTCCCGGTCCACCACCAGCGACCGCCCGTCCAGCCGGGCCAGCACCGGAGCGGCCACCGACCGCAGCCGCTCCAGGGAGTCCAGATGCAGCTCCCGCAGCCGCGCCTCGGCCAGCTTGGCCACCGAGTCCACCCAGGCGAGGGTCGCCGGATGCATGGTCTCCAACGGCCCGCTGACGTCCACGACACCGATCAGCCGGCCGTCCCTGGGATCGGTGATCGGCGCGCCCGTACAGGTCCAGGAGGCGTGCGAGCGGACGAAGTGCTCGGCGGCGAAGACCTGCACGGGCCGCCGTACGACCGCCGGAGTGCCCACCCCGTTGGTGCCGACGACGTCTTCGCGCCAGTCCGCGCCGAGTTCGAAGCCCAGCCCGTCCGCCTTGCGCAGCACCGGCGAGGCGCCCTCCCGCCACAGCACCCGCCCGTCGGCGTCGGCGATGACCATGATGTGCTGGGCGACGTCGGCGACCGAAAGCAGACCCTGACGCAGCACCGGCAGAACCTGCCTGAGCGGTGACTCCTCGCGCCGGCGCCGTACTTCCTCGGAGGACAGCAACCCGGACCTGAAATCACGGTCGGGATCGACACCACTGCGCAGCATCCGTCCCCAGGACTGCTCGATCACCGGCCGCGGCGAGATCCTCGCACGTCGACCGGCAAGTGTGGCGTCACGTACCTCGCTCAGCAGCCGCGCCGCCTGCGGCGCGTCCACGGCGGCCAGGCGCGCCACGTTCATCGGCGGGTTCACCACGGGGGTCCTCCCGGAAAGGGCGTCGAACATACTTGTCAAGCCGTCCGGGCGGCGGTTTCCGGTCCGGCTGTTGTGCCCCTCATACTGCCGCTCCGGGCAGGCCGGAGGCACACACTCCGCGCACGTGCACCAACAAGTTGCAACCCCCTGCAACCCTGGTGGACGCTCGAAGGCTGGCCGAGACTTGACCCCGACGCGCTGTCGCGTCCACGGGCTCAACGTGCCCATGAGGTGGGGGTGGTGCCGTGTCGGCGCAGCACCACCCCCGCCGGGGGTCTGGCCGGATTCGCGGCAGAGGGTGCGTGATGGCGGCGCCTCGGCGGGTGCGGGCCGTGTGTGGTCGCTCGCGCCCACGCGGCGTGCGATTCAGACCAGCGGGTTGGCCCGCTCGACAATCGACGGCAGGTCCAGGCCCGTTGGCAGGGTGCCGAAACACGCTCCGCGGTCTCCGCCCAGGCGCGAGGCGCAGAAGGCGTCCGCTACCTCCGGGGGCGCGTACCGGACCAGGAGCGAGCCCTGAAGCACCAGTGCGAGGCGTTCCACGAGGCGGCGGGCCCGGGACTCGATGCCGTCCAGGTAGGCGAGTTCGGTGAACAGGTCCTTCACCGCCCGGTCGAGCCGGTGGTCGGCGCCGTGGGCCCGGCCGATCTCGGTCAGGCAGGCGTCCAGCGCGCCCGGCTCCCGCTGCAGGGCCCGCAGCACGTCCAGCGCCTGGACGTTCCCGGCGCCCTCCCAGATGGAGTTCAGCGGTGACTCCCGCACCAGCCGGGGCAGCCCCGACTCCTCGACGTAACCGTTTCCGCCGAGGCACTCCGCGGCCTCGACCACGACGGGCGCGCAGCGCTTGGTGATCCAGTACTTCGCGGCCGGCACCGCCAGCCGCAGAAAGGCGCGCTCCTGTTCACCGCCGTCGTCGTACGCGGCCGCCAGCCGCAGTGCGAGCGTGGTCGCCGCCTCCGACTCCAGCGCGAGGTCCGCGAGGACGTTGCGCATCAGCGGCTTGTCGATCAGCTTCCCGCCGAACGCCTCCCGGTACGCGCAGTGGTGCACGGCCTGCGCCACCGACTGCCGCATCAGCCCCGCCGAGCCCAGCGCGCAGTCCAGCCGGGTGGCCGCGACCATGCCGATGATCGTCCGCACCCCGTCCCCCTCCTCGCCGACCCGGCGCGCCCAGGTGCCGGCGAACTCCACCTCCGCCGAGGCGTTGGAGCGGTTGCCCAGCTTGTCCTTCAGCCGCTGGACCAGGAAGACGTTGCGGGTGCCGTCGGGCAGCACACGCGGCACCAGGAAACAGGTCAGGCCCTCCGGGGCCTGGGCCAGCACGAGGAACGCGTCCGACATGGGCGCCGAGCAGAACCACTTGTGCCCGGTCAGCGCGTACGTGCCCGCCTCGGCCAGCGGCCGGGCCTCGGTGGTGTTCGCGCGGACGTCGCTGCCGCCCTGCTTCTCCGTCATCCCCATACCGAACAGCGCGCCCGGCTTCCGCGCGGCGGGCCGCAGCTCCCGGTCGTAGATCGTCGACGTCAGCCGCGGCTCCCACTCGGCGGCGAGCACGGGATCGGTCCGCAGCGCGGGCACCGCCGCGTGGGTCATCGACAGCGGACAGCAGGTGCCCGCCTCGACCTGGGTCCAGAGCAGAAAGCCGGCGGCCCGCCGGACGTGCCCCGACGGCCGGATCCAGGCCCCGGTCAGCCCCGCGGAGACCCCCTTGCCGAGCAGCCGGTGCCAGGCCGGATGGAAGTCGACCTCGTCGATCCGGTGGCCGTACCGGTCGTGGGTGCGCAGCCGCGGCGGGTGCTCGTTCGCCTGCCACCCCCACTCCTGCAGCTGCTGCGAGCCGCCCGCTCTGCCCAGCGCCGACAGCTCCGCGCGCACCTCGTCGAGCACATCCGGGCCGGTGTGCCGCTCGACGGCCGCGACCAGGGCCCGGTCGGCGGTGAAGAGGTCGTAGCCGACCAGCGGTGGCGGCTGGTTCGTCACGGTGTGGGTGGAGGTGCCTGCCATGATTGCGAACCTACCCGGGACGGCGGCGGTGATGGCCTCCAGAGTGGCACAGCTGCGCCACCGGGCGCCCCGGATGCGGTCACCCGCCCCGTAAGGTGAGGGCGGTCCCGTGCTGCGGATACCTTTGGGTCGTGCAGCCAGCAAGTGAATCCTCCGAGCGGCCCGCCGGTCGTCTCCACCGGGCCAGAGCCCTCTACCGGAACGTCTCCAAGCGCAGGACGGCCTGGCTGCTGCTCAAGGACACCGTCAACTCCTGCATGGAGTACCGCATCCTGGGCCTGGCCGCCGAGGCCGCGTTCTTCACCCTGCTGTCCGTGCCCCCCCTGCTGCTCTGCCTCATCGGGCTGCTCGCCTACGTCGACACCTGGACCGGCGCCCACACCATCCAGGGCCTGGAGACCAACATCCTCGACGCCTCACGGACGGTCCTGTCCGACAAGGGCGTGAAGGAGATCGCCGAGCCGATCCTGCACGACGTCCTCAAGACCCGGCCCGACGTCATCTCCATCGGGTTCGTCTTCGCCCTGTGGTCGGGATCACGCGCGGTGAACGTCTTCATCGACACCATCACCGTCATGTACGGCCTCGACGGCGTCCGGGGCATCGTGAAGACGCGGGTGATGTCGTTCGTGCTGTTCATCGTGGCACTGCTGATCGGCTCGATCGCGCTGCCGCTGATGGTGGCCGGCCCGGACGCGGTGGTGCGGGTGGTGCCCTGGTCGGAGACGGTGGTGCAGGTCCTGTACTGGCCCGTCGTCATCGTCCTGTCCATCGCCTTCCTGACCACCCTGTACCACGTCTCCGTGCCCGTCCGCTCCCCCTGGATCGAGGACGTGCCCGGCGCCCTCGTCGCCCTCGCCATGTGGGTCCTCGGCAGCTTCCTGCTGCGGATCTACCTCGTGCACACCATCGAGGGCGCCACCATCTACGGCTCCCTCGCCGCCTCCGTCGCCGTACTCCTGTGGATCGGCGTGGCGGCCTTCGCCGTCCTCGTCGGCGCGGCCGTGAACGCCGCCATCGACCGGGTCTGGCCCGCCGCCGCCACCGCCGCCGCCCGCGCCGCCAACGAACGGATCCGCGAGGCCCAGGTCGCCGATTACGTGGCCCGGGCCGCTGCGGCCCGCGAGGTCGACCCCGACGACCCCGACATGCCCTCGGAGTTCCCCGAGCGCTGGTCCCGTTTCCTGCCCCCCGAGGACGTCACCGCCCGCCTGCGCACCCACGCCAAACACGCCCACCACCCGCACAAGACCAACGGCCGCGACCCTCGCCGCGACGCTCACGAGCCCCACGCACGCGAGCCCGAGAGCAACGGCCGGCAGCCGCACGAGGCCAACGGGGACGGGGGGACGGCACGGCAGGACAAGTGACGGGGCGTGCCGGGTGACCGGGCGTACGGGACGACCGGGCGTGCCGGGGCGTCCGGGCCTGCCGGGGGCGGGGGTGTCCGGGGCGTCCCCGCCAGCCGCTCACCGTGCTTCCGCGGCGCCACCGCGCGGCACCCCAGCTCCCGCCCCTCGCCGCCGCGACCTCGGCGACCGCCTCGCCGGAGGACAGCAGCCGCGGCCCGGACACCTCCGGCGCCCGCCCGACACACCGGTCAGCGCCACCACCACGTCCGCGGCGTCCCGCACATCCACGAACGGCTCCCGCACGCCCCGCCGGGAGACACCAGCTCCCCATCCACCCCCCAGCTCCTCCCGCGACGACCACTCACCGAAGTTGTGCGCGAATCACGCGGCCCGTACGACCGTCCACTCCGCCCCCGACTCCGAGATCGCCTCCTCCGTCGGCACCGGGCCTGCTCCTGCCCCCGCGCCGGCAGGAGGACGGGCGCGACCGGAGCACCCATGTCCGACGGGTACACCAGATGCGCCGCTTCGGCGCCGCGCCAGTACCGGCTCCCAGGTCGTCCCGTCCCGCCAGTCGAGACCCCGCGCGCGTGAGGCGGCGCGAACCGTCGGGCCCGCCGCCCGCGCGGCCGCCGCGGCCCGGCTGCCCGTACGACCGGACGCACCGGTCACGACCACCGTGGACACGGCCGCGTCCGGGGTGACCCGCCACGTACCCCGGCGACGTAGGCTGGCAACCGTGTACACGGAGCGGGCGTCCCGACTGACCGGCGCGGTCGTGTGGACGAACACACCTGCCGGGGCCGGCGTGGGGCCCGTGTTGCCCGACGGCTGCATGGACCTGCTGTGGAACGAGGACCGGCTGCTGGTCGCGGGCCCCGACACCCGCCCCCACGTTCCCGAGGGCCCGCTCCGCAGCTGGGCGGGCGTCCGCTTCTTCCCCGGAACGGCGCCCGCCCTGCTCGGTGTCCCCGCACACGAACTGCGCGATCTGCGGGTCGACTTGGCCGACCTCTGGCCCACGGCCCGGGTCCGACGGCTGCGGGCGCGTGTCGAGGCGGCGGCCGACCCGGCGACGGCACTGGAGGACATCGCCCTGGACCGGGCCGCGCAGACCACTGTGCCCGACCCGCTGCTGCACCGGCTGGTGGAGCGCCTGGACGAGGGCCGCACGGTGTCCGCCACCGCCGCCGAACTCGGCCTGGGCACCCGCACCTTGCACCGCCGCTGTCTGGCCGCGTTCGGCTACGGGCCCAAGACCCTGGCCCGCATCCTCCGGCTGCAACGGGCGCTGACCCTGGCCCGCTCGGGGACGCCGTATGCCGAGACGGCCGTGCGCGCGGGGTACGCGGACCAGCCCCACCTCGCCCGCGAGGTAAGGGAGTTGACGGGCCTGCCGCTCGGGTCGCTACTCGGCGGCGGGTAGCGGGGCGAACAGGTCGACGCCGTTGCCGTCGGGGTCGTGCACGGTGGCGTACCGCTGTCCCCAGAACGCGTCCCATGGCTTCAGCTCCCCGTGGTGGCCGGCGGCGACCAGTTCCTCGTAGAGGGCGTCGACCTCGGCGGGCGATCCGCACCGGAAGGCGAGCCCCACGCGGCCGCCGCCCTCGGGCGGCCGCCAGCCGGAGTGGAAGGAGCGGACGGTTTCCTCGGTGTCCAGCGCGAGCACCAGCCCGCCCGGCAACTCCGCTTCGACATGCGGCTGTTCCTCGGCCCCGGGAGGAAAGACCAGCCCGAGGCGACGGTAGAAGGCGAGCGAGGAGGCCAGGTCGGAGACCACCACGCCGATCAGGGCGAATCGTGCAGTCATACGGTCACCGTAGGCGGCACGCCACCCACCGGTCTTGAAGGAATCGGACACCCTGGGGCGGCCGCTGAGCGGGGAGTGGGCGGGGGAGGGGCGGGGCACAGGGAGGGTCTGGTCGGGCCTGGCCTTCCCGCGCGATTGGTCACGGCTGCCCGTCACCGGCGATGTGCCCCGACGTCCGGCGGGACGACCCGCTCCCGCTCCACCCGCGCAGCCCCTGTTCGGCCGGCGCCCGCTCCTGCGCACGTCGGCCCGGCCGCCCGAGGTCCGCCGACCTGTTCCGGCGACCGGCCGCCCGGATACGTGCGCGGAAGCGCACCCGCGGACGAACGTCGGGTGAGTGAGAGCGGGCCCACGGTCCGGCAAACCCGTTCCCCCGCGTCCGGCACCTCAGCCGAAGGTCACCGGGCCGTTGGGCGTGTCCACGGTGAAGGACAGCGCAACCGGTCCCGCGGCGAGTGTCAGCCCCGTGCGCAGGGCCGCCAGCGGGCGGCGCACTTCGTCCGGATCCGGCACCGTGGCGGTGATCTCCAGCAGCGGGGTGACCGGCAGGCCCGAGGCCGTCGGGTGGGGGGAGCCGCCCCAGTCGATCAGGAACGGGACCAGACCGGAGGGGTGCGCGTGGCCGCCGTCGGTCAGCCGCCACCGCAGCACGGTGCCGTCCGGCGTACGGCGGCTCATCGGGTGCGGGGGCCCTGGGTCGTAGCCCCGCGCGCGGGCCGCCGTGATCGCCGTTTCCAGGTCGGGTGGGCTGATCGCCCAGGTCAGGGCGCGCGGCCCGGTCAGTCGCCCGACCCCGAACGGCCGCGGCCCGGCAGGCTCGGGTTGCTCGGGGTCGGGGCCGAGGATCTCCAGATAGGTCCGGCCGCCCAGGCCCACGAGATGGTTGCGGGTGCCGAGGCCGAGATGCGCGCCGCCGGGCGCGGGCGTCACTCCGGTCCGCCGGGCGAAGTCGGCGACCGTCGCCGCCAGGTCGGGCGTGCCGAGCACGAGATGGTCCAGCAGCGGGGGAACGGCGTTCATGCCCGGCGAGGCTAGGGTCACCGCCGCGGCGGTTCAAGGGAGTTGGCGCGGGCGCGGGCCTTGGCGGCATAGGGTCGTCCCATGGCCGCGCGACTGCTGCTCTACACCCGCACCGCGGACCACCGTCACGACTCCATCCCGGACGCCGTCGCCGCCGTACGCGCGCTCGGCCGGTTCGCCGTCGAGCACACCGAGGACCCCGCGGACCTGGAACGGCCGCTGGACGGTTACGCGGCCGTCGTCTTCCTCTCCACCAGCGGTGAGGTGCTGACCCCGGCCGGCCGGGAGAGGCTCGCGCGGTACGTGGACGAGGGCGGCGGTTTCGCCGGGGTGCACGCGGCGGCCTGCACCGAGTACGGCTGGCCGTACTACGGCGACCTGCTCGGCGCCCGCTTCGTACGGCACCCCGCCTTGCAGCCGGGCCGGGCCGTCGTCGAGGACCCCGGCCACCCGGCGACCCGCCGACTGCCGGCCGTCTGGGACTTCACCGACGAGTGGTACGACTTCGACGCCAGCCCTCGCGGACGGGTGCGGGTGCTGCTGAGCGCCGACGAGGCGTCGTACGACGGCGGCGGGATGGGAGCGGACCATCCGCTGGCCTGGTGCCACGAGCGGGGAGCAGGCGGGGGTCGCGTTTTCTACACGGCGCTCGGTCACGCGCCGGAGGCCTACCGCGACCCGGACTTCCTGGTCCACCTCGACGGAGGTCTCGGCTGGGTGGGCCGGCTCGACGCGTGACGTTTCTGCGGTGAACCCGTTCCACCATTGGGGTGAGTAAAGCTCGCGTTTATGGAAGGTCACGTGAGTTTCTAGAGATGCTCTTGTTTCGGCAAAGGGCGTCGAGACGCGGCGACCCATCCCGCCCCGCGTCACCCACCCACAGGAGGAGCCGGACCTTGACTTACGGTAAGAAGCTGCGCGAGCGCATCGCCGGGCCCGGGACCACACCGCTGATCGGCGTGCACGACATGTACTCGGCGTCGATCGCGGCCAAGCACTACGACGGGATGTTCGTTTCGGGATTCGGTTTCGCGGCCTCGTACTACGGGCTGCCGGACATCGGTTTCATCGCCTGGCCCGACATGCTGGCCTTCGTCCAGCGGCTGCGGGGCGCGTTCCCGCACCATCACCTGCTGGTCGACATCGACGACGGATACGTCGACCCCGAGGTCGCGTGCCACGTCGTCGAAGGGCTGGAACGCATCGGCGCCTCCGGTGTGATCCTTGAGGACCAGAAGCGGCCCCGCCGCTGCGGCCACGCCGACGGCAAGCAGGTGCTGCCGCTGGAGGAGTATCTGGAGAAGTTGCACAAGGTCCTCGAGACCCGCAAGGACCTGGTCGTCGTCGCCCGTACGGACGCCACCGACGAGCACGACATCCTGCACCGCGCGGAGCGGCTGGCGGCGACCGACGCCGACGTGGTCCTGGTCGACGGGGTGCGCAGCGTCGAGTGGATCAAGCGCATCCGTGAGGTCGTGGGGAACAAGCCGCTGCTGTTCAACCAGATCGCCGGTGGCAAGTCGCCCCGTCTGTCCCTCGGCGAACTGTCCGACCTCGGCGTCGACGTCGCGATCTACAGCACCCCGTGCCTGTTCGCCGCGCACGAGGCGATGAACTCCGCGCTCGCCGACCTGAAGGCGGCCGACGGCCGGCTGCCGGAGGTGGACCCCGCGAGCGGCATCGGCGTGAAGGCCTCCACCAGCCTGCTGGAGCGCAACATCGCCCGCGAACGGCTCACCCCCGAGGGCGTGGGCGTGTGACCGGTTCCGTCACCCGGTTCGGGATCGGCGCCGTGGCCGCCGTACTGCTCGGGGCCGGCGCCGCCCCCGCGGTCGCCTCGGGAAGCCTGATCACCGTGATCGACAACTCCCATGCCGACTCCTGGCTGGAGGTCGACCGCGCGGCCAATGTCCAGACCGGCAGCGGCACGGCCGGCAGCGACCACGACGGCAGCGCCGTGGACGTGGTCGAGGCCCTGGTGGGCGCCGCCGGTCACCCCCACGACGACGACTGACCGGCAACCCCCCACCCGAGGACAACCGCATACACGGATACGGCGACGGCCGGGCAGCCCGTGCGGGAGGTGCCCGGCCGACGCCGTGTCTTCCGTACGTGTTCCAGCCGTGGTTCCGCTTCTTCTCTCAGTCCTCGTCGAGGTCGGGGCTGCCGATCCCGTCGAGCTCGGTGTCCTCCTTCGGGTCGTGGTCCTGGCCGGGTGCGGTCACGGTGGCCCGGTGCAGTCCGGGAGCGAGCGTGCGGGAGGCGGCGTGGGCCGTGCCGTAGGCGATGGCCAGGGCGACTGCGGCCACGGCGAGGGCCGCTGCGGTGCGCATGGTGAGGTTCATGCCCGGGAAACGCTCTCGCGTGGGCGCGGTCACCGCGCTGCGCCCGAACGGGCGCCGTCCCTCACGCAGTTGGCCGCTCACCGGTCGGCGCGGCCGTGCTCGCGCGCGGCACCAGCCGGGTCGACGGGTCGGTGTGTGTCCCCTCCGGGCGTTCGCCGCGCATGATCCGCACCAGCAGCCGGAGCGCGGTCGCCGCCATTTCGCCGAGCGGCTGACGGACGGTGGTCGGCGCGGGCGGCCCGACGGGCCTCGGGCAGGTCGTCGCCCGCGCTCACATCGTCCGGCACCTCAGCCCCTGCTCCGGATCCTCACCGGTGGTACCGACCAGGGAGAGCCGGCCGCGCGGCGCCCTCGGCCACGGGCGCGAACGCCGCTCCGGTCCTGTTGTCGATCACGATCGCGCCACCGGCCGCCGGCGAGCGGGCATGGGCGTGGGTGACGTGGTCCAGCTCGCGGATCGCACTCATCATCCGGTCGCGCCGGGCCTCCGAGACCGGGTGGTCGCCCGGCAGCCGGCCTGCGGACAACCTCCGTCAGGCGAGCCGCGCCAGGTCCGCACGCCGTACCTCGAAGGCCAGGGGCAAGCCCGCGGCCAGCCGTTCCAGCTCGTCGACGACCACCTTGCCCAGCCGCTCCAACTCGTTGCCGAGGGAACCGGCGATGTGCGGGGTGAGGACGACGTTCGGCAACCTGTACAGCGGCGACTCGGGCGGCAACGGCTCCGGCTCGGTGACGTCGAGAATCGCCTGGAGCCGTCCGGACACCAGTTCCTCGGTGAGGGCATCGTGGTCCACCAGCGCGCCCCGCGAGGTGTTGATCAGTACCCCACCGTCGCGGATCAGGCCGAGCCGCGCACGGTCGAGCAGGTGGTGGGTCTCGGGGATGTCCGGCGCGTGCAGGGTGACGATGTCGCTGCGCCGCAGCAGGTCCTCCAACGCAACCGGTTCGGCGCCCAGTGCGGTGGCTTCGGAGCCGCTCATGAACGGATCGTGGAGCAGAACCTCCATGTCGAACGGCCGCAGCAGTTCCAGCAGCCGGCGGCCCACCCGGGAGGCGCCGACGATCCCGACCCGGCGCCCGACGTTGCCGATGGCCGACGTCTCTGCGGGGGAGGGCGGGGTGTGCGTGGCGCGGTAGCGCTCGCGACGGGCGAAGACGTCCTTCCCGGCGAGGAGGATCATCGCGAGCGTGTACTCGGCGACGGGCACCGCGTTGGCGGTCGCCGCGCTGGAGACGGCAACGCCGCGTTCCCACAGCGCGTCGCCGATCAGCGAACGGACGGAACCGGCGGCATGCAGCACCGCACGCAGCCGGGGGGCCGCGGTCAGGGCGCCCGCGTCCAGGCCGGGACAGCCCCAGCCGGTGATCAGCACCTCGGCATCGGCCAGCGAGACGGCGGCGGCTGGATCGGCGAGGTCGCGCACCACGAGCGCGGGATCGATCTCGGCCGCCTGCTGCAACCTGGCCATGAGGGACGGAGGGAAGAGAAGGGGGAGGTGCACCGGGTCCATGGCGAACACGGCCCTGGGCCCTGTCGTCGCGGGGCAGACGGGAGTTCGACGACAGGGCCTGGGCAACTCGGCGCTGGGCATGACCCTCCTGAGGCGCTGATGGCACACGGTTCCGAAAGCGCCTTCTACGCTAGATCCGGCGCTGAGCGGGGGTCAATCGGTGAGGTGGGCGACAGTGGGCGAGGCGGGCCCGGGCCCTTGGCGAGCCAAAACCGTGTGGTGAGACCCGAATTGCGGGTTGGGGAAGGGCTGTGGCTCCGGTTCTGGAACGGGTTTTCGGCCGTGGTCGCGCGAGGTGGGGGCGTGAGGCCTGTTCCTCGGGGCAAGCGCTTGCCGATCGGTACGGGCACCCCCACGGCACTCGAACCCCCAACCCGCAGGCGGTCGTCCACCGGCTCGGGCTACCGGACCCCACGGCCGCAGTCCTGCCAGGCCGCCCCCAGCGGCGGCTACGACCAGCTCGGCTTCGGCACGCTGAGGTACGCCGAGGAGCCGACGTACGCCGAACGGCCCAGCGCTCGGTCCGTGCACCGGAATACATCCGCGCGCTGTGATGCTCTGATGTGAGCAGTGCAGCGAGCCTGGCGGTGAACGACGCACGAGCACGGCGAAGGGCTGGTGGGCGATGACGGCAGACCGGACGGGCCCCGTGGTCAGAACGCCCCACGGGGCCGTACGCGGCCGGTACGAGAAGGGTGTCGCGGTGTTCCGGGGCATCCCGTACGGCGCCCCGCCCGTCGGCCCCCGGCGGTTCCGCCCGCCCGAGCCGCCCGAACCCTGGAACGGGGTCCGCGACGCCGGCGCCTTCGGGCCGACCGCGCCGAAACCGCCGTACTCCGAGGCGTTCGCCCAGTACCTGTCCGACCCCGAGATCCCCGGCGACGACTGCCTCAACCTCAACGTATGGACGCCCGAGCCGGACCCCGCTGCCCGGCTCCCCGTCCTGCTCTGGCTCCACGGCGGTGCGCTCACCAGGGGATCCTCCGCCGTGACGGTTTACGACGGCAGCGCTTTCGCCCGGGACGGCGTCGTCTGCGTCTCGATCAACTACCGCCTGGGGGTGGAGGGCTACGGACTGTTTCCCGACGTGCCGCCGAACCCCGGACTGCGCGACCAGCTTGCCGCCCTGCGCTGGGTCCACGAGGCGATCGGGGCCTTCGGCGGCGACCCCGGCCGGATCACCCTGTGCGGGCAGTCGGCCGGTGCCATCAGCACAGGAGTCCTGCTCGCCGCGCCCCAGGCCCGCGGCCTGATCCGCCGGGCGGTGTTGCAGAGCGGCCCGCCCGAGGTCTCCGACCGCGACAAGGTACGGCGCATGGTGCGCCGTATGGCCTCCCGCCTGAAGATCCCCGCCACCGCCGAGGCCTTCGCCGCCGTCGACCGCGACGTGCTGCTGCGCACCCAGGCCGAGGTCGGCCGGCTCAGCAGCCCGGTCCTGGGCGGACCCGCCTTCGGCATCGTCGTGGACGGTGACCTCGTCCCGCGGGACCCGTTGGAGGCGCTGGTCGACGGGGACGCCGGCGCGGGCGTGGAACTGCTGATGGGCTGGACCCGGGACGAGTACCGGCTGTGGCTGGTGCCCGGCGGGCTCGTGGAACACGTCGACCGGCTCGGCCCCGTCGCTCTCGGCGGCGCCATGGCCCGGTGCCGCACCGGCCACGACGTGCCCCGCGGCTACCGCGCCCTGCACCCCGATGCCGGCACCGCCGAGATCGTCGGGCAGATGGTCACCGACCACCTGCTGCGCGTGCCCCTGCAGCGCCTCGCCGACTCCCGGCCCGGCGCCGCCCACCTCTACGAGTTCGCCTGGCCGTCCAACATCCCGTCCCTCGGCGCCTGCCACGCCCTGGAACTGGGCTTCGTCTTCGACACCGGCGAGACACCCGAATCGAGGAAGCTGGCCGGCGAGGGCGCCCCGCAGGAACTGTGCGACGCGATGCACGCGGCCTGGGTACGCTTCGTGGCGACCGGCGACCCCGGCTGGGAGGCCTGGGATCCCTCGCATCCCGTACGGATCTTCGGCGACGGCAGCCCGTACACCGCGTACGGTCCACGAGATGCGGAGTTCGCCCTCTGGTCGACCGCCACCACGGTCCCCGAACCCGCCCCTGCCACCGACTTCCGTGCCCCCGGAGCGGAGCTAGCGGCAGCGGTACGCCGCCTGCGCCGTTCGGTCGGCGCCCGCCGCCGTTGACCCGTACGCCGCCGACGGTATGCGCGGGCGGCCCCGAAGGGGGCGAGGAACCGCGCGAGCGGCCACACAAGCCCTGTCCCCGCCGCGCAGGCCCCGCCCTCTCCGGCCAGTCGGCGAACACCCCCACCAGCGCCGTACAAGCCCGTCCTCCTACGGCGAGCCGGCGTCCCCCGCCGAGCCACCGGAGGCGATCGCGGCGACGACCTCCGGCCCCACCCGGCAGCACCCGCCGATCAACCGCGCCCCCGCCTCCCGCCACGCCTTGACCTGCCCGGCGTCGAAAGCCGGGTTCCCCGTCCAGGCGCGGGCCTCGCCGTCCCAGGCCTCCCCGGTGTTCGGATAGACCACGACCGGCTTGCCGGTGACCCCGGACGCGATCTCCACCGCCGCCTCCACGTCCCGGGGCGCGCAGCAGTTCACGCCCACCGCGATCACCTCGTCCACGTCGGCGGCCAGGGCGAAGGCCTCCTCGAGGGGCTGTCCGGCGCGCGTGTACCGACCGTCGACCGTGTACGACAGCCACGCCGGCACCCCCAGCCCGCGCACCGCCCTCAGCAGTGCGGTGCCCTCGTCGGCGTCCGGAACCGTTTCCAGAGCCAGAACGTCCGGCGCTGCCGCGGCCAGCACCTCGATGCGCGGCCGGTGAAAGCGCTCCAGCTCGTTCACGCTCAGCCCGTACCGGCCCCGGTACTCGGAGCCGTCCGCGAGCATCGCGCCGTACGGCCCGACCGAGGCCGCCACCCACAGCGGTCGGCCGATGCCCGCGCGCTCGGCCTGCCGGGCGGCCTCGCGCGCGAGGCCCACGCTCAGGGTGAGCAGCCGCGCGGCGTCGTCGTGGCCGATGCCGCGCCGCGCGAAGCCCTCGAAGGTGGCCTGGTAGCTGGCGGTGATCGCCACGTCCGCGCCCGCTCGGAAGTAGGTGAGATGCGCCTCCGTGACCGCTTCCGGCCGCTCGGCGAGCAGCCGAGCCGACCACAGCTCGTCGCTCAGGTCGTACCCGGCCGACTCCAGCTGGTTGGACATGCCGCCGTCGAGCACGAGCGTCCCGGCGGCGAGGGCGTCGGCGAGGCTGGGGGTGGCGTTGCTGGTCATGTCACGACGCTAGTCCAAACGGAGCCTCGGGGCTGCCGGGGCCGGCCGGCCCCGCGTCCGGGCTGAGGGGACGTCCGCATCCCTCCCGACGACACGGAAACCCCAGAGGGGGCGGAACCCACGGATCTGCGGAAACCCCGGAGACGGCGGGAGCGGTGCAGAAGCCGGAAGCCGTGAAGACGCGGACGTGTCCGGAAAGGCGCCGGGAATAACGCACACCGCGCAGTCACGGAACCTGCCGCGGTCTCCTGATCTCGTGGACGCCCCGACCCGATCCGGCACGAACTGCGTGCGCCCCTCGGCGAGTTCACGGAAACCCCCGGACGGAAGGTGCCGGCGCGGTCGGAGGCGACGGAAGAGGATGCGACGGGAAAGAGCTTTCTCCAAGTCCCACCGGACCCATTGACCCCCGCATCTGCACGCCCTTACCTTTTCGACGTTCGGGATGACAGACGGCGTTCGAGGCATCTCCCCCTGCTCCCACGTGAAACGCGCCGCCACGCACACCCCCGTGCACGGCGCCACCGTCTGCGCGGGCCTGGTCCGTGACGCATTGCTCGCCCTGCATCGGGTGCCCGAGGGCGCCGTGCGGGTGGGCTGAACCCCTGGGGTGCCCCGACCGGAACCGGGGCGCCCCAGGCCCGCCAGGAAGGACAGCCACCGCCGTGATCGAACTGCCGCCCGCCGACCGCTCGTCCAGCCCCCGCACCGGTTACACCCGCGCCCACTGGGAGGCCGCCGCCGACGCCCTGCTGGCCGCCGTCGAGCCCTACGCCACACCCGACCGCGCCCTTTACCACCTCCCCGGCGACCACGTGAGCCAGGCGGGCCACCTCTCCGACGGTCTGGAGGGGTACGCCCGCACACTGCTGCTGGCGGCCTTCCGCCGCGACGAGTCCGCGCTCGGCCGCTACGCCGACGGCCTCACAACCGGTCCCGGCGGGGTCTGGCCGCGCATCGAGGACCGCAGCCAGCCGCTCGTCGAGGCCGCGTCCGTCGCCCTCGCCCTGCGGCTGACCCGGCCGCTGCTGTGGGACCGGCTGGACGACTCCGTGCGGCAGCGCACCGCCGACTGGCTGGCGGACGCGCTCACCGCCGAACCATGGGCGTGCAACTGGGAATTGTTCCCCGTCACCGTCGGCGGCTTCCTGGCCGAGATCGGCCACCGGCCGGATACGGCACGCAAGGCGATCGACCGCGGCCTGGAACGGATCGAGGGCTGGTACCTCGGCGACGGCTGGTACACCGACGGCGACGGCCGGAAGTTCGACTACTACAACGGCTGGGCGATGCACCTGTACACGGTGCTGCACGCCTGGCTCGCGGACGACGGTGAACTGCTGTCCCTGTACGGGGGGCGGCTGTCACGCCATCTCGTCGACTACGCCCGCCTGTTCGGCGGTGACGGCGCTCCCCTGCACCAGGGCCGCTCACTCACCTACCGCTTCGCGACGGCGGCTCCGCTCTGGCTCGGCGTCCTGACCGGACAGACCCCGCTCGGCCCCGGGGAGACACGACGCCTGGCCTCGGGCGCGCTGCGGTACTTCCTCGACCGGGGCGCGGTCGACGCGCGCGGCCTGCTCCCGCTGGGCTGGCACGGCCCCGACGACTCGCTCGTGCAGAACTACTCCGGCCCGGCCTCCCCGTACTGGGCGAGTAAAGGCTTTCTCGGACTGCTCCTGCCTCCGGAGCACGAGGTCTGGACGGCGACCGAGGAGCCGGGCCCGGCGGAGCGCGCGGACCGGGTGACGCCCCTGCCGGTCCCCAACTGGCTGCTGCAGTCAACCCGTTCGGACGGGCTGGTCCGGCTGCACAACCACGGCAGCGAGGACGTGCGCTACGACCCCTACTACACCCGGCTCGCCTATTCGACCGCGACCGTGCCCGCGGCGGGTTACGACAACAGTGTGATCGTCGACGGCGATCCCAGCCGCACCCGGATCGAGCCGCTCGGCTCGGGTGAGGGGTGGATCGCCTCCCGGCACACCGTGTGCGACGGGATCACCGTCACCAGCCTCGTGCTCGCCGAGGGCGCGGTGGAGGTGCGCGCCCATCTCGTGGCGGGCGCCGAGCCCGGTACACCGGTGCGCATCACGGGATGGCCGCCACCGGACGGGCTCCGGGCCGAACTCCTGCCGGTGTCCGGCCTGTCGGAGGAGCTGACAGGGCGGACGGGGCCGGGCGGGGCCACGCTGTTCGTGGCGCTCGCCCGGCTGACCGGCGAGCCGGACCCCCGGCCCCTGACGGAACTGGTGTCCGTACGGGTGCGGGACGATCACGAGGTGACCGTCCGCTGGACGTCCGGGACGGAAAACGTCTTCGGCCTCACCGCTTCGCACGCGCGGTGCTCACGGCTCCGGACGGGCGCTCCGCAGGCTCGTCGTGGTCGGTGACGCCCCGGTGAACCGGCGGGCGCTCGGCGCGGCCCTGGACGCGGCGGTCGGCAATTGCCGCCGGACGCCCCCGGCCGGCCCCATCCCCACCTACGCCGAGGTCCGCGCACTGGAGCGCAGCGTGTCCGTGAGCAGGTCCGCGAACGCCACCGGTTGATCCCGCGTGCCCAGGTGTCCGCCCGGGAATTCCAGGAACGCGCCGCCCAGCCGCTCGGCGAGCAACGCGGCCGTACGGTACAGCAGTTGACCGCGCGAGTCGGTGCCGGCGGCGAGCGTGAGAGGGGCCGGGGGAGCGGTGAACGACGGTGCGTACGAGGTGAAGCGGTGCAGCACGCGGGCCAGGAAGACCCCGTACGGGGTGGCCGACGGGCCTTGCGCGGGCGGGCGTCCGGGGCCGTCCAGTTGCCCGATCAGCTCGGCGCGCCGCTCCTGCCCGTCCGGCAGCACGGTCACGCACGGCGGTTCGTGCGCGACGACGTGCGCCAGCCTCCCGGGATGCCGGGCGAGCAGGTCCAGGGCGGCGATACCACCGGCGCTGGTCCCGAAGACGTACGCGGCGGCGCCCGCCGGAAGCACCGCCTCCAGCACCCGGTGCGCGCCCTCGCTCCAGTCGGCCACCCGCTGCTGGGGAACCGGCAGCCCGAGCCGGCCGTGAGCGAGTCCGAGCGGGTCGTAGGTCACCACGGTGAAGTGCGCGGCCAGCCGCTCGGTCAGCGGCCCGAGCCCCATCGGGTGTCCGGCACCACCGGGCAGGACCAGCAGCACGGGACCGCTGCCGGTCACGTCGTATGCGTGGACGTCACCGGAAACGTGGTCGCAACCGTTGTCGGAGACGCGGTCGTCGGTCATCGTTCGTCAGCCTCTGTTCGGTCTCCGGCGGGCCAGTGGGTGAGGGCCATGTGCAGGGCGTCGATAGCCTTGTCCCAGGAGGCCCGTACGTCCCGGTCCGCGCCGAAGCCCCCGGCGGACTCCAGGGCGCAGTAGCCGTGGAAGGTGCTGCGCAGCAGGCGGACGGCGTCGGTCAGGTCGGGCTCGTCCAGTCCGTAGGCGCGCAGCATGCCGTAGGTGATCTCGGCGGTGCGGCGCATCGCCGGGGAGCCGGCGATCAGGGACTGGTCGATGCGGATCTGGGTGGCCGCGTACCGGCCGGGGTGTTCCAGGGCGTAGGCGCGGTAGGCGCCGGCGAAGGCGGCCAGCGCGTCCTTGCCCGCGCGGCCGGCCACCGCCACCGCGATCCGGTCGATGAGCTCGGCGCCGGCGTACAGCGCGAGCCGGGAGCGCAGGTCCGCAAGGCCCCGGACGTGCGAGTACAGGCTGGCGTCCTTCACACCGAAACGGCGGGCCAGTGCGGACAGGGTGACGTTCTCGAAGCCTGCCTCGTCGGCGAGTTCGGCGGCGGCCGTGACGACACGGTCGACGGTGAGGCCCGCTCGGGCCATGGGGTGCCTGCCTTTCCGTGTTTCCTAGGATCTCTAGGTTGTGGGCTAGGTATACCAGGAAACCGTCTGTGACTGAAGTCCGGAACGCGGCAACCGGGCGGCCGGGGGAGGCGGTCGCACGAGAGGGGCGAGGGAGATGCGAGGGCGCCCATCAGGCCGTTCGCCGGCATGGGCCGAAAGCCCTCAGAAAGAGCCCAAGGGCCCTCGTCCGCGCCGAGAGCGGGTGCCACGGTGAAACCGACCCCATGTGCTGCAAGGACAGGGCGGCCCACAGGAAAAGGCGGTGGGGACGATGACACTCCCTCTGGTCGTGGGTGTCGACGGATCGGCTCCGTCCCTGCTCGCGCTCGACTGGGCCGTGGACGAGGCCGTTCGCCACGATCTTCCGCTCACACTCGTCCACGCCTCCCTCTGGGAGCGGTACGAGGGCGCACTGCCGTCGGCCGGCGGGGAACGCCCCTCCGGACAGGTGCCGGCCGAGCACATCGTGGCCTTGGCGGCCGATCGCGCCGAGCGGCGTGAGTCCGAGGTGAAGGTCACCACCGACATCGTGCCGGAGGACGCCGCGACCGCCCTCGTGCGTGCGGGCGAGCAGGCGTTCGCGCTGGTCACAGGCTCACGTGGACGCGGTCGGCTGAAGGGACTGCTGCTCGGTTCGGTCGGTCTGGCCGTCGCCGCCCGGGCCCACTGCCCCGTGGTCGTGGTGCGCGGTGACCGAGCGGGTCTCGCCGGTACGCACGGACGGATCCTGCTCGGGCTCGGGGACACCGGCACCGGTTCCGAGGCCCTTCGCTTCGCCTTCCGCGAGGCCGTCGCCCGGGGCTGCACCCTGGACGTCGTACGTGCCTGGCGTCGCCCCGCCCATGACGCCCGCGGCAACCCGGTGCGGGCGGGCGAACCGGCCGACGCGGCGGCCTGCGCACTGCTCGACGCGTCGCTCGGTGCCGCGGCCGCCGGGTATCCCCGTGTCCGGACCCACCGTTCGGTGCTCGAGGGGCCGGCGAGCAAGGTCCTGGTGGACCGGTCGGCGGCCGCGGACCTGGTGATCGTCGGAGCGCGCCGCAGGACCGGCCACTTCGGCCTCCAACTCGGCCGCGTGGCGCACACCCTGCTGCACCACTCCGCGTGCCCGGTCGCGGTCGTGCCCCAGCGGTCGTGAGCGCGGCACGGTCCCCTGACCGACGGCGTGCGGCGCGGAGCGGCCGGCGTGGCAGCGAGGGGGCCGGCGCGGTACGGGGGCCGGGCCCAGCACCCGGCACGCGTTGCCCTGGCGAGATCGCGTCACCGCGTGCAGCGTGGAGACGACAGGGCGGATCGACGGGGTGGGAGAGCCGTAGGGAGAGGTGGCACACATGGACAGGGATGTCTCCGAGCCCCGCGTGGTCGTCGGGGTCGACGGATCGTCGTCCTCGTACGAGGCGCTGCGCTGGGCCGTTCGGTACGCGGGCCTCGTCGGCGGCACCGTGGAGGCGATCGCGGTGTGGGAGCTGCCGGGACTGCACGGGTGGTCGGCGCCGGCCGTGGACACGGACGTCGACGCGGACGAGGCCCGGCAGCGGATGCGGAAGGAGCTGACCGAGGTGCTCGGCGCGGGCGCGGCCGACACGGTCCGCAGCCATGTGGTGCACGGCAACACCGTCGACGTGCTGTTGCGGGCCGCCGAGGGAGCCGAGGTCCTGGTCGTCGGCAGCCGGGGCCGGGGAGGGTTCGCCGCCGCACTGCTCGGCTCGGTCAGCCAGCATGTGTCGCAGCACGCCAGCTGCCCTGTCGTGATCGTGCGACACCACAACAGGTGACCGGCTCCGCAGACGGTGATCTGTGCCGAAAGCCGTGGGTTGCTCAGGCAAACGGCCACGGCAGCCGCCGGCCGCGTGCGACCCCCGGTGGCCATGGCGCCTCGGCGGCGCGGTTGAACGGAGTTGACCTGCGAGGCGTACTCGGGTCTTCTGCAGCGATGTCTGACCTTCGCATCCAGCAGCCGGACGACGACGTCACCCTCGGGGACTGGCGGTACGTCCACAACGAGATCATCCCTACGCACCTCCTGTCCCTGGACGAGGTGCGGGAACGCGCGCAGCGTCACCACCTGGAGGTCGCGTACCTCGGTGGCGTTGTCGTGGGGTGCAGCACGGTGCGCCCTCCGTCGCACGACACGTCGACGGCCACGGTCATAGCCCGCGTGCTCGCTCCTCACCGTGGGCAGGGGTTCGGCGCGGAGCTCTATGCGCGCGGGCTCGACCGGGCACGCGCATGGGGCGCCGAGGTCATCGAAACGGTGGTCCTGTCCTCCAACGAGGACGGTCTGCGGTTCGCACGCAGGCACGGGTTCGTCGAGATCGAGCGGTACCTGCTGCCGGGGGACACCATCGCGTGGATCGATCTGCGCCTTTCCTGACCCGGGTCGCCCGGGACGCGGTGCCCCGTGGCCCTTCCGAACCTCGTAACCCGCTCGACCGAGTGTGCTGGCGGCCAGGAGGAGGTCGTCCTCGCGGACGAACGGGGCGGCGTACGGCCGACGGGGTGCCGGGGTACGCCGCCCTCGGGCGGGGCGAGTCGCGGGGTGATGGCCCGCGTCGTCATGGCGGTTCTGCTACAGGCTTTGAGCGGTGATGTCGCCGTAGCCGGTGGTCGCGTGGATCTCCAGGCCGGCGGCGGCGCCGTCGGTGTTCTTGAGTGCGTTGTGGATCCTGCCGTAAGCGGTGCCGGCGTCCAGGGAGGCGGAGACCCCGCGGACGGCGCCGACCGAGATGTCGCCGTGCTCGGTGCGCAGGGTGACGGCGCCTTTCGCGGCCTCGGTGATGCGCAGGTCGCCCTTCCGGGTGCTGATCTGCGCGGGGCCACCCAGGCGGCCGACCGAGATGTCGCCGGCCTGGAGGGCGAGGCGGGCGCTCGCGGTCTCGTCGAGATCGACCGTGGCCTGCGCGCCCTCGAAGGCGACATCACCGAGTCGTCCGACGCTTCGGAGTGCGGCGAGGGCCGCCTTCGCCTCGACACGGGAGCCGGCGGGCAGCCGGACGGTCACCTCGACGGATCCGGAGTGGCCGAGGACCCGGTTCTTCGCCGGTGCGGCCTCGATCCGCAGGACGCCGTCGCCGTACGCGACGGTGATCTGCTCCGCCGCCTTCACGTCGCGGTTCTTGGTGGCGTCCGCGGGCAGGACCTCGACCGTGGTGTCGGTCCGGTCGGCGGCGAGGAGCCGGATGCGTCCCGCGGGGATGTCCAGGACGGCCGAGACCGGGGCGGGGGTGTCGAACTTCTGCATGGTGCGCTCCTTCGGTCCGTTGTTTCTGATATTGGAAACGCTACGTTGCGTTCACTGATAACGCAACAAACTCATTGCGAGTGCTCGGCATCTATGCAGATCAAAGCAGAGAAATCGTTGCATTGGCTTCGACCTTAATGCAACGATCTCCCTCCTGTTCGTTGCAATGACATGCAAGTGAACGCTCTGTCGAACCGCGGGGTGCCCGAAACGACCCCCGCCGGACCCTTCACGGCCGGGGCCCGCCGGGGCCGAACGTCCCGGGGCGATGGAGTCGGTTGCCCGTCGAAAGGGCCGATCCGCCCGTCGGCTCGCCGTGCCGGCGGTGTGAGTCTGAGAGCAGGACAGGCTGTGGTTGCCGCGGACCGGCGAAGGGCGGTGAGGGCCATGTGTCTTCCCCTGGTCGTGGGTGTCGACGGATCGGACTCCAGCCTGCTGGCGGTGGAGTGGGCGGCCGACGAGGCGGGCATGCACGGTCTGCCCCTGCGACTCGTCTACGCGCCGCTCTGGGAGCGGTACGAGGGCCGTCCGCCCTCGACCGGCCCCCTGCGGCGCCTCCGTCCGTCGACGGCGGACGACCTCGTCGCCGCCGCGGCCGAGCGCGCCCGGCGGCGGGCCCCGGCCGTCCCGGTGGAGTGCGCCGTTCTGCCGGAGGAGCCGGTGGACGCGTTGCTGCGCGAAGGGCACAACGCCACCGCCCTGGTGACCGGCCGGCGCGGTCGCGGCGAGCTGCGGGGAGTGCTGCTCGGCTCGGTGGCCCTCACCGTCGCCGGCCGGGCGGCCGGACCGGTGATCGTGGTCCGGGGCGACACCGCGGGCATCGCGGGCACCCACGGCCGGATCGTCCTCGGCGTCGGGGAACCCGGCACGAGCGACAGGGCGAGGGACTTCGCGCTGCGCGAGGCCGCGGCCCGCAAGTGCGTCCTCGACGTCGTACGCGCCTGGCGTCGGCCCGCCCGCCAGCCCGTCGAACACCCCCGGCACGCCGAGGACTTGGACCTCGACGAGGAGGAGCGTGCGGCCGCGCTGATCGAGGGGCTGCTGGAGGATCCCGGGACTCCCGTGACCGATCAGCCGGAGCTGGACGCACGGGTGCTCCGCCGCGTCGTCGAGGGACCGGCCCGCACGGTGCTGCTCCAGCGGTCCGCCGCCGCGGACCTGCTGGTCGTCGGGGTGCCGCGGCGGCGCAGCCGGGGCGGGCTCGAACTGGGCCGCGTGGCGCACACGGTGCTGCACCACGCCAGTTGCCCGGTGGCCGTCGTACCGGACTTCCCCTGACGTGCGTGACGGCCCGGGGGCTCTGCGGACATACCGTCGCCGACATACCGGCCAACCGGCCGGGAGACCGGTACGGGCGAGCGCTCAGGTCCGCGCAGGCGGAACGACGATGACCGGGCAACGGGCGTGGTGCAGCACTCCCTGGCTGACCGAACCCAGCAGCATCCCCGTGAAACCACCGTGCCCGCGCGTGCCCACCACCAGGCCCAGAGACCCGGCCGAGGCGTCGGTGAGCGCCTGCACCGGATGCCCGACGACCAGCTCCTGCCGCAGGCCGACGTCGGGGTGGCGGGCATGGCGGCCGGCCACGGTCTCCGAGAGCAGCCGGCGGCCCTCCTGCTGGGCCCCGTACTCGTCGAAGATCCTCAGCGGTCCGGGCTGCCAGACGTACACGGCCCGCAGACCGGCGCCGCGCAGTGCGGCCTCCTCGAACGCGAGGTCGACGGCGGTCGCCGCGTGCGCGCTGCCATCGACGCCGACGACGTAGTGGGCGTTCTCCTCGGTGACCTGTTCCGTTTCCGGAACGACCACCACCGGGCAGTGCGCCCGCGCCATGAGGGGCAGGGCGACCGATGCGGAGCCGAAGGCCTCCCGGGCCCGGCTCAGGTGCTGCGAGCCCAGGACGACGGCGGTGGCGCCGCGGCTCGCCTCGCCCAGCACCCACACCGGGTCGCCTTCGGCGAGCACGGCGTCCACCTCGGCCTCGGGATGCCGGGCCATGACGTGCTCAACGGCCTCCTCCAGCGCCTGCTTCCCGCCCCGGTGCAGCTCCTCGTTCCACTCCTCCCAGGACGGCGGGACCTCTCGCCCCCGGTAGCCCCTGGTCGGCACGCCCTCGGCGCGGACCGGACGCAGCGGCACCCGTCGCCGGGCCGCCTCGTCGGCCGCCCAGGACAGCGCCCTCCATCGGGTGGGATCGTTTCCCACGCCGACCACGATCGGCGGACGGTCGCCCGGTGCGGACATGGGGCCTCCCTCCTTGCCGCGGCGGCCTGGACGGAGCCGCCGCTCCCACGAAAGTCGTGGTCCGCGCGAAGTGCCAGGGGCCGTTGGTCCCCGCCGCGGGCCGCCCGGCCCCGCCTCCCCCCTTCGACGGTCGGGCGGGCGTCCGTCACCCGCCGCCCATCACCGTGCGTGGCAGCGGCCGTGCGAGCCCGGCGGGTCCTGGCCTGGGCGAGCGATAGGGACTTCGGGGACCCACGACATGGGCTGTTCGGCCTCAGCACGGGGCCGTCGGGCGCGCTGCACTGGAAACAGGCGAGATTCGAGGAGGTATGGCGATGGCCACACTCACCCGCAGGCAGAAGATCCCGTTCCCGGACATCCCGGACTGGTTCGAGACCATTCCCAGCAAGTTCTCGATGCCCTCCGTCCGTATCGAGGACTACACGGAGGACGACCGTTACGTCGTACGCGCCGAGCTTCCGGGCATGACCCCCGAGGACATCGACGTCGTCATCGGCGACGGGGTGCTCACGGTCCAGGCCGAGCGCACCGAACGGGACGTGGACAAGAACCACAGCGAGATCCGGTACGGCTCGATGAGCCGCAGCGTGACGCTGCCGGCCGGCGCCGACGAGAACGACATCACGGCCGACTACACCGACGGCATGCTGACCGTCAGCGTGGGCCTGGGCGCGGAGAAGGCGCAGGCCCGGCACATCGCGATCAGTCACGGCGGATGACGCGACGCGAACACCCTTCACCCGGCGGGCCCGGCGCGGGCCCGCCGATGCGTACCTCGCCTCCCGGCCGCCACCGCCTCTCAGCGATCCGTACGTTCCCCAGGGCCCTGTGGCTCCAGATGGGAGGCGAGGACGGCCGCCTGGACCCGGCGCTGGACGCCCAGTTTCGCCAGCATCCGCGAGATGTGGTTCTTGACCGTCTTCTCCGACAGGTACAGCCTCTTGCCGATCTCGCGGTTGGTGAGACCGTCGCCGATCAGGGCGAGGATGTCCCGTTCGCGCGGCGACAGGGCCGCCAGCTCGGGCGGCAACGACCGGGTCTCGGCCGGGTCGGTCCGCAGGGAGCGCATGAGCCGGGCCGTCGTCGCGGGGTCGAGCATCGACTGTCCCGAGGCGACGGTGCGCACCGCGGAGACCAGGTCGGATCCCTTGATCTGCTTCAGCACATAGCCGGAGGCGCCGGCCATGATGGCGTCCAGCAGGGCGTCCTCGTCGTCGAACGAGGTCAGCATCAGACACGCGAGCTCCGGCATCCGGCTGCGCAGCTCGCGGCAGACCGAGATGCCGTCCCCGTCCGGAAGCCGTACGTCGAGCACGGCGACATGCGGGCGCAGCGCGGGACCTCGGGCGAGCGCGTGCTCGGCGGTGTCCGCGTCACCGACCACGGAGATGTCCGGTTCGGCGTCGAGCAGGTCGGCCAGGCCGCGCCGTACGACCTCGTGATCGTCCAGCAGGAACACACGGATCGGGTTCTGCGCCGTGAAGGTGCGTGTCTCGGTCATGGCGACCTCTCGTTCCCCGGGACAGAGTCGGACTGTCCAGGGGGCTGATCGTCCCTCCGCCCGTGCCGCACGGACTAGGGCCGACCGGCCCCACTCGTTCCATGGTCGTCGCGTGCGAGGTCGAACCGCACGTCCACCACGCCTTCCACGGCCCGCACCAGGCGCGCGGCCACCGGGACCAGGGCGGTGTCGCGGATCCGGCCCTGCAGCGTGGCGACTCCGTCGTGCACGTCCACCTGGACGGCCGACGCGGGCGGCGGGAAGAGGTACGACACGATCTCGTGCCGGACCTCCTCGGCGATGTCGTCGTCCGCGCGCAGGAAGACCTTGAGCAGGTCGGCGCGGCTGACGATGCCTTCCAGCAGTCCCGTCCCGTCCACCACGGGCAGCCTCTTGACCCCCTCGCGCGCCATGGTGCTCGCGGCCTCGGCGAGGGTGGCGTTCGCGCGGACCGTGGCGGCGGGCGACGACATCAGGTCCCCCGCGGTGAGGGCGTCGGCCTTCGCCACGTCGACCGGCTGACGCAGCTGGAGGTAGCCCGTCTCCGGCTCGTCCCGCGTCTCCTCCTTGGGCAGCAGGTCGGCCTCCGACACCACGCCGACCACGCGGCCCTCGCCCTCGAGCACGGGCAGGGCGCTGACCCGCCAGTCCCGCATCAGCCGCACGATCTCCTTGAAGGGAGCCCGGCGGCCCACGGCGGCGACCGTGTGGGTCATGACATCGCTGACGATGTGCGGGGTGCCGTACATGGTGACCTCCGTAACGTCCGTGGCGGCCGTCCGTCCCAGCATGTGCCGCCGCCCGGGGACGGGCCATGGGTCACCAGGCCCCGGGGTGGGCCGCTCCGCCCCATCGCCACGGCTTTCGGCCCTGGCACAGAACCTGGAGCACAGCCGTACGGCGGCGGGGGTGCCGGGCCGTGCCCGGGCCGGCGGCGACGCGGCTGCGGTGCGCGGGGCCGGTCGGTCCCGTACCGGGACCTGTGGCCCCTCACCCCGCGGGCGCGGCGGCACCAGGCTGAAAGGTGGGTCCCTCGCGCCGGGAGGTGGGGACGATGACTCCGACGGTCACGGTAGGTCTCGACGGCTCGTCCGAGAGCCGGGCCGCCGCCGAGTGGGCGGCGCGCGAAGCCGCGCTGCGCGGTCTGCCGCTGAAGGTCGTCCACGTCCGGGAACCGGTGCCCGTGCGCGTGGGGCACGCCCGGCCGCTCGGCGGCGAGAGCCGGCGGCAGTGGGCCGAGGAGGTTCCCCGGGAGGCCGCCGAAGGGCTGCGGCTGCGCCATCCCGGGATCGAGGTGATCACCGACCGGCTCACCGGGGACCCGGCCGCGGCCCTGACCGAGGCGGCGGACTCCGCCGAGCTGATGGTGCTGGGCTCGCGCGGCCTCGGCGGCATCACCGGCTTCATGGCCGGCTCGGTCGGCCGGGCCGTCCTCACCCACGCCGAACGCCCGGTGGCGCTGGTCCGGGCCGGAGCGCAGGCCGCCGACGAGCACAGGACGGACCCGGTGGGCGTGCCGTCCGCCGCGACCCCCTTCCGGCCCGTCGTCCTCGGCCTCGACCTCGACGCGCCCGACGCGACACTGCTCGCCTTCGCCTTCGACGCCGCCGCGCACCGGGACGCGCCCCTGCGGGTCGTGCACGGCTGGAGCGAGCCGCCCACGTCCTTCTACCGCTTCTACGGCGATCCCGAGCTCTACGGCTCGCTCGCCCGCAGGCAGGCCACGGCCCTGAGCGAGGCGCTGCGCCCCTGGCGGCAGAAGTTCCCGGACGTGGCGGTGGTCGAGGCGAGCCGGTGCGGCGGCGCGGCCCAGGTGCTCGTCGCCGCCTCCCGCGAGGCCTCCCTGGTCGTCGTGGGCCGACGCGTCCGCACCAGCCCGCTCGGCACCCGCCTCGGCCATGTCGCGCACGCCGTGCTGCACCACGTCGTGGCCCCCGTCGTCGTGGTCCCGCACGACTGACCCCACGAGGGACGGTGAACACGATGGACCTTCCGATCGTCGTCGGTGTCGACGGCTCCGAGCCCGGCCTGCGGGCCGTCGACTGGGCGGCCGACGAGGCCGCCCTGCGCGGGGCGTCGCTGCGGCTCGTGTACGCCTCCCTCTGGGAGCGCTACGAGGGCGCACTGCTCGCGCAGGAACTCGGCAAGCCGCTGGAGGAGGTGATGGCCCGGGACGTCGTCGGTACCGCGGAGGACCGTGCCCTGAGCCGCCACCCGGGCCTGAAGCTCACCACCGCCGTGCTGCCCGAGGAACCGGAGCACGGGCTCGTACGGGAGAGCGGCGCCGCCCTCGCCGTGGTGCTGGGCTGCCGTGGCCGCGGCCGCATGGCCGAGACGCTCCTCGGCTCCGTCAGCCTGGCGGTGGCCGGGCACGCGCAGTGCCCGGTGATCGTGTTGCGGGGCCGCCCCGACGACCCGGCTCGTGCCGGGATCCGGGGCCGTATCGCCCTCGGCGTCGGCGAGCGGCCGGCGGGCTCGGCGGCCGTACGGTTCGCCGTCCAGGAGGCGTCGCTGCGCGGGGTGCCCCTGGAGGCCGTACGGGCCTGGCGGCGCCCGGCACACGCGACCACCGGTCACCGTCCCCCGGACGTCGTCCAGAGCGACCCCCAGCTCGCCGGCGGGCCGGCACCTCTGCCACAGCAGCAGCGGGCCGCCGAGCTGCTGGAGGAGGCGCTGCGGGACGCACCGGCCGACCTGAAGGCGGACCGGCGCACCGTCGAGGGACACGCCCGTGACGCCCTGATCACCGTCTCCCACGAGGCCGACCTGCTCGTCGTCGGCGCCCCGCGCGGGCACGGACACTTCGGCCTCCGGCTCGGCCGCGTGGCCCACGGCGTGCTGCACCACGCGGGGTGCCCGGTGGCCGTCGTACCGGAACCCGCCTGAGCCACCGGCTCGCAGGCCGCCTCGCGGACCGCCGGATCGGCGGACGGTCGTCCACGGCCGGCCGAAGCGGTGGGCCGGCGGAAGCCGTGGGTCGGTGGAAGTCGTGGCTCGGCCGAAGGCGTGGCCGACGTCCGGCGCCCGACGCGGTCTGTGGTGAGCCGCGTGTGGGGCACGCGGTGGACCCGGCGTCTCGAGTCGCCCCGGCCCAGCGCTCCGCCGGCGTGACGGACCCGGCCTCGCGCTCACCGCGCCGCACCCGCGGCGCGCTCGGGCAGCGGGTCGGGAAGCCGCTCGTGCACCTCGAAGACGTCCCCCAGGCCGGTGATCCGCAGCATCCGCCGGAAGTCCGCGCTCTCCGCGACCAGCCGGAGCCGTCCCCGCCGGACCCGCGTCCGGTTGCGTGCGCGGCACAGGACGCCGAGCCCGGCACAGTCGATGAACGTGACCGGCCGCAGGTCCAGCACCAGGTCGAGGTGGGGGCACGCGGTGAGCGCGTCGAGCCGCCGTGCCAGCGCGTACGCGTTCAGCGCGTCGATCTCGCCGCCCAGGGACACGACGGTCACTCCGTCGGCCACGCGGTGGGCCAGGACCACGTCCTGTGCGGTGTGGTGCTCCCCCGCCTGGGCCGTGTCTTTCTCGGACATGGAACGAGCGAACCGGGGCCGGGGGACCGTGGGAAGGGCCGTTCGGCCCCGGCCGCAGGTCCGTACGGCACCGTCCGGCCCCGCGACCGCCACGGACGCCGACGGGCACCCGTCCGGCCGGGCGCGAGGGTCCAAAGGCCCAAGCGGCACCGCCGGCCGGCGGCGAAGCTGGAGGTGCGGGCGGTTGCGGCGTCCTCCCGGACCCCGGAGCCCGCGGCGGACCGACGAAGAAGGACAAGGGAGCTGTCATGAAGGGCTTCGTCTTCCACGGTCCGGGACAGGCGTCCTGGCAGGACGTCCCGGACCCTGCCGTCAAGGAACCCACCGACGCCATCGTGCAGGTCGGCGCCGTCACCGTCTGCGGAACCGACCTGCACATCCTCAGGGGCGACGTGCCCGAGGTCCGCCCCGGGACGGTGCTCGGCCACGAGGCCGTCGGCGAGATCGTCGAGGTCGGCGGCGACGTGCGCACCGTACGGCCGGGGGACCGGGTGCTGGTCTCCTGCATCACCCCGTGCGGCCGGTGCCGGTTCTGCCGGGACGGCTCCTACGGCCAGTGCCGGGGCGGCGGGGGCTGGATCCTCGGCCACCTCGTCGACGGCACCCAGGCCGAGTTCGTCCGCGTGCCCTACGCCGACCTGTCCGTGCACCCGCTGCCCGCCGCCCTTCCGGGCGAGGACGCCGTCCTGCTCGCGGACATCTTCCCCACCTCCTACGAGGTGGGCGTCCTCAACGGCTGCGTACGTCCCGGCGACACCGTCGCCATCGTCGGCGCCGGACCCATCGGCCTCGCGGCCGTCGTCACGGCACGCCTGTTCGCCCCGGAACGGATCATCTCGGTCGACATGGCCCCGGCCCGGCTGGAGGCCGCCCGGCGGCTCGGCGCCGACGCCGTGGCCGACGTCCGCGAGGATCCCGGCCAGCTGGTCGACGACCTGACCGGCGGGCTCGGGGCGGACGTGGTCATGGAGGCGGTCGGCGTTCCGGAGAGCTTCGAGCTGTGCACCCGCATGGTCCGCCCCGGCGGGCACGTGGCCAACATCGGCGTGCACGGCGGGCCCGTCACGCTGCATCTCGAAGAACTCTGGATCAGGAACGTGACCATCACGACCGGCCTGGTGGACACGTACTCCACGCCCACCCTGCTGCGGATGGCCGCCGCCGGGCGGCTGCCGACCGGGCACCTGGTCACCCACACCTTCCCGCTGAACCACATGGAGGAGGCCTACGACGTCTTCGCCAAGGCCGCCGAGACCGGCGCCCTGAAGGTCGTGCTCGGCGGGGAACAGCACGCGGAAGTCGCCGTCCCCGCGGCCCGACCCTGAGATCTCCGCGGCCCGATCGAGAAGGAGCATGAGGGCCATGACCGAACAGACGAGTGCGCACCCGGCGACGGAGGCGCCGCGGGGCGATCTGGGCCGCCGCCTCGCCGCCCGGCGGGCCCAACTCGGCCTGACCCGGAGGCAGACGGCCGCACGGGCCGACATGGCCGTCGGCTACCTCCGGTACCTGGAGGAGCATCCCGGCGCCGCCCCGGGCACCGGTGCCCTGATCAGGCTGGCCGAGGTGCTGGAAACCACCGTGACCGAGCTGACCGGCGGCGCTGTCGACCTGCCGCCCGGCCCCGGGCGCGCCGTACGCGAAGCCCGCTTCACCGAGCTGGAACCCGGGGAGTGCCGGGCGCTGCTCGGCTCGCACGGTGTGGGACGGCTGGCGGTACCCACCGACACCGGGCCGGTGATCGTGCCCGTCAACTACAGCGTCGTCGACGGCGCGATCGTCTTCCGCACCGCCCTCGGCGCGACACCGTCCCTCGCCGCAGGGCAGGACGTGGCCTTCGAGGTCGACCGCATCGACGACGCCTTCAGCCAGGGATGGAGCGTCCTGATCCGCGGTCACGCGCGCACGGTGACGGACCAGCGGGAGCGGCAACGGTTCACCGAGCAGGCGTACAGCGCGCCTTGGGCCGGCGGTGCGCGCGACCTGTGGGTGCGCATCGAGGCCCACACGGTGACCGGGCGCCGGATCAGGGCCTGAGCGCGGCCGGGGCGGTCCGACGACGTCGACCGGTGCTCGATCGCCCGGAACCGCCGGCGCGCTCGTCGCACGCACCGGGCTGCGGCCCGGGCCGGACGGGTCGCCTCGCCGCCGCGCTTCTCGAACGGCGGGGCGGTGAAGGCCTCTTGGCCCAGGTACGACGGGAAGAACGCCGAAGGAAAGGTGGAGAACCCGGCCGGCTCCGCGATCCGGACGACCGCGAGCGCGGCCCGCGCCGGGTCCGGCATCGTGCCGCCGTCGGCGACGGGCAGGCCCGGCACACCCCCGCCGACGTCAGCCGGCGCCCGTACCACCTGCGCGCCCTCGTCCCGCACCCTCGGCCCACGGCGTCATCGCGGAGGCGGCCGCTCCCTCCTCGCCACCGGAGAGGAGCCGCACGGCAAGCCGGTCGAGGCCGGCCGGCCCGCCCCATGCCCGGCGGACCGGCCCGGGCAGGCGCGGCAGGCACAGGGAGGGCGGTCGCCGGTCCGCCGTACCGCGCCGGGTCGGGAGCGGATACCGTGGAGAGGGCCCCCGGTGCCGGGTCCGTGCCGAGGGGTCCTTGGAGGGACATGGTGGCAGGCCCCGAGGAGCCCCGCGTACGACTGCCGCAGCTGAAGCTCGACGAGCTGCTGGAGGAGTTGCAGGCCCGGATCAACGCGGCCCGTGGCACCCAGGATCGCGTGCAGGGATTGCTGGAGGCGGTCCTCTCCGTCGGCCGGGAGCTGGACCTGGAGCAGGTCCTGCACTCCCTGGTGGAGGCGGCCGCGGTGCTCGTGGACGCCGAGTACGCCGCCCTCGGCGTCATCGGACCCGACGGCACACGGCTGTCCGCCTTCCACACCGTGGGCGTCACCGAGGAGCAGATCTCCGAGATCGGCCCCTATCCGGAAGGGCACGGCATCCTCGGCGAGCTGATCCGCCACCCGCGTCCGCTGCGGCTCGCCAGGATCTCCGGGCATCCCTCCTCCTACGGCTTCCCGCCGAACCACCCGCCGATGAGCAGCTTCCTCGGCGTCCCGATCCGCATCCGCGACCAGGTCTTCGGCAACCTGTACCTGACCCAGAAGCGCGGCGGGCGGGAGTTCGACGAGGAGGACGAGTCGGTGCTCTCCACGCTGGCCGTGGCCGCCGGCGTGGCCATCGACAACGCGCGCCTGTACGAGGAGTCCCGGCTGCGCGAGCGCTGGCTGCGCGCGAACGCGGAGATCGGCCACAGCCTGATGTCCGGCACCGACCGCGCCGAGTCCCTGGGACTGATCGCCGAGCGCGCCCGGGAGATCTCGGCCTCCGCCCTGGCCGCCGTCGCCTTTCCGATGGAGGGCACGAAGTCGCTCACGGTGGAGATCGCGGTCGGAGTGGACGCGGAGGCGCATCGTGGACTGGTGCTGCCCTTGGACGCGAGCCTGATGGGACTGGCGTACACCGCGACCGCCCCGATCACCAGCGACGACGTCGTCCACGACTCCCGGATCGACCCCGAGCCGCCGCGCTTCGAGGGGCTCGGCCCCGCCGTCGCCGTCCCGATCGGCACGGGCGTGGGCGGCGTGCGCGGGGTGGTCCTGGTGGCCCGCGAGATAGGCCGGCCGGTCTTCCTCGAGAGGGAGACCGACATGCTGCTGGGCTTCGCCGCGCAGGCCGCGATCGCGATGGAACTGGCCGAGCGCAGGCAGGACGCCCAGCAGATCGCGTTGCTGGAGGACCGGGACCGTATCGCCCGGGACCTGCACGACCTCGCCATCCAGCGGCTGTTCGCCACCGGGATGACCCTGCAGAGCGCGGGCCGTTTCATCGACCATCCCGAGGCCGCCGAGCGGGTCCTGCGGGCGGTGGACGACCTCGACGAGACCATCAAGATCATCAGGTCGACGATCTTCGGGCTGCGGGCCCGCGTGGGCACGGCCGGAAGCGGTCTGCGGGCGCGGGTCGTCCGCACGGCAGGCGAGGCCACCCCTGTGCTGGGCTTCACCCCCAGCGTGCGGATGGAGGGCCTGGTCGACACCGATGTGCCGCCCGAGATCGCCGAGGACGTCGTGGCCGTGCTGTCCGAGGCCCTCACCAACATCGCCCGGCACGCCCACGCCGACCGGGCCCAGGTGGCCCTGACGACGGACGGCCGCGAGGTGCGCCTGCAGGTCTCGGACAACGGCGTGGGCATCCCGCCCGGCGGCCGGCGCAGCGGACTGCTCAACATGGCCGAGCGGGCGCAGAGGCTCGGCGGGCGGCTCGAGGTGACCGGCCCCGAGGCAGGCGGTGCCGCGCTGGACTGGCGCGTCCCGCTGCCCGCGGCCTGAGCCTTCCTGCGGGACCCCGCGGCACGCGAGGGCGGGGCCGACGGGGCACGGGAGCGGCCCACTCGGCCCATGCCCCCGGCGGTTCCGCGGCCGCAGCCTGAAGGTGTCCGCAGCCGGCCCCAGCCTCGGGAGGACGCCATGAACGGCATTCCGGCCCTCGTGCACGATGTGATGACCCGCCGGGTCGTCGCCCTGCGGGGAGGTGCGGCCTTCAAGGACATCGTGCGGGTCATGCAGGACTGGCACGTCAGCGCCCTGCCGGTGCTGGACGACACCGGACGGGTCGTCGGCGTCGTCTCGGAGGCCGATCTGCTGGGCGAGCAGGAGGACGGCGACGCCGACACCGCCGGCATCGGCCGCCACGGCCGGACAGTCCGCCTCATCGAGGCCGGGAAGGCGGACGCCGTGACCGCCGCCGGGCTGATGACCGCCCCGGCCGTGACCGTGGCACCCGACGCCACGCTCGCCCGGGCCGCGCGCCTCATGGCCCGCACCCGGTTCAAGAGGCTGCCGGTCGTCGGCCCCGACGGCAGGCTGCGGGGCATCGTCAGCCGCTCCGACCTGCTGAAGGTCTTCCTGCGGGAGGACGAGGAGATCGCCGAGGAGGTCCGGCGCGAGGTCGTCGTACGTCTCTTCGGCACGCAGGCCGCCACCGTACGGGTGGAGGTCCGCCGCGGTGTCGTCACGCTGACCGGCCGGGTCCGCGAAACGGCCCTGATCCCGCTCGCGGCGCGGCTCGCTCATGCCGTCGCCGGCGTGGTGGACGTGCGCTGCGCGCTGACCGGACTGCCCCGCCGTCCCGCCCTCGCCCCGGACCTCGCCGGCCCGGGCGTCCCCGCCCCCCACCGGGCCCGCACGCCCTGACGGACGGCGGGGCCTGACACGAGTGACCCCGACACGAGTGACCCATGAGCGGAGACAGAGGCTGAACCCGCTCCGCGCTCACTCCGCTCCGGAAGCGATGAGCCTGCAGTCCACGCCGACGACACCCTCGACGCCGCGTGCCAGGCGCGCGGCGAGAGGGATCCGCTCGGGATCCGGCACGCGCCCGGTCAAGGTCGCGACGCCTTCGGTGACGACGATGTGCACGGGCTCGACCGGGCTGGGGAAGAGGGGGTCGACGACATCGCGGCGGATCTCGTCGGCCAGGTCGTTGTCCGGGCGCAGGAAGACCTTCAGCAGGTCCCCGCGGCTGACGACGCCCTCGAGGACGCCCTCGGCGTTCACGACGGGCAGCCGCTTCAGGTGCCGCAGCGCCATGATGCGCGCGGCCTCGGCCAGCGTGGCGTCGGCGTGCACGGCCACGGCCGGGGCGCTCATCAGCTCCTCGGCACACACGGCTCCCGCCTTGGCGAGGTCGGACAACCGGCGCAGCTGGGTGAACCGGTCCGGATCGCGGTCCCGGAACTCCTCCTTGGGCAGCAGATCGGCCTCGGAGACCACACCCACCACCCGGCCGTCGCCCTCCAGCACGGGAAGGGCGCTGACCTGCCACTGCTCCATGCGCTCGACGATGTCCTTGAACAGGGCCTTGCGGCCCACGGCGACGACGGCTCGCGTCATCACGTCGCTCACCCGGTGCGGGCTGCTGTCCATGCGTGCTCCTCAGGGGGCCGGGTCAGACGGGACCACCGCTGCCGTAGGGCGCGTAGAGGTCGAGCAGCCGGATCCGGGAGGCGTGCAGCCGCTGGGCTACCACGCGCCCGACCCAGACGGCGACGGCCCGGCCGAACTCCGGGTCCTCGGCACACAGCACCCGTACGGCCTCGGCGTCGAACTCCCAGGCGCGCACCGGGCTCATCGCCTCCCCGCCCAGATGCCAGAAGTACGGTTCGAAGTGCCAGGACCAGCCGATCAGTTCTCCCTGGCCGAGGGTCTCGATGGCGGCGGCCCGGCGGCCGGGCACGTGCAGGTCGAGGGCGACGGCGCCGGTGCGCACGATCCAGAAGCGGTCGGCGCGCCGGCCCTCCTCGAACAGGCGGGCCCCGGCCCCGAAGGAGACCTCGTGGGCGAGGCGCATCAGACGTTCGCGGTGCAGGGGCTCGAGGGCCGCGGTCATGGTGGTGGTGGAGGTCATCACGCCGGCTCCCTTCAGGGCTTCTGCTCCCAGCGTGGGCGTGCCGGTGCCGGGGCACCACGGGCCGATCGGGCCCGGCCGGAGGCCCATCGGCCCCGGAGGCGGACGACGTTCCTCGGCCCGGCGTCGGTACGGCAACCGGCGCCCGACACCCGCCCGGCGGGCCCGGTCCGCCGATCACCCGCGCACACCGAGGGCCCCGGCGCGGAACGTCCGCGCAGGGGCCCTCCGCAGGCACACCGGGCCGGGTCAGGAGCCGTTGTGCTCCGACCCGTTCGCCGTCTTCGAGTAGGCGTCGTGCCAGGCGGCCTTGGCCCCGGAGTCGCCGATCCGGTAGACGTCCACCACCGCTCCGACGGCGACGGCCAGGGAGAGCACGCCGAGGGCGATCCGTACCGGAAGGGCGGTCCAGCGCAGGCCGCGGCCCTGCCCGGGCTCCGACGGGGCGCGCCGCCCCGCCCACCACACGACCGCCGCCAGCACGAACAGGCCGAGGGCCCACGGCAGCAGTCCGTCGCCCAGCTCGGTGTGCCGGCGAACCAGGGCGTCGTCCTCCACGTGCTTCTCCAGCCATTCGCCTGCGTGCGTGGTCAACGGCACGCTGACCAGGGCCACGAAGGCGAGCGCCGGGAGCAGGACCCCCAGCCGCCGGGCGGCGCGCGGCCACAGCGCGGCAGCCACCAGGGCCAGCGCGGTGAGGGGTATCAACACGACGACCACATGGACGAACAGGACATGGGCGGGCAGACCGTTGACGAGAGTCATCCAGGGCTCCTGAGGGGGGTGTGGGGCGCTCGCGAGCCTGGCACAGCCACCTCTCAGTTACCTCTGAGCCGACGGGTCACTCGGGCCCCGGACCACCACGTCCGCGAACGGGGCGCCGTACCCGTCGGCAGAGGCGGCGCAGGTGGTGCAGGCGCAGCGGGCACGGGTCGTGTGCGCTGCGGGACGCGACCGCGGCCGGCCGGGTGCGGAGCGCGCCTGGGGACATCCCCGGGCGCCCCGGGCCGGCCGGCCGCGGTGGGCGTCGTGAACGGTTGCGGTCAACCGGCCTCGGGGTCGGGGACGGTCGAGAACACGAAGGAGAACTCCGCCGGCTCGGCCCGCAGGTGGTAGCGGGGCAGCGGGCCGGGCCCGCAGGACTGGGAGCCGATGCCGTGCTGGCCGTGGTCGAGGTTGACCCAGACCCCCGCGGCGGAGCCGCCGTCGGACGCGGCACCGGGGGTGAGGTCGGTGAGGTGCGTGGCGGCGTCCAGCTGTTCGGTGGTCCAGCGGCGGGCGGTGAGGTAGAACGACGGATCGCCCTCGACGCGCAGTCCGCCGAGCTCCGCCCAGCGGACGTCGGTACGGGCGCCGTTCTCCTGGGGGCGGACGTAGGGCGTCTGCAGCTCGTCCACGGTCGACTGCCAACGGCCCAGCATCGACGCCGCGTCGGTGTCCGGATACGCCTCGCCGGGGCCGCCGCCGAACCACCGCACCCGGTCGGCCGCCGGCAGCCAGAAGCGGATGCCGAGCCGGGGCAGCGGAACCGTCCAGTCGCCCTCCGGGACGGTGCGCACGGTCAACCGCAGCCGGTCGCCGTCCGACGTCCAGCGGTACACCGTCGACAGGCCCAGCTCCCGCGCGGCCGGCGCCACGCGGGTGCGGACCGTCAGGGTGTGCTCGCCGGTCTCCACCGCGTCCAGGCGGTGCCGCATCCGGTGCAGGCCGAGCTTGCGCCACAGCAGGCCGTGGCGCGGACCGCTCTGCCAGGGGGCGCCGTCGTCGTTGTCGGTGGTGGCCCGCCACACGTCCAGCCGCAGCCCGGACACCGGCACGTCCCCGACGGCCGTGAGCGCGCCGGTGCGGGCGTCGAAGGTGCCGGGGCCGAGGAGGACGTGCCCGTCGCCGGGCACCGGCCGGGCGGTCGCCGCGACCCTGGGCACCCGCCGCTCCGAGGTCGAGACCGGGACCTGGCCCCAGGCCACGACGTGGCCCTTCGTGGCCCAGGCGGTGTCCTTCGCGAGGGCCGCCCGGACGGTCCAGTGGGCCTCCCCGGCCGGCGCCCCGGCCGGCGGCGCGGGCAGCTTGACGTCGGCGCACTCGCCGGGCGCCAACGCCGGCACCGCCAGGGGGCCGGAGTCCACCACCTCCCCGTCGACCTCGTACGACCAGGAGAACGCCAGCGCCGACAGGCCGGCGAAGTCCTGCTTGTCGGTGACCCGGACCGTGCCGTCGCCGGCCTCACCGGTGATGCCGACGGGCTCGATCACCTTCTTGAACTCCAGCAGACCGGGCGAGGGCCGCCGGTCCGGGAAGAGCAGACCGTCGCAGACGAAGTTGCCGTCGTGCAGCTCCTCGCCGAAGTCGCCGCCGTAGGCGTACCCCAGCTCCGGGTGCGCGATGCCGTGGTCGATCCACTCCCAGACGAACCCGCCCTGCACCCGGTCGTACGACTCGAACAGCCGCTGGTAGTCGGCGAGTCCGCCGGGACCGTTGCCCATGGCGTGCGCGTACTCGCACAGGATGAAGGGCAGTTGACGGCGCCTGAGGCTGCCGCCGTCCAGGCCGCGGCCGATCCGTTCGACCTCGGCGTGGCTCGCGTACATCCGCGAGTACACGTCCGTGTCACGGCAGGTGGGATCGCCCTCGTAGTGGAGGGGGCGGGAGGCGTCGCGGGCGCGGATCCACTCGGCCATGGCGGTCAGGCCGCGACCGGTGCCGGCCTCGTTGCCGAGGGACCAGATGACGACCGACGGGTGGTTCTTGTCCCGCTCGACCATGCGGGACGCCCGGTCCACCAGGGCCGGGGTCCAGCGGTCGTCGTCCACGGGGTTGTCCCGCCAGCCCTGCTCGGTGAAGCCGTGCGTCTCCAGATCGCACTCGTCGATCACCCACAGGCCGTACTCGTCGCACAGGTCGAGGAAGGCCGGGTGCGGCGGGTAGTGGGAGGTGCGGACGGCGTTGATGTTGTGCCGTTTCATCAGCAGCACGTCCTCGCGCATGGTGACGAGATCCAGTGCGCGTCCCTTCTCCGGATGCCACTCGTGCCGGTTGACGCCCTTGAAGAGCACCGGCCTGCCGTTGACCCTGATCAGGCCGTCCGACAGCTCGACGGTACGGAAACCGATGCGCAGCGGCACCCGCTCGCCCTCCGTGGCGAGCGTTCCCTCGTACAGCCTCGGGGTCTCCGCCGACCACGGCTCGACCGGCACGGTCACGCTCTCGCCGGTCGCGACGTCGACACCCAGCTCGGAAACGGTTACCCGGCCCTCCACGTCGGAGTCGACGCGCAAGGTGCCGGTGCCGGCCAGGTGGTCGTAGGACGCGTGCGTGAAGAAGTCGAGGGCGGCGCCCGCCGGGCGGTGCAGCAGGGTGACGTCCCGGAAGATGCCCGGCAGCCACCACTGGTCCTGGTCCTCCAGGTAGGAGCCGGCCGACCACTGGTGGACCCGGACCGCCAGGACGTTGCCCTCGGGCCGCAGCAGATGGCCGACCGCGAACTCGTGCGGCAGCCGGGACCCCTTGAACTCGCCGAGGTCCGTGCCGTTCAGCCACACCCGGGCGCAGGACTCCACCCCGTCGAACCGCAGCACCGCGCCGCCCCCGGTGCGGTCCGGCCACTCCCCGGGCAGGTCGAAGACGCGCAGATGGTCGCCGGTCGGGTTCTCGGTCGGCACCCGCGGCGGGTCGACCGGGAACGGGTAGAGGTGGTTGGTGTAGATCGGGGAGCCGAAGGCGCCCCCGCCCTGCAGGACCCAGTGGCCGGGGACCTGGATCTCCGCCCAGTCACCGGCGTCGTACCCCTGCGCCGCGAAGGAGTCGTCCTCGGCGTCGGCCGTCGGCGACAGCCTGAAACGCCAGCGGCCGTTCAGCGAGAGGGAGGCGGCGTCGGAGGACGCGTACCAGGCGCGTGGCGGCAGCGCCCCGGAGCCCGGCGAGACGTCCTCGACGTAATCGGTGACAGTTCGGGTGCTCAACGACATCGGTCTCCTAGCTCAGAGTGTAGTCGGCGCCGGTGATCCACTGTGTGCTCACGTGGGCGCCCCTGTAGGCGGCGTGGCGCTTGATCGCCTGCTCCGTCCCGGCCTCGCCGTAGGCGTGGAACATCTGGGTGTGGTTCTTGCCGGAACCGCTTCCACCGCCACGCCCGTTGTCGCTGCCGCAGGGTCCAGGGTGCTGCTGCCCGGCGCCGGCATGGTTGACGTCCTCGTCTGTCGAAATGCGGCCGCGGCGGCTCCGTGTGCCCGGAGGCCGAACGGCGCATCCCCGGTGCGGTGCGCAGACGCCGCCGGGGCCGCCGGGTCAGGGGTGTGGCCGGCGGTCCTCGGTCCACGGGGGAGCGGGCGTTACCGCCTGGTCCAGGCCTGGTTGCCGCCGCCGTTGCAGCTGTAGACGATCACCTTGCTGCCGTCGGCCGTCGCCTGCCCGCCGACGTCGAGGCACTTGCCCGACGCCTCGTTCACGATCTGCCCGTCGGAGTTCAGCAGCCAGCGCTGGGTCGCGTCACCCGTGGCGGCCGCGGTGGCCGTCAGGCCGGAACTCCCCGCCGTCAGATAGCCGTTCGCGCCGGTCAGGGTGCCCCGCGCGTCGTACGACCACGACTGGTCCGCCGCGCCCGTGCACGAGGTGATCGCGGCTCCCGAGGCGTCGGCGGCGAGGCACTTGCCCGACTGCCGGCCCACCAGGGCGCCGGTCAGCGCCGAACTGCCCTGGCCCTTCTGGTCGAGGACGTACGTCGTGATCGAGCGGGCGGCGAGCGTGGTGGAAACGGTTCCGTCACTGACGGCCGGTTTCGCGACCTTCGCCCAGTTCTCGTCCGCGGAGGTCCGTACCGCCTGCGTCGCCCGCACCGGCGCCTTGGTGTCGAAGTGCAGGTTCAGCGCCGTGTCGGTGGTGTTGTGGTTGTTCACCACGACCACCCACCGCCCGTTCCGGTCGTACGACGACACCTCCACGCCCTCCGGGGCCCCGGTCACGTTGTGCGCGACCGCACCCGGCCGGACGAACCTGCTGTACTGACCCAGCGCGTAGTACCGCTTGGTGAAGTACAGCTTCTGGTCACCGTTCGTCGCGTAGTCGGGGTCGTAGTAGATCAGACCGTCGTTCCAGCCCTGGTCGTTCCTCGTGGTCGGATCGGCGCCGTAACCGCTCGCGAGCGCGACCCACCACTGGAACGCCGAGTCGTGAGAGGTGGCGAAGTCCTTGTAGATGATCCGCGACAGCAGCAGCGCGTTGTCGATGGTCGGGTCGTACTCCTGGTTCCAGCCCGTGCTGCCCTTGCCGAAGCAGCAGATCTCGGTGGCCCAGGGCGTCTTCCCGACCGACTTCGACGTCTCGTAGACGTTGCCGAGCTGGCCGTCGTCGGGGTCGTCGTACGTGTGGTGTGCCAGTCTGGCGACGTACCGGGCGGTGCCGGGCTGGGAGATCCACTGCGGCACTTCGCCGGTGAACTGTGTGGTCCTGCTGGACTCGTCCGCGATGATGCCCGTCGTCTGGTGCCGGGCCTGCTGCTCGGCGCCGAGTGCGCGCACGATGTCGTCGCGCTGGTCGACGGGGACCGGCATGCCCTCCTGGCCGCAGTCGGCGAAGCTGTTGTCCGGCTCGTTGAACGGGCTGATGTAGTCGAGCTTCACGCCCTGCCGCGCGAAGTGAGCGGTCACATCGGCGATGTACTTCGCGAAATCGGTCTCGTTCCCCGTCTTCAACCGGCCGCCGCAGCTCCTGCCGTTGGTCGTCCACTGGGCCGGCGCGCTGTTGACGAAACCGATCAGGTCCTTCACGCCGTACCGCGCGGCGTACTTCAGGAACGTCCGGCCGCCTTGGTCCCTGCTCCAGTCGTAGGAGCCGTCGGCGTCGAGGAAGTCCTCCGCGACGCGGGCCGGGGTGGTGACCGCGACACCGCCGCCACCGATGTTGTAGCGGTACGAACTCAGCGCCAGGCCCTGCTTGGAGAAGAGGAGTCGGGCGACGCGGGCCTGGACCTTCGGGTCGAAGTGCTGGAGGTCGTCGACCCACCAGGCGCCGGAAGCGCCGATGTTGTCGATGGTCTGTGCGGCGTGGGGGGAGACCTCGGCGGCGGCCGGGGCGGCCGTGGCGCTCGCGGCCGGGGCGGTGAGGAGGGCTCCGGTGACGGCCAGAGCGGCGGAGGCGGTCACCAGCAGGGATCTCTTGCGAGGGTGAGACACATGCATCCCTTCCGTCGTCATGAAGGCGGTGCGGTACGGCTCCTTGCCGGGATGGTGCGCTTGGTGGTGCCCGGCCTCTGCCCGACGGACTGCAGCGCCCCCTCCAGCGCGAACGTGGCCGCGCCCAGGGACACCGGGTCGGTGGGGATCGGGGAGAGGACGATCTCGGTGGCGGCCAGCGGACGGCGCAGCGCGTGCCGGGCGACGGCCTGCCGGACCTCGCCGAGCAGCGGCTCGCCCAGCCGGGCGGCGACCCAGCTGCTGAGCACGACCACTTCGGGGTTGAGGAGATTGATCAGATCGGCGATGCCGGCGCCCAGATAACGGGCGGTGTCCCGGACCACCTTGACGGCCACGGGGTCGCCCGCGGCGACCGCGCCGGCCAGCGCGTCGATGGTGGCCGTCTGGTCCTCGGGGTGCAACAAGGGGGATCCCGGGCTGAGTTCGCGCAGGTTCTGCATGATCCCGGGCGCGCCGACATACGTCTCGACGCAGCCGTGGTTGCCGCAGTGGCACAGCCTTCCGTCCAGCACGAGCGTGGTGTGGCCCCACTCGCCGGCGCTGTTGCTCACGCCCCGGTGCAGCCCGCCGCCGAGGGCCAGCCCGGCGCCGACGCCCGTACCCAGGTTCACCACGACCGCGTCCCCGCGGCCCCGCGCGGCCCCGAACCACAGCTCGGCCACCGCGCAGGCGCGCAGCGGATTGTCCAGGTACAGCGGATACGCGATGTGTTCGGCGAGCAGGTCGAGCAACGGCACGTCGTGCCAGTCCCAGTTGGGCGCGTACTCGGCGACGCCGGAGTCCCGGTCCACCTGGCCCGGCACGCTCACCCCGACGCCCAGCGCCCGGGCCGCCTCCACCCCGGCCTGGGCCACCACCGAGCCGACGGCCGCGGCCACATGGCCCACCACCTGCTCCGGGCGGCTCTCGCCGGGCCGCATGTCCTCGTCGGCGCGGGCGAGCACGTTCAGTGCCAGGTCGAACAGCTCGACATGGACGTAGGTCTCCGCGATGTCGACGCCGATCAGCGCGCCCCCCGACGCGTTGACGGCCACCAGGCCACGGGGCCGGCCACCGGCCGAGTCCTCGAAGCCGACTTCGGTGATCATGTGCAGGTCCAGCAGCTCGCCGACCAGCGTGGCGACCGTGGCCAGGCTGAGTCCCGTGGCGGCCGCCAGCTCCTGCCGGGAGGTGGGGGATTCGGCGATGATCTGGCGCAGCACCTCGTAGCGGTTCGCGGTGCGGATGTCACGCGATGTGCGCTTCACGCGGCTGCCCCCTCCCACGCCGGCCGGGCCGGGGCGACGTCGGCACCGGCGCGGACGTCAGGCTAGGGGCTGGGAGGGGCTTTCGACAAGGGTTTTGGAAAGGGGCTGGAGAAAGTCCGGGAGAGTGGCCGTCAGTCGTCGGGGAGGCCGAGGAGGTCCCGTACGAAGGCGTTGGCGAACGTGCCGGAAGGATCCGAGGAGCGGATCAGGGACCGGAAGTCGGAGATCCGTGCGTACCGCCTGCGAAGTACGGCCGGGGCGATACCGAAGACCTTGCCCCAGTGCGGGCGCGGGTCGAACGGGTCCAGCACCTCCTCCAGCCGGCGCACCACCGGCAGCACGGCCGCCTCGTCGCGCACCCAGGTGAAGTGCAGCGCGACCGAGTCCCGCCCGTAGGCTGGGCTCAGCCACTGCGTGTCCGCGGCGACCGTACGCACCTCGCAGGTCTGCAGTACACCGGCGACCACGGGCCGGATGCCGTCGATCGCACACAGCGCGGCCACCGCCGCCGACCGCGGCAGCAGGTACTCCGACTGGATCTCCTCCCCGCTGCTCGGCGTGAACTCCGCCCGGAAGTGCGGCAGCCGCTCGTGCCACGGCCCGGGCACGCCCAGCTGCTCGGTGCAGTTCTGCGCGGGCATGCCCGGCACCGGGTGCAGCGGACCCGCCGCGGGCGCGGCCCACGGGAAGTCCACCGCCGGCCGGTCCGTGCGCCGCTTGACCCACACCTGCCGGAACCCCGGCTCCCGCCAGTCCGTGAACAGGCTCACGCTGTACCCCGCGGCCGCCACGGCGTCGAAGTCCAGGCCTTCGAGCGGGAGTTCGGTGTAGACCCGCTGTTCCACCTCGTACGCCGGCTCCAGGTCGAGCGTGAGCGCGGTGACGACGCCGAGCGCGCCGAGGGAGGTCACGGCACCGTCGAACCGCTGGTCGTCCCGGCCCATCGTCCCGGTCCGGCCGTCCGCGAGGACCACCTCCACCTCCCGCACCGCCGATGCCAGCGGGCCGTTGTCCACGCCCGAGCCGTGCGTGCCCGTCGCCACCGAGCCGGCCACCGAGATGTGCGGCAGGGACGCCATGTTGGGCAGGGCGAGCCCGTGCGCGTGGACCGTCCGGGCCAGTTCGGCGTAGCGGACCCCGCCGGACACCCGGACCGTGCGCGCCGCCGTGTCGACGTCGATCTCCTGCGGCAGCCCGGCGGTGGACAGCAGGATGCCGTCCGGGCCCGGGTCGGCGATGCGGTTGAAGGAGTGCCCGCTGCCCAGCACCCGCACCCGCGCGCTGTCCGCCACCAGCGCGGCGAGTGCGTCGAGCGTGCGCGGACGGTGGAACTCGCGCGCGGTGTACGTGACGGTGCGCGCCCAGTTGGTGACCGTCCCCGCGGTCCCTGCCGTCCCTTTCACAGTTGCGTCCCTCCTGGAGAGTGCGTGTACGCCGACCCTCTCATCCGCGAGGTCCCGGAAGAGAGATCGACTTCGGATTTCGTCGTCTCGACCGACTTGAATGACGTGTTTGAAAACATGCTGGCCGACTGAATGCGATATCGGTACCTTCCGTGCCATGACTCAGGAACCGCTCCCGGCTCGCCTCCCCGTCACCGACCGCACCCGGCACCGCCGCCTGCGCGAGCAGGGAAGACTGGAGCGGGCCGGGCTGGAGGCGATCCTGGACGCCGCCTTCGTCTGCCACCTGGGTGTGCTCGTCGAAGGGCGGCCGGTGGTCGTGCCCACGGTCTACGGACGGGACGAGCGATGGCTCTACCTGCACGGTTCCGTGGCCAGCCGTAGCCTCGCCGGCGACACCCACGTGTGCGTCACCGTCACCCACGTGGACGGACTCGTGCTCGCCCGGTCCGTCTTCGAGCACGGCGTGAACTACCGCAGCGCCATGATCCACGGCACCGCCCGCAGGGTCACCGACCCCGAAGAGAAGCTGGAGGGTCTGCGCCTGCTCACCGAGCACTCTGCGCCGGGCCAGTGGTCGTACGCCCGCCGCCCCAGCCGCAAGGAGCTGGCCGCCACCACCCTGCTCGCCCTCTCCCTCCGGGAGGCCTCGGTCAAGATCCGCACCGGCGCCCCGGACGACGGTGACGGACCCGACGCGGCCCTCGGCCTGTGGGCCGGTGTCCTGCCGCTGACCACGGCCTGGGGCACCCCGCAGCCCGACCCGGCCCTGCCGGCCCAGACCGCCGTACCGGACCACATCGCACGCCGAGCGGGGACCCGGCACGGCTGAGCCGCAGGCGGGGGCATACGGTGTGAGACGTACGCCTGAGCCGGGAGGAGACAGACGGATGGGCAGTCGTACCGCGCTGGTCGAGGATCTGATGGAGCGGTTCCCGCATGTGCCACGGGAAGCCGTCTTCAAGGAGGACCTGCTCCGCGGCGGCGTCGCCTTCGACCCGTCCGCCCTCAGCGACAACGAGAGCGGCGAGGTCAAGCCGAAGTCGTACTTCATCTTCTCCTTCGACCACGGCACCCTGCCCGAGCTCGGCGAGGCGGCGCTGAGGCGTCCGCCCGAGGAGATCATCCTCACCGGCGGCCCGTACGACCTGCGCCGCACCGTCGTCTCCGTACGGGTGAACCCGGCCTCGCCGTACCGGGTGGCCGCCGACGAGGAGGGGCTGCTCGGGCTCTACCTCGACGGGAAGCGGATCGCCGACGTCGGCGTCCCCCCGATGCCGGAGTACTACCGGCACACCCTCTCCAACGGGAAGTCCGTGATGGAGGTGGCCCCCACCATCCAATGGGGTTACCTGATCTATCTCACCGTTTTCCGTGTCTGCCAGTACTTCGGCGCCAAGGAGGAGTGCCAGTACTGCGACATCAACCACAACTGGCGCCAGCACAAGGCGGCCGGGCGGCCGTACACCGGCGTGAAGGACGTCGAGGAGGTGCTGGAGGCCCTCGAGATCATCGACCGGTACGACACCCAGAAGGCCTCCACCGCGTACACGCTCACCGGCGGAGCGATCACGAAAACGGTCGCCGGACGGGACGAGGCCGACTTCTACGGCCACTACGCCAAGGCCATCGAGGAGCGCTTCCCGGGCCGCTGGATCGGCAAGGTCGTCGCCCAGGCGCTGCCCAAGGCCGACGTGCAGCGGTTCAAGGACTACGGCGTGCAGATCTACCACCCCAACTTCGAGGTGTGGGACCGTCGGCTGTTCGAGCTGTACTGCCCGGGCAAGGAGCGGTACGTCGGCCGCGACGAGTGGCACAGGCGGATCCTGGACTCGGCCGAGGTGTTCGGCGCGCGCAACGTGATCCCCAACTTCGTGGCGGGCGTCGAGATGGCCGAGCCGTTCGGGTTCACCACCGTCGACGAGGCCATCGCCTCCACCACCGAGGGGCTGCGCTTCTTCATGTCGCACGGCATCACGCCCCGCTTCACCACCTGGTGCCCCGAGCCCACCACCCCGCTCGGCAAGGCCAACCCGCAGGGCGCGCCGCTGGAGTACCACATCCGGCTGCTGCAGGCCTATCGCCAGACGATGGAGGACTTCGGACTGTCCTCCCCGCCCGGTTACGGGCCGCCCGGACCCGGCCGCGCCGTCTTCTCCGTCAGTTCCTTCATGGACAGCCTGCCCGCGGACGAATCCGCGGAGGCGGAGGCGCCGGCCGAGGTGTGATCCCGCGCACCGGGCCGGCCCGGCGCTGAACGCAACGGCGTCCGCATCCGTACAGGAGGCCGCAGTTGTGGGCTCATCGCGTCGCGCACCCGTACCGCCACCATGGGTGACCGGTTGTGAACAGGCCGCTTGTCAGTTGTGTCGAGAACGTGAAAGGCTCTGTGCCCTGCCGCGAGGTTCCCCGCAACTCCCTTCCCTCTATGGTGAGTTGACCTCGCTCGTGGATGCAGGAGTCCCATGCCCGACCTGCCGACCCCCAAGGACGCCACCGAGTCCGCGCTGTTCTCGGAGGGCTGGGACGCGGTGCTCAGTTACGCGGACCTGTGCACCTCCGGATCCCTGACGGCGCATCAACTGGCGACCGAGGCCTTCACACTCGGCATGCGCGAGGTCCGCGCCGCCGCGAGCACCCATGTGCGCGGGGCGGGCCGGCGCACGGCACGGCTGCCCACGATCCCGGCGCTGCTCACCGCCGTACGCGACACCGCGGCCGCCTGGGAGGCCGCGGGGCAGGGGCACAAGCTCGACCCCGACCTCAGGCTGTGGCTGAACTCCGGCAAGGCCGCCCGCCATGCGGGACCGCCGCTGGAACGCCCGGTCGCGCTGCGCGGGCTCAGGGACATGCAGGAGGCCGACGCCGCCCTGCTGTGGCTGGCCGAGGTCGAGGCGCTGCCGCTGCCCGCCGTCGCCCGCCGGCGCGGCCTGGACCCGGCCACCGTGGCCGACGAACTCGACCAGGTCCGCACCCTGTTCCGGGACCGCTGTCACCGCGCCCATCTCGACACCCCGATGGACGCGCAGTGCCGCTCCTACGCCCGCCTGCTCGACGCGGTCACCCGCTCGCCGACCGCCGACACCCCCGACGACCTCTCCCGGCACCTCGCGACCTGCGTGCGGTGCGCCGAGGCCGCCGCCTGCCTGCGCCTGCACGGCGGCGGGCTGCCCGCCGCGCTGGCCGGCGGGGTGATCGGCTGGGGCGGCCTCGCCTACCTGGAGCGCCGCCGCCGCTCCGCCGAGGTCCGCCTCGGCGCGGGCCGTCCCGGGGCCGCCGACCCCGCCACCGGCGACCCCGGGGAGGGCACCGGCCGCAGCCGGGCCCTGCGCGGCGGCCTGCTCGCCACCGCCGCGCTGATCTCGGCGCTGGCCCTCGGCGTGTCGCTGATGCCGTTCGGCGGCGGCTCCGGCGGCGACACCGCCGCAGCCCACGACGACCGGCAGCCGGTCGCCGACCCCAGCGTCTCCCGCACCCCCACCCCCGCCCCCACCCGGCCGCCCTCGCCGAGCTCACCCGCCGCCACGCCGTCCGCGACGCGTACGACCGCCGGCTCCGCCCGCGGGAACACCGACCCCGAACCGCAGGGCAGCACCTCCTCGTCCGCGCACCCGTCCGGGGCCGGCCGCACCACCCCCGCAGCCACCCCCACCGCCGACGCCGGCTGCCGGGTGGCCTACGACGTCGTCGACCAGTGGAGCGACGGCTTCCAGGCCACCGTCACCGTCACCACCGACCGGCCCCTGAACGACTGGAGCGTGTCCTGGGCCTTCCGTGACGGCCAGCGGGTCGGCCAGATGTGGGACGCCACCGTCCACCAGTACGGCTCGCGCGTCACCGCCACCGCCGCCGACTACGACAGGACCGTCGCCGCGCACGGCACGCTGTCCTTCGGGTTCATCGGCACCTGGCACGACAGGAATCGCGCACCGTACGGTTTCACCCTCAACGGGGCGTCCTGCACGGCCGGCTGAGCGCGCCGCGTCGATCCACGGCGCCGGTTCAGGCCCGGGCCCCCGAAGTGGCGGAAGCCGTTGACCCACTTCGACGCGCACGCGCGAGAGACTCCCGTCTCCGCGGCCGCGGGGGCGATCGGGCGGTTCCGGCAGCGGTCGATCGGACGGCGCCACCCTTCAAGGGACAGTGCGGCGGGCCACGCAGGTGGCCTGCGGCGTCGGCGAGCAACTTGGCGTATCAGCGGAAGAGCACCTGGATGCTCTGCCCCGCCCGGCGCGCGCTCTCGGCTGGACCGACGCCGACGGCCGGCCAGAAGGAGATGCCCGCATGGCGCAGCTCGTACGGCGCTGCGCCAGTTCGAGGGGCAGCTCTTCCAGAGTCAGCGCCGTCTCATGTCCTCGGCGCCACGTTATGCCGTACGCCGAGGCGTCGATGTAGCTTTCGGCCGCGTCACGAAACACGCGCCCGTCCGACGCCACCGACGCCGCCCTTCAGGTTCAGACGGCCCCAGCCAGTGGCAGGGAGTCAGCCGGGCCTCCGGTCTCCCACAGAGTGAAATCGGCCTTGCTCCGTTCACCGTCGCAGAGTGGGCAGGACCAGAGGCCGCGGATGCCCGTTTCACGCGCCCCGTCCGGCAATGGGCCGGGGCGGTTCACAGCCAGGCGTCAGACGCCGAAGACCTGGAACTCCGAGGCCTGCCCGGCCGGCCAGCCGGTGTTTGCGGTGAAGGTGAGTCGTACGTAGCGGGTGGCGACGGTGGAGGGAAGCGTGAGGGTCGCGGTGTTGCCGGTCGCCGGGTCGAAGGTGTAGCCGGCCGAGGCGAGAAGCTGGGCGAAGGTGCCGCCGTCCGTGCTGCCCTGGACGGAGATGGTCTGGGTGCGGGTGGCCCAGGCGGTCGCCGGGGGAAGCTTGAGGACGATCCTCTTGACGCCGGTGGTGGCGCCCAGATCGACCTGGAGCCACTGCGGAAAGGCGTTGTTGGCGGACTCCCAGTAGGTGTTGGCGTCGCCGTCGGTCGCGTTGCCCGAGGCGTATGTCTGGGTGTGGCTGCTCTCCGAGGTGGGGCGGTGGAGGGCGAGGTTCGTGGTGCTGGAGGGGGGGTCAGTGGTGACGGTGACCTGGTTGGAGGGCTGCGAGACGTTTCCCGCCGCGTCGAGGGCGACGACGTCGAAGGTGTACGCGGTGGACGCGCTGAGTCCGGCGACAGTGAACGAGGTGGCGCTGGTGGTGCCCACCTGTGTGCTGGTCGAGCCGGACACCTGCAGGACCCGGTAGCCGGTGACGCCGACGGAGTCGGTCGAAGCGCTCCAGGCCAGCGAGACGGAGTTGCTGGTGTGCCCGGTGGCGTTCAGGGCACTCGGCGCGGTGGGCGGAGTGGTGTCGCCGCCGGTGGAGACGATCGGCTGGGTCGGGCGAGTGGCGGTCAGCGCGATCTGGCCTTTGAGCATGCGGCCGCCGTCTCCGGTCAGGCGAAGGTAGTAGTCGGAGGAGCAGGCGGTGCCGTCTTCGTCGAGGGCGAGGAAGCCGGAGTTGGTGGGCACCCATGCCTGTGTCTCGGCGGTCTTGGCGATCTGGTTGCCCTCGTTGTACTCGTCGAACATCGAGATGTAGATGCCCTGCACCCCGGCCCGGACCATGTTGTAGAACTGCCGCCACATGAAGTCGCCGTGTGCTCGCTGCCGGGCGGAAACGTCGCCAGGCAGGACGCAGGGCTGATAGTCAATGCCGTTGGCGTTGCAGTCGGCCTGGTCGCCGACGGTGTAGGTGTTGTAGGCGTTGTCGGCGTCCGACACATTGCCGATGGCGCCGACCATCCACGGTGAGATCATGTTGAAGGCGTGGTAGACGCCGAGATAGCCGGCCCGTGAGCCCCCGGTGCCCGTCCGCCATTCGCGCGGGACGCCACCGATGACGTAACAACCCTGGCTCTTGAACCAGTTGATGACGTCAAGGCAGGCGTCGGCGGTGAAGGGGTGATTGCTGTCGTTGAAGCCGAAGCCCCAGATGCAGACGACCGGCTTGCCGTTCTGCTTCGCGTACGCCGAGGAAGCGGTGTGCGCGGACATCTTGTTCGTCCAGTCCGTCTTGATCTCGGACTGCATGTTCCACCAGCCGGTCACGTCGTACATGATGTAGAACTTCCGCCCGTACGACTCGGCGGCGCTGCGCACCTTGGTCGCCATGGCGTCGCGGGTGGGGCCCTCGCCGCCGGTGGGGTTGAAGCGCTGCAGTGCCGCGGTGTCGATGCTGTTCTGCTGCATCCACAAGAAGTGGGTGTTCACCGTCTGCTGGTCGTACGAGGAGAACAGCGTGGCGGGCTGGCCGTTGCCGAGGTTGGCGTACGAGGTCTGGTAGGTCTTGGTGTAGTCGCGCACGTCGGGCCAGCATTTGATGCCGGTGTTCGACGGGGACGGCGGCTGGCTCCAGTTCTGGGTCCAGTGCCACCAGCCGTTGATGGGCGCGCCGTCGCCGATGCAGGCGAACCAGCCCTGGTAGCCGACGCTGATCTTGCCGACCACGTCGCCCGCCTGGCTGGCCGCTGACGCGGGTTCGGCGAGTACGGTCTCGGCGGCTACCACGGTCCCCACCGCGGTGGCCGCGATCGCGGCCTGCAAGAAGACCCTGCGCGTGACACCCATCTGGACTCCTCTGGTCGGCTGTCGACTTCCCATCGACTGCAAGCGGGTGGACTTCGGTGGCCGGCGCCGCCCATGACCCTGTGGGGGCCGGGCCCGTGGGATCGAGATGGTGCCGCCGAGCGGCTTGCGCTCGGCGGCACCATCAGGTCGTATCAGGTGTTCCAGACCTGGAATTCCGAGATCTGACCGGCCGGCCAGCCGGTGTTCGCCGTGATGTTCACCCGGACGTATCGCTGGGTGGTCGCGGCGAACGTGATGGTGACCGTGTTGTTGGTGGTGGGGTCGAAGGTGTACGTGGCCGACGACTTGATGGTGGTGAAGGAGGAGCCGTCGGTGCTGCCCGACAGGGACAGCGTCTGGTTACGGGCGCCCCAGGTCGCGGGGAGCTGGAGGACGACGCGGCTGACACTCTGCGCGGAACCGAGGTCCACCTGGACCCACTGGGGAAAGGCGTTGTTGGCACTCTCCCAGTAGGTGCCCTGGTTGCCGTCCGTCACGTTCGACGACGGGTACACGTCGGTGTGGCTGGACTCGGTGGTGGCCGCGCCGGCTGCCAGATTCTTGCTCACCGTGCCGGCGCCGGTGCCGGTCAGCGCGACCGTGGTCGTGCCGTTCGACGCGTTGCTGGCGATGCTGAGGTCGCCGGTGCGGGTGCCGGACGCGGTGGGCTTGAACGTGACGTTCACCGTGCAGGAGGCGTTCGCCGCGATCGACGTCCCGCAGTTGTTGGTCTGCGAGAAGTCGCCCGTGACGGTGATGCCGGAGACCGTCGCGGCCGCCGTACCGGTGTTGGTCACCGTGACCGTCTGCGCACTGCTGGCGGTGTTGAGTGCCTGGGTGGGATACGACAGCGACGTCGGGCTGGCCGACAAGGTCGCGTTCGAGGAGCCGCCGTCACTGGGGAACACCTCGAGGTCCGACAACTGGGCTGCGTTCCACCCCGTGTTGGCGGTGATGTTCACCCGCACGTATCTCGCCGTGGCGGCGTTGAACGTGATGGTCACCGTGTTGTTGTTGGCGTTCGGGTCGAAGGTGTACCCGGCCGATGCCTTGATCGTCGAGAAGCTGGAGCCGTCCGTGGATCCCTGCACCGACAGCGTCTGCGTGCGGGCCGACCACGCCGTCGCCGGCGGGAGCTTGAGCACGACCTTGCCGACGCTGTAGTTCTGGCCGAGGTCGACCTGCGCCCACTGCGGGAACGAACCGTCCGCGCTCTCCCAGTACGTCGAGGCGTCCGAGTCGGTGACGTTCGAGGCGACGTACGGACTGGTGCTCGAACTCGCCGACGCCGGGCGCCCCGCGGCGACGTTGGTGGTGCTGTCGATGCCGCTGCCGGTCAGGGAGACCACGGTCGGGCTGTTGTTGGCGTTGCTGGTGACGGTCAGCTTGCCGGTGCGCGATCCGCCCGTGGTGGGCTTGAACCCGACGCTCACCGTGCAGGACGCACCGACCGCGAGGGTGGAGCAGTTGTTGGTCTGACTGAAGTCACCGGTCACCGAGACGTCCGAGACGGTCGCCGATGTGGTGCCCGAGTTCGTCACCTTCACCGTCTGCGCGGTGGCCGACGAGCCGACCACCGTACTGTCGAAGGACAGGCTGGCCGGGTCGGTGTTCAGAACCGGGCCCGGCGCGGTGCCGGTACCGGAGAGGCTGACATTGTTGGTGATCCCGCCCGCGTTCACGGTCAGAGTGCCGCTACGGCTGCCGGTCGCCGTCGGTGCGAACTTCACACTGACGGTGCAGGAACCGTTCGCCGCGATCGACGAACCGCACGTGTTGGTCTGGGAGTAGTCGCCGCTGGTGGAGATCGACGAGACGGACGCGGCGGTGTTGGTCGGGTTGGAGACCGTCACGGTCTGTGCGTCGCTGGTCGAACCGGTCGGGACCGAACCGAAGTTCAGCGCGCCGGGGGTGGCCGTCACGCCCTCGGCCGGGTAGGGCGGGTAGACCGGAGCCGGCCACCCTCCGCAGTACGGCGTGCCGCTGATGCCGGAGTTGCCGCCGCCGTCGGTCACCGTGAAGCTCCCGGCCGAGCAGCTGTACACCGCAGAGGAGTAGCCGACACCGGTCGCCGTGACGTTGGTGAACTTGGCCGCGCCGCCGGTCTGCTCCTGGAGGGCGAAGGTTCCGGTGCCGGCGATGGTCACGTTGTTGAGGTTGACCCCGCTGATGGTGCCCTCGACCCACTGGACGGCCTCGTACGGACTCTGCTGGATCAGCGCGTTGGTCACGTTGATCGGGCCGGTGATCGCGCCCTGGCTGCCGTCGAACCACAGCGCGCCCACGCCGAACTGCCAGTTCGGGTCGAGGCTGCCGTCCCGGATCATGGTGTTGTCGGAGATGGTGGTGGTGCCGACCGGCGTCGACGAGAAGCGCTGCCCCACGTGGATGCCGCCGCCCTGGGTGAGGCCGGTGTCGACCACCCGGTTGCCGCTGACGGTGTTGTCGTGGCCGCCGTAGATCGCGATGCCGTTGGCGAGGATCTGCAGTGACACGGTGTTGTTGGAGATCGTGTCGTTGGCGTCGGCGCCGATACCGGAGTCCGCCCAGGTCGCGATGCCGTCGTCGCCGGTGTTGCGGATGTCGCTGTTGGTCACCTTCGAGTTGGTGACGCCGCCGTGGAAGTTGATGCCGTCCGCGGTGGTGTCACGGATGCGCATGCCGCTGAACGTCAGGCCGTCCATCGGCCCGTCCATCCAGGCGCCGACCTTCATGTGGTCGATCCACAGGTTGGAGACGGTCGAGTTGCTCATCGCGCCGCCGATGCCGTTGACCTGGGCACTGTCGTTGCGCTCCTGCACGTTGCCGAAGATGGCGAAGTTCTGCAGGTGCACACCGGTGCTCGGCGAGGGTGCGGAGTTGCCGTAGAAGCCGGGGGCCGTGCCGGTGACGGTCGAGTACCACATGCCGGCCCCGGCGATCGTGACGTTGTTGACGCTGATGTGGCCGGGGATGTTGTAGGTGCCCGGCGGGATCCACACGGTGCCGCCGGGACCGGCCGCGCTGATCGCGGCGTTGAACGCGCTGGTCGCGTCGTTCACACCGGTTGCGTCCGCGCCCTTGCTGGTCACCGACACCGACCCCGAGGGTGCGGTCAGCGCTGCGCCGACCTGCTCGAAGTCGGCGAAGTCGATCGTGTACGAGGAGGCGGTGTCCCCCGAATCGACCTGCAGCTTGAAGGTCGTGCCCGCCGGATAGGTGGTGGAGAACAGGCGGTGGGCCTCGTCGAAGAAGTGGTGCGGGTTGCTGCCCGGCGTGTTGGTGAAGGGGTAGCTGCCGTAGTACCAGCTGTAGGCGTTGGTCAGGGTGAAGTCGGGCTGCTTGACGCCGTTGATGTACAGAGACAGTGCGGCGGTGTAGACCGAGCCGCTCGAGGTGTCGGGGATGCTGTACCGGAAGTTGATCGAGTTGGTCGCCACCGGCGTGGTGAACGTGACGTACTGGCCGGTGCCCTGCAGCGTCGTCGCCTTGCGGTACGACGCCTCGTCAGCCAACTGGCCCTGGGTGTAACTCGGGCCGATGGGCGTGCCGTTGGTGGCGGAGTTCTCAGCCTGCACCTCCACGTAGGGCAGGCTCGCGCCGCTGCCGCCAGTGGCGGCAGCGGCCGCCCAAGCCGGTTGGCCAGCCAGAGCGAGGACGCCGAAGGCAGCCAGCATCGCGGCGCTGACTGCCCAGACGAGGGCTCGCCTCAGATTTCGGATGGAATGGAACACTTATCACTCTTTTCATCGCGAAATGCCGGATCTATGCCGCTGGCACCGCCAGAGAGGGAGGCACAGGGAACGAGTGAGACCCCAAGCAATCGACGCAGTCCAGCGCACAGCAAGACACCTCGCCGACCTATGGACCGTGGTCGGCAAAGCGGCTCAGAGGGAGACGGGGGAGATGGGGGGAGCGGAGGGAGGTGCGGGTGGTTACGACGCAAGGGGACCGTAATATCGTTGACTCACACGCGCAATAACTAGATAGAACTTTGCAGAATCAAAATGCTGCCTGCAAGATCTTGTTCGGACACCACTTGCCACCAACCGTGAGCCCGTGTGTCCGGACAGCGGGTACCTGCGTTCGACGTCCGGCGACACTGCTTCAGCACCGAGGCAATGGAACAGGCGCGCTCCATGGGCCGCTCGAGACGAGCCCTGCGGGACAACCCGGTTTCGTTCGGCTCGTTCCAGCAGATCGGCGCCGCCTGGCGGCTGCCCTTGCTGAAAACCTCATCCGCCCGGGTGGGAGCCGGTGTGCGGGAGGTGCAGGGTCTCGCGTGCGGACGCGATCGGTACTCTCGCACGGCTGGCGACCACCCCGGCATGATGGGCGTCGTACTGCTCCAACTTGCTCACCTGGCCGTGACGAACGCGTCCGCCGTGCTGGGCCTGCTGTCCATCAGCGACCGGGACGAGGACACGGAGATCTCACCCTGCGTCACCAGTTGAGTCTCCCACCCGGCCACCTACGGCTGGCCTCACCGCCCGCCTCACCGCCGTCTGGGCCACCCGACAGGCCCGGCAGATGCTCTGGCAGATCGGCGACCGCGCCGCCGACTTCACCCAACTGAGATCCGCGACTGGGACGCGAAGTTCACCGCCGCCTTCGATGCCGTCTTCGCCGGCGAGGGCATCACGGTCGCCAAGATTCCTCCGCGCCGCACCAAATGCTGCCCGCACCCGACTCGGTGACACCGCCGGACACCGAATCCGGGACGCCGGCGCGGACGTCGATGAAGGAGATCGACTGCCCGGCAGTGTTCGTCCACTGCACCGACCGGCCCGTGCCGCCCAGGTGGACATAGGCATGGCCCGAAGCCGCCAAGGCGGCGCCTGAGTACCGGGCCGTCGGCGCCGAGGTCAGCGACCGGACGGCGGCACCCCCGCCGGGCGTTCCCGCCTCGGCCTCGTAGAGCGACAACGGCGTCGTCGCACCCACCGCCGCGCTCGCTGCCGCCTGCGCCTGCGGGGAGCGGGGACAGTCGGGCCGGCCCGGGCGCCTTGGACGGCGGCGCCTCCTGAGCGGCGGATACCGCACAAGGGTCTGAGGATCGTCATCATGCAACGCGAATGAATCATGCAAGTCCTTGCAACTCCTAGCCTGAAATCTGCAAATTCCGGGTGGCAGGGGTCTGCGGCCCTTACGGGCGCCGAAAAACCCATCCAAGGTCTGCGGCCTGCAGAAGGTCGCGAACGGCCAGTGATCGTGGGGTCGGGCGTGTCAGGCTGGTGGATCGTGCTGTTGCGGCTGCCCCACCTCGCCGTGTCGAGCGTGTCCGCCTTCATACGGCCGCTGCCGACGTTGCCGGTGCCCGGCGCGGCGCCGGGGCATCGGGCCGGCCGCTGAAGCGATGTCAGCGGCGGAACCGGTTTCGGCCCCACCGTCGTCGGCGGGTGGAACAGAAAGCAACAGGCTTCCGGCGTCAAGCGGCGTGCGGCGCTGCGTACCGCCGCAGCCCGACGGGGAGGTATCCGATGGACCTGCATCTCACCGGACGACACGCCATCGTCACCGGTGGCAGCCGCGGCACCGGACTGGCGTGCGCCCAGGCGCTCCCGCCGAGGGCGCGGGCGTGACCTTGGTCGCCCGCGACAAGGACGTCCTGGCCAAGGCCGCGGATTGCCTCGCGGCCGCGACCGGGCGCCCGGTGATCGGTGTCGCCGCCGACAATCGTCCGCCTGGTCACCGCCGAGGAGCTGGCGTGTGTGGTGGCCATCCTGGCGAGCCCCTCAGCGTCGCCCTCAACGGCGACGCTGTGAATGCAAGCGGCGGCGCCGTGGGCACCATCCGCTGCTGACCGCGCTGACCGTGACCGGCGGCGCCCGTGCCGGTCGGCACCCTGGACGCTACGGCTGCAGACCGTACGTCTGGATCCGATTCAACATGTCAGGGGTTCGGCTACCGCCCGGCCCGGCGCAACGCCCGGACGATTGCGGGCGGCAGGTCTGCATGACGTGGATGCGCGCATACGGCGCCCGCCTCGCCTCGCCCGCCGCCGCACCAGCATGCTCTTCGCCACGCTCCGCGTCGGCAGCTTCTACGAGCCCCGAACCCACGCCTCACTTGACGAAGGACATGGGCGCCCCCACCGCACGCCGCCCCTTCCCCCCTTGCCCGCGCGACACCGCGCCGCGGCAGCGGGTCCACCGCGTCCCTTCGAGGCGGACGTGCCGCGGGATGCCGAAGTCGGGTCCGTGCCTTGCGGCAGGAGCATCAGGACGGCAGGGCCGGCAGCAGGACGGCACGAAGCTCCACCAGGGTGCGCGGCTCGGCGAGGAACTCCTGCGCTGCCTCAAGCCACCGGGCGTAGTGAGCGGTCTCGGGGTGCGCGGCCACCGCCCCGTTCAGCCGTAGACCACAAGGAGGTGGCAGGTGTCCGGGTCGGTGGTCTCCTGGGCGTGCGCGATAACCTCAGCCGCGCACCGAGCCGACCTCGCGCCATTCGCCGTCGATGCGATCATGCCGCACGGAAAGGAAATTTCCATGCGGACGTTCGTCTTCTATCTTAATGGCCCAGTCGCCGACTACAATATGGACATGCCTGTCGTCCGCCTCGACCACCGGCTCGACCGAATCATCCGTCAGGCGAATCCATTCCTCCGCCCAGGGCACCTCCCTCGCATTCCACAATTTCGTGCCGCGCTCGATAATTCCCCCATTCTGCCAATGCACATGATTTGAGTCCGGTTGAGGATTCTTGCGTACGTCGATGAGGTGTTCCCAGGTCATCATGGGAGACGACCAGTGCGCGAGCCCGGCAAAGGAACCCTCCTTTGCGAAATAGCCGGCAACGCCATCACTGGGAGCCGGTCTCACTGGGTCCAGTGGTAGCCGGATATCGGCAAACCAGTCGGCGCTCTGCAACCACAGAACATCGCAGTAATCAACCTGCCGCAAGCCGTCGATGATCAGTCCGGTACGACGCCAGGCGCCAATCAGCTTCCGCGGTACGGTCATGAAGTATCATATTCCTTTTGTCCGTGCTCCACCCTCGATCGACGCACCGCACGTCGCGACCCGAGAATTCCTCGACAACAGCGCGGAACCGTCGAGGGAAGCGCTCCACCCCCCCAACAACGCTTTACATTGCGCGGTTTTGGCCTGTTTGACGCCGATCGTATGCCCATAGGGCTATGGCAAGTGCTACGCGGTCGGCGAAAACGAGAGGGTCATGTCCGGTTATTAGATGAATCCGGGCGAGCCGGTGCCGCACCGTATTGACATGGAGGTATTGCTCCTTGGCCGTGTCCTGCAAAGATCCGCCCAGCCGCAGGAAGGTCCGAAGAGTTTCGACGTGTCTGGTGCCGTGTCGGTCGTCCGAGGTGATGAGTGGGGTCAGGATTTGGTCGATGAACGGGCTCAGGCGCCGCTCCGGCTGTTGCTCCAGCAGCCCTTCCAGACTCGTCAGCGCGTCGGGTCCCACCGCTCCGCCGCGTCTTCGTGCGAGCTTGAGAGCGGCGCGCGCCTCTGCGATCGCGCGCGGGAGTTCTACAAGTTCGACGGGGCTGCTATAACCACATGGCAGAGTCAACATTTGTGCGGCACCATATGCCGGATCTGCTGTTCGAGTGACCGCCAGGGCAATGCCGGGCGCCTCGCCGATCAGGCTGTCCACGAGATGAGCGGACAGCAAGGCTGCGGCTCCGTCCGGCCAGGCTGAGAGAACGAGCCGACGCTCGTCGATTCCTGTCTCGTAGAGGATCGGCCGCAATGCGATCGGGTTGGCAAGGCGATCCTCGACCAAGAGAAGCAGCTGTCCCACTCGCTCTCGCTTGAGGGCCTCTTCCACGTCCCGTTCATGCCGGGCGAGTTCGATGACCCGTCCTAGCTGTCCCAGGAGGGTCAGGCTGGGGGCGACGCCGGCTCCCGACCAGGTCAGCGTGGATCGCTTTTCCACGGCGGCTGTGACGAGTACGCCCTCTGCCGCCCTGTCAGCCCCTTCGGTCGCGATGACGCGCTCGTCCACGATCAGCTCGACCCGCCCCCGCAAGGACTCGGCAACTATGGCCACCATGCCGGACACCGGCACCTGCCCACGTACCGCCGCGAGCAATTTCGACATCAAGAGTTCAGCTCGCCGGCTCTCTTGGATTTCCGCGGCGACGCGGCGCTCGGAAAGATATTCAGCGACTCTGATGAACGGAACTCCCTTCGGCGCATGAAGCAGCGGGAGACCGTGCTGTTGGCAGGCGTCAAGAAGCGCTGAGGGGATGTCCTCGTGAAGATCACCCGTGCCGAAACACAGGGCAGCTGCATTCGCTCCGGACACGGCTGCGACGAAGCTGCAACAGGCCTCGGGGTGAGTCAGGGAGGCTCCCACCGTGCATACGAGTTCGCCGCCCCTCAGGTAGGGCGAGGGGTCGAGCAGCTCGGTGGTGTGTGCCCAGCGCACCGCTCGCTCCATCTTGCCGTGATCGCCCAGGATCCACTGCAGTTGGAGGTCCGCGACGCCGAGGAGGTCCCTCAGGGTGGCCTGACATGTACCTTCCGAGGATTTGGTTCCGGAGGTGCTCTCGGAGAAGCTCACTGGTCAAGCGTATCCGGTGAGACGCCTTCCGAATTTCGACCGTGATCGTTTGGTTCGGCTTGGGTGGCCATGAATTCCGGTCCGCGGCGGGAGGGATGGGGCGTTCGGTCTGCCGGTGCGCCGAGCCGCCCTCCGCGGTCGCGGAGCCGGTGGGGGAGCGCGGTGGCGGCGTCCGTGGTGCCGCGACGGGCGAGGGCATGACGGCGTCGGTCCTGCCGCCGGACTACCGGCGGATCATGTCCGTACCGGAGTCGGATGCGGGCCGGGAGGGCATGCGGTGCCGGCAGCTGGCCGTGGCCCTGGGCCGGAGGCGGCCCCGGCGAAAGCCGAGTGCTGCGGCGAAGGTGAAACGCCTTGTGGAGCGAGGCTGGGCGCTCCAGCAGGAGCAGTGCGGCATCGCGGTCCTGCCCGTTCGCCGCAGTCACAGCGCCAGGCCGGCCGAGGCAGTCCACCACCAGGTGCCTTGTGCGGCCGCCCGCCCTCTTCCCGCCGTCCCAGCCGGTCGTGGAGCGCGGGATGTTCGCAGCCGCCCACACTGTGGCCCACCTGCCGTTATCCCCCGACTACCGAGAGACCACCCGGACAGGAACCATGTTCGGCTGATCAAGCCTGCCGAGCGATAAGCGGAAGGCCGTCCGTCTGGCCATTCCCTCCCAAGTCAAGAGGCTGCCTCTTGTGGAAACCTCTAACCTGGGAGGCCTGGATTGTAGGTCCGTAGCGTAAGGTTGTCAGGGCATTGCAGCCGGCCCGAGAGCGTGAAAAATCTCTAGCCATCGCCCTCCCCGGCCATCAGGAGATCCAATTGTCGCCTGACACGACTGTTGCGCCCACCGAGCAGAGCCTCAAACGAGAGTTCAACCTGTGGTCCTCGTTCGCGTTCGCGTTCGGGTTCATCTCTCCGATCGTGGCTCTGTATGGAATCTTTGGCCTGGCGATCACGGCCGCAGGTCCCAGCTTCTGGTGGGGATTTTTTCTTGTCTTCGCCGGCCAACTCCTTGTCGCCTTCGTGTTCGCCACGTTGGTTTCTCGGTGGCCGATCGAAGGATCGATCTACCAGTGGTCTCGCCGACTTCTCGGCAGTGGCTACGGCTGGTTTGCCGGTTGGGCCTACACATGGACCCTTGTGATTGCAATGGCCACGGTGGCGCTGGGAGCGGCCGGGTTCATCGCCAACATCGCCGGTATCGATGCCCCGACCGGAACACAACGGGCGGCTATCGCCTTCGTCATCCTGCTCTGCGGAACCGTCCTGAATCTGGTGGGCCGCCAGGCGTTGAAGATCTTCATGACGGGCAGCATCATCGCGGAGGTCGTAGGCTCGATCGGACTGGGAACATGGCTTCTGCTGTTCCACCGGCACAACTCGCTGGGTGTTCTGTTCCACGGCGCGGGCGCCGGAGCCGGGGGCGGATACCTGTCGCTGTCGGGTCCGTTTCTAGTGGCCGTCGCGTTCATCGGATGGTCCTTCGTCGGCTTTGAAAGCGCGGGCGCTATAGCAGAAGAGGTACAAGAACCTCGCAAGAACCTGCCCAAGGCCGTTATCCTCTCGTTGACGTTCATAGCTGTCGTGGTCATCTACTCCAGCCTTGCCATCATTTTGGCCATCCCTGACCTTTCGGCCGTCGCCGGCGGCAAGGTCGCGGACCCGGTCTCCTCCACCTTGACATCCGCGCTGGGCAGTGGAATCGCCAAACCGGTCGAGGTGTTGTTCGTTATCGGCTTCCTCGCCAGTTTCCTTGCGCTGCAGACCTCGGCTTCCCGGTTGATCTGGGCGTTCGCCCGGGACCGCGCATTGCCTGGATCTGCCGTGCTGTCGCGGCTGAGTTCCAGCGAGCGCCTCCCCCGGGCCGCGATTCTGGTGACGACCATCATCGGTTCCGCCTTGTTCTTGCTCAGCAATCTCGCCACCAACGTGTACACGATTATGGTCAACTTCTCATCCGGCGGGTTCTTCCTCGCCTTCTTGTTCCCCTTGGTTGGCCTTTTGGTCGTGCAGTTGCGACGACAGTGGAGATCAGGGCCGTTCGCCCTCAGGTATTCCTTGCCATTGACCGCTGTCGCAACCGTCTGGGTGGTCCTCGAATTCCTGAACATAGCCTGGCCACGTCGGGTTTACCCGCAGCGCTACCTCGACTGGTCGGAATGGATCATGATCGCCGTTCTTGGCGTGATCGGCGCTGTCATCTACGCATCCGTGCGACGGCGCATCCCAGATGCGGCGTCCATCGACCGGGAGGAGGAAGCTGACGAGGCCGCGGGCGTCGCAGCAACCACAGCATGAACGGTAGGCAGGAAGCACGCACCGCGATCGTGACAGGCGCTGCCAGCGGCATCGGCGCGGCAACGGCAGCCGAGTTGAAACGACGGGGCTGGGCTGTGGCCGGACTCGATCTCCATACCGCGGCGAACTGCGACTACTCGCTTGAGGTCAACGTCGCCGACGCCCAGGCGATGACTGCCGCAGTGGTCGCGGCCGAAGACCGTCTGGGGCCGGTGGGATGCGCCGTTTCAGTCGCTGGATATTACGAGATGTTGGCGGTGTCCGACATAGCGCCAGAGCGTTGGACGCGCATGCTGCGGGTGCATGTCGGCGGTTTGCTGAACCTCAGCCGGGCGGTGTTGCCCGGCATGTTGGCCCGAGGCAGCGGCTCGGTCGTCGCGGTAGCGAGCGAACTGGCCGTCGGCGGCGGCAGCGAGGACGCCCACTACGCGTCCGCCAAGGGCGCCATCCTCGGCTTGACCCGAAGCCTGGCCGCCGAGGTGGCCGGTCAAGGGGTGCGGGTCAACGCCGTCGCACCCGGTCCGACCGATACACCGATGAATCCCCCCGATTCACCGTGGCGCGCACCGGAGTACGTGAACACCCTCCCGCTGCGCCGCCTGGCCACCCCCGAGGAAGTGGCTCTGTGTATCGCATTCCTGGCCGACGAGGGCACGTTCTGTGTCGGCGAGGTCCTCAATCCCAATGCCGGAGCGGTGATCTGAATGACGTTGAACGAGGACAGGCCTCTGGCCGGCAAGATCGCTCTGGTTACCGGGGCCGCCCAGGGCTTGGGGGCCGCTCATGCACGGCGGCTCGCCGACGCCGGAGCGCTCGTGGCCGTCAACGACCTGAGCCCGTCACCCGAACTCACCCTGTTGGCAGAGGAAATCGGAGGAGTCCCGGCCCCGGGGGATGTCAGCGACCGGAATCAGGTGCAGCAACTGGTGGCCAGGATCGAGGAACAACTCGGTGCGGTGGACGTACTCGTCGCCAACCACGCCTACATGTCCATGGGCGCATTCCTCGAGAGTGACCTCGACGACTGGTGGAAGGTGATTGACACCAATCTGGGAGGTGCCTTCCATCTCATCCAGTCCGTCCTCCCCGGGATGCGCCGGAGCGGAGGGGGACGCATCGTCGTCGTGGCCAGCGAATGGGGTGTCACGGGCTGGCCGGGAGCGACGGCATACGCGGCCTCGAAAGCCGGTCTCATCTCCCTTGTCAAAACTCTCGGCCGCGAGCTCGCCCCCGAAGCGATCATCGTCAACGCCGTCGCCCCCGGCGTCACCGACACGCAGCAACTGAGGGTCGACGCCGCCGACGCAGGACTGAGCCTGGAACAGATGCGCGCCAGCTACGCCGCCGGTATTCCGCTGGGACGGATAGCTCGGCCCGAGGAGATCGCCGACGTAGTTGCGATGCTGTCCGACTTCCGCATCTCGGCCATGGTCGGACAAGTAGTTCAGGCCAACGGCGGCTCCACCCGGACCCGGGCCTGAGCGCCGCATGAGCCGTTCTGCAGGGAACCAGAAGCGAAGGACAAGGCAACTTGACTGAGCAACACGTGCAGTACGCCAATGGGGTGGTCGGCCAGGTGGACGGGATGCAGGCTCCGCGCTACGCGGGCCTGACCACGTTCGCACGGCTGCCGCGCCTGGAGGACGTCGAGACCTATGACGTGGCCGTGGTCGGTCTCCCGTTCGACAGCGGGGTGACCTACCGGCCCGGGGCGCGGTTCGGCCCGTCTCACATTCGGCAGGCCTCGCGGCTGTTGCGCCCGTACAACCCCGCCCTGGATGCCGAGCCCTTCCGCGAGGCCCAGGTCGTCGACGCCGGAGACATCGTCTGCAACCCCTTCGACATCACCGAGGCTCTCCAGCAGATCGAACGGGGACTCCTGCCACTCATCGGCGACGGTCGACCGGTTCTCGTCCTGGGAGGGGACCACACGGTGGCACTCCCCGCGCTTCGGGCGATCAACTCCGTCCACGGACCGGTCGCGCTCGTGCATTTTGATGCACATCTGGACACGTGGGACACCTACTTCGGTGCCCCCTGCACACATGGCACCCCGTTCCGGCGCGCATCCGAAGAAGGGCTGCTGGTCAAGGGCAACTCCGCCCATGTCGGTATCCGCGGCTCGCTGTATGACCGCAAAGATTTGCTCGACGACGCCGACCTCGGATTCACCATCGTGCACTGCCGCGACATCGAAAGAATCGGCGTCGAGGGAATTATCCAGCGGGTGCTCGACCGCGTGGGAGACGCCTCGGTTTATGTGTCGATTGACATTGACGTGCTCGACCCGGCATTTGCCCCGGCGACCGGAACCCCTGAAGGCGGGGGCATGACCACCCGCGAACTTCTGGCAGTGCTGCGCGGCATGAGCGAACTACCGCTCGTAGGAGCCGACATCGTCGAGGTGGCGCCCGCCTATGACCATGCAGAAATCACTGCGGTCGCGGCAGCGAACCTCGCGTACGAATTGGTGACCATCATGACGACAGGGAAGCGTTGATGAGCAGGCCAGCAGACCCGGTGACGTGGCCGGAGGGTAAGACCGCCGCCGCCACCTTCAGTTTCGATATCGACGCCGAATCGGCTGTACTGTGGCAGACGCCGCACGTCGCTGACCGCATGAGCGTCATGAGCCACCAAGCATACGGCCCGCTGGTCGGTGTTCCGAGGCTGCTCGGCCTGCTGGAAAAACACCGAATCCGATCCACCTTCTTCGTGCCCGGGTACACTGCGCACCGCTATCCGGGCGTGGTGCGCGACATCGTCGCGGCGGGACACGAAATCGGGCATCATGGTTACTTGCATGAGCAGCCCACCGGGATCAGTGCCGAGGAAGAAGCCGCTGTACTCGACCGGGGGCTTGACGCGCTCCAAGAGGTCGCGGGCATCAGGCCTGTCGGCTATCGCGCCCCTATGTGTGAACTTTCCTGGCACAGTGCCGCTCTGCTGGACGCGCGGGGTTTTCTGTACGATGCGAGCCTCATGGACGCCGACGTCCCCTACGAACTGGCGATCACTCCCGGGTCAAGCCGATCCATAGTGGAAATTCCCATGCAGTGGGCGCTCGACGACTGGGAGCAGTACTGCTACCTGCCCGATATCTACGGCGGCGGCCTGATCGAGACACCTGCCAAGGCAAGGGAGCTATGGCAGGCCGAGTTCGAGGGCCTGCGCGTGGCGGGTGGATGCTGGGTGCTGACCAACCACCCGTTCCTCTCTGGTCGCCCGTCCCGCGCTCAGCAGCTCGACGAATTGATGGAGCACGTCCTGGGCTGTGCCGATGTGTGGGTGGCATCGATGGAGGAAATCGCGCGCCACATACGCGGACTCAGCCTTGCCCCACGGTCTATCGAGATCCCTGCGGACCTGTCCTGAGCAGACTGTTGCACCGGCCGGCCGTCCTGCCAGTTGACCGCCGGTCCTACCGGAGCCGAAGGTGCCGGAGCGCCCACGTCCCGGGATACGCCCGGTCGGCTGGTCGGTGCCGACCGGGCCGCTGTGCAGGGTTCAGCCGGCCGGTGTGGGCAGCGGGGACGCTGCGCACACTCGCCGGCATGGCGGCCGGGGTGCGGGTCGGCAGTGTGCCGGTGGTGAGGTAGGCGGCGACGGACGCGTCCGCACACGTGTTGCTGCCCGGGGTCTTACCGTTGCCGATGCCGCCCAGCACGCCGATAGGCGCCGAGTGCGGGAACCGCGCCCGCACTCCGAGGCTGCCCTCGAACGGCATCGCCGCGTCCAGCGTCTCGCCGATCAGGAGTGCGCCGGCCACCTTCGAGCCGTTCACGTCAATCAGGGTGCCGGCCTCGGCGCCCCAGGCCCGGCAGGGCGCGTTGAGCCGCGCGGACCTCTTCGAAGAACTCGACGAGTTCTGGGCTCTCCGAGATGTGCCGGGCGACGCCGTCGAGACGGCCCTGGATCGACGCCAGGTAGGTTTGGGCCTCGGCTACCGCTCCGCCCTTACGGCCCGTCTCGCCGAGGGCGAGTGCGGGACGGAGCGCCTCCTGGGCCTCCAGCAAGGACAGTCGCTCCTCGACCAACTCCAGCGCCGGGGCCGGGTCGAACGCGTCCTTCTGCGTGACCAGGTCCAGCAGGACCATCGGCAACAGGCCGCGGGCCGCCGCGGAGAGCTGGGCGACGTCGTCGTCGAGGCGGAGCGCCATGGGCGGCGGCGGGATCCGCACGATGTCGGTGGGGGCCAGCACCTCCCGCATACGGTCGGCGATCCTTGCCGCGGTCTTCACCGTCTGCTGATGCCGGACCCCGCCCATGGTCAGGGGCTTCGGGCGGAGCCGGCTGGCGGCTATCCGCCGAGGGCGCTCCGACGGCGGTCAAGTGCACCGAGGGTTACGGCATGAGGCGGTAGCCGGGCACGCTGCCCGGCAATCTCTCCCCGCGGCCGAGGGTGACGGTGGGATGAGGGTGTCGCAGCCTACGAAGGCGCCGTGACAGGGGTGGCTGAAGCCGCCGCAGAGCCCGTCGCGGTCACCGCGGGAGCGGGGCGGGCTGTGATGGGTGTGCGGTCCGGTGGTGTTCCTGGAGTCGCTGACGTCGATGTCGGAAGGGCGGCGGCGACCGCGAAACACCGGCCACGCTGCAGTCGAAGGCCTCAGGTCTGCGACTGCGAGCGAGGCCGTGTAGGCGACACGGACGGAAATTCGGTGGCGCCTGAGTGTTCGTGCCTCTATGTTGGGGCTGCTTTCTCGCGGCGGTTGTTGGCCGCCGCTGTCGGCTGAGTGAGGAACGGGAGGTGTGACCGATGGCTGTCTCTGTGATGGGCGCTGCCCGCAACCAGAAGTTCGTCCACTCCACCTCCGTGGCCTCCGGCTGACCTTTCGCACAGCGCACACATGCGCGGAGCCGGGGCCGCCCTTGTGAAGGGTTCCCCTTGAATCTCTCTTCTCTTTCGGCTTCTTCCACTTCGTCGCACCCCCTTGCCGTCTACGGCTGGGACGAGGGCTGGGAAGCCGAGTTCGCTCCCTATGCCGAGCAGGGCCTCCTGCCCGGCCGTGTCGTCCGGGTCGACCGCGGCCAGTGCGACGTCGTCACGCCCCTCGGCGCCGTCCGTGCCGACACCGAGTTCGTCGTGCCCCGCGACCCGATGAAGGTCGTGTGCACGGGGGACTGGGTCGCCGTCGACCCCGACGGTGCCCCGCGGTACGTCCGCGCGTATCTGCCGCGCCGGACCGCGTTCGTGCGCTCCACCTCCTCCAAGCGGTCCGACGGGCAGATCCTCGCCGCCAACATCGACCACGCCGTCGTCGCCGTCTCCCTCGCCGCCGAACTCGACCTCGGCCGGGTCGAACGATTCCTCGCCCTCTCCTGGGAGTCCGGCGCCCAGCCGGTCCTCGTCCTCACCAAGGCGGACCTGGTGCCGGACCCCGCCACCCTGGCCCATCTGGTGCAGGACGTCGAGATGAGCGCGCCCGGCGTGCCCGTGCTCACCGTCAGTGCCCTGCACGGCGAGGGGCTCGACGTCCTCGTCGCGCTCGTCGGCTCCGGCACCTCCGTGCTGCTCGGCCAGTCCGGCGCGGGCAAGTCCACGCTGGCCAACGCCCTCGTCGGCGCCGACGTCATGGACGTACGGGCCGCGCGGGACGTCGACGGCAAGGGCCGGCACACCACGACCACCCGCAATCTGCTCGCCCTGCCCTCCGGCGGCGTCCTCATCGACACGCCAGGGCTGCGGGGCGTCGGCCTGTACGACGCCGAGAGCGGGGTCGGCCAGGTGTTCGCCGAGATCGAGGAACTGGCCGAGCGGTGCCGTTTCCATGACTGCGCCCACGAGACCGAGCCGGACTGCGCGGTGCGCTCCGCGGTGGAGAACGGCAGGCTCGCGGCGCGACGGCTGGAGAGCTACCGGAAGCTGGTGCGGGAGAACCAGTGGATCGTGGCCAAGACCGACGCGCGGGTCCGAGCGGAGCTTCGGCGGGACTGGAAGAGGAAGGGTGCCGAGGGAAGGGCGGCGATGGAGATCAAGCGGGGGCGCCGAGGGTAGGCGCACCGCCCCAGCACCATGTCCGAATCCCGCTGGCCCTGCCTCCTGCCCGGTCCCACACTGGAACACGTGAGGGACGAAGACACCAGGTACGAGGCGGTGCGCAGCCGGGACGGACGGTTCGACGGAGTGTTCTTCTTCGCCGTCGAGACCACCGGCATCTACTGCCGGCCCAGCTGCCCGGCGGTCACGCCGAAGCGGCACAACGTGCGGTTCTTCCCGACGGCCGCCGCCGCGCAGGGCTCCGGGTTCCGGGCCTGCCGGCGGTGCCGGCCGGACGCCGTGCCGGGGTCGGCGGAGTGGAACGTCCGCGCGGACGTCGTGGGACGGGCCATGCGGCTGATCGCCGACGGGGTCGTGGACCGCGAGGGCGTCGCCGGGCTCGCCGCGCGGCTCGGCTACAGCGCGCGGCAGGTCCAGCGGCAGCTCACCGCCGAGCTCGGCGCCGGGCCCGTGGCGCTCGCCCGGGCGCAGCGGGCGCACACCGCGCGGGTGCTGCTGCAGACCACCGAGCTGCCCGTCACCGAGATCGCGTTCGCCTCCGGGTTCGCCAGCGTCCGCCAGTTCAACGACACCGTCCGGGAGGTGTACGCCTCGACGCCCACGGAGCTGCGGGCCGCCGCCACCCGGAGCCGGGGTGGCGCCCGGAACCGGGGCGCCCGCCGGGCACATCCGGGCGCCGGGATCCCGCTGCGGCTCGCCTACCGCGGGCCGTACCAGGCCGCCGCCGTCTTCGATCAGCTCGCGGAGGAGGCGGTAACCGGTGTCGAGGAGGTTTCCGGCGCGCCCGGCGGTCGCACCTACCGACGCACGCTGCGGCTGCCGTACGGCACCGCAATCGTCGCCGTCGAGGAACGGACGAGGCCGGCGACCACCGGCACCGGCACCCGTCCGGGCGGCTGGCTCGACGCGCGGCTGCACCTCACCGACCCCAGGGACCTCACCACCGCGGTGCAGCGGCTGCGGCGCCTGTTCGACCTCGACGCCGACCCGTACGCCGTCGACGAGCGGCTCGGTGCCGACGCGCGGCTCGGCCCGCTGGTCGTGGCCCGGCCCGGACTGCGCTCGCCCGGCGCCGTGGACCCGCTGGAGCCCGCGGTCCGCGCCCTGATCGGGCGGGAAGGCGCTCAGGAACTGGTGCACCGGTACGGCAAGCTGCTCGACGCGCCCTGCGACGGCCTCACCCACCTCTTCCCCGAGCCCGCCGTCCTCGCCGAGGCGGAGCCGGGCGGCCCGCTGGGCGCGCTCTCCGCCGCGCTCGCCGACGGCACGGTCCGGCTGGACCCGGGCGTCGACCGGGACGACGCGCAGGAGGTGCTGCTCGCCCTGCCCGGCATGGACCCGGCTGCCGTCGCCGCCGTACGCGTGCGAGCCCTCGGCGACCCGGACGTCGCCCCACCCGGCGCGGAGGCGCCCGACGACTGGCGGCCCTGGCGCTCGTACGCCGTTCAGCATCTGCGCGTGGCGGGGGAGTGGAACCGATGACGACCGTGCCGACCGTGTACTGGACCCGACTGGAGTCCCCGGTGGGCCCGTTGCTGCTCACCGCCGACGCCGACGGGGCGCTCACCTCGCTGTCCGTGCCCGGGCAGAAGGGCGGCCGCAGCGTGCAGCACGGCTGGCGGCACGACACCGGGCCGTTCCGCGCCGCCGCGGACCAGCTCGGCGCGTACTTCGCCGGTGAACTGAAGCAATTCCGGCTGCCGTTGAGCGCTCACGGCACCGAGTTCCGGCAGCGGGTCTGGGCGGCGCTGGACGAGGTGCCGTACGGCGCCACCGTCACCTACGGGCAGATCGCCGCGCGCATCGGCGCACCCCGTGCGGCGGTTCGCGCCGTCGGCGGCGCGATCGGCGCCAACCCCCTGCTGATCCTGCGGCCCTGCCACCGGGTCATCGGTGCGGACGGGTCGATGACCGGATACGCGGGCGGGGTCGAACGCAAGGTGCGGCTGCTGACCCTGGAGAGCGCGCTCGCCTGCTAGGCCCTGCCGCCGCCTCGGAGCGCGGCCGTCCGGCCTCGCCGAGCCCCCACCCGGGTACGTTCGCTGCGCTTGGGCCGTACCTCGGTTTCCTCTGTTTCTTCCCTGCTCCTCCACCGATGTGCGGGGCGGGCGGGCGTGCTTGGCTGCCGTCATGGCCACGGCTGCGCGCCCTGCGCCGGTTGCGCCGAGCGGGTGGACCGCCGACGAAGGTGCGGTGGCGTGGGCCGGCCGTGTGGCACGGTCTGCTCCGACGGGCAACGGGGAAGGGCGGGTGCGGAGATGGCCGGGGTCGCAATGGCCGGGGTCGGGCGGGTCCTCGCGGTGCTGGTGCTGGCGGTGCTGCCGGGCACGACGGCGCCGGCCGTCGCGGAACCGGCCCCGCCGCCCTGGACCGGCAGCTGGGAGTCCGCACCGTCGGGAACCGCTTCCGCACTGCCCGGCGCCGCCATCCGCAACGTCGTCCATCTCAGCGTCGGTGGCACGGCCGTGCGCATCCGGCTCAGCAACCGTTTCGGCGCCGCGCCCCTGCGGCTCGGCGCGGTCACCGTCGCGCTGCGCCGGGCGGCCGGCCCCTTCGCCGTGCCCGGCACCCTGCGCACCGCCACCTTCCACGGCGCACCGACCGTCACCGTGGCGCCCGGCCGGGAGACGGTCACCGACCCGGTGCCGCTGCCCGTCCCGGCCGCCGCCGACCTTCTCGTCACCGTGTACACCCCCGGTGACAGCGGCCCGGCGACCTACCACCAGACCGCCCTGCAGACCAGCTATCTGGCCCCGTCCGGCGCGGGCCGGGCCGCCGACGAGAGCGGCGCCGCCTACACCACCGTCATCAGCCGCTGGTACTACGTCACCGGCGTGGACGTCCTCGGCAGGGCCGCGGGCAGCATCGTCGCATTCGGTGACTCCCTGACCGACGGAAACGGTTCCACACCCGACGCCAACCACCGCTGGCCCGACCGGCTCGCCGAGGGGGTGCGCGCGGAGCGGCTCGGCGTCCTCAACGCCGGAATCTCCGGGAACCGTTTGCTGCACGAGGGCACCGGACCGAGTGCCCTCGCCCGCCTGGACGCCGACGCCCTGGACCGGGCGGGGGTACGGGTCCTGGTGGTCCTGGAGGGCATCAACGACATCAAGGGCACTCCCACGGCCGACGACGTGACCGCTTACGCCGACGCCTACCGCACGCTCATCGCCCGCGCCCACGCCCGGGGCGTCCGGGTCGTCGGGGTCACGCTCACGCCGTACCGGGGCTTTCCCGCCTACACGGACGCCCGGGAGGCGGTACGGCAGCGGGTGAACGCCTTCATCCGCACCGGCGGCGCCTTCGACGCGGTCGCCGACGCCGACGCCGCCCTGCGCGACCCGGCGGCCCCGACCCGCCTCCTGCCCGCCTACGACCCCGGCGACCACCTGCACTTCAACGACGCGGGCATGGCCGCGCTCGCCCACACGGTCCACCTGGCCCTCGCCGCGCTGCGCTGACACCTGCGCCCGGCTCTCGCCCCGCCCGGCTCTCGCCTCGTCGGAGCGTCGGCGCTCTCGCCTCGTCGGAGCGTCGGCGCGGCGGCGGCTCACCCCCACAGCACCGCCCCCAGCCACGCCCCCGCGATCAGCAGGCAGGCGAACAGTTCCGCAAGGACGCTGGAGCCGCCCGAGCGCATCGTCGTACGCAGGGCGGCCATCGCGTCGCCGTGCCGGCCAAGGCGCAGCCGCTCGTGCAGATAGACGCCGGCCATGAAACCCGGTACGGCGCCCACCACCGGCAGCAGCACGAAGCCGGCGAACGCCCCGACTCCCGCGTACACCCCCGTCCGCGGCGTGGCACCGCTCTGCCGGAGCCGGCGCGGTGGCAGTGCGGCGCGGACCGCCAGCGACAGCAGCAGCACCACGGTGGCGCCCACCAGGACGGCCCAGGCCAGCGGCTGCGGATCGGTCAGCGCCCACCACAGCACCGCGGCCCACACCAGCCACGACCCCGGCACCCCTGGCACCAGCACTCCGCACAGGCCGAGCACGACGACCACGCCGACCAGCAGGAGTTCCCACACTCCCATCTGCCCAGAGTGCCGGAGAAGCCGCGAAACGGCAGAGGCGAAGGCCGCAGCGGGCCCGAGCCTACGAGCGGGTCACCCAGCCCCGCTCGTACGCGTGCCAGCCCAGCTGCAGCCGGGTCGTCACCCCGGCCAGCTCCATCAGCCGCCGCACCCGGCGCTGCACGGTGCGCAGCCCCAGGTCGAGCTGCTTGGCCACGCTCGCGTCGGTCAGCCCGGCCAGCAGCAGCGAGAGCACCTCCAGATCGGTGGCGTCGGGGCCGTCCGGCCGCTCCTCGGTCACCCCCGCCGGCCCCAGGCGCAGCGGCAGCGCCTCCCGCCACACCGACTCGAACAGCCCCGCCAGCAGTTCCAGCAGCCCGCTGGCGTGCACCACCAGCGCGGCCGGCTCCGCCGTGCGCGAGGTCAGCGGCACCATCGCGAGCGAACGGTCGGCGATCACCAGCTTCGTCGGCACCCGGTCCACCGCCCGCACCTGCTCGTCCCGGCCGAGCGCCGCCGTCAGCTCGGTCAGCCCGTGCGGCAGGTCCAGCACCTCCCGCTCCACCACCACCCGGTAGCGCACCCCGCGCCCGGCCGCCTGCTCCTCCGCCTCGTTCTCCACGCCGGACACGACCACGGGATGGCCGCTCACCAGGGCGCACACCTCCTCGGACGCCCCCAACTGCAGCTGCAGAAAGCGCTGGGCGACAGCCGAGGAACCGGTTACCACCTCCACCAGGTCGTGCACCGCCGGCTCGGCCGCCGCGGCCCGGTACTCCTCCGCGAGCAGCGCAGCCGCCAGCTCCGCCTTCTCCAGCTCGTGCCGCTGCTGGGTGAGCAGGGCGCCCAGCGCCACCCCGGGCGGGGCCGCCACCCAACGGCCGGGCCGGGCCGGGGACTGGGCGGCGAGCCCCTGCCGCTCCAGCCGGCGCAGCGCCCGCTCGGCGTCCGGCTCGGCCAGCGTCAGGCGCCGCGCCAGATCGGTCACGTCGGCCGCGCCCACGGAGACCAGCGCCCGGTACGCCGCCTCGTGCGTCTCGTCCAGCCCTATCGCTGCCAGCATCGGTCCAGCCCCTCCCCGGAACAGGCCTGGAACCAGGCCCGAGAACACGCCACCAACAAGCCGCCACGACGGGCCCGCTCTGGCGGAAACCGGCCACGGCGCAAACCCGCCGCGGAACATCATCGCCGTACCGGAGGTGACTCTGCCAAGGTGGCAGCACTGCGGGACGCGACGCCGTTGCCGGTTCACAGCCCTGTCCCAGGAAACCAAGCCACAATCCGGCCATCCGACCGGCGCCTCGTCCGCGGCCCGGTCGCCCGGGCCGTGGCCCGGGCCCGGACGTGTGCGAGCCACGCGAAGGGGATCCGGGGCCGGGCCACTTCGGACGTCGCCGGGCGGTCCTCCCGTGGGGGGTGGGGCCGCCCGGCGGCCATCTCGCGCCCCTCGTACGGCTGTTCACCCCTTCACTCGACCCGCCCTTCGAAGCGGCCGGGGATGCCGGATTTTCCCGATGCCCCGTTTTCACACGGCCCGTGCGGTGGACAATTAGGGGCATGAGCCAGCAGGGGGGAAGGCCCGCCCGTCCTGAGGACGACTGGTGGGTACAGCTGTACGACGACTCCACCGACGACACGGGACCCACGGCCGCGCCCGATTCCCTGGACGACCGCTTCGCCTCGGCGAAGCACACGGTGACGGGCCGGCCGGCGGGACGGTACGACGCGGCATCGCCGGCCGAGACCGGGCCGCCGCGCGACTCGGCGCCGGGCGGTCGGATGGGCGACGGCGACGGCGGCGCGTGGAGTGGCGACGGGGGCGCGCGGGGTGGTGACGGCGGCGCGGTGCGCGGTGGCATGGCGCGGGATGCCGCGGGCGCGGGCGGACCGGAGCCCCGGCCGGCCGCGGTGCCGAAACCACGCGCGGCCGAAGGCCCGGCCGCCCCGCCCCCCGAGCCCCCGGCCGCCCCGCCCCCCGAGCCCCCGGCCGCGTCTCCTCCCGCTCCCGGCGCGGTGACCGGCGCGCCGCCGCGGCAACGGCAGCCCTGGGAGCCTCCGCCGGCCGCACCCCCGGCCCCGTCGTCGTTCCCCTCGGCCGCGAAGCCCTCCGCGCCGGCCTCGACACGACCGGACCCGGCCGTCAGGCAAACCCCCACCGCCTCCTCCCGACCGACGCCACCGGCCTCGGACCGCCCGGCACCGGCCCAGCCGCCGCCCGCGCCGCTCCCCGAACCTCAGGACCCATGGTCACCCGCCGAGCCTCCCGAGCCGCAAGATCCGTCGGCGCTCTCCGTGCCTCCCGAGCCCCAGGACTCGTCCGCGGTCTCTGGGCCCTCCGAGTCGCGGGACACGGGACTCGTCACGCCGCCGCCCCCGGCGGCCCGCGCGCCCCGGTACTCCGAGTCCGCCCCCGTCCCACCCGCACCGCCGCTCCTCACCCCGCCCCCGTCCCTCTCCGCCATCGACTACGTGGGTTCCGGCCCGCCCACCTACGACCCGGAGCCCACCGCGCTGCCGGCCGCCGACCCGGACGGGCTGGGGGAGTTGGTCGCGGACACCGTGCTGGACGGTGCCCAGTACGGGGTGTGCACGCTGCGGGCCGTGTCGTTGCGGGGGGACTCGGCGCGGTACCGGGGCGAGCCGCGCCGGGACTCGTTGTTCGTCGCCCGGTTCGGGGCGGGGGAGCAGGGGCTGGTGCTCGTCGCGCTGGCGACCGGGGTGCGGGGCACGCCCGGCGCGCATCTGGCGGCGGCCGAGGCCTGCCGGTGGATCGGACGGGCCGTGGGCCGCAGTCATCAGCGGCTCGTGGAGGACATCCGGGCGGCCCGGCGCGGCGATCTGAAGGCGGGGCTGCACCGGCTGACCGACCGCAGTCTCGGCAGGCTCCGCGCGAGCGCCGCCGAACAGGGCGTCGACCCGGAGGAGTACACGGCGAGCCTGCGCTGTCTGCTGCTGCCCGCCGACCCCGACTGCCGTACCCGCGTGTTCTTCGGCGTCGGCGACGGGGGCCTGTTCCGGCTGCGGGACGGCGCGTGGCAGGACATCGAGCCGGTGGTGTCGCCCGCCGACATCATCGGCGGCTCCGTCGTCGGCTTCGGGTCCCCGCCCGCGAAGACGTTCGCCGAAACCGCCCAGGGCGACCGGCTCACCATGGACCTCGGCATCCCGACCCCGCCGAGCCCGTACGAGCCGGCGCCCGAGCCGCCCCGGGAGCCGTTCCGGTTCCGTGCCTCGGTAGCCCGCCCGGGTGATGCGCTGGTGATGTGCTCCACGGGCCTGGCCGACCCGCTGCGCGGCGAGGCCGCCCTGTGCGCCTACCTGGCCCGCCGCTGGTCCGGCGGCACCGCGCCCGGTCTCGCCGCGTTCCTGGCCGACGCCCAGGTGCGGGTGAAGGGTTACGCCGACGACCGCACGGCGGCGGCCGTTTGGGAGGCGTAACCGCTCTCTGTGTGCCTGGATGGAACCGAGGACCACGGCGGGATCCGGGACCACCGAAGGGGCAGACGAGAGAACATGGCCAAACAGAACGTTGCCGAGCAGTTCGTCGACATCCTCGTCCGCGCCGGTGTGCGCCGCCTCTACGGCGTGGTCGGGGACAGCCTCAACCCGGTGGTCGACGCCGTCCGCCGCAACCCCGCCATCGACTGGATCCACGTACGCCACGAGGAGACCGCAGCCTTCGCGGCGGGCGCCGAGGCGCAGATCACGGGCAAGCTGGCCGCCTGCGCCGGCTCCTGCGGTCCGGGCAACCTGCACCTGATCAACGGCCTGTACGACGCGCACCGCTCCATGGCGCCGGTGCTCGCGCTCGCCTCGCACATCCCGTCGAGCGAGATCGGCCTCGGCTACTTCCAGGAGACCCACCCGGACCGGCTGTTCCAGGAGTGCAGTCACTACAGCGAGCTGATCTCCAGCCCGAAGCAGATGCCCCGGCTGCTGCAGACCGCCATCCAGCACGCGGTCGGGCAGAGCGGTGTCAGCGTGGTCGCGCTGCCCGGCGACATCGCCGCCGAACCGGCCCCGGAGCAGGCCGCGCAGAGCGCCCTCGTCACCTCCCGGCCCACCGTCCGGCCAGGCGACGCCGAGATCGACGCGCTCGTGGAGATGATCGACGCGGCACGCAGAGTGACCCTTTTCTGCGGCAGCGGCACGGCAGGAGCGCACGCGGAGGTCATGGAGTTCGCCGGGCGCATCAAGTCCCCGGTGGGGCACGCCCTGCGCGGCAAGGAGTGGATCCAGTACGACAACCCGTACGACGTCGGCATGAGCGGGCTGCTCGGCTACGGCGCCGCCTACGAGGCCACCCACGAGTGCGACCTGCTGATCCTGCTCGGAACCGATTTCCCGTACAACGCGTTTCTGCCCGACGACGTGAAGATCGCGCAGATCGATGTGCGGCCCGAGGTGCTGGGCCGGCGCTCCCGGCTCGACCTGGCCGTGTGGGGCGACGTACGCGAGACGCTGCGCTGTCTCGTCCCCCGGGTGAAGGAGAAGACCGACCGGCGCTTCCTCGACCGGATGCTGAAAAAACACGCCGACGCCCTGGAGGGCGTGGTCAGGGCGTACACCCGCAAGGTCGAAAAGCACGTCCCGATCCACCCCGAGTACGTCGCCGCCGTCCTCGACGAACTCGCCGCCGACGACGCCGTGTTCACCGTCGACACCGGCATGTGCAACGTCTGGGCGGCCCGCTACCTCTCGCCCAACGGGCGCCGCCGGATCATCGGTTCGTTCTCGCACGGCTCGATGGCGAACGCGCTGCCCATGGCGATCGGCGCCCAGTTCACCGACCGGCGCCGGCAGGTGGTCTCCCTGTCCGGAGACGGGGGGTTCTCCATGCTGATGGGCGACTTCCTGACGCTCGTGCAGTACGACCTGCCCGTCAAGGTCGTACTGTTCAACAACTCCTCCCTCGGCATGGTCGAACTGGAGATGATGGTCTCCGGACTGCCTGCCTACGGCACCGCCAACACCAACCCCGACTTCGCGGCCGTCGCCCAGGCGTGCGGCGCGTACGGGGTGCGGGTGGAGAAGCCCAAGGATCTGGCCGGCGCTCTCAAGGACGCCTTCAAGCACCGGGGACCGGCGCTGGTGGACATCGTCACCGATCCCAACGCCCTGTCGATCCCCCCGAAGATCAGCGCCGAGATGGTCACCGGGTTCGCCCTGTCCGCCTCCAAGATCGTGCTGGACGGCGGGGTCGGCCGGATGCTGCAGATGGCCCGCTCCAACCTCCGGAACGTGCCCCGCCCTTGAGGAAGCAACCCCCGGGCCGAGGGAGCGGATTTCGGCCAGTTTCACGGCGCGTGACGGCGTGCCGACGGCCGGTGCCGGGCGCATCTGCCCTGCCGTCCCGGGGCGTCCGTGGCGCCCAGCGCCGCGCGGGGAGCCGTCGGGGCCGACGGCGAGCGGCCCGGCGGGTGGCCCGCGCGCCGTACGGCCGTGGCCGAACCGCCGGTCATCGGACATGCGTGATGACTGCCTGTGTGCGCGCTGGGCAACCATCCTCCGTGAACGTGTTCGACCAGGAGGGGCAGGGTCCGGCGGCGTGCGGGCGGGGGTCATGGAGAGTCAGGCACGAGGTGGCGGTCCCGCGGTCGTCGGGGGCTCCTCGGCGACGACGGGGGAAGGGGCCGGCACCATCGCGGAACACGCACGCCGGTTCCGGCGCAGGCTGCGGCGGGCGGACCTCAGGGCGGTGCCCGAGGCCCGCCGGGAGTTGCGCGAGCTGCTGCGGCACTGGGGCAGACCGGGCCGCTCGGAGATCGCCGAACTGCTCACCAGCGAACTGGTCACCAACGCGCTCGTCCACACCGACGACGACGCGGTCCTCACGGCCGTCGTGGAGCCCGGCGGACTGCGTGTGGAGGTCAGGGACTTCGTGGCCCGCAGACCGGAGCTGACAGGCCCGGACACGGACGACACCCATGGGCGGGGCCTGGTCCTGGTGCAGTCCCTCGCGGACGCCTGGGGCGTACGGCCGCACGGGGTGGGCAAGGCGGTGTGGTTCGAACTCGGCGCCGAGGCCGTGTGAGGCTCCGCGAACGCCCGGACAGCGGGCGCGCAAGGTGCGGGCCGAGGTCCCCGCGTCCCGTGGGGAGGTGTCGCCGTCTCGGGGCCGTCACCGCGGGCCGCCGCGGACGCGGCAGGCGCGCGGCCGGTGGGAAACGGGCGGGGGCGTGACCCACGCGGTCACGCCCCCGGCCCGTCGGCAGCGGCGGTCCTAGCCGAACTGCTGCTCCAGGTCCTTCAGCTTGCGCTCCAGGGAGTCCAGCCGCGGCAGGGCCATGGTGTCGTCCTCCGCCGTGAGGTCGACGGTCACCTGCTCAGCGGCCCCGCTGCGGACCGGCTGCAGGGAGGGACGGGCGCGTACGGGCAGCTGTTCCGCGGTGGATATGGCAGGCTCCGCGGTCGCCGGGGCGGGGCCACGCTCCACCGCCTGCACCTCGACCTGCCGTCCGCCGCGGCCGACGAAGCCGCGGTGGCCCCGGCTGATGGCCTTCAGCTGGGCCCGCTCCAGGCGATGCTGCTCGCGCCGGCGCTGCCGCGTCTCCTCCTTGTGCCGCTTGTCCTCGCGGACCTCCTCGACCGCCTCGTCCAGGCTGCGCACGCCTTCCAGGAGCATCAGCGACCAGGCCTTGTAGGTCTCGCGGGGCGCGCGCAGCCAGCGCACGATACGGATCTGCGGCAGCGGGCGCGGCACCAGGCCCTGCTCGCGCAGCGCGGCGCGGCGGGTCTGCTTCAGGGCCCGGTCGAACAGGACGGCCGCGGACAGTGACATACCGGAGAAGAACTGCGGGGCGCCCGCATGTCCGGCGCCCCGGGGGGCGTGCACCCAGTTGAACCAGGCAGCCGCCGCGGCGAAGAGCCACACGAGGATCCGGGAGCCGAGGGCCGCGTCACCGTGGCTGGCCTCGCGCACCGCGAGGACGGAGCAGAACATCGCCGCGCCGTCCAGGCCGAACGGCACCAGGTACTGCCAGCCGTCGGTCAGCCCCAGGTTCTGCTCGCCGAAGCCCACGAGGCCGTGGAAGGACAGGGCGGCCGCGACCGCCGCACAGCAGAACAGGAGCACGTAGGAGGCCGTGCCGTAGATGGCCTCCTTGCGTCTGCGGCGCTCCTCGCTGCGCTCCCAAGAGTCGTCGGCGCTCGCGTTCTCCCCGGAGGAGCGCTTGCCGCGCGCGAGCACCGCTACCGCCGCCAGCATGCCCAGGAGAAGTACGGCGCCCGGAAGCAGCCAGTTCAGCGATATGTCGGTCAGTCTCATCAGGGGTCCCTTGCATTGGGATAGGGCGTAACGCCCGCCATAGTGGCCCACTCCCGACGGCCCTCAGGGGGTTTCGGGGCAAGAGGCCGCCAACGAAGTGCAAGGAAATGCCCAGGACGGCGTTCTGCTCGAACTGCCGCTTGAGGGGCGGGAGTTGAGTTCGAATAAGACTACCTGTACGAGTGGTTCCTCGGAAAGTTCCTGCGACGCGTGAGGAAGTGGTGAACTTCCTGTCCGGGAGCCTGCGTGCGTGCGAGCGGTCGTGCCGACGACGATCTTAGTGGACCGCGGGCGGTGCTCCCGACCTGAGGCGCCCTCAAGCCGCCGCCGTCGCGGTGAGTTTGGCGATCCGGTCGCGGTCGCAGGTGCGCGGGCAGGTGGCACAGGTGTCCTCGGGGCGGACGGTGTAGAACATGCAGCAGCTCGCCCGGTCCCGGGTGGGCATCACCTCGCCGTCCGGTCCGGTCAGCACCCGGAACGCGGCCGAGCCGACGTACGGGCGGGTCGCGCCCGGCAGCAGCAGCTCCAGCTCCCGCACGGCCCGCCGCTCCTCGCTCTCGCCGAGCCGATGGGCGACGTACCACAGCCCCTCCACGACCTCGTCGGTCGCCATGCCCCACAGGGCCCGTCCGCGCCGCCGCATCCGCGGCCCGAAGCCGGCCGGCACCGGCTCCAGGTGCTCGGCGACGGCCGCGCGCACCTCGGCCCGCAGCGCCTCCGCGTCCGGGACGACGACGGCGCCGGGCAGTGCCGCGGCGGGATCGCCCGGCAGGCACGCGAAGGAGGCGGGGCGGCGTACGGCCATGCGGCCGGCGGCGCGGTCGTACGAGACGTGCGTCACGGGGAGCCGGGGCACCCGGCGCAGCAGGAACCACGGCGCGGTGATCAGCAGACAGGCCGGCCAGGCATAGCGGTGCAGGCCGCAGCTCGCGACGACGTCCGGGCGGGCCCGGCGTCCGTAGTCCCGCAGCACCTGGTCCTCGTCCCAGGCCAGGAAGGCGTCCAGCTCGGCGCCACCCGCCGCGAGCCCGGCGCCGGTGACCCATCCGTCCCCCCCGGGGCAGCGGCTCCGCCGGGCCCGGCTCCGTCACGGACAGGCCCGCACGGGCCCTGGTGAGGCGCTCGTGCGCGGCGGAGAGCGGCGAGGCCGCAGCGGGCATGGGGGGCACCGATCCTTGGTCACGGGCTGACGTGTGCAGGTAAGGCTAACCTTAGCTAGTCGCCGGTGAATTTGAACTGCCGCCCCGGGCGCCTATCGTGCTTGACGGACAAGTGACAACCCGTCGTTAATGACCCAAGTGCCGACAAGCCGCCAGGAGGACCGGTGAAGCAGAGCGCGCAGGGCTCCTCCGGGGCGGGGACACCGGAGCGCCGGGCGGAAGGCGGCGTCCGGGTGCCCGCGCAGGCGCGCGTGGCGGACGCCCCCGACGGCTTCCGCGAGCGCGACACCGCCGTGCCCGCCGCCCGGGGCGAGCACACGCACAGTGAGCGGCCGATTCCGCAGCCGTCGGCGGTGCAGCGCTCCTCGGTGCGCGGGCAGATCCTGGACGCGCTGCGGACGGCGCTGGCGACGGGCGAGCTGAAGCCGGGCGGGGTCTACTCGGCGCCGGTGCTCGGCGAACGGTTCGGTGTCTCGGCCACGCCCGTGCGGGAGGCCATGCAGCAGCTCGCCCTGGAGGGCGCCGTCGAGGTCGTGCCCAACCGCGGCTTCCGGGTGGTCGAGCGGGGGGCGCGGGAGCTGGCCGAGCTGGCGGAGGTGCGCGCGCTGATCGAGGTGCCGGTGATGCTGCGGCTCGCCCGCACGGTGCCGGGTGAGCGGTGGGCCGAACTGCGTCCGCTCGCCGAGGAGACGGCACGCGCGGCCGCCTCCGGCTGCCCGGCGACGTACGCGGAGTACGACCGGTCCTTCCACGGCGCGCTGCTGGCGCTGTCGGGCAACGAGCAGCTGGTCGCCATCGCGTCGGACCTGCACCGGCGTTCGCAGTGGCCGCCGGTCCGGCAGGGGCGGGCGTACCTGGTCGCGGACGCCGCGGAACACATGGCCCTGCTGGACGCGTTGATCGCGGGGGACGTGGACATCGTGCGTGGCCTGGTGACGGGACACTTCGCCGGCGCGAGCTGAAGCGCCCGGCAGCGGCGCGGGGAACAGCACGACCACCCCGACGGCCCGCAGCCGCCACCACGCGCCCGCGTGCACGCTGTGGCCCGCCGCTTCCGGCAGCCGTCGCCACGCGCCCGCGCACGCTGTGGTCCGAGGCTTCCGGTTGCCGTCGCCCCGCGCCCGCGTGCACGCTGTGCCCGTCCGCTTCCGGCAGCCGTTGTCACGCGCCCGCGCACGTTGTGGCCCGCCGCTTCCGGTTGCCGTCGCCCCGCGCCCGCGTGCACGCTGTGGCCCGCCGCTCCTGGCAGACAGCCTCCCGCACCACTCCGCCGTCGCAGCCCCGGCACCCCGCGGACGGCCTCACGCACCCGCCTCTGCGCCGCAGCCTTCCGCTCCCGCAGACAGCCGAGGCCTTCCGCACCCGCTCCGGCGCCGCAGCCTTTCGCTCGCGCCGGCGGCCTTACAGACCCGCCTCTGCGCCGCAGGCCCCGCGCCCGACAGACGGCCGGTCTTCCGCCCCCGCGCCGGAGCCGGTCGCCGCCTCTGTGCCCGACAGACGGCCGGTCTCCCGTCCCCGCGCCGGAGCCG